>CAZRYF010000024.1:0-36465 GCA_964604165.1 uncultured Enterobacterales bacterium
AGCCCTCGCCGAACGGCGAGGGACCGTAGGGAAGAACGGCTGGTGAAATATCCGGTCTAGGAGGCTGTAGCGCATTGCGGACCGAGAATGGCGCCGCACATGTGATTACAGGTGCTTACGGGAGGAGGGAACATGTCTGGACATGTGACCGACGAGCGGAAGTGTCTGGAATTGCGTGGGCAAGCCAGTCGACGGGAGCAATGCACTACAGCCTCCTAGGAGTTGTTCCCTCCACCAGACTCCCGGATGGCCTGAATCATCGTCGCCACGCCGAGTTGACGGTCCCTGGCACCTCGGCTGTAGCGCCCATCCGCCACGTACTTGCCCCGACGGTACTGATCGGTCCCCGAGAACACGTAGGGGCTGGGGCGGCCTCGCTTGTAGTAGCCAAGGCCATTGTAGTACTCGGCATAGGTCGCCATGGCGGCCAGATCCGTGGTTTACTCATCCATGTGAAGCGAGTCCCGCAGCGACTTCTTCTGGCCGAAGGCATGCACCGCCGAGTCCTCCCACTTGTAGAACGTGGGAATGTTCGTCGGATGGTGTCGAGGCGGCCGCCCCAGCGGGTCGCCCTGGTGCATATAGGTGTTGAAGTCTCCCGTGCTCTCTCTCCAATGGAGCGCCGCAATAAGCTCCGGGGGCAGGTGCACCTGGTCCGCCACCGCCTGGTAGCGGGCCTGGTTTCGCCGGTAGTGATCCAGGAAGGTCTCCAGGTCCGATGCCTGGCTGCCACGAAGGCGGGACTTCATGTTCTCCAAGCGTTTCACGTTGGCGTCGTAGACCCGACGCTTGGTCCCCGAAGCAGGCCGATGGCTCTCAGGGATGAGAGACGCACCCTCCAATGCGCTGTGCTCCAGCGCATCGCCCAAAACCGACACACAGGTCCCTTCTACGCTCCCACTACAGGGGCTGCCCCAAGCAAACGAAACCATCACCAAACCAACAAGCATTCCTGCATCCCATGGCGCTCGTGACAATTCGTTGCATGTTTCGTTCCAGGCCGGGCCTCAAAAAAAGCCGCCTCCTGGCACTCGGCAGTGGGGATCCCAACGTCGCAGTGGGTCACCCTCGCCCCTATTCCAGACCCAATTCCCGCCTGATCCGCGGGTTCTCGGACCAGTCCGCCACCACCTTCACAAACAACTCAAGGTGGACCTTGCACCCGAGGAGGGTCTCGATGTCTTCCCGGGCATGGGTCCCGATGCGCTTGAGGCTAGCGCCCCCTTTGCCAATCACAATCCCCTTCTGGGAGTCCCGCTCTACAAGGATTTTCGCCCGGATCTTCACCAGGGGCTTCTTCCCCTTCTCTCGCCGGGCCTCATCGAAGGTCTCCACCTCCACCGCCGTGGCGTAGGGAATCTCTTTTCGAAGATTGCGAAACAGCTTCTCGCGAATGATCTCCGCCACCACGAACCGCTCGGTGCTCTCGGTGACCTGGTCCGTGGGAAAAAGCGGCGGGTGCTCCGGCAAGAGCGCGAGCACCTCGTCCAGAAGTGTGTCCGCGCCGTGGCCCTTCAAGGCCGACAAGGGGACCACCGCTGCAAACTCCCCCTCCTCCTTCCAGCTCTCCACCACGGGCAGCATCCAGTCCGCCCGCACCGCATCCATCTTGTTGAGGCCCAACACCACCGGGTGGCCCGCTTCGCGAATTCGCTCCAGGAGCACGCGCTCCCCCTTGGACAGGATCGCCTTGCCGCCTTTGGCTGCCTTGGCCGCCGGCACCAGGTCCACAAGAAGCAGCACCACATCTACATCCCCAAGGGCGTTCTCCGCAGTGTGAACCAGCACTTTGTTCAGGTCCGTCCAGGCCTCGTGGTGTCCCGGGGTGTCCACCAGGATCGCCTGGACGCCCTCCCCATTGTAGATGCCCATGACCCGGTTTCGGGTGGTCTGGGCTTTCGGAGAGGTGATGCTCACCTTTTGCCCAAGCACACAGTTCAGCCAGGTCGACTTGCCCGCGTTGGGGCGACCGACAATGCCCACATACCCACAGCGATGCTGCGTATCGTCACTCATTGTTCCTTCCCAGCCTGTTCCATGGCCGCCAAGTGACCGATAATCTTTGCGGCAGCTGCGCGCTGCGCGTTGCGCTTGCTGCTGGCCTCCCCTTCTGCGGAGAATTTGTCCCCCACGTCCACCCGCACCCGATAGATCCGGGCATGGTCCGGCCCGGAGATGGAGACCTCCTCGTAGGTGGGCAGAATCCCCCACCGGGCCACCGCCATCTCCTGCAGCAGCGTCTTGGGGCCCACCCCGAAGGTGGTGGGGTCCTCCACCGCATCCAGCTGTGGCCCCAGGGTCTTCTCCAACAAGCGGAAACAGACCTCGAGCCCCCCCTCCTGGTAGAGGGCCCCGAGGATCGCCTCCCCCACGTCGGAGAGCACCGAGTTTCGGGTCCGCCCCCCCGTCATCTCCTCCCCCTTGCCCAGGCGCACATAGGCATCGAGTCTCCACGTCCGGGCGAGATCCGCCACCCCTCCAGCCCGCACGATCCCAGCCCGTATACGAGACAACTGGCCCTCGGGAGATTCAGGAAAGCGCTTCATCACCAGGTCCGTCACCACTATCTGCAGCACCGCATCCCCCAGGAACTCCAGGCGCTCATTGTCCTCCCCATCGTTCTCGGCAGCCCAGCTTCGGTGGGTCAGGGCTCGTTGCAAGAGCGCCCGATCCGCAAATCGGTGCCCAAGGATCTCTTCCAGTGCGTCCAGGCTCATACGTCATCCTTCAGCGCCTGAACGATCCATCCCCCGCCCAGCACCACGTCATCCCGGTATACCACCACCGCCTGTCCAGGGGCCACGGCCCACACCGGCTCAAGAAACTGCACAGTGGGCGCTTCTCCCGGTCCAACCCTGGCTTGGGTCATGGTGCCCTTGTGGCGAATTCTCGCCCAGACAACCTCCTCCGGTTCGGGGCGTTCATTCCAGACCCAACGAGAAGCAAGGAGTCCCGTGTGCCAGAGATCGTCCCCACCGGCCACCTCCACCCGGCCGGTCTCTGGATCAATGTCCGACACATAGACCGGGTGGCCCATAGCCACCCCCAGCCCACGGCGTTGCCCCACGGTAAACCGCCAGTAGGCGTCGTGGTGCCCCAGCACACGGCCTGAAGAGTCCACGATCTCCCCGGCTCCATCCACGTCAGGACGGGCCCGCTGCACAAACCCTGCGTGCTCTCCATCCTCCACAAAACAGATCTCCTGGGACTCGGGCTTGTGGGCCGTCACCAACCCCAAGCGCTCCGCGTGGGCACGAACCTCGTCCTTGGTCATGCCGCCCAAGGGAAACAGAGTCTTGCCCAGGGCCTTCTGGGTCACGGGAAACAGGAAATAGGTCTGATCTTTGTGGGTGTCTACAGACCTCCTCAACATCGGCCCCTCCCCTATTTGCGCGTAGTGGCCTGTCGCCAGGTGGGAGGCGCCAAGGGCCAGGGCCCGCTGGAGCAGCACCCGGAACTTCAGAACCCCGTTGCACTGCACACATGGATTCGGCGTGGCGCCGCGCTCGTAGGTGGCGACAAAGTCATCGATGACGGCCTTTTGAAAGGCCTCCCTCAGGTCCATGACGTGAAAAGCAATGCCCAGCTCGTCCGCGACGCGGCGAGCATCCAGAGCATCGTCCATTCCGCAGCAGCGCCCGGCCTCCTCGGGGGAAGCATCGTGGAGCTTCATGTGAATGCCCACCACCTCGTGGCCCTGCTCCACCAACAGAGCCGCCGCCACCGACGAGTCCACTCCACCACTCATGGCGATCACAACCCGGCTCATCCCACGTCCTCCATGGACCGGCAGCGCTTCACCACGTGCTCCAGGATTCGGCCCGCCCGGGCCACTTCCTCCTCGGTGGTGCTCCATCCGAGGGACAAGCGCAAGCCCGATCGTGGATCCCGGCCCATGGCCGCCAACACGGCGCTGGGCTCGGCCGCACCGGAGGCACAGGCAGACCCGGTGGAGGCACATACCCCTTCCAGGTCCAGTGACATGGCCAAGGTCTCGCCAGCGACTCCCTCCAGGCTGAGGTGCAGGGTATTGGGGATCCGATCCGCCGCAGGAGCCGTTACAGCGCAGCCCGCGGCTTCGGCCAGCGCCTCCAGGGAGTCCCGGTGGCCGCGAAGCTGCTCGTCCGGCCACCGCTGGTGCAGCACCTGAGCCAGCCCCACCACGGCGGGCACATCCACGGTGCCTGCCCGGCGACCCCGCTCCTGGGAACCGCCCACCTGCTGGGAGACCACGGTGACTCCCTGGCGAAGCACCAGGGCGCCGGCCCCCTTGAGCCCCCCCGCCTTGTGGCTGGACAGGGTCAGAAGATCCCAGTGGGGGGGCATCTCAAACCGGCCGGCCACCTGGGCTGCATCCACGTGAAGCCAGGCCCCCGCGGCGCGGCACAGGGCATGCACCTCGGCAAGAGGCTGCACCACCCCGGTCTCGTTGTTGGCCGCCATGACGCAGACCAGGCCCACATCAGCTCCCAGGGTCGCCTCCAGCGCAGCGAGATCCAGCACCCCATCGGCATCCACACCGAGCACCTGGGCCTGGACCTGTGCGGCAGGGGCCGCCAGGGAGGGGTGCTCCACGGCCGACACCAGGATCCGAGTTCGACCCGCCCGCTGTACGCCTCGAATCGCCAGGTGGTTGGACTCGGTGGCACCGCTGGTAAAGATCACGTCCCGGGCGCGGGTGCGGGCCCAAGCTGCCACTTCCTCGCGGGCCTCCTCCACCGCCGCCGCCGGCCGCCGGGCCAGTCGGTGGGTGGCATGGGGGTTGGCCCAGTGCTCCCGCAAAAAAGGCAGGGCCCGCGCCAGCACCTCAGGCCGGGGTGGGCTGGTGGCGTTGTGGTCCAGGTAGACCGGGGAATTCCCGGGCCCCGGAACGGAATCGCGGGGGGCGTTTTGCACGATTCGGTCGTCTATCCCGTGTCAGGGCCCAACGTGCACGAAGGGGCGCAGCTTCTCCAGGGTCTTGGGGCCGATTCCGTGCACTTGGAGCAGATCCTCCACCCTGCGAAAGGGGTTGGATTGGCGGTGCTCCACGATGGCCTGGGCCCGGGTCGATCCAATCCCCGGAAGCACCACCAGGCTCTCGGCGGCGGCCAGGTTGAGGTCCAGGGGCACCCCCACCACCAGCTCCTTTCCGGAGGGGCCGACCTGCACCTCATCGCCTTTGACCACCAGGCGACGCCCGGACCGAACCGGGTGGTTCTCCACACCTTGCGTAGAAGCACCAGCCGCCCGCAAGGCATCGTGGACTGTGGCCGACTCCAGCTCGTACCAGCCCGGATCGGGTACATCTCCCTCCACCTGTACGACCGTTTCAGGCCCCTGCCACTGGCGAAAGAAGAAGCTCTCCCTCACGACCAACACCCCGCCCACCAAGGCAAGCCCCAGCGCCATCACGGTCAAGCGCCCGGACATGGGCGCTGGCGTGCCCTGGCGGGCGAACTCCACCCGATCAGTCGACACGGGCCGCCTCCCACCAGGCCGCCGCCTGCGGGCCGGTGGTCTCCACCGTCAACCGCCGGGCCCGGGCTCCCTCAAACTCCAGGGTGAGCCGCAGATGATCTCCCGGGAGCGTGTCCCAGAACCGATCCGCCCACTCCACAGCCGCCACCCCCTCCCCTTCCAGGACCTCGTCCAGCCCAAGCTCCGTCAGCTCACTCTCCTCCCCAAGCCGGTAGTAGTCCGCGTGAAAGAAAGGGAGCCGACCGTCCGGGTAGTTCTGCACAATCACAAAGGTCGGGCTGGTGATCGGTCCTGCCACCCCCAAGCCGGCAGCGATCCCCTGGGACAGACACGTCTTTCCGGCACCCAAGTCCCCCACCAGCGCTGCCACGCAGCCCCCAATCGCGCAGGCGCCCAGGCGCTCGCCAAATGCACGGGTCTCCTCGGGAGAGTGAAAGATGCGGTGGGCCATGGCTGCAAAGCTGTTCCCCGCAAGGCCAATCGTCAAGGGGCCGGGCCAACTTTGATCCCACAGGGTGATACTGTCGTCTCTCGCCTGCACACGAGAGTCTCCCATGAAACCCACCCTTTTGCTGCCGCTTATGCTCTTCTCCTGCCGGGAGGTGCCCAAGGATGAGCCCCCCCTCGACACGGACACCAGCGTTCCCGCCGGGGCCGACGCCGACGGGGACGGCTTTGCGAGCGGGGTGGACTGCGACGACTCGGATGCGGCCATTTACCCGGGCGCAGCGGAGGCCTGTGACGGGCTCGACAACAACTGCAGCGGTGAGGTGGATGAGGGCCTGCTCTCCACCTGGTTTGCCGACGCCGACGCCGATGGGTTTGGGGACGAGCTCTCCCCCACCGAGGCCTGCGTCTCCCCGACGGGCCACGTAGAGAACGGAGGAGACTGCAACGACCTGGATGCAGCCGTTCACCCGGACGCACAGGAGGTCTGTGACGGCGCTGACAACAACTGCGACGGGTTCACGGACGATGCGGACTCTGTCGACGCCGAGACCTGGTACCGGGATGTGGACCTGGACGGCTGGGGCGTGGAGACGATGAGCGAGGTCGCCTGCACGGCCCCTGCGGGGTTTGTGCTTGGCTCAGGCGACTGTGATGACGCCGACCCGGCCTACCACCCCGGCGCCCTGGAAGCCGACTGCGCGGACCCCAACGACTACAACTGTGACGGGTCGGTGGGCTACGCGGATGCAGACGGCGATGGCTTTGCCGCTTGTGAGGACTGCGACGACGACAATGCCGACGCAAACGACGACGCCCCGGAGACCTGCGACGGGGTGGACAACGACTGCGATGGGCTCACGGACAGCGACGACCCGGACACGGTGGGCACTTCTGTGTTCTACGGCGACTCGGATGGGGACGGCTATGGCGGCACCCAGTACGAGATCGAGGCCTGTGAGGCTGCCCCCGGCTACGTGGCCACCGACGATGACTGCGACGATTTGGATGCAGCGAGCCACCCAGGCGCCTCCGAGGTCTGCGATGGAGCCGACAACGACTGTGATAGCGATGTGGACGAGGGCGTGGGCCTCACCTGGTACCAAGATTCCGATGCAGATGGATACGGAAACGGCAGCGTCTCCTCGACTTCTTGCGACGCCCCGAGCGGCTACGTGGGCAACGCGCTTGACTGCGACGACTTCAACGCCGCTACCAACCCGGGCTCCTATGAGATCTGTGATGGAGCCGACAACGACTGCGATGGCAGCACCGACGAAGACGCAATCAACGCCTCAGTCTTCTATGTGGATGGTGACCTGGACGGCTACGGCAGCGCTGCGAGCAGCACCTCCGCCTGCGATGCACCCTCCGGCTACGCCGACAACGACTCGGACTGCAACGATGCGGACGCCTCGGTGAGTCCCTCGGCCACGGAGACCTGCGACGGGGCAGACAACGACTGCGATGGCAACACGGATGAATCCGATGCCACCGACGCCAGCACCTGGTACCAGGACCTGGACGGCGACGGATTCGGAAACAGCAGCAGCCAGACCACCGCCTGCTCCCAGCCCAACGGCTACGTCTCGGACGCGACGGACTGCGACGACTCCACCTCCAGCGTGCACCCTGGACAGTCCGAGACCTGGTACGACGGAATCGACTCGGACTGCGACACGATGAGCGACTACGACGCCGACTCTGATGGCGAGGACTTCATTGACTACGGTGGCTTGGACTGCGACGACCAGAACCCCTCCACCCAGTCCTGTGGCGGCACCGCTGCCAGCGCCCTGGAAGACTGCCAGGCGCTGCTTTCTCACGACCCCACCCTTACCAGCGGGGTCTATTTCATCAATCCCCAGGACAACGGCGCCTTCCAGGTGTACTGCGACATGGACCTCTACGGAGGCGGCTGGACCCTGGCAGCCAAGTTCACCAACCAGGATGCGCGCTACTGGGCAGCTTCTGCGAGCGCCTGGACAGACACCACCGCGTTTGGAACCACCACGGACCTGAGCACCGACGCGGATGCGAAGGGAGAGGCCTGGAGCCGCGTGTTGGCAGACGACTTCCTGCTCACCGATGACCTGAACCCCCTGGACCACGTCGCCACAAACAACACCTGCATTGGCGGCCAACACACCTCCGACTTCTTTGCCACCATGCTGCAGTCCTTCCCCCATGGGTACGACACGTACAGCGCCGTCTGCGACATTGACTTTTCCTACCAGCCCAATTGGACCACCGAACCCGACTGGGACAACCAGACAGCCACCAGCGGGAGCTTCTCCTTTGCGGACAACCAGGTGGTCATCGGCCGAACCGACTCAGGCGGGGATACCTCCGGAGTGATCAGCTTTTACCGGCTCTCCAAGCAAGAGGCCGACGTGGGGCTTGGATCCCTGGAAGACGGGCAGTCCTTTACCATCACCGGACGATCCCAGGATATCGGCGGACCCACAAGCTGCAGCTACGACGACACAGAGTGCGCCACCGAATACCCGGAGACCGTCTTCTTCTACGTGCGGTAGCCCTCACCCCAACAGCGGTCGAAAACCCAACATCTCGGTGCGCAGCCCAAGGGTGCGAAACGCTTCGGGAATCGCTTCAATCACATCCCCTGCCACGATGGGTGGCTGGCCGGCGAGCTCCCCCGCGAGACCGTGTACAAACGCCCCACAAGAGAGGGCGTGGGTCGGTGACAGGCCCCGGGCCAGGAGCGAGCCCACGACCCCCGTGAGGACATCCCCGGACCCTGCGGTCGCCAGCGCGGGTGTGCCCGTGCGGTTCACGGTGAGGCCCTCTCCACAGACCAGGGTGTGACGTCCCTTGAGCAGCGCCGCTCCCCACCTGGACAAAGCCCGCACTGCAGAGAAGCGGTCGGATTGAACCTCGGCGGTCGACTGGGCCAGCATTCTCGCCGCCTCCCCCGGGTGGGGGGAAATGCATCGGGGATGGGGAGAGGGTGTCGGATGCGCTGCGAGCGCTGTCAGGGCATCGGCATCAAAGATGCCCGGCGCGGGCACCTCCTGCCAGAGTCGCATCAATTGCGCTGTCTGGTGCTCCCCAACTCCGAACCCCGGCCCGACCGCCACCGCATCAAATGCCTCCAGGTTCTGGGGCGTGATGCCCTCGGATGGCTGTACCATGACCTCGTCCCGCAGGTGGGAGAGCCGGGGCACGGCCTCCGGTTGAATCAGCAGCGTCACCAGCCCACATCCGGACCGAATCGCGGCGTTGCACACCAGCACGGCTGCACCGGCCTTCTCCATGCTGCCGGCCACCACCCCCAAGTGGCCGTGGCTCCCCTTGTGGGAGGCCACCTCCCGGGAGGGGATCCGCTCCCCCACCCAGGGTCCGTCCACCACCAGCGCCACCGGGTCCAACTCGGCATCCACCAGCCCGATGTCCGCCACAACCAGCTCCCCCACCCGCTCTCCTCCGGGCTCGCCGAAGGCACCGGACTTGGCGCAGCCAATCGTGACCGTGCACACCGCGTGCACCGCCTCGCCCAGGACCCGGCCCGTGTCGCCACACACCCCCGTGGGCATGTCGACCGCGAGCACCGGATGTCCGAGCCCATTGATCTGCTGAACCCTCTCCAGAATCTCTCCCCTCAGGTCCTTCCGGGTGCCTGTACCAAGGAGCGCATCCACCACGAGCGCTCGCTCCACCTCCGGCACGGTAACGCCGATGGGAATCCCCAGTGCTGCGGCTGCTTCTCGGTTCGCCTGGCAGTCCGGGCTGTGCGCCCCCGACACCGCCACAACCTGCACGGGCACTCCCAAGAGGTGCAAATGACGCGCTACCACATACCCGTCCCCCCCGTTGTTTCCCGGGCCGCAGAAGACCCACACCTGGTCCGCCCCCTCTTGCCGCAACCAGCGCAGGGCCTCCTCAGCCACGGAGCGCCCGGCAATCTCCATCAAGGCCAGGGAGGAGACCCCAACCGTCTCAATGGTGTGGGCATCCATAGCCCGCACCTGTTCGACGGTGGCTACCGGGTGGATCATGAGCTTCCCAACATCCCCTTGAGATCACGCACTGCCGTGTCCAACCCCACAAACACCGCCCGAGAGATGATGGAGTGCCCGATGTTGTACTCGACGATTCCCGGCACCGAGTGCACAAGGAGCGGCAGGTTCAGGTGGGTCAGACCATGGCCCGCAGCCACCTCCAGATCCAGGCCGTGGCCAATCTCCCAGGCGCCCTGGAGCCGAAGAAGCTCTTCTGTGGGCTCCTCCTCCGCGTAGCGGGCGGTGTTGAGCTCAATCATGTCCACGCCATCGATGGCGGATGCCGCGACCTGCGCGGGATCCGGGTCGATAAAGAGCGCCACGTGGATGCCCGCCTCCGCAAGTCGAGCGGTGGCAATGCGAATCTCCTTCCCCCGGCCCGTAAGGTCGAGCCCCCCCTCCGTGGTCACCTCCTCGGGGCGCTCCGGCACCAGGGTCACCCGGTGCGGACGCAACTCCAGCATGATGCCAAGCATCTCGTCCGTTGCTGCACACTCCACATTGAGCTGTGTGGTCACCACCTGCCGCAAAATGCGAATGTCTCGTTCGTTGACATGCCTTCGGTCAGAGCGCAGGTGGCAGGTGATCTGATCGGCCCCAGCAGTCTCGGCCACCATCGCGGCCTGAACCGGGTCCGGGTAGGGAGACTTCCGCGCCTCGCGCAGAGTCGCCACATGGTCGACATTCACTCCCAATCGACGCGGGGTCATGGTGGTCCTCCAAAGGGAACTCTATCGCGGAGGGGCCCCCTCCGTGAGTCCCGCGGACACCACGTGGGCTACCAGCTGATGGGCCCAACGCGTTGCATCCTCCAGGGCCGCAGCTTCCACGAGCACCCGAAGCTTCGGCTCGGTTCCCGACCAGCGCAGAAGGACGCGCTGCACGTCACCCTCTTCTGCCAGCGCCACGAGCTCCAGCAAGCCAGGAATATCCTCCAGGGGAGGCTTCTGAAGAGTGCGAATGGAGACCTGGGCTTGGGGACTCGGCTGCCACCGGGACAACCGATTGGACAGGGTCACTCCGCCCACCAGCGCCCGCAGCCCTGTGAGCAGCCCATCCCCCGTGGGAAGGCCATCTTCCAACAGCACGTGGCCGGACGGTTCCCCCCCCACCGGCCAGCCAAGGCGCTTCATCTCTTGCGCCACGTGGCGATCTCCCACGGCGGTTCGCACGAATTCAATACCTTTCGCCGCAAGGGCTCCTTCCAGCGCCGCATTGCACATGACCGTGCCCACCAGTCCCGGCGGTCGAGCGAGAAGAAGCAGCAAGCCATCCCCATCCACCACGCCTCCCTTTTCATCCACAAGCAAGCAGCGATCCGCATCGCCATCCAGTCCAATGCCCACCTGAGCGCCAGAGGATTGAACCGCCCGCACCAGCGCCTCCGGGTGGAGGGCGCCTACCCCCTCGTTGATGTTCTTCCCATCCGGTTCGCAGCCCACCGTGATCACCTGTGCCCCCAGGTGCTTCAGCAGCATCGGCGCCACCTCCCATCCGGCCCCGTGGGCGGCGTCCAGCGCCACCCGGACCCCGGAGAGATTCCAGTCGGAAGGCAAGGCTGCGCACACTGCCTCGGCCCACAGGGAGGCGCCGTCTTGCCGATCGACAGTGGCGACAAGGGGCGAGCAGCCGCGCTGCGCCTCGATCTCCCGCTCCAGGGCTGCTTGTTCCGCATCGTCCAGCTTGCCACCGTCGGCGCCGAGGACCTTCAAGCCGTTGTCATGAAAAGGGTTGTGGGAGGCGGTGATCGCCACCCCCCGGTCCGCATGCCCCGCTGCCAGTACAGCGGACAGCCCCGCTGTAGGAACCACCCCCGCATCCACGGCGATGTCCCCCAAGCCCTCCACAAGGGCAGCCTGAACGGCGGGGCCACTTGCACGGGTGTCTCGCACCATGGCCACCCTGCCCGCGCCTCCCACCCGAAGAGCGCGGCCCAGGGCCCGAGCAAGATCAGGGGTCAGGGGAGGCTCCCCCCAGCGCCCACGAACTCCATCTGTCCCAAAAACCCCCATCAACGACGGCGCTCGATGACAAATCGCTGGGGGACCACAGAGACGACCTCCACATCCACCCCCGGGCGCAGAACCTCGTAGCGAATGGAAGCATCGGCCTCAGGCCCCACCACCACCGACTGCTGGGAGGCTGGGAGCTTCTGGGGCAAGCGAACCACCACCGCCACATGGTCCGCAGAAATTGCCCGAATCGATTCGATGGGACCCTTCAGCTGGACCTCCACCTGGTCCACCTGGGGCCGCCACCGCCGGTCCACGTCCGCCATAAGCACCGGCACATTGGAGAAATCCCTTGATTCCGTGTCCGGCTCCACCTGGACCCGGGCCGAGATCGTCTCGTCACCGACCTCCACCAGCAAGCCCCGCTCCACGTTCAGACCCACCTCCAACGTGGTGGGCTTGCGCAAGCCGTCAATGGAGATGCCATCGGTGTGGAGGGATCGCAGCCGCTCCAACACGGTGGCAGGACCGCGCACTTCCACCAGGGATGGTTCGAGCTTCACATCCACCAGGTGGTAGCCCTCGGCCACCTTTCCCACGGTGGCAGGCATGACCTTGACACGCCGCATGACCGAAGCCACCAGCTCCACCTGAATCGCGCTAGGCGCCGTGCTGACCACGCTGACTCCCTTGGGAAGTCCCTTGATCTCCCGGCCCAGGAACTCCACGCTCTGGACCCCGGCCGTGGCCTCGCTCATGTCGACCACCACGTGAAGGTCTCGTCCCTCCAGGCGCTTGACAAGAGCCCGGGCACCACTGGCTGTCAGGCGAACCTGGGGCGGAGCGGGCTCATTCAGGGCCAGCCCATCCGGCCACGAATACTCCACACGGGCCAGGGTATTGGCCTCCATGACCTGCTCTCCCTGGACGAACAACCAGATGCCTGTGGCCAAGAGCAGGCTCAACAGCTTGATGCCAGGATTGTGGTTCAACGGAGACCGGAACCACGTTACCAGCGAGTCCCCGTACCGCCGGAGTTGTGCTTGAAGGGAGGGCGGTTGGGGGGGGGGGTCAAGGTGTAGCTCCGGCGGTCGCCGCAGGCCGAGGAGCCTCCACGGGCTGAAAGATCTCCTGGAGACGCTGGCGAAGCTCATTGGTGTCCTGCACGGGGGTCAGCGCCCCCCCCGCCACCAACGAGACGGTACCGCGCTCTTCAGACACCACAATTACCACTGCGTCTGTCTCTTCGGAGAGTCCCAGCGCTGCCCGGTGACGGGTCCCAAAATAGCGCGCGATGTCCTTTGACAGGGAGAGAGGAAGAAAGACCTTGGCAGCAGTGGCCATGCCCGACTGGAGAATCACGGCCCCATCGTGCAGAGGAGAGGTCGGGTGAAACAAGGCCAGCAAGAGCTCCTGGCTGACCCGGGCATCGATTCGATGTCCGCTCTCTGCATAATCATCCAGACTTGCCCCTCGCTCAATGACCACCAGCGCACCAATCCGGCGGGAAGCCAGGGCAAAGGCAGACTTGACTACCTCCTCGTGGGCGGAGGCCTCCGGCACTGTGGCAAACCCCTGGAAAAAGCGGCCTCCCGCACGGGCCAACCCTCGCCGGATGTCGTTCTGAAACAAGATCAACACTGCCAGGACCAGGTAGACGAAGAAGCTCTCCAACAACCAGTGCAGGGCATGAAGCTGGAGACGCTGCGCCATGATGTAGATCAAGGCCAGACCCAACAGACCCACGAGGCTTTGAAAGGCCCGGGTACCACGAAGCACCAGGAAGGCTCGGTAGAAAATGAACGTCATCACAACAATGTCCAGAAGGTCCGCCCACCGAAAGCTGGCGAACGGGGACGATTGGATGAAATCCATGATCACGTCGGCGTCTCTCCAGTCTCCCCGCAAGCGAGGTAGACATCCAACATCCTACGGGTTTCCGCAACATCGTGTACGCGAATCACCGCCGCGCCCCTTGCAACGGCAGCGGCTGCAGCCCCCAAAGAACCGCCCAAGCGGGCATCGGGCTGGGACACGCCCGTGACCTCTCCCACAAAGCGCTTTCGGGAGGCGCCGACATAGATCGGTGCGCCAAGCTCCGCCAGCCGGGGCAGCCCACGCAGCAAGGCGAGGTTCTGCTGTGTGGTCTTGCCAAAGCCAATGCCCGGGTCAATCCAGACCGGCGCAATTCCAGCCCGTCTTGCTACCGCCAAGCGCATTTCCAGAAAGTGAGCCACCTCCCCCACCACGTCCCTGTACCCGGTCGACTCCTGCATGGTGCGAGGGGTTCCACGCATGTGCATCAACACCGCCCCCGCTCCCCCCTCGACCACGGCTTCCACCATGCCCGGAGTCTGGAGGGCCCGCACATCGTTCACCACCCGGGCCCCCGCCGCCAGGGCCTGCCGGGCCACCTCCACCTTGGACGTATCGATGCTGACAGCCACGCCCTCCCCGGCAAGACCCGCCACCACCGGAACCACCCGCTTCAGCTCCTCTGCAAGAGACACCCCCACAGCGCCGGGCCGGGTGCTCTCTCCCCCCACATCCACCCAGTCCGCTCCGGCCTTGGCCATGGCGAGCCCTCTGGCGATGGCGTCTTCAGAAGACCGGTCAAGTCCTCCATCGGAAAACGAGTCCGGCGTCACATTGAGAATGCCAACCAGCTTGACCTGGCGGAGTTCCTGGCGCATCTCTCTCGCTGTCAGGCCATTGCCCCAGCGCCTTCGGGAAGCACCGGGTTCATCGAAGCAACCACCGAGTGAAACTCCTCGCCATCCACGGTTTCCTTCTCCAGGAGCATCTGCGCAATGCGGTGGAGAATGTGGATGTTCGCCAGCAAGATGGATCGGGCAATGCGGTAGCCCTCCTGGACCATGCCTCGGATCTCGTTGTCGATTTCCTTGGCAGTGGTCTCCGAATAGGACGTGCGCCGGGAGAAATCGCGCCCCAGGAAGATCTCGCCGCCACCGCTCTCCCAGCTCACAGGACCCAGCGCCTCGGACATGCCGTACTTGCACACCATGTCCCGGGCGAGGTGGGTGGCCTGTTGCAGGTCGTTGGCTGCACCCGTTGAGATCTCGCTGAGCACGACCTCCTCAGCGGCACGGCCCCCCATTGCACTCGCGATTCGGGCCCGAAACTCGTCGACGGTGAAACCGTGGCGTTCTTCTGGAAGGTACCAGGTCAGTCCCATGGCCAGCCCACGGGGGGTGATGGTCACTTTGTGCACCTTGTCCGATTCGGGCAACACCGCAGAGACGATGGCATGGCCCGCCTCGTGATAGGCCGTGCGGCGGCGGTCCTTTTCGGACACGATGGCGCTTCTGCGCTCCGGCCCCATCATGACCTTGTCCTTGGCCTGCTCCAGGTCCTCCATGTGAATGGTCTTCTTGTCCTGCCGTGCCGCCATGAGGGCAGCCTCATTGACCAGGTTCTCAAGCTGAGAACCATTCATGCCCACCGTGCCTTTGGCAAGCACCTCGAGATCCACATCTTCCGCGAGCGGGGTACGGCGGGTGTGAACCTCCAGAATTCCCAAACGCCCGTTCCAGTCAGGAGAGGGCACCACCACCCGTCGGTCAAAACGACCCGGGCGCAACAAGGCGGGATCCAGCACATCCGGGCGGTTGGTCGCAGCCATGATGATCACGCCTTCGTTGGACTCGAAACCATCCATCTCCACGAGGAGCTGGTTGAGGGTCTGCTCGCGCTCATCATGGCCCCCCCCCATCCCCGCTCCGCGCTGCCGGCCCACCGCGTCGATCTCATCGATGAAAATGATGCACGGGGCGTTCTTCTTGCCTTGCTCAAAGAGGTCCCGGACCCGACTGGCACCCACCCCCACAAACATCTCCACAAAGTCCGAACCGGAAATCGAAAAGAAGGGCACGCCGGCCTCTCCAGCCACCGCCCGAGCGAGAAGCGTCTTGCCAGTTCCAGGTGAGCCCATGAGCAGCACGCCCTTTGGAATGCGACCTCCAAGGCGCGTGAACTTCCCCGGGTCTTGTAGGAACTCGATGATCTCCTCGAGCTCGCCCTTGGCCTCCTCGCACCCAGCCACATCCTCGAAGGTGACCCGCTTGTTGGTGTCGGAGAGCATGCGAGCCTTCGACTTTCCAAATGACATCGCCTTGCCGCCCCCCATCTGCAGCTGCCGCATCATGAACAGAAAGAACAGCAGAATGAGAAAAATGGGCAGCCCGTTGAGCAAAAGCAACATGAGCCAGGATTGTTCCGGCTCCGGGTTGAAATCGGGCACAAGTCCGTGCTCGGAGAGGTTCCGCACCAGGAAGTCCTGGTCAGCGGGGCCGTTTGTGCGGAAATCGGTGCCATCGTAGAGGGCCCCGGAGAGCTCAGAACCCTGGATGTCCAGACTCTGGACCTCCCCGGCCTCTACTTTGGCCATGAACTCCGAGTAGGGCAGCTCCACCTGGCGCATTGCATCCTGGTTGCCCGCGACCACAAAGGCCATGAGCACCAACAGGGCGATGAACGCCCACAATAGTATGGTTCGACCGTGATTCTTCATGTGGATTCGAGGGAGACCTCTCGCCTTTCAAGGTAGCACTGGCTGGCGCCTATAGCGCGGCTTCCCAGGGGCCACCAGGGGCCACGGACGGGCTGCCGATCCGCTCCAGGAAAACCCTCGTGTTTCCAATCCCTTCCCCGTCCTCCATCCAAACACCCGGAACCCAGCGTCGGGAGCCACAAATCACCACCGGGTGGTAGGGCCGGAGGCCAGGTGGAATGCCAGCCACTCTGAGCTTCTCGCGCAGTGGGGAACCACCCGCCCTCTCACCAGGCTTGGGTGCACGGACCTCCACGGGGGCATCCGCGGTAATTCGCCACACCCCCCAGAGTCCCTCGGCCATACACGCAGCTGCGGGTGGGTCCGGTAGACAGCGGATTCGGTCAGAGTCACGGACCAATCGCCAGCCCCCGGGAAGGGGAATCCACGACCCGGCACGCTGCATTCGCTCCAGGGCATCGAGCTGGACCGCGGAGGTGTCCCGGGACTGACCTCGGCAGGACCGCACCAGCTTTTGAACCGCTCGTCGCCGCAAGGGCGATGGGGCTGCATCAAACAGGTCCAATCGAATGCCGTCCTCCACCAGGAGCGGACTGGCAAGCTCCTGGAGGTATCGGTCATCCTCTGAGATCAGCTCGGCGGACCGCGCCATGGCGCCTACCGCACCTTCCCGCAGCTCCGTCAGGATGGGAAGCACTCGGTACCGAATGGCCCCACGGGTGCCTTCTCGGTTGGAAGGGTCCTCGATCCACATGAGATGACGCAGGCCAGCCCAGGTTTCAAGGACCTTGCGGGACTCCCGGAGAAGGGGTCGAACATACCGGCCGCGCCGAGGCGCCATGGCTCCCAGCCCCGCGGATCCGGCGCCGCGGGCCAGTCGATCCAGCACGGTCTCCGCCTGGTCGTTGCGGTGATGGCCCAAGGCGATGGTGGCGTATTCCAGTGAGTCCAGCCAGGCAAAGCGCGCTCTTCTTGCCCTTTCGGCCACATTGGATCCCAACGCAAGGGCCAGCCGATGAGAGACAAACGGAAGGCCCAGGGACTCAGCCAGGTCCCCCACCCGCACGGCTTCCTCTGCCGACTCCGGACGCAGGCCGTGATCCACAGTCAATACTGTGGGCTTCAGTCCACACTCCACCAACAGGTGCAACAACACCACAGAGTCCACCCCCCCGGACACCGCAACCGCCAGGGGACCCGGCTCAAAGAGGCGGTTGGCTTCGCCAAATGTTCGCACCCGACGAGGCAGTTCCACCACCTCCAATTGAAAGCGGGAGTCAGCGGTACGGGGCGCCGACAGAGCGATGAGCAGGTCCTTGTCATCGTCGCCATGGGCGCGGACCTTGTGCCCGTGCCCACATCGTGAACAACGATAGTGAAGGATCGAGGCCCCTCCCACCTGGTCCAGCCCCACCGGCTCCATGATGCCGTTGCACCCAGCCTCCCTGTCCCCGGGCACCTTATCCACGTGCACAGAACGCAGACACCAGGGGCAGTGATCCCGCACCATAGCCCCTCCACGTGAGACCTCTGAACCACACCAGGAGCAGTCAAAGGACTCATCCACCCGAATGGGGTTGCGGCGCTCCCGGGACGGTGCCTCCCGACCGCGCGCCCTCCGAACCAGCCGCTTGCCCGGCCAGGAGTCCGCGTCCGCCGGGAGCTCCACCCCTTGCTTTCGGGCCAACTCCACAAGAACCTGTTTGACTGACGGATCCTGCCCGTCCAACCATAGTCCCAGCTCTTTTTGGAGCCCGCGTGTGCGGGCACCTTCCAAGCGCTCGGCAAGTTCCGCTCGGGCCAATTCGTCCACGGAGATCCTCTTCATCTCCTTTTAGCGCATCCCCCGTGACAAGGCGCTCATCCCTCCATACGGGACCGGTGTGTTGCTCTCTTTCCTGGCCATGTTCACGGCCCATGCGGTCCCCGTCGATCCCTCCGCCGCCTTGTGGCAGCTGGAGGTTCAGCGGGCGTCCGCCTCGACCCTGGCGCCCTGGTTGAACCAGGAGAACCCTCTTGTACGGGCCAACGCCGCGAAAACCCTGGGGCGCCTTCGATCCGCAGACGCTGTCTCCCTGTTGGTTCCCCTGGTCCAAGACCCGGAAGCGTCTGTTCGGGTCCAGGCGGCTTTTGCTCTCGGGCAGAGCCCTTCCGCTCGCGAGGCGCTCCTTGGCCAGCTCCAAGAGGAGACAGAGAAAAGCGTGCGGGCCGCCCTGGTGGCTGCCCTGGGACACCAGGTGAAAGCAGCGGATCTACCCCTGCTGCTGAAGCTGTTGGAAGAGACTCCAGTCGTCCGAAGAGAAGCGGCCATTTCCCTGGGCCGCTTGGCGATGGCCGACAAGGAAGCCACCGCCCCCCTCGAGGTGGCGACCTCCCTGGCCGCAGCCCTTCGTGGTTTGGATGTCCCGGCCCGTCAGGCGGCAGCCTTTGCCCTGCGCCGAATGCAGCCCACCCAACTCGCACCTGAGACCCGGGTACTTCTCGTGGATCTGCAAAGCAAGGACCGGGACTCCAACGTGCGGGCCCTTCTCACCCGGGCCCTGGCACCGTCATCGGACGCCGTCCAGTCCCAACTGCTTCTCACAAGTGCAGCCGCGGATCCCTCTTCCATCGTGCGAGCCGCCGCAGCGCGGGCCCTGCCGGACACCCGTCACCCGGATCCAGTTGCCGCCCTCGCACAGCTCCTCACCGATTCGTCACCTTCCGTTCGTCTGGCTGCCGTCCGAGTGCTGGTCCAACTCGACAAGCCGGATTCGGATCTGCTGGCCACTGCCTTAAAGGACTCAGATTCGGCCGTGGTGGCCGCAGCGGTGCCGGCCTGGCTTGCATCCGACCCTGCTATTTCCCCCCGTCCCTGGCTGGAGGAAGGCAGCCCCCTCCCCGTTCGTGCAAGCGCGGTGTCTGGGCTGCGGAATCCTGCCCAGCTGAAGCGTATCCTGGCCGGTTCTCCTGAAGCGGCCCTTCGAACCGCCGCGGCCGAGCGGCTCCTGACGCTCCCCTCTTCAGACGACGCGCTTCCCGACCTCTTGTCCGACCCGGATCAGGTGGTGGTGGCCATTGGTCTTTCCTACTGGGCTGAACACCCGGAGCTGGTGGAGCCCAGTCGCCTGGACGAAATTCTTGAGGGAAGAGACTCGGCGGAGGTGCTCCTTGCGGCTTTCGATCTCCTGGAGCAAAAGGAAATGGCAGGGGTAGGCCTTGACGCAATCTCCGCCGGGCAGCTTCACCCGGACCTTGCGGTTCGAGAGCGAGCGCAGTCCCTGGCCCAACAGCGTGGGGCACCCCCGCCGCCCCCTGGGTCCCTTGCGAATCTCCTGCCTGATCGGGCGCAGATCGAACGCATCCGGGGGGCCCGAATCTTCACTGAGACAGGAGAGCTTCGGATCACGCTTCTGCCGGAGAGCGCCCCTCTGGCCGTGCAGCAGTTTGCGGGCCTAGCTGAATCCGGCTTCTTCGATGGCAACGCCTTCCACCGGGTCGTTCCCGGTTTTGTCCTGCAAGCGGGTTGCCCCCGGGGAGACGGATGGGGAGGTCCGAAGCGCCTGCTTCCAGCAGAACCCTCCATGGAAACCTACACCCGAGGCACTCTGGGCATGGCCGATGCAGGGCTCGACACCGCCGGCTCCCAGTGGTTCATTGCACTCTCACCACAACCACACCTGGAGGGTCGCTACACGGTTTTTGGGCAAATGAGTGTGGACTCGGGCACCCTGGACCGAATCCTCCCAGGCACGCTCATCGAGCACATTGAGATCGAGCGCCTTGCCACCCCCTACACGTCCCGAGAAAGGAACCCGGCAAGTCCCGGACACAAGAAGCCACAATAGAGGTAGAACCGGTCATTTCGTGAGCATCAACCTGCCAGCGATACGCATTTCAAAGGACGGGTTGAGATGCATCCTGGACCTCCCTTGGCGGGGTGTGCGTGCCCGCACGCTGGACTACGACAAGGTGTTGGATGGACTGCTTCAGCAAGGCGTCCACCAGGACCTGATCGACCGGGATCGCCTGAGGACGCTTGTGGAGAGTGCAAGACAGGAAGGACAACGCCATCGAGAGGTGCTGGTGGCAGTCGGACGACCGGCGATTCAGGCTGGTCAACTGGTGCTCTGTCCTGTGAACCCGCTGGAAGGCCGCTGTGTCTTTTCCGGCGATCCGCTGGCTCGACTTGTACCTGCCCCCAAGGACGAAGAGGGACTTTCCGTCACCGGCGATCCCCTGGTTCTGTCCAACCACCCGGCCCGCTTCCATCCGGGAGAAGGCGTCGAGTTGTCCTCGGATGGCACGACAATTCTCGCCACAATCTACGGGCGTCCCTGGCTGTGTGGCATGCACGTTCGAGTCTTGCCAGGGCTGGCGATAGACGCCGCAGGATTGACCGCCCGGCTGGACTTCATCGCAAACCGGGTGGGAGGCGGTCAGGTCAGCCAGTTCCAACTCGCATCCCTTTTGACCGACGTCGGCATTGTGGAAGAGGCGGTGGACGTGTCTGCTCTGTCGGAGGGGGTGCGAGGTCTTTGGGAAGGCCTGGGGCCCTTCCTGGGCCGGGCTGTCGCACACGGGAGGGCACCCGAAACGGGCTCGAGTGGTGCCCCCGAGCTCTTGGGGAGCCCGGACACCCAGATGGCCCTGCCGGGGGAGGTCATCGCCAGGCGTCGAGAGCAGACTCCACCGAGTCCGGGCTGGTCTGTCACAGGCAGGGTCCTGGATTCCACCATCACGGCGGAACCCGGCGATCTCACGGCAGGGCCGGGGGCCGAACTCTCTCTGGACGCTTGCTCCGTGACTGCCACCACCCTTGGGCGCACCACCCGGGTGGGAAGTGAAGTGGGCGTCGAGTCCTGTGTGCACATTGACTCCCAGGCGATGGTCTGCCGCATGGATGTGCTTCCAGAGCGCCTGGACGGCTCGCCCATGGCGCCCGACTTGTTGGTGGATGCACTCCAACGGGAAGGCCTCGCATTGGATCGGGTGGACATGGAGGCGCTTCGAGACGCGCTGGACCGGGCCAGGCGATCAGGAATGGCCGTGCTCGATGTCACCGTGGCCCAGGGAAGGGCACCCCAGGAAGGCATGCCGCCGCGATTGGAGAGTGTAGGCGAGCTCGGTCTCGGTTGCGTCTTCCCCGGTGACACCTTCGCGAGGTGGGTCTCTCCGTCGCCTTCTTCCCCCGGCTTCAACGTCCACGGGGATGTGCTTCCAGCCCCCCCCACACCCGAACCACCACCGGTGGAGAGCCCAAAGGGCTGCGAGGTGGTGGACATGGCCCTGATCGCCACGACCTACGGGCAAGGGGTCTTCGATGAAGAGGGCCCCCATGTAAAGCCGGGTGTGCGAATCACTGAAGATGCCACCTCGGCAGAAGCCGACATCTTCGGGTTGCGGATTGGAAGCAACCCACTGGACAAGGATCTCCTGGTGGCGGAATTCATACGGAGCGGTCTGCATCCTGAAACCCTGGACCACGCTGCCATCGAAGCCGCACTTGACACGGCACGAGCCAGCCGAACGCCCCAGCGCAACGTGGTGATTTCACGGGCGCTCTCCGTCGTTCCAGGCCGACCCGGCCACGCCCCGCTACCGCTTTCATCTCCCGCTTGCGCCGCCCTCCCCGGCGAGGCCATTGTGACCCGCGTATCCCCTACCCCAGGACAGGCCGGACGGGATGTCCTCGGCCGGGTGCTGGAGGCGCCGGAACCCCCTCCAGATCTGATTCTAGAGGCAGGTGAGGGCTGCGCATTGTCCAAGGACGGTGAGCAAGTGCTTGCTGAACGATACGGAGAGCCGATCTTCGTCCACAGCGAAACGCCGGATGGAGCCCCGCGTCTGCTGGTGGAGGTGCAGCGAGGTATCCGGATCACCAAGGACGGCATGATGGCGCGTCTCGATGTCTTTCCCTTGCGGTTGGACGGGTCCCCCATGACCCTTGAGGGTTTGAGGACTGTTCTTGAAGCTGCGGGAATTGTCCCGGATCGGATGGACGATCAGGCCCTGGAGTTGGCCTTGTCCAATTCCATCCAGGTGGACGTGCCACAGCGGGACGTTCCAGCTGCACGAGGCCTTCCCCCCGTGGAGGCGGACGGGTGGCATATCGAATCCATCTCAGACGAGGAGACATCCTGTGCACTCCCGGAGATGGCCTTCGCCAAGATCGTCCCGGACATTGCGCCCGTCGAGGGTATGAAGGTTCGGGGCGAACCCATTGCCACTCCCTCCAAGCCGGACTTTGATCCCAGGTTGGGCGAAGGCGTAGCCCTATCGGACGAGGGGACTGTCCTGGTCAGCACCCGCTACGGAAGACCCAGAATTACGCGAACTTCTGCCTCGGTGGACGAAGGCATTCGGATCTCAGACGATCTTCTTCGTTGTGACGTGGACTTGTTTCCCCGAGACGTGACCGGCGCCTCACTCACCGCCGAAAGAGTGGAAGAGCTGCTCCTGGATCTCGGTATTGCCCAGACCAGTATCGATGGAGAAAAGCTCTCCAAGTCCTTCGTCGAGCTCGGGGAGAGGGAACAACCGCTACGGGGGGCCTGCCTGGCCCGCGGCCGCGCCCCTGTAGACGGAAAGGACGGCCACCTTGCACCGGAATTTGGACCCGAAGCCGGATGCGCACTCCCGGGGGACCTTCTTGCACGGGTGGTTCCAGCCGTTCCAGCCGAGGATGGATTCGATGTCATGGGAACTGTCATTCCAGCGGACCACGCTGGAGAAGGGGTGGAGATCCACTTGGGAGAAGGCTGTGACCGGCTTGACGACACCCTGGTCTCCACCCTCTTTGGGGAGCCCTTTGCGGAAGGAACCTCCTTTCGGGTTGAGCCCGGACTTCAAATCTCTGACGACGGTCTGACCGCTGAAATCGACGTATTTCACGGCAGACTGGGACAGCAAGAGTTGAGAACCAGCGACCTGGTGCAGCTTCTTCTGAATGCAGGTGTCGTGGCAGATGCGATCGACGAACCGGCCCTGGCGGGAGCACTCGAAACCGCCAGGCAGAACCTCTCTGTCATTCGAGCGGTGGTTGGTGCCCGGGGGACCCCCCCCTCCGCAGGCTCCTCTGGGGAGGCGATGGCCCTCGGAGATCATACGGGATGCGTCCTCCCCGACGACATCTTTGCCCAGATTGAACAGAGCGAACCCGGGTCTCCAGGTCAAACGGTGCTCGGAGCCCCCATTCCTCCGGCGGCCACTCCGGACTCCAAGAAGATTGTGGCGGCGACCGGTTGTACCGTGGGCATGGACGGCCAAAGCGCCCAGGCCACCGTGTACGGCCACCCCTCCCTGGAGGGAGACACTGCCAAGGTTAGGTCCGGCATTCGGATCGCAGCAGACCAGCTGGCGGCCTTTATGGATGTATGTGCCAGACACTTTCAGGGGGAAGCGCTGGATCAGGAGACCCTGGTTCAACAACTGGTGGTAGCGGGAATTCATGCGGATCGGATCGACAGGCAAGCGGTGCAGACCGGGCTCTTGCGTTCCAAGTCCGCGGGGGATCGGCCCGTGGAGATTCAGGTGGCGAGCGGCAAGCGGGCAACCAGCGGAGATGACGGCTTCTTCCAGCCTCTTCCCGAACTGGAGATCGGCTGTGTGTTCCCCGGGTCTGTCATGGGCCACGTGGTGACACCCAATCCTCCCGAAGAAGGCGTAGAAGTCACTGGAAGGAAGATCTCCCCCAGGCGGGGCGCCACCGAGGTCAAGCTCAAGGCCCGCAGCGGATGTTTCATGTCCCAAGATGGAGATGCGATCGCTGCCGAGTTCTACGGCAGGGCCGTGCTGGAAGAAGCGCGCGTGACCGAGCGTCCGGGAAAACCAATCGATCGCACCGAGGTGCTCTCAATTTCCGTAACACCCGGGCTGCGACATGCGGAAGACGGACTCTCAAGTCGAATGGACGTGCTGGGTACCCGCGCCGATGGGGAGGAGGTGTTCCTGGAGGACCTGGTGAAGATCCTCGTCAAGGCCGGGATTGACGAGGCCTGCATCCAACTGGATGAATTGGAGGAGGCGTTGGAGCAGGCCCTCGAAGACGGGGACGTGGTGGAGGACGTGCTGGCGGCCAGGGGCATCGATCCTCGCCATGGTGCAGACGGCAGCCGCGTGATCGTGGGTGGCGATCTCGGGCAGGCCGGCTCCAGGAAGACCTTCGGGCGATTTGACTACAGGGAAAGGGCTTTCTTTCGCCGGGTGACCCACGGTGATGTTGTCGCACAAATGTCCCCCCCGGAAGACGGAAACCACGGCCAGACCATTTTTGGGGAGCTCCTGGAGGCAAAGGACGGCAAGCAACTGAAACATCAATTGGGTCCCGGCGTCGAAATGCACGACGGGATCATCTTCGCCTTGAGGGATGGCGTCTTGAGTGTTCGGGAGGATTTCATCGACGTGGTGGACCTGGTGGTGATCGATGGGGATGTAGACTTTCAGACGGGCCACGTAAAGGTGGACAGCGGATCCGTACAGATCTCCGGCGGGGTGCTTCCCGGATTTCATGTGGAGGCGCCAGGGGACATTGAGGTGGGCGGACACGCGGACAACTGTGTGCTTGTGGCCGGCGGCTCCATCATGGTGCGCGGCTCCCTCCTGGGGGGACCGGAGGAGGACGGCGGAAGGGTACACGCTGGGGCCCATGTCTCTGCCAAGCTTGCCAGGGACGTAGACATCGTCGCCGGCGGGGACGTGGTCATTCAGCGGGAGGCCTTCAACTGCACCATGGCCATGGATGGTTGGCTCCTCATGGAGTCCAAGCCCGGGGTGGTTTCCGGGGGAATCATTCACGCCTGTGCCGGCGCCCGGGTTTGCAGCCTGGGGACACCCCAATGGGTACGCACCCAGCTGGTCTGCGGAGGGGAGCGTAGAAACCTACAGGAGATCAAGGGTGCGCTCGAGCGCTACGAGATTGAATTGGAGCGATTCCACAAAGACTTTGGCACTGAACCTGACAAGGCGATCCTCAGTAGAACCAGCAGCCGCCTGAAAGAGCGCACAAGCCGTCGCCTGGAACGTCGAGCGATGGTCGTGGCGGAGGTGGCCAGGATTCAACAGGAGCTTCGAGACGAAGAACACGTCGCCGAAAAGCGCCCGCCCCCCATCATCGACATCAAGGAGACGGTCTATCCCAAGTGCATGATTGAGATCGGTGGAAGCCGCCTGCTCATTGAGTCGGAGACCCACAAGTCCCACTTCTGGTACGACCCCGAGCACCACACCCTCCAGCGCAGCCCACTGGGAGGTCGAGAGAAACCGGCCGAGGGCGAACCCGGTGAGGAAAGGACCCAAGAAGAAGAGGCCTCCGGCTCCAACGAGGGAGAAAACAAGCCCCCCCCGTCAGCAGCAACCACAAACCCCGCCTCCAGCGAGGAGGAGACCCCTCAGACTTGAGAAATGGCCCCGGAGATGCGCTGCACCAGCCCTCCCTCCACGCTCTTGGCGGCGACCTTCAGTGCGTTCCGAATGGCCCGATCGTTGGAGCGCCCATGGGCCTTGATGATCACCGAGTCGAACCCCAGGAGCGGGGCCCCTCCATACTGTTTCCAGTCGGTCATGGTGCGAATCTGGCGCAGCCCCTGGGAGAGCATCGTCAGTCCCATCTTCCACAGGAATTTGCGAGCGTAGGCGTCTTTCGCCAAGTCAGCGATGACCTCGGAGACTCCTTCCAAGGTCTTCAACATCACGTTGCCAAGAAACCCATCCGTAACCACCACATCCACCGTGCCTCTCGGAATGTCCAGTCCCTCCACGTTTCCAACGAATTCTACGTCTGGGTGAGCCGAGAGCAACACATTTGCCTCCACAATGGCCGGGGTGCCCTTCAAGGCTTCTGCCCCATTGGAAAGCAGCCCCACCCTGGGCCGCTCAATGTCCGAAATGATGCGGGAATAGGCGCTGCCCATGATGGCAAAACCCACAAGGTCTTCCGCGGTACTCTCCACGGTGGCCCCGACATCGAGCATCAGCGCGAACGGATCCTCCTTGGGTCCATGGCGCTGCTCGGTGGGGTGAACCGCAGCCAGGGCGCACCGGCGAATTCCTGGAAGACAGCTGAACCTGCGTGATGCCGCGAGAATGACCGCCCCGGTGTTCCCCGCGCTGACCAGCGCCTGGGCCTCTCCTTCCGCCACGAGACCTGCAGCCCGAAGAATCGAGGCATCCGGTCGCTCGTCCAGGGCCGGTCCGGGCTTCTCCGTCATTCCCACCACCTCCCCCGCGTGAACGACTGCCAGGCGGCTCGCGTCGTATCGTTCCTCGGCGAGGAGACGCGAAAGGGTCGGCTCGTCCCCCACCAGAAGCACCTCCATGTGCTCCTCCTCCCTGGAGACCCGAGCTGCCCCCTGCACAGCGGCCACACACCCGGAGTCCGACCCCATCGCATCCAGGGCGACGGTGATCGATGCGCTCATGAATCGAACCTGCTCTCCAGCCGGGCGACTCGGTCCCGCAAGCTGGCGGCCTTTCCTCCGGCTGCATCAAAATCGTCCCGCAAGGACCGCAGCGCATCGCTCGTGCCTCGCCCCTCCCGAATGTCCCTGGAGGCTTCCCAGGCCATGCGACGCACACGGCCATCCCCCGCGGAAGCGTGCAAGCGATCCAGGACTCCAAGGGCCTTGGGATCCTTCAAGCGGCCCAACCCTGCCACCGCGGCCAGAACCACGCGAAAGGGGCCTTCCGTGGCCGATTCACAAAGGAACTCCACTGCAAAGTCCCGACAAGCAGGCACCGCCTCCCCCAGGTTCGCCAGACCGCCGATCGCTGCCGCTCGAACCCTCTGGGAGTGACCCGTGGACGCATGGGTCACCAGCAGATCAAGCCAGGCAGGGTCCCTGCAGGCCCCCAATCCAGCCAGGGCCCTGGTCTGCAACACATCCCCCCAGCTGTCTCGCTTCAACAAGGCTTCGCAGGCCTCGACCGCCTTGGGCGATCGGAGCTTGCCCAGGCACTCGGCTGCTGCTCCTTCCGCAAGGAGCGAAGGGTCACCGTCCATGACCACCCGGTGCAAGGCCGTGTCCACATCCGGGTGACGACACGTGCCGAGGGCTCGAACAATGGCAGTGCGAACCCGCAGGTCCGACTCCACATCCAAGGCACCCAGGAGCGCACTCCGAGCCAACTCCCCACGGTCCTTGCCCAACAACTTCGCCAGCTCGACACGCACAGGCCACACGGAGTCCCTGGACAAAGCAGCGCAAAGTGCCCCCAGGGCCGCCGGCTCCGCAGACTTCCCAAGGCTGGTGGCCGCGCGAATTCGCACCACTGGACATGCATCCGCCTCCAGGAGCGCCACCCTCCACTCAATGGGGGCCTCCAGCTTGAGTCGGGCCAACACCCGAAAGCCCGGATCCACCCGCACCGCTCTCGGCGTTGCGCTCGCGAGCACAAAGGTCTGTGCCCGCTCCTTTACCGCCAGGTCGACCACGCGCTCCTCTCCGGTCTCAGCATCCAGAATCCCCAGGCGGAGAGTGAAATGAAATGCAGGCGGCACCCCTTCCCCGGTCTGGGTCTGGGAGACCGCCACGAAGAGTTGTTCCTTGGCCCATGAGAGCTTGACCGTGAGCTCAGGATGCCCGGGAGAGTGAATCCACTGCTGAAAAAACCCGTCGAGGGTGCGGCCCGTGGCTTCCTCCAGGGCCCTTTGAAAGTCCCGTGTCACCACGGCCTGGTGTCCATGTCGGGCAAGATAGCGGTGCACACCGGGCCAGAATCTCGCATCTCCCAGTTCGTGGCGAAGGGTGTGAAGCACACACCCGGCCTTGTGGTAGAGATGCCGGTCAAAAAGGTCGATGGGCTCTCGAAAGAGGTAGCTCACAACAGGGCGAGCGTACCGTCCATCCGCCTCTTCCAGGTACCCACGTGCCGTATCCCAGGTGTACCAGGCCGCCATGTGCGGGCCGTCCCTTGTCTCGATCCAAAGGGACTCAGAATAGGTGGCCCAGCCCTCGTTGAGCCATGCCTGCGACCAGTCCCGACAGGTCACAAGATCCCCGAACCACTGGTGTGCGAGTTCATGTGCGATGAGCAACTCCGGGTCCCACTCCGGCTGGACCCGCTCATCCACAAGGGTGAGGTCCGTCAAGGTGGTGGCGCCTGCGTTCTCCATGCCGCCAAAGATGAACTCCTCCACCACAACCTGGTCGTACCGGGGCCAGGGAAACGGATGGCCGAAGCGCTCGGAAAAAAATGCGATCATCTCGGGGGTGCGCCCGAAGATCCGAGGCAGGTCCTCTGCCGGTGTATCCTCGGGAACCAGGTAGCGAACCGGGAGATCACCGGCTGCATCTTCGTGGATGTCCAACCGTGCGACCACCACCGTCAACAGGTAGGCAGGAATGGCCGTGGGCTCACTCCACGCCCATTGCATCCAACCATTGTCCTGGGCAACCTTCTCTTTCAACACACCGTTGCAAACCACCGTGTACTCAGACGGAACAGTCACCGCGATGTCCACCGGCTGGCGATGCCGGGGATGGTCAATGCAGGGAAAGAAGAAGTGCCCGTCCTCGTCCTGGCACTGGGACCAGACCTGGGGGCTGCGATCCGGGGACGCCTCGTCCGGACCGACGAAGTAAAGTCCGCGACGGGGTTGGCCTTGGTAGGAGATGGCAAGTGTGGTGCCCACCTCCAATCCGGTGACGTACAGCTTTCCCTCCTCGTGCCGCCAGTCCACGTCATCCCCGGCAGAATTCACCACCTCCAGAACCGTCACCTCGTCCAAATCCAGGCACACAAGGCCCAGGCCCGTGGGAGTCGGCCCCACCGAGACCTTCGCCACCGCGTCAAACCGACCCACCGCTGGGTCCAGCACCAGAAAGAGAGACAGGGCCTGCAGGATGAATTCGGCGTCTGGCCCGTAGTGTGGCTGCACGCCCGGCTCCGAGAAGGAACGGACGCTGTCCCGAAACCACCCGGCCTCGCGCCCTTCTTCCAGTAGACCCTTGTCGCGAGAGATTCCCGTGCCCATCCATCCTCCCAAGCAGAACTGTCCTACGCAGAACTGTCCTACGCAGCACTGTCCTACGCAGCACTGTCCTACGCAGCACTGTCCTGGGAACGTGGAAGCAGCACGTAGCCGTTGTACAGATCACCAAGAAAAGCGCAGGCCTCAGGACCCTTGAGATCCATGTAGGCGGCCACATAGGCGCACATGGCTGCGTCCAACTTGCCCTCGAGCTCGCCCAGGCGGGAACCATTCATTCCCCCCAAGTCCGCGTTGACCAAGTCTTCCAGCGCATCCGAATCCTCCAGAGAAGGCTCCAGGAAGGGAAGCTTTCCGTAGACAAGCTCGCGATACCGGTTGGTGGCATCCTTGCGGCCTCCCATGGGTCCAGACTTGATGCGAATGACACGCTCCAGTCCAAAGAGAAGAATCTGGGCCGCCTGGGTGCAGGTCTCCACCACTCGATCCGACTCGGCCTGGGGGTTGAGATCAAAGCCCATGCGAACCAGGGACCGCGCAATGGTCCGGGGATGGGAGGCGTTGACTGTATTCACCATGTACTCGGAGACCTGGTACCGTCCAAAGTGATGCTCAAGTTCCTCGTCCACGGGTCGGCGCCCACTGCTGTTCTCCACAATGAGCGGCGCGTTCACCATGAGCACGGATCCAAAGTGGCCCCGGTTTCGGGCGACCCATGAGAGTACATCCTCGTGTGCCCGCAAGTGGGCAGTCGATACCAGTCGAACCCCCTCTTCAGTGGGTTCCATGACAGCTCCCGCGGAGCTACTGCGGGGGGCCCACGCAAGGTCGAGCCCGAGATAGCGCATCTTCGACAAATCAGCCTCCAGCGAACCGGGGGACTAACCGGTTGAGTACATCCAGGCTCACGCCCCTTCCCGCTAGTCCCCTGAGTCGAGGGGTCATCCCCCCAGGGCCCAACGGACCATCGCGCTCCTTTCCAGGGCTTTCGCATAGTCCCCCGGAGCGCTCGAGAGGAGACTTTGGGCCAGAACCAACGCTTCTGCCCTCGCAACATCTCCCCCAGTGGCCTGGAGTACCTGGAGCAGAAGCAGCTGATCTCCAGACTTTCGGGCCGACCGGACTGCTGCTGCCAGCACCTCCGTATCGCCCCCCACCTCCACCCCCATGAGAAGCACCCGCGCAGTGAATTGGTTTGCACCTCGCTGGGTCAGCGTCCCGAGCGCCTTCTGCAGTGCCTGGCCACGGCCCGTGAGAACAGCCTCCATGGCCTCGTGAAAGGCGCGACGCACCTGCCACCCAGCACGCTCGGACTCTTCCACCGCACGGTGGTGTGCTGCCAAGGCTGCGGGCCGGTCTCCTTCCAGCTGACGCAGCTCCGCCCGCAATCCCCACCAGTCCAACCGAACCCGGCTCGGGGCATGCTCAATCTCCCGTGCTTGCCCCATGCAGCGGTCTGCCTGCACCAGATCCCGGCAGGAAAGCAGCACCGCCGCCCGCGCCACATTGGGCACCACAGCCAGCCGCGAGAGGCGGGCCTGCCGAAGCACCGATCTCGCCTTTCCTGCGGCGGCAGACGCCTCTCCAATACGCCCCTGGCCCAAGTGGGCGAGGGATACGTGGTACCAGGCCTCCACGAGAAGTTCCGGGTCTCCCTGATGCTCCATGGACGAAATTTGCGCTTGCAGCCAGGTCACGGCCTCTGCCACATGGCCAAGCTCCATTTCCAGCCGTCCCAGCGCACCTTCAACGCGGGCCTTGATTCGGGGCTGGTGCTCCGCCATGGACAGCGCCCCCTCCAAGCAAGCCTTCGCGGATCCGTATTCTCCCCGGGCTGTCAGCGCCGTGCCGCGCAACAGCTGTGCCTGGGCACTCAACTTCTCATAAAGCGGCCCACTCAAGCGGCTGATCGCCTCTTCTGCTGCATGGGCAGCCCGCTTGGAGCTTCCATACCGACGCCGGGCTTCCCCAAGCTCCAAGAGGGCCCCGGCCACCAGGTCGCCTCTTCCCTGTTCTTCCGCCAGCTGCCGTGCCGCCTGGAGAGACTCCGCCCCCTCGATGGGACGAGCAAGCCCCAGCAACGCCGAACCACGGGCCAGGGCCGCGTGGGTCGCGGTGAGCGAATCAAGGTTCTCATCCTGAATGACCTCTTCCAGAATGCCAAGCGCCCGGACATAGTGCCCTTTGGCCACCAACCACTCCCCCAGACTGACCAATGCCCTGGGAGCTTCTGCGGGCTGGGAGGAGTGGGCCCGGTGGTAGGCCAGGCGAAAGTCCTTCCAGGTCTCCTCCTCTGACCCTTCCATGCAGGCAGCAATGCCAGCATGAACCTTCCGCCGAGCGTGAAGTTCCATTCCCGCCAAGACCAGGGTTCCGATGATGGGGCGACGCAAGAGCAGCCAATCCCCCCGGGAGTCACGGGTCTCATCCGCGAGCTTGCGTCCAATGAGCTCAAAGGGCTCAAGCGCACCGGGCGCGAGTCCAGCCACCTTCGTGGCGACCTCCAGGGGAAGGGACTCACCTGCCACAGCGAGCACCTCCAGCAGCGAGCTCGCACCATCTGAGAGCGCAGCCAGGGTCTGGGAAAAGAGATCCTCCATCGGGCCGGGTGCACCAAAAGAGATGGCTCCGTCCAACCGCCAGGACAACTCTCCCATCTCGTCCAGACCGTCAAACACAAGAACGTCCCGGCGATGAAGCTCCCGCACCCCCGCCGCCACGGCCGCTGGCAGTCCCCCGGTGATCCTGTGCAGTTCCTCTGAGAGCCCAGACGGTGGTGTCCCCCCCCTCAGCATGCCTGCGACCAGGAGCCGAACCTCCCCCAGATCAAGAGGACGCAACGCCACAACCCTTCCGGGAAAAGGCAGCGCAGGCCTCAGTCCCATTACCACCACGCGCAAACCCGGCAACGCAAACAGCTTCGCCAAAACCTCCACCGCACTGGCGTGGGCTTCTTCGATGTCCTCGACCACCAGCAGCAGAGGACCTTCTCCCACGAGATCTGCCAGACCTGCAGCGATATCGGCCTGGTCCTCCAGAGTGCGCCCCAGAATCAACTGAAGGTGGTGCGCGAGTTGATCCACCGGGTCGTCGTCGGGCGCCCCTTCCCTGCACCGAACGCCGAGCGTCTCCATGGATCGGGAGCGGGCCTGCTGCCACAAGGTTCGAGAAAGGCGGCCAGCCCCCGAGCCTGGCTCACCTACCAGCTGGATGCAGCCCCCTCCATCCAGGGTGGCTTCCACCGCCCCCAACGCACCATGTCTCCCCACAAGAGGCGGCTCGTCCAGGGCCTGGGTGAGCCCTTCCCTCCCCATCAGCACTGCTGCGGCCACCCTCGCACTGGAGGGACGCCCCCTGGGATCCCAGGTGAGGAGGCGGGTAATCAGCTCAACCAGGTTGCCCGGCGTGTCCTGTGGAACAGCCTCGGTGATTAACGCACTGCCCTGCTTTCTCTGCGCCTGCAGGGTGCCTGCAGCGCCCCGAGCTCCAAATGGCCTCTTCCCGACCACAGCCTCGAACAGCGTGACACCAAGAGAGTAGAGATCAGCCCGGTGGTCCATCTGCGCCCCGGCGATCTGCTCTGGGGCCATGTAGGCAAAGGTACCCATCACATCCCCAAGGGTCGTGGTGAGTGGATCCACCGGATCCCCCGCAAGTCCCAGATCCATCAACACCACCCGGCCTGTGCTCTCCAGAAAGACATTTCCGGACTTCACGTCCCGGTGCACCACCCCATGGCCATGAAGAAAGTCCAGCACATCCAACAACGAGCTGGCGATGGCCAGCACCTCCTCTGGAGGAATGGGGCCGGACTCGCGCACTCGCTCCGAGAGAGTCTCTCCCCTCAACACCTCCAGCAGGATGTGGGGCCGGCGTCCCTCTCCGGAAACTCGGTGGCAGGTGGGAAGCCCGGGATGGTGAAGCCGCTGCAAGAGCCGCCCTTCCCGCAGGAAGCGCTTGACGAATGCGTCACCTCGCTCAGCCTCCCTGAGAACCTTGAGGGCCACACTGCCGTCAATGCCCTCCACCACCGCCTCATACACATCGGCCAGTCCGCCGGCGCCGAGCTTTCCGACGATGTCGTACCCTTCAAAAGCGACCGAACTCAAGGGAACCGGACTTGGGTCTTGCAAGAATCGCCCTGGACCGTGATCACAACGAGTTCCTCGTCCAGAGTCTGGCAAAGCAGTGTAGGCGTCTCTCCCCCCGATACAAACTGTACGTGGTCCACGTCTACGGTGGGATCCACCAGAATCTTGAAGGGCGCTCCACCTGGAAGGCGACACCCCCAGACCCCCATGGGGCTCATGTCCCCCTCGGACTCCCGCGTGTAGGCCACCATCATGCCACCGCTCGCCCCGTTGCCCGTGGCAACGACATCCATGTTCGAGACCTCCACCTCGTGATCCACGCAGCCTTGTCGCTGGCTGGCATCCTCCCCAAGCGACCACTGGACTCCCGCCCGCTCGGAGTCCAACCATGCCAGCCCCAAACCTTCGACCAGCTCCACCGCCACGGCACAGCGCCCCGGGAAACCTCCCGGACTCGACACGGGCTCGGAGAGGCCCTTGGAGGTCGCTGGCATGAGCAAGCCTCCCTTGGTGACCACCACCGGCGGCTGGCTGCCCACGAATCCGCGCGCCGTGGGCGCCTCTTCTGCATGCACCCGCTCCAATGTGCCATCTTCATAGCGATGCACAAAGAGCCCCGGACCTCTTCGGCTCAATCCATACACCAACACGCCGTCCTCGTTCCCCACCACCACCGGACTCACGGCCAGGTTGTACTCCAAAGGATGCACGGAAGTGGTGCCAAGATCACCGTCCAACCCCACCTCCGTGAATCCGATCACCACGCCTGAAGGACGCTCCACGAGGGTAACCACCACAAAACCGCTGGCGACAGCCACCAGGCCTCTTGCCAGAATCAACTCGGCCGGCACCGGCAAGACCTTGATCTTTCGTGCCCCCTTCTTCTTGGCAGAAAACACCGACACGCAGAGACTCAGAGCCTCCTCGGGTGCATCGTTTTCCCAGAGCACCGCCACGTGGTCCCCCTGAATCGCCGCGACCACATCCCCAATGCACAGGTCCGCCGGAGCGGGCTGTTCTCCACTGGAAGCCTCGTCTCTCAGGGCCTGGTCCAGTTGTTCAGCTGAAATCTCCGCATCGTCCAAGCGGGCTTCGTGAAGGTTCGCTCCCTGCAACTCCGCGCCAGCAAATGCAGCAGAGGCCAGGTCGGCACGGGTCAGATCGGCCCCCTGCAGCTGCGCCCCCCCAAAGTTCGCCTCCACCAGGTTGGCCCGAGCCAGGCAGGCACCCCGCATGTCCGCGTCGGCCATGACCACGCCCACTCCCTGGGACCCGGAGAAATCGGCCCCTGCGAGCTTGGCACCGGAAAAATCTGCACCCTTGACCCGCGCATCCACGAAGTCGGCCTCGGAGAGATCCGCGCCGGTGAAGTCCGCCCCAGTGGCCTTGACCTCCCGAAAATCTGTATGGGCCAGCTTGGCTTCATTAAGCTCGGCATTCTTGAGCCGAACCCCCCGAAACACAGCACCGCTGGCATTGGCCTGGGTCAAAACCGCCCCCACCATGTCTGACCCGGAGAGATCTGCTTTGCCCAGACCCACTCTTTCCAGCCACGCTTCGGTCCAGCGGGACTTGATGGCCACCACGTCGTCCAGGCGGGCGCCGGTAAGGTCAGCCCCTGAAAAATTCGCGCGGGCCAACACAGACCCTCTCAGGTCCGCACCGGAGAGATCGGCCTTTTCGAGGTTGGCTCCCGAGAAGTCCACCCCCCGCAGATCCTTGCCGGAAAGATCCGCGGCAAAAAGGTCCGGAGCGGAGCGTTGGCCCCGAGATGCGTTGAATTCCTCAACACGTCCGGCCTCGAGCAACTCGAGCAGGTTCATGGACAGCGCCTCCAGGGTGCACCCCCGTATCCGCCAAGGGCAAGCACAGCCAACCCCGGACGCCGGGTTGCGACCCCACTCGTCCATTGGACATTTTCCTGACACCGGATATATCGCGGCGGTCCGGGCGAGGAATCCGGGCGAGACGGTGGTTTTCCCCTTTTCAGAGACCATCGAACAAACATCATCTATTAGAGGAAAACCCCAATGCGCGTTTTGACTGCAATCACCTTTTTTATCGGCCTAACGGGCTGTATCGACGGCACGAAGGATGTCAGCGACGACACGGGCACCGAAGTGCTCGACACGGACGCCGACGGTATCTCCGATGACACCGACAACTGCCCCGAGGTTCCCAACGACGACCAGGCGGACCTGGACGGCGACGGAAACGGCGACGTCTGCGACGCGGATGTCGACGGCGACACCTTTGAGGGCGCGGTGGACGATTGCGACGACGCGGACGCCGCGGTGAACCCCGGCGCCGACGAGCTGTGCGACACCATCGACAACGACTGCGACGGCGAGACCGATGAAGGCGACGCGGTGGACGCGCTGACCTTCTACGCAGACACCGACGCGGACGGCCATGGGGACGCCGCGGTGGCAGTGACGGCCTGTGCCCAGCCGAGCGGCCACGTGGACAACGCCAACGACTGCGACGATGCTGATGCTGCCATCAGCCCGGACGGAGTCGAGGTCTGTGACACCGCGGACAACAACTGCGACGGCGAGATCGACGAGAACACCGCCACGGACGCCCCCACCTGGTACGCCGATGTCGACCAGGACAACCACGGGGACCAGAACAGCAGCACCGTCGCTTGCTATGTGCCTAGCGGCTACGTCGACAACATGGATGACTGCGACGATTTGAACAACGCCATCGACATCATCGACGAGGATGGAGACGGCTACAACTCCTGTGTCGACGACTGCGACGACGACAACGATCAGGCCTTTCCGGGTGCTGCTGAGCTGGACTCAACCACGGACTGCATGGCCGACTCGGATGAGGATGGCTGGGGCGATGAGGAAGACGGCGGCACGGACTGCGACGACAGCGATGCAGCGGGCAACCAGGACGATGCGGACGCCGACGGCCTGACCACCTGTGCCGGGGACTGCGACGATGCAGACCCCCTTTCTGGCGGGGTGGACACCGATGGCGACGGCTTCAGTGACTGCTACGTGGACTGTGCCCCCGACGATGCGGACACCTTCCCCGGCGC
>CAZRYF010000024.1:36565-57943 GCA_964604165.1 uncultured Enterobacterales bacterium
CCCGGCGCCGCATTCAACGAGAGCACCACCGAGTGCCTGACCGATGCGGATGGGGATGGATACTCCCCGTCCTTGCCTGACAGCTGCTTCGACATCGACATGAGCGACTCGTACGGTGACGGCTGGAACGACGGGTACCTCTCAGTCTATGAAGGCGGCGCGTGGGTCTCAGACCACGCCACTACCGGTAGCAACGACGTCGACCAGGTCTGCATGTCCTCCTCCACGTTCAGCATGACGGTGACCTACACCAGCGGCTCGTGGGAGAGTGAAAACTCCTACTCCATCACAGGTGTCACCAGCGGAACGGTCTACCTTTCGGACGGTCCGTATCCCGCGACAGGGACGGTTCTTGCTCTCTCCTCCGGTGGCGACAGCGACGACACGGACGCCAGCGTCCAGTAGCATCGGCCCCAAGAATCAATCACGGCCCGGGGCACTCCCCCGGGCCGTGCTGCTTCGAGGGTATCTCTCTGGTCTTTTCTGTTGCAGACCCCCACCGCGACAGGGTAGTTAGGCGCCGAAATGCCCCCTGTTCTGGGGCTTTCCCACTGGAGTGCACCATGCGCCGCATCTGTCTCTCGACGCCCCTTCTGTTTCTGACCCTGGCCGCATGTATCGACGGTGGCCCCAAGGCCCCTGCCAATTGGAACGACACGGAGGACACGGCCGAAGACACAGGAATCGACCTGGACTTCGATGACGATGGGGTGCTGGACGACACAGATAACTGCCCCAACGCCGCAAACGAGGACCAGGCCGACCTGGACGAGGATGGCCTGGGGGACGTGTGCGACGAGGACGCAGATGGGGATCTGTACTCCACGGACTCCGGGGACTGTGACGATGCAGACCCAGCCATCAGCCCGGATGCAGACGAGCTGTGCGGAGATGCCATCGACAATGACTGCGATGGCGAGGCAGACGAGGACGATGCGTCCGATGCCGGCGCCTGGTTCCCGGACGCAGACGGCGACGGCTTCGGCGACCCGAACGAAGGCACCACCGCCTGTGAACAGCCGGCCGGCCTGATTGCAGACAGTCTGGACTGTGACGACACAGATTCAGCCGTCCACCCGGACGCAGAGGAGGTCTGTGACGCGGTGGACAACGACTGCGATGGAGACATTGACGAGGACGGTACGGCGGATGGCACCACCTGGTATGCGGATGCAGATGGCGACCTCTATGGAGACTCCAACAGCTCGCTGGTCGCCTGCGCCCAGCCCTCCGGCTACGTCAACAACCCGGCGGACTGCGACGACGCGGACGCCAATCTGACCAACGGCGTTCTGTGGTACGCAGACGGCGACGGCGACGGCTACGGCGACCCGGACAGTGCCTCCACCTTTGGCTGCACAGGCGTCACGGGAGAGGTCAGCAACTCCAGCGACTGCGACGATGCGGACCCGGCCATCTCCCCAGGCGCCACCGAGCTGTGCGATGGAGTCGACAATGACTGTGACGGCACTGTCAACTGCGACGACTATGACTGCGCGGGCGTGGACGTGGACACCGACGGCGATGGCGTGACCGACGAGACCTGCCCGGACTGGACCTGCATCACCGGAGGCTCCGATGGATTTGTGGGAAACGCCACGGGCAGCGGATTGACCCAGTCTTTTGACTTTGACGGCGACGGCGACCTGACCCTGGACTCGAACTCCGGCGAAACCGACGACTTCCAGGGAAGCTGCGGCGGTTCAGGGGGTACGGATGTGGCCTTTATGTGGGAAGCACCCACAGATGGTTGCTACCAGTTCGATACCAATGGCTCCACCTACGACACGGTGTTGCGCATCTTTGATGAGTGTGGCGGGACAGAGCAGGAGTGCGACGACGATGGTGGGACCTCCACCCAGTCCCTGGTCGAGACCTCCGTGGCGTCCGGAGAGCGCGTGGTGGTGGTGGTGGATGGGTACAGCTCGTCCAGCGCCGGAAACTACGAGCTGAACATCACCCACGCCGCCAGCTCCAACTTTACCGAGGACGTGGACCTGGGAACCGCCACGGGAGATGCGGTGGCCACGGACGACAACACCGGGATGGGCGACACGGTGGAGGGCTTCTGCACCTGGAACGCCACCGGAGACGACATCGTCTATCGGTGGGAGGCCCCCTCCACCGACTGCTGGATCATCGACTCCGAAGGCAGCAGCATCGACACCTACATCACCCTGGTGGACTCCTCGAACCTCTGCTACCAGCAGACCGAGTGTGACACGGCGAGCGCAGCGGACGGCACCAACGGCCGTATTGAGCTGTCCCTGGATGCTGGCGAGAGCTACTTCGTGGTGTTGGACGCGGAGAACGCCGGCGATACTGGCGCCACCCAGCTGAACATCAACCCCATGGGCTTCACCTGGGATGTGGACCTGGGCACCGCCACGGGCACGGCGGTCTCCACCGAGTCCAACATCGGGGCCGGGGACTCCCTGACTCCTTCCTGTGAGATCAGCACCGGAGAGGAGTTGGTCTACCGCTGGGAGACTCCCTCGGACGGCTGCTGGACCCTGGACACCGTGGGCAGCACCATCGACACGACCCTGATGTTGATGGACAACAGCAGCGCCTGCCCGGTGGAGGACGACTGTGATGCCTCCAGCGGATCAGACGGCACCAGCGGATCTGTGAGCATCCAAGCCCTTGCCGGCGACGAGTACTACCTGGTGGCAGATGGAGCCACAGCCAGCGAGCAGGGCGACATTCAGATGAATGTCTCCACCGGAACGGCTGTGCCCACCGATGGAGATCTTGCCTCGGGCATGGGCGCGGGTGTCTCCACTGGTACCCTGTTGGTCACGGACGGAAGCGACCTCACGGCTTCCTGTGGCAGCAGCGCAAACAACGTGGACCTGGTCTACTCGTGGACCGCGCCGGCCGCTGCAACTTTCGACTTCAGCCTTGAGAACTCGGGCTATGACACCGTGATCTCCCTTCACGACGGCTGTAGCGGTACCGAACACAGCTGCAATGACGACTTCCACAGCCTGCAGTCCCAGTCCTCCCTGACGATGACCTCAGGAGAAGAGGTCTTGATCCGGGTCAGCGGCTACAGCTCGAACACAGGCACGTTCACCCTGGGAATCTATGCGGATTCCGAGGTGGTCTGCGATGACGGCGTGGACGAGGATCTGGACGGGCTCACGGACTGCGACGACACGGACTGCGCCAACGACGCTGCCTGTGGTGGTGCGACGGGCAGCTAGTCCCCCGACCGGGGCGACCGCCCTTTGGAGGATTGGCGGGCCTGGTGGTTGCTCGCGCGGAATGACCTCAAGTGATTTCAAGACACGCTCTTGACATGCCAACGAGATCCGCGGTACGAAGACAGTGTGTCCTCCATCCGTCTTGCATTCCTGGCTTTGTCCTGCTTGATCTCCTCTTCCGCGGAGGCCATGGATCTGCGAGAGAGGGTGGGGATTGGCTACAGCAACCAATTCGCCAGCGTGAGCAGCCTCTCGGCGCGCTACCACCTGCCCACCCGCAGCCCCACCATCCGACTGGCGGTGGAGCTCTCCGCGGGGGCATCGGTCATGAACTCCCCCAGCGCTGCCACCACCTATGACGGATGGTTTGGCGGAGTCCGGGTGCTCTACGGACTCGTGGCCGAAGACAACATGACCCTCTACGCTGCCGCCGGCACGGGCTTCACCAGCACCGGCGCCGACCAGGCGGTGCGCCTTCAGCCCGCCCTGGGGGCAGAGTTCTTCTTGTATGGCCTGGAGAACCTTGGCATCTCCACCGAGTGGGGGCTGAACGTAGACATGGGCTCCACCACCCGCCTGAACACCGTCTCAGGCGGTCCGGCCGTTTCGGTGCACTACTACTTCTGATGCGCCGACTCCCCGCTTTCACCCTCATGACGCTGGCCCTTGTGGCCGGATCTGCTTGCTCCCGCGGCCCTTGCGGTGCGGGAGACGGGCCGGTGCTTCGGGTGTACGGACCCCAGGACAGCCACCGGCTGGGGGGCACGGACCCCCTGGCCTTTTCCTCGATTCAGGACGCTTTATCCGTGGCGGAGACGGGTTCCACCGTCTGTGTGGGACAGGGTCTCTGGCGAGAGGAGATTCGCTTGGAAGTTCCGGGGGTGCGCCTGGTGGGATCGGGCCCGGAGCTCACACGCCTTCAGCCCCTTGTCACCACCGAAGACCCCCGGGAGAGCCGGGCCACGGTGCTCACGCTCCTGGAGGAGGGCCAACACGTGGAGGCTCTTCGGATCGAAGGAGCCGCTGTGGGACTATCCCTGTCCCCTGGCGCCTCCGCTTCGGTGGTGGACGTGGAACTGGTGGCCAACCAGGTCGGGCTTTCGGCCGTGGACGCCCTGGATCTCACCCTGGAGGATGCACGCATTCTTCGGAACACCGAGGTAGGCATCCACATCCAGTCCACCTCCAGCGCCGGTTCCCCCTTCTACGCGTCCCACATCGAGGTGGCAGGCAATGGTGCCATGGACACCTCCCACGTTGGAGGCCTGTACAGCGAGGCCCCGCTCCATGTCGTTTCGTCCGTCTTTCGAGACAACACCGGCACCGAAGCAGGTGACCTCCTGGTGAAGGGGGCCTTCAGTGGACAGGGCCTGCACCTCGACCGCGCCTTTCACTCCGGTGGCGCCCCGCGGATTCGCACCACGGGCCCCGTTTGGTTGGACGCCACCGAGTTCGCTCTGGACAGCGCCACGGGGATCGAAGCGGACTGCAATGGAGATGCCCTGGCCCTGGTGAATGTCGCCATCTCGACCCTGAACACCGCGAGCGCTGCCCCCCCCCTTGTGTTGGCCGATTGCCAGGCCACCCTGGTGCACCTGACCCTTGCCCACCTGGGTTCAGAGTCCGCTGAGACAGCCGTAGAAGCGGAGGGGGGTGACCTTCGCGTTGAAAACAGCGCCTTCGCTGGCTTTCGGGAGATATCCAGCGGCTCGTCCCCGGCGCGGGATGTGGGCAGCTTCGTGGGAACCGTCCTGGATGCAGCGCTAATTCGACCCTTTCCCACCGCCACCATTCTCCGGCCCCAGCAGGACTCCCCCCTCATCGATGGTGGAATCGCCACCTCCATTGAGGAAGACCTCCACGGAGGACCCCGCACCCTCGGGTCTGCACCCGACATCGGCGCCTACGAACGCAAGTAGAAGCGACACGGGGACCGGACCTCGTTAGACTGGCGCTCCGATTCAGATTGCGGGGGTGACGAGATGAGGGTCGCGGTTCCTGCCGAGGTCCATGCAGGCGAGCGCAGGGTGGCTGCCACACCGGAAACGGTGGCGGGACTCATCGAGCGCGGCTTTTCGGTCTCCGTCCAATCCGGCGCAGGGGTGGGCGCATCTTTTCCGGATGCAGCTTACGAATCCGCAGGCGCGACGCTTGTGGCAGACGCCAGGGATCTGTGGTCCCAGGCAGATGTGCTGCTGAAGGTGCGAGCCCCTGAGGCTCACCCCACTCTGGGTTGCAGCGAGGTGAGCCTCCTTTCCCCCGGGGCCACGCTGATCAGCCTGTTGCAACCGGCGACCCACGCCGAGCTGCTGGAGGCCTTGAGAGCCCAGGGAGTGACGGCCCTTGCTCTGGACTGCGTCCCCCGCATCTCCCGCGCCCAGAAGATGGATGTGCTCTCCTCCATGGCGAATATCGCCGGCTACTGCGCAATCACAACGGCCACCACCGAGTACGGCTCCTTTTTTGGACCCCAGATGACCGCAGCCGGCAAGGCGCCCCCAGCCAAGGTGCTGGTCATTGGCGCCGGCGTGGCCGGCCTCGCTTCGATCGCCACTGCCAAGGCCCTCGGGGCCCAGGTCCGGGCCTTCGACACTCGACTGGCCACCAAAGAGCAGGTCGCCAGTCTCGGCGCCACCTTCCTGGAGCTGGAGTTTGAGGAGTCCGGAGAGGGCCAGGGCGGGTACGCCAAGACCATGAGCGACGAGTTCATCGCTGCGGAGATGGCCCTCTTTGCCGAGCAGGCCAAGGAAGTGGACATCATTGTCACCACCGCCTTGATTCCTGGCCGTGCGGCGCCTGTGTTGATCACACAGGAAATGGTGGAGGCCATGAAGCCAGGAAGCGTCATCATGGACCTGGCCGCCGAAAACGGTGGCAACTGCGCCTTGACACGCAAGGACGAGCGCGTCGTGCACAACGGGGTGCGCATTGTAGGGTACACGGACCTCACCAGTCGCCTCGCCACGGTCTCCAGCCGGTTTTTTGGCAACAACCTGCTGCACCTTCTGGACGACCTGGGCAATGCCGCGGAGTGGAACGTGGACATGGAGGACGAGGTGATCCGTGGCGCCACCGTGGTGCACAACGAGGCCATCACCTGGCCTCCTCCCAAGGTGGAGCATCCTGCGCCCGCGGCCCCTCCCCCCCTTCCCCGGGACCCAACCTCTGAAGAGCACATCCTGGAGGTCAAGGAGCCTGCCAAGGAGAGCCACCTGGGCAAGGCGCTCGGCACGCTTCTGGTGGCGGCTGTCTTGGTGGGGGTGGGCACGAAAGCCCCCACGGACTTCATCCAGCACTTCACCGTCTTTGTCCTGGCTTGCTTCATTGGCTGGCAGGTCGTCTGGAGTGTCACCGCTGCCCTGCACACTCCCTTGATGAGCGTCACAAACGCCATCAGCGGCATCATCCTGGTGGGGGGACTTATCCAGGCCGCGGGGCCCGACTTCACAACCATGACCCTTGCTTCCACATTGGGGGCAGTCGCCATTCTCTTCGCCAGCATCAACGTGGCTGGTGGATTCCTCGTCACCCAGCGCATGCTGGCCATGTTCAGGAAGTAGATGATTCCCGCCTCTGCTCTTGCCGCCCCGGGCTGGCTCACCATGGCCTACCTCGTGGCGGCCACGCTCTTCATCTTGAGCCTGAGCGGACTCTCCCACCAGGAGACCGCCCGCCGGGGGAACCTCTTTGGAATCGTCGGCATGGCCCTCGCGCTGGTCGCCACCCTCGCCTGGGTAGAAACCAGCACCTACGTGGTGATTCTGACGGTGCTTGTGATCGGAGGCGCCATCGGAGCCCGGCTGGCCGCCAAGGTCGCCATGACCGCCATGCCCGAGCTCGTGGCGGCCCTTCACTCCTTTGTGGGATTGGCCGCGGTCTTGGTGGGGATTTCCCTCTTTGTGGCCCCCGGGGAGCTCACGGGTGCCGAGAGACTGGTCCACGAGATCGAAGTCTTTGTGGATGTGGCCATTGGGGCCATCACCTTCACAGGCAGCGTCGTGGCATGGGCCAAGCTTTCCGGCCGCCTCTCAGGAACACCCCTGCTCCTTCCCGGACGCCATGGCATCAACCTGGCCATGTTGGTGGGGTTGGTGGTCCTGGCCGTGCTGGTGGTGACCCGGCCTGAGACAGGCCTCACCTGGATGCTCCTCAACGCCGGCATCGCATCGCTCCTGGGGATCCACCTTGTGATGGCCATCGGTGGTGCAGACATGCCGGTCGTGGTGAGCCTGCTCAACAGCTACTCGGGCTGGACGGCCGCGGCAGCGGGTTTCATGCTTGGCAACGACCTGCTGATTGTCACCGGCGCCCTGGTGGGAAGCAGCGGTGCCATTCTGTCGTACATCATGTGCCGTGCCATGAACCGCTCCATCTGGAACGTGATTTTCGGCGGCTTTGGGACCGAAGCACCTGCCCCCACTCACGACGTCCAGGTTCCAGCGGGAGAGGTGGAGGCCATCGACGTGGGCGAGCTCTCCGGGGCATTGAAACGAGCCGGTCGGGTGATTGTGGTGCCCGGATACGGCATGGCTGTGGCCCAGGCCCAGCACAAGGTACGAGAGTTCGGAAACCTCCTGCGAGACGCCGGCAAGCGAGTCCAGTACGCCATCCACCCGGTGGCCGGTCGCCTGCCGGGCCATATGAATGTGCTCCTGGCAGAGGCCGGCGTCCCCTATGATGTGGTCCTTGAAATGGACGAGATCAACGGTGACTTCCCCTCCACCGACGTGGTGCTGGTGATTGGTGCAAACGACATTGTCAATCCGGGTGCACTGGACGATGCCTCCTCCCCCATCTACGGTATGCCGGTGCTGGAAGCATGGAAGGCAGACACCGTGGTTGTACTGAAGCGGAGCATGAACGTGGGATACGCCGGCGTCGCAAACCCCCTCTTCTTCAAAGAGAACACGCGGATGTTGTTCGGGGATGCTTCTGACAGCATGACCCAGCTTTGCGCAGCGCTGCGGGAATGATCCGGGCAGCCTTTCTGGCTGTGGCCCTGGCCGCTTCTGGCTCCGCGAAAGGAGCCAGCTGGGATCCAGACCTCACCTGGCGGAGCTTGAAGACCGAGCACTTCACCATCACGTTTCACGAGGGGGAGGAGCAGCTGGCCGAAGAGCTGTCCGAGACCGCGGAACGCATCTGGGTGGTGCTCACCGAGGACATGCAGAACGCCCCCAGGAGGCCCGTGGAGATCGTGCTCGTGGATCACACGGACGATGCCAACGGCTACGCAACCACCCTGCCCGTCAACACCATCGTCATCTATGTGACCGCCCCCACAGAAGACTCCACTCTCGGACTTTACGACGACTGGTTGGAGGCAATCACGACCCACGAGCTGGCCCACATCCTGCACCTGGACACCGTGGAGGGCATTCCCAGGCTTCTGCGGTTTGCCATGGGCCGGATTGTTTCCATCAACCACGTTTCTCCCTGGTGGTTGGTGGAGGGGCAAGCCACCTTCCACGAGACCCGCCACACGGCCGGGGGGCGTGGGCGATCCCCGAACGTGGACATGATCCTGCGCATGAGCGTGTTGGAAGATCGATTTCCGGAGCTGGGCCAGATGGATGGTTGGGTCTCCGATCCCCCCGGGGGCAACATCCGGTACTTGTTTGGACAGAGCTTCATGCAGTACATCGCCGATGTGTCTACCGACGATGCCTGGACCCGGTGGAACCACACCTACGGTGCCGGTATTCCGTACCTGCTCCCCGCCCGCCAGGTGTTCGGTGCGAGCTTTCGGAGCCTCTACAACGACTGGAAGGCGGAACTGGAGACCCGGTACGGTGCTGTGCAAAAGACCGTGGAAGCAGACGGGTTGACCCGGTTCCGCATCGTGTCCGATGGAGAGGACTCCTGCGCCGGCCCCGCCTTTTCACCCGATGGAGTCCACCTGGCGTACTCCTGTAGCGACCCCCGGGTGGGGGGAGCCATCTGGATGGCGGACGGCGAAGGAGAAAACCCCGAAGTGGAAATCGAGGACAAGGGCTCCAAGTCCCTGGCCTGGCGACCGGACAGCGACGCATTTGCCTATGGAAGCGCCCGACTTCACGAGCGATTCCACAGCTACGACGACATCTTTTTCCACGAGCTTGGACAAGAATCCGACAGGCTTCTCACCCGGGGAAAGCGAGCCCGAGACCCAGCCTTCTCCCCAGATGGCAGCGACCTGTTTGTGGTGCGAAACAGCCTGCAGGACAACAACCTCTACCGGCTGCGCATCGACCAAAGCCTTGTCCCCTTGACCGAGTACACGGATCACACCCAGCTCTCCACGCCTCGCTGGCACCCAAACGGAACCCACCTGGCCCTAAGCGTGTGGCAGGGTGGGATGCGCGACATCTGGATTTATACACGGGACGGCGTGCCCTTTCGTCGCATCACGGCGGACCGACACTTGGACCGAGACCCGGTCTTCTCCGCAGACGGCCAGTGGCTCTTCTTTTCTTCGGATCGTTCCGGCATTCCCAACCTCTACGCCGTAGACCTGCGCACCGAGGCGCTCTGGCAGGTAACAAACGTGCTGGGGGGGGCTTTTCAGCCCACCATCCGACCGGACTTTGGGGCCATCGCCTTCCAGTCCTATTCGTCCAACGGCCCGGACATCGCCTGGATGGAGCTGGACCCGACGACCTGGCGACAGAGGGGCCCCCTTTCGCCACCGGAGGAGGCGGCTGGGGCCCTCCACGACCTGCTGAACCATGAGCCCATTCGTACCGTTGAGGTCCCACCCGAGGCGGATCCGGCTCCGGAGGAGACCGTCAATGAAGAAGCGGAGGAACCGACCGACTTCCCCTTCTCCCACCCGGTCGCCGACTACAACCCGGTGCCCTCCCTCCTGCCGCCCCGGTTTGTCATTCCCTCCTTCTACAAGACCACCTTCGGCATGATGGGTGCCCTGGCCACCGGTGGCGTCGACACCCTTCGACACTACGGGTACTCCGGCTTTCTGACTTATCGTTCGGATGCCCCCTTTTTGGGGGGCGGCGGCAGCCTCACGCTCAACAGGTGGTTGCCGGTCATGGGAGCGGGAGCCTATGCCTACGCAGTACCCTACGGGGACGTGTTGGTGGAGTCTCCGTCCTCCGCAGGCCCCAACGTCCCCGGCGTTCACACCACCGGCGAGCGGTACTGGGACAAAAGGCTCAGGGCCTGGCACACGGTGAGCTATCCCTGGCGGGAGTCCGCGGCCCTGGTGGGGCGGATCTCCACCACAAGTCGAAGCTCCCTGAACCTGCTCCCTGTCAACACCTACACCCCCAGCCTGCCCACCCGAGGCCTGCTGACCACCCTGTCGGTGGGCGCCCGGTTCGGAAAGGGCAAGTCCTATGCCTACTCCATCTCTCCCGAAGAGGCGCGCTCCATTTCACTCAACGCCGAATGGACGGCTCCACAGCTTGGTTCGTACACGCTGAGTGCCCAGAACACCCCCCAGCCCTTTCAGCAGCTTCAGCTGACCGCCGAGCTGCGAGAGTACCTGTCCCTCCCGTGGTTTCCAAACCACGTACTGGCCTTGCGTGCAGCCGGAGGCGCCTCCGCTGGAGACCGCCTCCGGTATGGGAGCTTCCGCCTGGGCGGTAACTTTGGCGAGTCTGGCTTCTATGCCTTGCCGGATGAGTACCGCCCCCTGCGAGGCTTTGGATTCGCCAGCGCAAGCGGGGACTGGTACTACCTGGGAAGCGCGGAGTACCGCCTGCCCCTCTGGCGAATCGACCGGGGTACCGGCACGGTCCCCATGTTTCTCAAGACCCTTCACGGAGCCCTCTTTGTCGACGCTGGGACCGCGTTCGACTCCCCGGATGCCATGTCCGCTCCTCTTGTGGGTGTGGGGGCGGAGTTGCGCCTCGTGGCCATCCTCGGGTGGGGACTGGGTCTACAAGGTCGCCTCGGCTACGCGGTAGGAGTGGTGGGAGACGGTACAATCGCACCGAATTCCCCGGAGAGCCTCTACTTTCGGTTTGGCTCCAGCTTCTAAGGCCTCCCCAAGACCGAGGTGTTAGGCGGCAAGCATGTGGTTGCTTCTCGCTGCGTTCTCTGTTCAGGCCCAGGTTCCCCCTGAGGCGCTCACGGCAATGCGCAAGGGAAACTGCCAGGAGGTTCTCCGGCTGACCCAGGGCATCGGGGGCCTGGAGCCCAGCGTGGCCCGCGCCCGCTGTGGAAACAACATTGGACTGGAGCAGCGCCTGGGAAGCCGCAGCAGCCTGGAACCCTACGCGCGGCTCCTGGTGGCCGACAACATCGTGAACACCCGACCCGAGCGCGTGCTGGAGCTCCTGGACGGAATTGTCCTTCCCGGCAAGGCCGGAGAGGAGGTGCGCCTGCTCCGGGGACGGGCCCTCATCAACCTGGACCGCTCTTTGGAGGCGAGAGAGGATCTCCGATCTCTTTTGAACACCGACTTTGGGCCCGAGGCCAGGTATTGGCTTGCCTGGGGGGCCGAGCTCAGGAACGAGACCGAGGAGGCGCTGGATACCTACCGAGCCACCTGGTCCCGCCACCCGGAGTCTCCTTGGGCCTTCAAAGCTGAGCAGCACATCCTCGCTCTGGCGGCGAACACCGCGGACCTGGCCACAGTCAAAGGCAGAATGATCGCGATTGCCTATGCCCGGAACCTGGTCAAGGCACACCAGGCTGAAAAGGCCCTGCCCATGTACAAGGCCCTCCAGAGCGCCACGGGGGATGCATCCCCCACCTGGATCCTGGAGCGAGCCATGGCGGCCTTTGCGGCCCGGGACTATCCTCTGGCCCTGGAGCTGTTCGATGTGCTCGAGCCCATGAAGGCGGGGGCACACGGCGGCGCCGAGACCCTCTACCACTACGCCCTCGCTCTCTCGCGCACAGGCCAGTATGGGGCCGCCGAAAAGGCCTACGCCAAGCTGATGGACCTCTACCCGACGGCCCGACGCGCCGACACGGCCTCCTACAAGCTTGGGTATCTCGCGTGGGACGAGGAGAGGCTCCAGGACGCCGTACGCGAATTCAAGCGGCACCTCAAGACCCACCCCGCGTCGAAGCACGCCGACGAGGCCAAGTGGTTTCTTGGAAACAGCCTGCTTCGGCTGGAGAGGCCCGGTGACGCCGATGAATGGTTTGAGAGGGTAAAGACCGATCATCCCAGGAGCTCCCTGGCAGCCCCCGCCCTGTACTGGCAGGCGAGGATTCAGGGCATGGAGGGCAACGCCTCCGCTGAGAGCGACCTCCTCGAGTCGCTGCTTTCGTCCTACCCGGTCAGTGGACATGCCTGGTATGCAGCCCACCGGTTGGGAATACGGTACGAGGGGCTCACCCTTCCCTCGCTGCCACCGGTGCCAGGCGCTTTTTCTGCCGCCCACCCCTCTGCGGGAATCGCCGAGCGCCTTGTGGCCATGGGTCACCTGGACTGGGCTGCAGACCATGCAAGGACCCTGGTGACCGACGCCAAGAAAGCCGACGAGAACACCCGATTGGCGGTGGCGGGACTCCTGGTGCGAAGCGGTGCCTACGTGGAGGCCAGGTCCCTGGTCAAGGGGTCTTGTTCCCCGAATCCAAGCAGGACCAAGAAGGCCGCGCTGGCGATCTGTTTCCCGGTGCCAGAGCGCGACGTGGTGGCGGGATCTGCCGCAGGCATCCCCGAGTTGTTGCCCTACGCAGTCATGACCGCGGAGTCTTCCCTGCAGCCCTGGGTGACCTCACCGGCCGGAGCCAGGGGGCTCATGCAGTTGATGCCAAAACTCGGGGAGGAACTCCACGGCTTGATGCTGGAGGGGCCTTACGACCCGGAGTGGTTGTATGTCCCCGGTTACAACGCGTGGCTCGGCACAACCGAGCTGAGTCGACTGGCAAAAGACTACAAAAAGAGAGGCCCTCAGCCTGCCCTGCCCACGGTAATCGCCGCCTACAACGGGGGGGGCATCAACGTGGACCGCTGGATCAGTGAGGGAGAGGAAGACATCGAATTCGATGCTTTCGCGGACAGCATTTCCTACACGGAAACCCGGCGGTATGTACGGCGAGTGCTAGGTTTTCTGATGGCCTATCGAGTCGTCTACGGAGATCCTATCGAATCTCCAGGTCCCATCCCGACCACAGAAGAGCCTCCCACGGGTGGGTGAGTACCAGGGAGAGGCCCGTCCATGAAAAGCGGGGGAGCCCAAGATGAGCTCCACTCTGTTTTTCGAGAACACGCCCCAGGAGAGTCCGCTTTCCCCGAGGGTAAAGGTTCACCCGCCGGTGCAGCTGCAGGGGTCGAATCCCAGCCAGGTGTCGCGCCCGAACCAAGGCAAGGTCCAGCCCCCCCACCGCATCCACGAGCCCGTTGGAGGCAGCAGCAAATCCGATCCAAACCCTGCCATGCGCCACGGCTCGAATCTCCTCCTCCGGGCAACGCCGGCCGGCCACCACACGCTGAATGAAGGTGTCGTAGATTTCCCGCAGTCGAAACTGGAGACGCTCTCGATCCGGACCCGGCAGCTTCTTGGAGCTGAACAAAACGCCACCAGCACTTGCTGCCACCAGCTCACTGTGAACGCCGATACGGGCCAGGGCCCCCGACAGGGGCACCCGGGCCCCAATGACGCCAATGCTGCCGGTCAAGGTCGTGGACGCAGCCACAATCTCTGTGGCAGCTGCAGCCACGTAGTAGCCCCCTGAAGCAGCCACATTGCCCAGGCATGCCACCACGGGTTTTTCGCGCTTGAGAAGCTCCACTTCCCGCCAGATGAGGTCCGAGGCCAGGGCACTTCCTCCAGGGGAGTCGATGTGCAGGACCACGGCTTCCACCCGGGGGCTCTTGGCGAGACGTCGCAGGACAGGAACCACGAGGGAGGACTCCACACGGCGGTTCCTGCTCCTACCATCTCCTCCCTCGACCACCGCACCCTTCAGGTGCACCACGGCGATGACGGGATCTTCCGAAAACCATGCATCCAGACGCTGCACGAAGCTCACAAGCTTCATGCCCAGCCCGGCCCCCAACCGACAAGGGGCGCCCCCCAGGAGATCCTCCAGCTGTTCATCAACCTCCCCGATGTAGCCAAGGCCATCCACCAGACCACCCGACCTGGCCTCCCCCCCCGTGAGCGGGGCCCTGGAGACAAGGTTCTGCACGGCCTCCACCGAGAGCCCCCTCCCCCGCGCAATGGCCCCCACAAGGAACGTGTGAATTCCCTCCACCACTGCGACCATCGCCTCCCGATTCTCCGGACTTGCATGGGACTGGTGCAGGGCCTCTCCAGCGCTCTTGAAGTCCCCCACGCTCTCCACCTCTACCTGGATTCCCACCCGGTCCAAGGCATCCCCCAGGAAACGCAACTCGATGGCTGGTCCCACCACCCCCACATCCCCCAAAGGTGCCATCCAGAGGTGGGAGGCTGCAGACCCCAACACCATCTCTCGGTTTCCCAAGCCCTCACCGACCGCCATCACAAAGCGCCCCGAGTCCACCACCCTCGCTACCAGGCTGTTCCAGGCCTCCAGTTCGGCCCAGCCCCAGGACAGTCGACCCAGGCGAAGCAACACACCACGAACCCGTGGGCGCAGAAGCAGCGACTCCAGCATGGCAAGGTCCGTGTTCCCCGAAAGTCCCTTTTCCCCCCCCACATCCAGGACCACGAGTCCCCGGGACCGCAAAAGAAGCGAGAGCACTCCCTCGGCACACAAGCCCAGAAGAAATCCAACGGGCCGGGTCGCGCATCTCAAGAGCAGCCTAAGCATGTCAATGTCCCTCGCGGATGGAGACGTTATCGTAATGCCTCACCTGCGCGGAGGGATCATGGCTTTCGAGCTTCTGCCATCCGACGTGCAGACCATTTCGCTGCTTCCGGAGACGGACCTGGCTGATCTCGCAGTGGATCTGGACCTGATTCCCGAAGCGGAAATCGACCGCCCAGCCCTTCTTCTGGAGATCCTTCCGCGCCTGCTGGATCTCGCTGCGAGGGAAGGTCTCCCCTTTTCCCGCTGGGACCAAGAGGACCTGGAGGCACTTCCGGTTCATCACCGGACCGCCCTGGCAGAGATTATCGGCTGGCCCCCCGACCCGGCGAGCATGCTCAAGGCAGGGGCCAAAGTCTACAAAACCTACCGAAAGCTCCGAACCCGGAGCCAGATTCCATTGATGCTTCCCTTGTTGTTGCCGGTACTGGCACGATTCGCTGCCACTCCGCGCAACCCGTAGAAAGCGAGCATCTTCTGCCGCCCGCATTGTTGGGTTGATAGGCCCGTTCCACGACAATAGGAGAAGGAGCCAACTGACCCGCCCAGGAGAGTTCAGTGGAAACCAAGACTTGTCCCGGTTGTTCGGAAGATGTGCCCGCAGAGGCTGCCCGGTGCAAGCACTGCTTTCACGACTTCAATGCGGTGGTGGAGAAGAAGGCATCTCCCTTGTTGACCCTCTTGGTGCTTTGTGCCGCCATGGCCATTCTGGGGGGAGCGACGTTCTGGTGGGTGTCCAGCCGCGCGACCGAATGCAAAGTGGACATCAGCCAGGAACGCGCCTCGATCACGTGGGTCTGCCAATACGCCACGGGCCCCAAGGCGGATCGGGTCGTGAAGTTTGGAGATGTAGACAAGGTACTCTACGAGTCTGGAGGCCAGGCCGAAGACACCTACGTCGTCTCTGTGTGCCTCAAGTCCGGGGATTGTCACGAGGTGGACAACAGCCGCAAACCCCTGGAGGGCACGGCCATGCACATCGCCCAGGTGGTCGGCGTGGACGTCGAGAAGGCAAAGGCGGATAGAGCCGGTCTTGGCCAAGGCATGATCGGCAAATAGGCCGAACAAGGAGTCGAACGCATGTCCCAGGCACTCGGCCGCCTCGCGCGGGATCTGGCCATCGACCTGGGAACCGCCAACACCTTGATCTATGTGCAAGGACGCGGGGTGGCTCTGAATGAGCCCTCCGTGGTCGCAGTCCAGAATGGGTCTGCCACCGGCTACCGCCAGGTGGTGGCTGTGGGAGAGGAGGCCAAGCGGATGCTCGGTCGAACCCCCGGCAGCATCTCGGCGATTCGGCCCCTGCGGAGCGGAGTCATCGCAGACTTCAAGCTGGCGGAAGAAATGCTCCGGCATTTCATCGGCCTCGCCATCGGGCGCCAGGGCATGCTCCGGCCCAGGATTCTCGTCAGCGTTCCCTCAGGAATCACGGACGTTGAAAGGAGGGCTGTCTTCGAGTCCGCGCGGGCGGCCGGAGGACGGGAGATCTTCTTGGTTTCAGAACCCCTGGCAGCCGCCCTCGGGGCAGCCCTGCCGGTCATGGAGCCCGCGGGAAGCTGCGTGGTGGACATTGGAGGGGGAACCACCGAGGTCGCAGTCGTTAGCATGGGAGGCTTGGTGCGCTCCGCTTCCTTGCGGGTGGCGGGGGATCAAATGGACGAGGCCATCGTACAAATGCTCAAGAATGAACACGGCATTCAGGTGGGCGAGCGTGTGGCGGAGGAGCTCAAGATCACCCTCGGCTGCGCCATGCCCCAGGAGGTCAAGGCCACCTCCATCCGAGGCCGGGACGTGCGGACCGGTACAACCCGCGCAGTGACCGTCACCAACGAGCAGCTGCGCCTGGCCCTGGCCCGGCCCATCGGAAAGATTCTGGAGGCGGTCCAGGGCACCCTCGCCGACACCCCTCCAGAGCTGGCGGCAGACCTCACAGAGCGAGGGGTGGTGCTCTGCGGGGGGGGGGCGATGCTGACCGGCCTGGCGGAGTGGTTCTCCCAATCCACGGGGCTGGACTTTCAGGTCACCGACGAGCCGCTCTCCTGTGTGGTGCGCGGCGCTGGGATGGCCCTGGAGGATCCGATCCTGCTCAACCGGGTGGCTATGGACTGACCTGGTCAACCAGCCGGTGAATCTCCGGCACCCCCCGCTCATCAACCTGCAGCCAGCTGTGGTGGGCCACAAAATCCCCGAGGGTCACGAGCTTGCCCCCGGAGACCTCCCGAATGCCAGGACTGTGGCTGTGGCCCAGGACCACCACGTCCGCCTCCCCGTCGAGTACAGACCCGGCCCAGGCCTCCTGGGCTACCAACAAGGTGTCCGAAGGTCCCTGCTTCTGGAGGGACGCACCGGCTATGGCCTCCCCCAGCCTCTTGGCCCGAGAAGGACCCATGGCCCCCATGAAGGCACCAAAAAGGCGGCTCCTCAGCACCCCCCGCACCGTACGGTATTGAAGGGTTTTGTCCGCCTGGTCACCATGGGCCAGCAGGTAGCGCCGGCCCCCCAACTCCACCCGAAGAACGTCATGGGTGGGGATGCCGAGGTCCGCTTCAATAAAGGGCCCCAGGGCAAAGTCATGGTTTCCCCGAATCCAGTCAATGGGAATACCCCTGCGGCGGGTTCTCTCCAGAGCAGCCAGCACTGGAACGAACTCGCCGTAGACCACGTCCGCAAACCCCCACCAGAAGTGAAAGAGGTCCCCCAGTAGAAAGAGGCGATCCGCCTGCAGCTGATCCAGCCAGCCCACCAGTCGATGCTGGTTGGGGTCCTGGAGTCCCTGGAGGTGGGCATCGGCGAGCATGGCAGCGAGCATGTGGGAACCCTTGTACCTCGGTCGTTCGCATCTTGATAGGTTGCATCGTGTGAAGAGCGCTCCCCTCCCCGACCGCATGCGTCCCAAGAACCTCAACGAGGTGGTGGGGCAGGTCCACGTGGTGGGACCCGCTGGACTCCTGACGCGCGCTATCCGACAGACACCGCTGCCGAGCTTTCTCCTGTGGGGGCCTCCCGGCTGCGGAAAGACCACCATTGCAAGGTTGGTGGCCCAGGAGGCTGGGACCCGCTTTGTACCCCTCTCAGCGGTATTGTCCGGCATCAAGGATCTTCGGTTGATTATTGACGAGGCCAAGGTGGCGAGACGACCCACCCTGTTGTTTGTCGATGAGATCCACCGGTGGAACAAGGCCCAGCAGGACGCCCTTCTTCCCCACGTGGAGGACGGCACCGTCTCCCTCATCGGTGCCACCACTGAAAACCCGTCCTTCCAGGTGATCTCCGCGCTTCGTTCCCGGGCAGAAGTGGTGGCCCTGCATCCCCTGGAGCCGAAGGCCATTCAACACCTCTTGGAGCGGGCCCTGGAGAACACAGAGGACGGCCTGGGGGAACGAGATGTGACCGCGGAGCCGGTGGTGTTGCAGCGTCTGTCGGAGTTGGCCTCCGGAGATGCCCGCCGGGCCCTGGGGTTGTTGGAGCGGCTGGTGGGCGAGGTCGCGGACCAGGGTGTGCTCGACGAGGAAGGGGCCAGGGAGGCACTGCAGCGCCGGGACATTTTGTATGACCGTGCTGGGGAGGAGCACTACAACCTGGTCAGCGCCCTGATCAAGTCCATGCGGGGCTCCGATCCCGATGCCGCCATCTACTGGCTGGCCCGCATGCTCGAGGGAGGAGAGGACCCGCTCTTTCTGGCCCGGCGACTGGTGATCTTTGCCTCAGAAGACGTGGGAAACGCGGATCCACGCGCCCTCTCCCTGGCGGTGGCTGCCGCCGACGCCACGCGGTTTGTAGGACTGCCCGAAGCGCGTCTTCACCTGGCCCAGGCCACGACCTACCTGGCGAGCGCACCCAAGAGCAAGGCCTCGTATCGGGCGTTGGGGGCTGCCACGGCCGAGGTAAAGAGGAGCGGGGCCCTCCCCGTTCCGTTGCACCTTCGCAACGCTCCCACGAAGCTGCTGAAAGACCTGGGCTGCGGCGCGGGCTACCAAGACCCCCACAAGCATCCACAGGGCTACGTCACCCAGCAATACCTGCCCGATGGACTCGAGGGCCAGAAATTCTACAAACCCGTAGACTGGGGCCAAGAGAAGACCATCGCAAAGCGCCTGGAGTGGTGGCGATCCCGGGGGTAGGTCCTACTCGGAGGCCGTGTCCCCGGTGTCCTCATCCTGGGCTGGCACGCTAGAAAGCACCTCGTAGGTGATCAGCACCTCAGAGAGGGGCTCGGGCACCAGGGAGTCAAAGAGAATGCTGTTGCGGGAGCGAGAGTACGTGAACGGCTCGTCTTCCAGGGTGGCGCCCCCGGGGGTGACCACCTCCACGGAGAGCGTTGACTCCACGGGTACATACGAAAGAAAGAACTCTCGCTTGAGCCCCGCCGCCTGCAGGCCCAGCTCCTCCAGCACGCTGGACCAGTCGCTGTTGCAGATGGACCAATCGATGCCGCCCACAGCGGTCGTCACCTGCAGGTAGCGGGCTCCAGGCTCGGCCGCTTCGGTGCAGTTTCCAAGCGGGTTCGGGCCGACAATGGAGGAAAAGCTCACCATGTCTCCATCCACCTTGAGATTTTCAAGCCAAGAGATGAATTCAAAGAGGTTGACCATGTACGAGTAGTCGTCCTCATCGGAAATCACGATGATGGAGAGGCCTGCGTCCTCCCGGTAGAACCCGTTGTTAAAGCCAGATTCATGGGTGACCAGCGCCCCCCAGGTGGCGTCGATTCCTCGCTCCGTGGCGGAACCACTGCAGCTGGACCCGGAGCACATCTGGGCACGGCGGGTAAAGCTGGAGACCGCATCCGACTCGGAGAAGGTGGTGTCGATGAAGGCAGCACCTCCATCCATCTGGAGCTTTCCGGCCCGTCCGGGACCGCTTCCATCCATGTCCATGGAGGTGACACCCACGTGGTAGTCGAGCCCGGAACCAGTGAAATACCCCATGAAGCTGGAGAAGTTCGCGGTCAGGGCGGCCTGCTCCTCGGACATCGAGCAAGAATCGTCGATGACCCACAACACGTCCACTGAGGGAATAGTGACCTGCACGATGCGGTCTGTGCGTGTCTCCGCGGCCAGGTCCGGCGGGTTGTAGCGCCCGGACCCTGCCGTCTTGTCGTGAATGTTGTAGTCGCTGCAGCCAGGGCCCAGCAAAAAAATTGAGAGAAACACCCGCATCGGCGGCAAGATAGCTCGCCGGGACGGGGTCCGCACCTGGGATGGGTGGGCCTGGAGGACCATCTGGGTAACAATGGATGAATGCTCTCTCTGGTTCCGATACTGCTGGGTCTCTCCGGTTGTCAGCCCGAACTCACATACGCCGAGGATTCAGGTGAAATCGATTCGAACGCCGGGGGCGAAACAGGCGAAGACACCGACGACACCGGGCTTGTGTCGGGGGAGTTGATCTTCGAGCTGGTGGAGAGAGACCCTCTTCACTTTGGCGCGACCTGGTGCGGGTTTGGTTTTGATGGGGAGCAGGTTGTGATTTCCACCGAGCAGGGGGGCACCATCGAGATGGCGCCCTATTCCCTGGACGGTGACCAGCTGGACTCACAGCGAGTGGTGGCGGGCCTGTCGGACACCGTCGAGGGCGACCGAATCGCAGACCACAAGCACGCGTTCCTGGGCGGCCATCACTACGTGGTGTTCTCCAACGCGGGCACCGGATCCGGCGGTCAGCTCGCGCTCTTGAAGCTGGATGAGCACCTGGCTCGGGTGGATCTGATTCTGGTGGCCGAGGATGCAGCCCCCACCAACGACATGTTCCTGGTGACCGATGGGCTGACCCTCTCCGTTGGAAAGTTCGAACCGGGGATCGGGCACCGGGTGTACCAGTACGACGCCGATCTTGTGCTGCTGGACCAGGTGACCATCGGCGGCCAGGACGCGATGCATGCCAACGGCGCCAGCGCGGTCTGGGCCGACGGTGCCTACCATTTGTTGGCCCCCATGACCCTCTTTCCCGGTGGAAATGACGAGTACAAACACATGGTCTTCGATGCAAGCTGGGAGCTGGTGGCCGATCCGGAGGTCGTATTGGAGCAAGACTTCCTGGGCATGGTGCCCGCATTGGAGTTCGAGGAGGAGACCCGGAGCTTTGTCGCCCATTACAACGTGGACGAGGCGGGACTTGGGGGAGATATCCGGCGGGTGGTCTTTGACGCGGACTGGAATGTGCAGTCCCATGAAACCGTGGCGGAAGGGCAGTTTGCGCGGCCGCACACTGTGCTGCTCCCGGAGGCACTCTGGCTGGGTTGGGATGCGAATGGACAGGTGTGGTTGAGCCGGTATGTTGTGGAAATTTCATCCGTCGACCAATGGTAGAGTCTTGGTCATGAAGCATCTTCGATGGAGCATCGCGGCGCTGGGGCTCGTGGCTTGTCTCCCCGATGTGCCGGATCGCCCGGAAGGGCAGGACGCGGACACCTCTCTAGAGGCGGACGCCGATGCGGACGCCGATGCGGACGCCGATGCGGACGCCGATGCGGACG
>CAZRYF010000025.1:0-30524 GCA_964604165.1 uncultured Enterobacterales bacterium
CCGCATCGGCATCGGCGTCGCTGTCTGCATCCGCATCCGCATCCGCATCCGCATCCGCATCCGCATCCGCATCCGCATCGCTGTCAGCGTCCGCGTCGCTCTCCACATCTCCTTGTTCCATGGGGTAGCAGTTGCCGTCCTTTGCCACGACAAAGTCGTCGGGACAGTCGGAGGTCGTGCAACCCATACCAGAGAGCGATCCCAGGCAGAGGAGCGTGAGGAGCTTTGAAAGGAAACGTGGGCCGGGCATGCGGACTCCGGGAGAGGGTGTCAGCCGATGGCGCGTAGTGTACACGGAGGAGACTTGTGCTGCCGTATTGAGCCCGGATGAAGCTGCGACTTTCGCATTGGGTGGTTTCTTCGTACACTCGCGACTCGCACAAACGAGGGAACATGCATCCTGGCCTGGCAGGGGTGCTCTGGATGGCAGTGACCCAAGCTGCTGTCCTGGGACCAAAGACCACCATGGGGGAGCTACCCTCCCGGGAGGTGGATCGTGAGCTGGTGCTGCCCCGTGGCTGGGTGGCGGTATCCATTGGGTTGGACACCAAGATCTCCCGCTCTTCGCGGGATGCGCTGGGGCAGGTGCAAGAGTGGGAAGGAGGCACCCGCTGGCGCTATTCCCGCGCCTGGCTGGAGGTACACCAAGGATTCAGTGCCCGGGTCACGCCCTACCTGAGGGTCCCTTTTGTGAACGCCAACCTCCGTACTTCAGATGGTGAGACCGTCTCCACCACCGCCCTGGGAGATGTTCATGCAGGGTTGTTCTTCCAACCCTGGCGCGGGGGGCCACGCACCTTCGCGGCTCAACTGGACCTCAAGTCCCCCACGGGGGTGGAGTGGCCTGGAAGCCCCATGGACGGAGGGGCCAACACCGACAGCTTTCTCACCGGTACCGGCACCACCAATGTGGGACTGCACCTTCATGCCCACGCCCGCATGGGTGACCTGACCCGGCTGGAGGGAAGGCTGGGGGCTGTGGCCCGTCTGCCGGCGGTGGTGGGCTACGTGCAGGAGGTCGGTGGCTTTGGCAACGGCTGGCTTGACCCCGGGGACGAAGCGGTGGGGGCTGTGGGCCTTCGTGTCCAGGCCAGGGATGACCTTCATTTGAATGTGGAGGTTGTGGCATCGGCACGTGGCACCACCTGGGTAGGCACAAGCGGTGAGAGCGTGTGGCGCGTTTCCTGGGATCCCATGATGGATCCGGGACTGTTTCTCGACGGGTCCTTTGGATTCGGGTGGGATGTCTCGAAGCGCTGGAGCGTGGAGGGGGCCTTGGGAAGGAGCTTTCTGGGAGGAGACACCCGTACTTTTGCGGCTCTGGGCTTGGAGGAATTCTCACCTCAGCCGGGTGTCGTGGGGGCCCTTTCCCTGGAGGGGCGGTGGTAGCCGCCGCTCTGCTCTTGGCGGCGCTTCCCGGGGCCTGGGCCCGGGCGGGGTACGACCACAACCACCCGAATGTGCAGTGGCACACTCTGCCCACCGAGCACTTCGACATCCACTGGCCCGAGTCTGGGGCCGGCAAGGACGACCCCCACTGGTTCACCACCGAGTTCACCGCCCACACACTGGCCAGGATCGCAGAAGAGTCCTGGGGCCCCATCTGTGAGCAGTTTGAACACTGCCCCGAGGAACGAATTCACGTGGTGGTCTATGACCAGGATGCCGGCTGGGAGGGGAACGGCTTTGCGGTAGCAGAAATGGACTGGACCGGGTTCGCCGCCAACTGGGGACCCGTCTACCGACAGCGTGGGCGCATGGAGTTTCTCTCCGACGTCTTTGTCCACGAGTTTGCCCATATCGTGAGTCTCAAGGCTTACCTTCCCTGGAGCGAGGGCACCACGGCTTTCTCCGTTGGGGGTCTCGTGGAGGACGAAGAGTGGCTGGACAGGTGGGGTGCAAAGCCTTCGGTTCGCTCCAACCACGACGTCGGATTCGAGTGGCTCATGAGCACCCATGCGCCGTTCTGGTGGGCCGAAGGCGGCGCTGAGTACTGGTCTCAGATGGCGGGCTACAATTTCTGGGGCACCAGCCGGGACGCCTTTCTTCGGGTGGCCTGGCTCGAGGATCGGGTGCTGGATGCAGACGAGTGGACCACCCGCATCGACAAGCACGGTTTTGATGGTGAACGGGGCTACAACCATGGCTACGCCTTTGGTCTCTGGCTGCACCAGGTTCTGGGCAAGCCCGCCATGACAGAGATGGCCCACATCAGCGCCGAGCGCTGGCACGGAAGCTGGAATGAGGTGGTCCGAGAGGCCACCGGGCAGAGTGTGGAGGAGCTTCACGGCCAGTGGACGGAGCACTTGGAGGAGCGCTACGCCGCGCAGCTGGCCGTCATCGAGCAGCGAGGCCGGGTGGAGGGCCGGGAGTTGTCCATTTCTGAGCCTCTCTGGGAAAAGGGAGGGGAGACGTGGGAGGTGCTGTCCAAGGAGGAGCAGGAAGAGGAAATGGACGGCAACACGGCCTACCAGGAGCTGCCCGTGTATTCACCGGATGGGAGGTACCTCGCCTGGTTTGACCAGGGACTGCAGGTGCAAGCCGCCCAGCCTGGCGAGTGGGGGGCCATCGGCGGAACCTACGTGGATCCAGAGGATACGGGCGCCCTGGACGACTGGGAGAAGCGACACGGTTCCAATGGTTGGATCCACTCGCTTCGGGTGGACTTCAGCCCGGATGGAGATCGACTTGTGGTCACCGGGCCGGAGGATTGGGACACGGACTTCAAGATGGACCAGGGCCTCACGCTCAATCGGGATGGCCTGAATTGGCCCCAACTGCTTGTGGGGAAGATCCAGGCAGGAGAGGAGGGATTGGAGCTGGAGTTTGCGCCGGTGCCAAACACCCTCCGCGCCGTGGAAGCCAGCTGGCATCCAGATGGTAGCTCTCTGGCATTTTCCCGGTATGCGGATGGCACCCACGAGATTTGGACCATCGGCGTAGACGGCAGCGAACCGAAAGCGCTGACGAGTTTTGGAGATGGCACCCAGATCCAGGGGATCGACCACTCCCCGGATGGTTCTCTTCTTCTTGTAGGGCTGTTTCGAAACTACCAGCAGGACCTGTGGCTGCTCGAGGTGGCCACGGGCGCATGGACCCGCTTGACCGACTCCGCCTGCGATGAGACCGATCCCTTTTTCGGGCCGGATGGGCGGGTCTGGTTCACCTCCGACGCGGACGATGTCTACAACGTCTATGCCCTGGACCTGCCGACGGGTTCTGTGGAAAAGCAGACCGAGCTGGTGGGCGGCGCGTACGGGGCAAACGTGGCCCCCGGTGGGCACCTTCTCTACACTGCCTTTACGGGGCACGGCTACCGGGTGAAGCTCCTGCCAGAGTCCGGCCTCGCAAGGCGCTCGGTGGAGTATCCGGGATTGTGTGGAGGCACGGTCTCCTGTGAAACGGCCCAGGCGGAGATTCAGTGGCGGCCAGCGGCCCAGACGGCTCGAACGGAGAGCGAGCCTTACCGCGCCTTGCAGGCCCAGTTTCCTGTGTCAGGTTTTCCAATCCTCCGGACCACGGAACGCTCGTTGGAGGCCGGTGCGCAGCTGTACCTGGGGGACTTTACCGAGGCCCACACGGTGAATGCTGAGGCCACTTTTGGCAAGGACCAGTCCTTGTATGTGGGGTACTGGAACAACGTCCACGTCCTTGACTTTTCCTTTGGCCTGGCCCGCTACGACTACAAGGGTACCTACGGGTATGGCACCGATCTGGATGGAGTTCCGGAAACAGACGACCTGTCGGTGGTGGACGTCAAGTTTGAACAGCTCTCCGAAGATGCTTGGTTCTACGCCACCACCTCTCCCAGTTGGGCCCTTTGGGGTGGCCTCGGTGCAGATGTTTCTCGCTACAGTTTTCGGGATGCCGGGGATGGGCCGAACTTTGTGCCCTACATTCGAAACCAGGGTGTTGGGGGCTTTCTGGAGTGGACTCCCCGGGATGTCTGGTACTCGGGCGATGACTGGATCAACCCCCGGGGAGGGCGTCGGGTGGCAGTAGAGCACCAGCTCCGTGCATCGCACCTCGTGGACCCGGAGATCGCAGGGGCTGTGTACGACGACGGGGAATCACTGGACCACTACCGGTACAACCGGACTCAGCTCACCTGGACGGAGTTCGTTCCCGTGGGCTGGTTCGGAAAGACGGATCGCCACACCCTTCAGATTGACTTGGAGGCCGGCTTCATCGATCGGAATGTGCTGGGGTGGGACGAGTTTGCGGCAGGGGGGCGGCACCCCTACCACTGGGGAAGCGGCACCATTGGCAACAACGTCCAGTTCTCCGGCTTTGAGGGGTGGAGCCTCACCGGGGAGACGATGTTGATTGCCAATGCCGCGTACCGATTTCCGGTGTTGCGCGACATGAACTGGCGGCTGGGGCCGATCTATACGGAGAGTTTGTATCTGCAGGTGTTTGGCACCCTCGGCAACTTGTGGAGCTATCGGGTGGAAGGCCCGAGCCACCTGGAGGGGTACAGTGTGGTCCCGGATGCCGGTGGGAGCGTGCGACGAGAGATTCCCTTCGTGGACTACGCCTCCAAGAACAGCCCGCCAGGAGAGGAACACTTTTATTTGTCTGACGTGGGGGCGGAGATCAGGGTCCGGTCCTTTCTTTGGAACGACTGGGATTGGGACAGCTTTCTGCGGGTGGCCTACGGGCTTCAAACCGTGGCTGGGTATGGGGATGTGAACGCGGACTTTGTGCAGAGCAGCGTCGCGCGGGATGCGGGAACGGAGCTTTCCAGTGAGGTGGAGCCCCCCACGCTTCACCTGTACCTGGGGCTGGGGACTGGATGGTGAACATGCGCGCCCCGTCCATGGTCCTCCTCGCCCTGGTGGGCATGAGCTGCATCCGGCCCTCCGACGAGTACGAGGTCCGGGTTCATTCGGCGGGGATTCCCTTGGATGACATCCAGCAAGCCGCCGAACCTATGGGGGGGAGGATCGAGCTGGCGAGGTTCCGCTTGCATGGGTCGAACCTGGGCCATGGGGTTTCCGGCCTCTTCTCGGACATGCCCCGGGCAGACGGCACGCAATTCGCGATTGGGGCAGCGACCTTTGCCACGCCGCGGGCCGCTGAGTTTGACCGGAACTCTGCCTTTGTTCACCCTGGGCCCACGGTGTCTGCCGGCGAAGATGGTTGTTCCACCCGGATAGGGCGCATCGATTCCCAGAGCTTCTCCGAGTACGTGGACGTGGGGGATCGGGTGGAGTTCCAAGGGGCGGACGGTGCGGTTTTTCGTCTCGGGCGGGACCCGGTGTACCACCCGCGACCTGCAGGTGAGAGCTGGTATGTGGGGTATGGAGGGACGCTACAGCCGGTGATTGAAGGCCACGCGGATCATCCGGGCAATTGGAGGTCGGGTGGGGCCTTCCAGGTGGCTTTTCCCGGCACGGTGTTGCCCTCGGAGTCCACACTGGGTGCGGTGCCCTACCCCCTGGTGGGGGCGCCCGTGGACTTCCCTCCGGCTGTTTCTGGCCTCGCCATCGGGGGCGTTGAGGTTCGGGCGCCGGTGCACACGCTGGAGGCCGACGACGACGTTCGCTTTCCCGGCCCCTGGGCGGGGCCCATGGAGATCACCTGGGACGTCTCGGATTCCAAGGCCCCGGTGACGGTGACGCTGAGGTACCTGGGGGTGGGGGTAGAGACCAACTGTTCGGACCCTGCAGACTGTGGCGCTGGCTTCTCCTGCGAGATCGACACAGGGGGCGTGGGCGCCTGTGTGGGAGACGGTGGCGCAGGCTGGAACATCCAGGGCGAGGTCACCTGTACGGTGGCAGACGATGGCTCATTCTCCTTTGGAAGCTCAAGGCTAGCGGCCCTGAACGCGCGGGTGAGCGGCCAGCACGCGGTGTTGCTGGTGTCGCGGATTTCGGAGGCGAGGGCGGAGGAGGTGGCCGATGTGCGGACCTCCCACGGAAAGCGTATGCCCTTTGGACCTTTGCGGGTTCGCGTGTCTGATTCTGTGGTGACCCGGCTAAGCGCCCCCAATCCCGGGGGTGGGCCGTGAAGTTCTGGATGCTACTCTGGGCCTGCAAGGGGGCGGTGGCCCCCGACTACTGGTCCGACGAGTCCCCCGGTCCAGAGATCCTCGGGCTTCTTCCCGGCAGCGTCCCCGGCCTGGTGGGAGGCGACAGGGTTGTGTTGAACGGGTTGCACCTGGAGACGGCACAGACCGTCGTGTTTGGCGGTCGGAATGGTCGCATTCTGGACACAACAGGTGCTGCGGTCACAGTGGAGCTGCCTGCGGGGCCTGCGGGTGGGGGAGCGGTGGCGGTGTCTGTGGTCACAGACCATGGGCAAACCACCTTGGAAGACGGTTTTTCCTATACCACCCCCGCAATGGAGTTCCTGGAGGACGAGGTGGCCAGCGTGGCGATCACGCGGCTGGATTGCCCGATCGTTGCCTACACCCTTTGGCTGGATGACCTGGATTGGTACCCGCTTCTCTGGTGCGGAATGGAGATGGGGGAGCTCTGGTCCGAGGGTTGGTGGGGGTCTGGTGGAGGGCGTGGCATGGCGGGGGACCTTGCCGGTGTGGGTCGGATGTCCGGCCTTCCGGCCCGGGGGTTGGTGAAGGTGTGGGGTCCCGGCGAGGTCCGACCGGAAGGCCCTCCGGAGATGTTCGGGGCCCATACCGAGGATGAGCGAATTCGCATCACCACCGCCCGGGACTTTTCCTGGGATCTGTCGTTTGTGGCGGCCCGCGTGGCAGAGGTGGAGCGGACTTATCCCTGGATCGACGATGTGCAGTCCATTCGCTCTCCGTTGCTGGCCCTTTTTGATGACCAGGGTTGGCTGGGGGATGTCTCTGTCACCGGGGGGAATGGCCGTGTGATCCAGGTGGAGGGGGCATCCCAGGGAGCCACGGGGGGCTGGCTTGGATTCACGGTGACCGAGCTCTACGGCAACGAGACCTACGTGGAAGAGGCCTGGGTGGGTTCTGTAGATCTGGTGGAGGGTTCGGGCGGTCTGGTGGGGGCGTCTGCAGGGGTCGAGCTGTCTTTCGACGCCTACAGCGGGCGGTTCTTCGGCACCGGCAACGCGGGACTTGAAGGTCTCTCCAGCGTGGTGCCCTCCGTGCCGTATGACGTGTCCGTTCAGCAGGGTGGACTGACGCTTGCCCAGGATCGGGTGGAGGGTCCCGATGAATTCAAGTTGTTGGCTCCAGACCTGATGATGGGGGATGTGGATCTGGACATGGAGCAGGGGATGCACATCCAGTGGGAGGCGGGCTCCGATGCGTCGGGCCCCTCCATCGTGGTGTTGGAGCTAAGAGTCTATGATGCGGGCATGGATGATCCCACCTGGATGACCGAACTCTATCGGTTGGTGGCATGGAACGATGACTCGGCGGGCCGAATTCATCTCTCTGCGGATTCTTTTGATGGACTGCCCTTGGCCGCGAACCTGACTGACTCTGAGGATGAGTTGATTGGGTACTGGGGTGAGCTCACGGTGGTGCGACACCAATTCCGGAGAGTGGATGTAGGAGGGGGATCCCTGGTGGTGGACTTTGTGCACGCCGTGGGATCGCCTGTGACCTTGAGCCGAGGTGGAGCCTGGCAATGATGCGCACCTGTGGATTTCTTGTGTTCCTCCTGGCCTGTGACGGCAAGGGCACCATCTTTGACTCTGCAGCCCAGGACGAGGATGGTGATGGGTTTGACCTGGCCGAGGACTGCGATGATGCGGACTCCGCTCGGAACCCGGATGCCACCGAGGTCTGCGACGGCATTGACAACAATTGCGACGGAGAGGTCGATGAGGGCTTGAAGCCCACCTGGTACGCCGATGCGGATGGTGATGGGTTTGGCAGTGAAGAAGATTCTTTGGAGGCTTGTGTTCTCCCCGATGGGTATGTCACGGTGGCCGGCGACTGTGACGACACGGCCGGCACCGTGCATCCCATGGCCTCCGAGGTCTGCGACGGCGTGGACAACAATTGCTCGGGAGAGGCTGACGACCTGGAGGGGGCGGAGTTTTCGGATTGGTACCGGGATGCGGACGAGGATGGCCACGGGGTGACAGACGATGTGGTAAACCACTGCGAGCAGCCTTTGGGCTACGCAGCGCTGGATGACGACTGCGACGATGCAGATGGCTCGGTGTACCCGGGCTCTCCGGAGACCTGGTACGACGGAATCGACAGCGACTGCGACGGGGCCGACGACATGGATCGCGATGGAGACGGCCATGCGGGGGGCGACGACGGAACCGACTGCGACGACGGGGATGCGGGCACCTACCCGGGGGCATTGGACCCCTGTGACGGTGTGGACAACGACTGCGACGGGGTCCAGGAGACGTCTTTGATCGAGGACTTCGACACCCAGGTGAACCCGGCCCACATCTCCCTCAATGGCACCGCCACCCAGGTCTGGAACGGCTCCGACGGAGCCCTACGCCTGACGGAGGCGACGGGAGGACAGCGGGGAAGCGCCTTCTTTTTGAACCGCATGCCCTCCCAGGTCTTCGAAGCCAGCTTCACCCTGGAGGTGGGCGGCGGCTCCGGTGCGGATGGCATGTCCTTCGCCATGCTCGAGGAGACGGATCCCACCTCCATGGGCACCTCCGGCGGCGGGCTCGGAGTCCGAGGACTCTTGGGGTACGCAGTGGAGTTCGACACCTACACCAACGGCAGCGTGGGGGATCTCACCTCCGATCACGTGGCATTCATCGACACGGTGGAGATGGACATCTACGAGCAGCAGGCTGCGACGTTTCGCGATGTCGGTGAGATCGCGGTGGAAATCAGCATGGTGGCTGGCGCTTTCACGGTGGACATGGATGGGGTGGAGGTGCTCTCCGGGTTTACCGCGGACTTTGACCTTGTGGATGGCATGTTTGGTTTCACCGGCTCCACGGGAGGGGTCAACGACGAGCACTGGGTCGATGATGTGGTGATCTGCTCCCGCTGACCTTGGGCGCTCTCCCGCCAGGTGCGCCGCCCGGGGTACACTCGCCGGGTGATGGCCAGAACTGACATCGATCTCGATGCCTTTTGCTTTGGCTGCGGGGTCCGGCTGAAAGCTGCGGACTCGGCCGCCATGGCGTTGTGCCGTTCCTGCCGGGACAAGCGGGGGGGAGGCGCTCTTTACGACGTCCGTTCTACGGATGGGGGCCGCCACGGCCCCTTTCCAAGGGATGGCGTTCTCGATCAGATCAAGAAGAACTTTCTGGGGCCGGAGGACTGTGTCTCCACCCCGGGCTCTGGCTTTGTTCCCCTGGCGGAGCATCCGGATTTCGCCGCCTGGTTTCTTCCTGGTGACTCCAGGTACAAGGCCCGTCTCAAGGCGGGCGCCAGCCGTCATGCAAGAAGTACGGGTCGACGCCGAAAGACTTTGGGCGTGCAAGTGCTTGCTGTGGTGGGAATCTTGGTCTTTGGGGCCTTGCCCGTTGTGGCCAAGAGAACCGGCGTGACCCGCCTGCCCACGCCTTGGCTCGACTGGATGTACGTCCGGATCGAGCGCGTGCACAACGAGATCATCGACGTCTTCAAGGATCCGAGCGAGCGAATCGCCATGGAGCTGGCGGTGGAGGAACCACTGGATGTGCCGGGCAGGGACCTGGTGAAGTCACTGAAGCTGCTTCATCCGGAGAAGCCGAGAGATCCGCTCGCCCTGGTGGAGGCCGGGTGGGATGCCCTGGCCCGGGCGAGCGTGGAGGGAGCTCGGGATGCCCGGCCTCTCCTGGAAAGGGCGGTGGCTTTCATGCCGGGGGACTCGGGGGCCACGGGGGGGCTGGCATTGGCGTACCGCTGGCTGGTTTCGGAGGAGCCAGACCTTGAAGAGTCCAGCTCCACGCTCATGGAAAGGGCTTTTGTCATGCGGCCCCACCATGCAGCCACCTGGAGGTCTCGTGCGGGAATTGCCCTCCAGGCGGGGGCCTTTCAAACGGCCCGGGAGCACACGGAATCCTGCTTGGAGATCGCAGGAAAGGATCGCCAGTGCATTCTGTGGCACGCGGAGTCCCTGCAGGGACTGGGGCTCCTTCAGGAAGCGGATACGTGGCTGGGACGCAGGAAAGAGGCCCTTCCTGACACCCCTGGCGCGAACCTCCTCCTGGGGCGCATTGCCCTGGCGCGGGGCCGGCACGGCGAGGCCCTTGGATACCTGAAGTCGGTTCGGCAGTCGGAACCGGAGATGGCGATTGCCTGGGAGCTGTTGGCACAGGTCTATTACGAGGCTGGAGCACTCCTGGAGGCACGGGTCCACGCAGAACAGGCAGGGGCGCTGGGCCCGGAGCGTTTGGAGGTCCGGCTCCTGCATGCGAGGCTTTTGTTGCAGGTGGAAGGGGCCGCCGAGGAGGCCTGGCAGAGGTTGTCCGCGCTGGTGGAGGAGAAGACGGAGGACGCCTATCTGCAGGATCGCATCCACCTCGCCGCCAGTCACGCAGCCCGGGCCAGCGGTCGACTGGACGAAGCCAGGCACCATGCGGAGCAGTCTCTGGTGCACAAAACGGGGTGGGGGCCGGGTCGGCTGGCCCTGGCCATGGCAGAGGCCAAGAAACGAAACATGGGAGCTGCTGCTCGGGCTCTTCAAGAGGTGGATGCCCACACGCTGGAGGGACGTGAAGAGGTGCGGTTCCACTACTGGGTCGCCCGGTTCCAGATGTCTCAAGGGCGGTTTCGCATCGCCCAGGGGGCACTGGACCAGGCCTTGGACATTGACCCGAACTGGGGGCCCCTCCTCGTGGCGCAAACGCATGTAGACCTGAAAGTGGGGCGAAAGGACAAGGTCATCGAAGCGCTGGAGACCGGGTTCCTTGTGGACCTGGAGCGAGCGCGGCTGCGCCAGCACCTTGTCCTGACCTGGTTTCCACTGGATGAAGGGGTGTCCACCTACGCTGTGCTCTTCAATACTTTTGGGCGCAGCCCCCGGTACATGGACGATCTTCCCAAGTGGATGGGGGTCTTGCGGCTGCCAGAGTGTCTGCGGACCGGCGATTGTGACGAAGCCACCGCCCGGCTGGTGGAGGCCCTCAAGCTGGACCGGCTCAACCACCCGGTGCTGACCTCCTTGGGCCGCATTGCCCTGGAACAAGGACAGTCCATGGAGGCGCTATCGTTCCTGGAGCGTTCCCTGGCCACCCGGGACACGGAACCGTTGGTCCATACCCTTAGAGGTCGTGCTCTGTTCGCGCAGGGGGACCTGGAGGGGGCTGATGATGCCTATCGAAAGGCCTTCCACTACGATCGGGACTTTGCCCCTGCGCTCAGACACCATGCCGAGGCGCTGTTGGCCGCAGGGCGGACTCAGGAGGGAATGGAGCAGCTGGCGCTGGCCCTGGAGGCAGATCCCCTGGACGCCTTCGCCCGCGGTTTGCTTCTTGCCCAAGAGGCTGACATCGAATAGTTCGCCCTTCCTTCTTGGAGCCCCGATGGACGTCTTGATCGTGGGGGGTGGCGGTCGCGAATCCGCCTTGGCATGGAAGCTCGGCGCGAGCCCGAGCCTGGGTCAATTGTGGGTGACCCATGACAACCCTGGGTTCCCGCAGCCCGCCCGTCGGTTGCCCGCCGGGGAGGTCGCAGAGCAGGCCAGGCTGGCGGGGATTGACTTGGTTGTTGTGGGGCCTGAAGGTCCCTTGGCCGACGGTTTGGCTGATCGATGTCGAGCTTTGGGCGTCCCGGTTTTTGGTCCTTCTCAGGACGCAGCCCAATTGGAAGCCTCCAAGGGGTTTGCCAAGGATTTCATGATCCGGCACCACATCCCCACGGCTGCCTATTCCAAGGTCCAGGATCTGGACTCTGGCCATCGGGCCATCACAGGTCCTTGCGTGGTCAAGGCGGACGGGCTTGCAGCAGGAAAGGGCGTCTATGTCTGCGAGGACGAGGTGGCTGCTCACGAGGCCGTGGACCAGCTGTTTGGCGGGGCACATGGAGAGGCGGGCACTTCAGTGGTCATCGAGGAGCTGTTGACCGGCCCCGAGGTGTCGGTGTTGGCCTTGTGCGATGGAGAGCGCTTTGTGACCTTGCCCGTTGCCCAGGATCACAAGAGACGTTTTGAGGGGGACCGAGGCCCGAACACAGGTGGAATGGGGGCCTATGCACCCGCGGTGACCCAGGGAGATCTGGTGGCACGCGTAGAGGCGTCGGTCATTGAGCCGACCTTGGCCGGCATGGCGAAAGAGGGCCGTCCCTTCGTGGGGGTGCTTTATGTGGGACTGATGTTGACACAGAACGGTCCAAAGGTGCTGGAGTTCAACGGCCGCTTTGGAGACCCGGAGTGCCAGCCACTGTTGATGCTTTTGGATGAGGATCTCCTGCCGCTGCTTTACGCTTGCGCGGTGGGGGATCTCTCTCCGCGCCGGCTGCGGACTCGAGAGGGGGCGACGTGTTGCGTGGTGATGGTCTCCGGCGGGTACCCGGGCCCTATCGAAAAGGGACAGGCCATAAAGGGCATGGATGTGGACCACGAGAATGTGGTGGTCTTTCAGTCGGGAACGTGCCGAAACGAGGCAGGGGTCCTGTGCACGAATGGCGGGCGGGTTTTGGGCGTTACGGCCTGGGGGCCCGATGTGCAAGGTGCCAGGGACCGGGCCTATGAAGTGGTGGGGACCATTGATTTCAACGGGGCAGACTGGCGAAAGGACATCGCCTGGCGGGCCCTTGGGGAGCGAGCATGAGCCATCCAAGTGTGGGAATCCTGATGGGTTCTCTTTCAGATCGTGACGTAATGTTGGGTGCCACGTCGGTGTTGGATTCGCTGGACATCTCCTGGGAGATGAAGGTTCGTTCGGCCCATCGCACGCCGGCCGAGTCGTTGGAGTACGCACGCACTGCCCAGGAGAGGGGCCTGCAGGTCCTCATCTGCGGGGCGGGCATGGCGGCACACCTGGCGGGGGTCATGGCGGCAGAGAGTCTCCTTCCTGTCATTGGCGTGCCCATCAACGCGTCCTTGGGGGGGCTGGACGCGCTCCTGGCCACGGTTCAAATGCCACCGGGGGTTCCCGTGGCCACGGTGGCGGTCGGAAAGGCTGGTGCCAAGAATGCAGCCTGGCTCGCGGCCCGCATCATGGCTCTGTCCGATGATGTACTCGCCGCCCGGCTCGTGGAAGCCCGGGCCGAAATGGCTGCCAAGGTCTTGGCGGCCGACGCTTCACTCGTGTGAATCTCGGACCTGCGATTGCGGCCCTCCGCACCCCGGGGGGGGTGGTGCTCTACCCGACAGAGACTCTGTACGGACTGGGGGGGTGCGCGTCAGACAGGGCCGCTTGTGCACGGATTAACGCTCTCAAGGGGTCGGAAGGCAAGCCTCTTGTGGTGTTGGTGGATGGAGTCCCGGACTGGTTGGAACCCGACGCTCGGCGCCTCGCCCAGGACCTGTGGCCTGGACCTGTGACCCTGGTGGTAGATGCCCCGGATGGTTTTGCGGACGGTGCGCGGTCGAGAGAAGGAACTCTGGCCCTGCGCTGGAGCCCCCACCCGGTGGTCGAGGCTCTTGTGGCAGCGGTGGGACCGATCACCTCCACCTCTGCAAACCGCCATGGTGCGCCCCCCATCAAGACGCCCTCGGATCTGGAATTCTCCGTGGATGCGGTGATTGACATGGGCGTTCTTCCTTCCCGTTCTCCCTCTACCCTTGTGGAAGTCAGCACAGGGCGGATTCTCCGGAGAGGGGCAGGTGTTGAACGGGTCCGTGCGGCGATGGCCCCGGGGCACTGGACCCCATCGGTTTGATGCCTTAGAAACCCGGTCATGCAGAGTGGATACGCCAAGATGGCAAGTGGACCGAACCAGCCCTTTCCCGTCGCTCTTCGGGTGCGAATGGCCTCCCGGGACCCGGGGGCGCTTCCCTCGGAACGGGAGGCCCTGGTGCGATCCCTGTTTGATCGCCTTGTGACCTGTCTTCCCAAGGGCAGTCCGCAGCCGGCCTGTGTGGCCTTCTCTCGGCAGGCTGTCACCCAGTACGACCTGGACCCCCTGGTTCGAGAGGGCATGGACCTGCACCGGTTCATCTCTTCCGTTGCAGGGGCAGGCGAGTTCGACACCGTGGGAATCATCGGTGTGCTGCGGCCGCGAGAACGACGACCACCCCTGGCAACGGTCTTCCTGGAGGACGACGATGGGCGCTGGTGGCACCTCTGGGCTGCCGTCGACGAGCTGGAGGGGAAGCTCCTCGGCGAACCCCGCTGGGCCCGTGCAGAAGAAGGCGTGGCCCGGCCCACAGGGCTGGGAGGCTGGTGGTCCCGGGCTCGCAGCCAGCGCTTGCGCCTGCAGATGGATGGGGCACATTCCACCATCCACTGACCTGTGGGAAAGGACCGGTTAAACGCTCCTGCGCCGGGCCGTTGCTGTGCCAGCCAGAAAGGGGTCAAGAATGTACCGGGAACTCGACGATCCCGTCACCCTCGAAGCCGAGGTCCTGCGATTCTGGAAGGAAAAGGATGTTTTCGCCAGGGGCCTCGAGCTGTCCAGGGATCGGAAGTCCTTTGTCTTCTACGAGGGGCCTCCCACGGCCAACGGCACCCCCCACAATGGACATGTGCTGACCCGGGCCATCAAGGACCTCTTTCCCCGGTACAAGACCATGCGTGGCTACCATGTGTCCCGCAAGGGGGGCTGGGACACCCACGGGCTGCCGGTCGAGGTGGAGGTCGAGAAATCCCTGGGAATCCATGGCAAAGCGGCCATCCAGGAGTTTGGGCTTGAAGCCTTCAACCGAAAGTGCATCGAGTCGGTCTTCACCTACACCCGGGAATGGGAGGAGCTGACGGAGAGGATCGGCTTCTGGGTCAACCTGGACGATGCCTATGTGACCTACCACCGGTCGTACGTGGAGAGCGTCTGGTGGGCCCTCTCGAAGCTTTTTGAGAAGGGGTTGCTTGAGCAGGGTCACAAGATTGTCTGGTGGTGGCCCCAAGGGGGAACGGCCTTGTCCGCTGGAGAGGTGGGCATGGGGTATAAGACCGTTGAAGACCCTTCTGTGACCGTGCGGTTTGCCCTTGAAGGGGAAGAAGACACCTACCTTCTCGCTTGGACCACCACCCCCTGGACCTTGCCGTCGAACACCGCCGTCTGCGTGCACCCTGACCTGGACTATGTTTTTGTGCGCCACGAGGGAGATCTCCTCATCGTGGCGGATGCCTTGAAGGACCAGGTGGAGGGGGAGGTCGAGCGCACGGTGAAGGGCGCGGAGCTTGTGGGGAAGCGCTACACGCCCCTGTACCGGTGGGCAGAGCCGGAAGGAGGAGACGGTTGGCGGGTCATCCCGGGTGAACACGTGAGCCTGGGGCAGGGAACAGGCCTCGTTCACACGGCTCCGGCATTTGGCGAGGATGACTTCAAGATCGCCCGAGAGCAGGGTATCGGGCTGCTGCAGCTTGTGAAACCCGACGGCACTTTTGACGACCGGGCGGACTTTGTGTCTGGGCTCTTCTTCAAGGAGGCCAACAAGCCCATCCTGAAGGATCTGAAGCAGAGGGGCCTTCTCTTTTCCCGGGAGACGATTCGCCACGACTACCCGTTTTGTTGGCGGGCGGACAACGACCCGCTCATCCAGTATGCCCGTCCCGGTTGGTTCATCCGGACCACGGAAAAGGTCCAGGAGGCCCTGGAGAACAATGGCGCTGTGGGATGGCTTCCCGAGCACATCCAGGAGGGCCGGTTCGGTGATTTTCTTCGCAACAATGTGGACTGGGCTTTGTCCCGGGAGCGGTTCTGGGGAACACCCCTGAACATCTGGGTGTGTGGGGCCTGTGAGGCCCGAATTGTGCCTGCCTCCACCGAGGAGATCGCGGCCCTGAACCCAGATGCGTTTGATGCGGGAGTGGATCCGGATCTCCAGGTCCATCGCCCCTGGATCGACCGGGTGGTTCTGCCTTGCGCTGCCTGTGGTGGGGAGATGAAGCGTGTGCCGGAGGTGATCGACTGCTGGTTTGACTCCGGGTGCATGCCCTTTGCACAGTGGGGGTTTCCCCATCGAAACCAGGCGGCCTTTCGGGAGAGCTTTCCCGCTGACTTCATCTCTGAGGCCGTGGACCAGACCCGGGGGTGGTTCTACTCCCTGCTCATGATCTCCACCCTGCTCTTCGATGAAGAGACCTGCGAGGAGCTGGATCTGGAGGCGGTCGGGTTCCCCCGGCCCTATCGCAACTGCGTGGTCCTGGGCCACGTGTGCGACATGGATGGGAAAAAGGAATCAAAGTCGAAGGGAAACTACACCCCGCCGGACCTGATTATCTCAGGAAAGATGCGACTTCGGGCAGTGCCGGATGCGTCCTTGCAGCCGGGGCAGGTGGGGCTGCGCAACGAGCTGGTCCGATCCGTCAACCTGGGCAAGAACGAGCGCTTTCATGTGCGGGTTGATGAAGAGCGCGTCGTGCTGGACCTTGTGACTGCCGACGTGCAGGGGCGGGAGACAGCACACTTGCATCCGGAGGACATGGAGCGCTTGAGTGTGGAAGGTTGGGTAGAGCTGGTGGCACCGTTTCCTGCGCCGGGCGCCGATGCTTTTCGGTGGCTCTTCTACGCATCGAATCCGCCGTGGTCCAACACCCGTCTCTCTCTTCGGAGCATTCGAGAAGGCCAGCGAGAGTTCTTGCTTCGGCTGCGAAACGTGCATTCTTTTTTCGCGATCTACGCCAACATCGCTGGCTTTGACCCGGAAGAGACGCCCCGATCGGAACCGGGAACAAGGGACACACTGGACCGCTGGATTCTCCAGGAATTCGAGGCGCTGCAGCGCAGGGTGACAGAGCGAATGGACGCCTACCGGCTGTACGAGGCCGCCCGGGACATTCAAGAGTTCGTGGACGGGCTCTCCAACTGGTATGTCCGTCGATCCAGGCGGCGATTCTGGGGAGATGCCCCGCAAGATGCCTTGTGGACCCTCTACGAGGTGCTCACTGCCACCACTCGTTTGGTTGCCCCCTTTGTGCCGTTCATGGCCGAGGCACTGTACCTGGATCTGGAAGGAAGCCAGGAAGGTGCGGAGGATTCGGTGCACCATTGCAGCTGGCCAAAAGTGGGGGAGTCTGCTCTGGGGTCGGACCTTTCAGTGGACATGGCCCTTCTTCGGGAGCTTGCAAGTCTGGGGCTGTCCGCAAGAAGTCGAGTGGGTGTCCGGGTGCGCCAGCCCCTTGCCGCCATGGAGGTCATCTTGGCGGATCCGGAGCGTGCCGAGGGCTTGCGCCCGCTCTTGGGCATGTTGGCGGAGGAGCTGAACGTGCGAGAAGTGCGCTTCGCAGAACAGGCCGAGCAGTTTGTGGACTTTCGGGTAAAACCCAACTTTCCGGTCCTGGGCAAGAAGCTGGGCAAGGACATGAAGGCATGCGCCGCGGCGATCGGCCAGCGGGCAGGGGCGGAGGTTCGCGCGGCGATTCTGGGAGAGGGGCTCTCTCTGGACCTGCCCGGTGGGACTGTCGTGTTGGGTCCCGAGGATGTGGTGGTGGAGGTGCAACCGAAGGGCTCGTTTCAGGCGGCGGGATCCTCAGTGGCCGTGATTGCGCTGCACAGTGAACTGAACGAGGACTTGAAGGAGGAGGGACTGGCACGGGAGGTGGTCAACCGCATTCAGACCCGCCGCAAGGATCTGAACCTTGGATACACGGATCGAATCCACGTGGCGCTCGGGGGAGACCCTCCCGTTCTCGCGGCAGTGGATCGGTTTCGCGACCACCTCTCCACCGAGACGCTGGCCGTCGGCTGGGAGGACCTCGCCGACGGGTCCGGGTCCCAGGAGTTGGAAGTCGATGGGCACCGCCTGCTCCTGGAGGTCCGCCGGGCGTAGAATCGTTGGGTGGAAGATCTTCTACCGCCTGAGGTCGCCCGAATTCTCGCCACCCATGGGCCTGTGCAGTTCATGGCTGGGCGCGGAAGCGAGCTTGCATCGGATCGATGCGCTGTGGCGCCTTTTGAAGACCTGTTGTTTCTCTATGTGCGGAAAGGCAGCCGTGTCGAGGAGGCGCTGTTGACGTCCACGGATGCCCAGGTGATCGCCCGGCACGCCGAAGGAGCCTATTCCATTCGCATGGAGGGAAGGGCGGTGGCAGGAAGAGTGGTCATGTCCCACCCACGTCGGCTGGAGCTTCTGCCCTGGGTGCCCGAGGACGGCGACCCCAGGCGGATCCTGGCGATCCCTTTTTGGCCGGAGACCCTGGAGTTCATTCGGGACCCGGGAGGGCCGACCGAGGAGAAATTTTCTGGAAAGACGCCGGCGGGCATCGCCCTGCTGCCCAGGGCGGAGAGGTGGAGACAGCTCTCCTTCGCGGGCGTGATGCCCGCGGTCGCTTTTTCCTTGATCTTGCTTTGGCTGTTTGTTGGCATTTTTGGATCGGAGATGCCTCTGCGGTTTGTGGCCCTGGGGGTGGCGGGTGCTGCATCGGTCTTTCTGCTCGGAGGGGGGCGCCTCTGGTACCGGGCAACAGCCTTTGCACGGTGGAGGGAGGGGCGGTGTCGTGAGGAGGATGCGGCCGGTCTCGCCAAGGGGGCTCTTGCGCCTCGGGAAGCCCACCGGGCCTCCTCGCAGATGCTCTTGTTGGGGGTGGTCTTCCTGTTTGTGACACTTTCTTGGGGTCGCTCGTTGATGGCAGTCACCTTTTTTTCCACGGGGCTGTGGTTGCTTTGGCCGATCTGGTGGATGCACCTGGCCCAGGATGCCCCTGAGCCCGAGGAAGACTGAAATGCAGGTGGTCTTGAAAGGAAATTGGCCGTCTGCGCTGACGGCTGGAATTCTGTTGCTGTCCCGATCGCGCAGTTTTGGGATTCCCATATCGGTCCAGCTGATGGGTGAGCCTGAACCGGAAGAGGCCGTGTTTGGCCCCATGGTGGTGCAAGCCCATGTGTTGGCGTCCTGCGGTGTGGGGCGCGACCTGGGGGAGGGGGCCCTGGTGGTGGTCCCCGGGCCAGCGGTGGACCCGGTGCTGCTCTGTCTGGAACGGGATGGTCGAGGCCTTTGGTTTGAAGTGGATTCCAGTGGCGAGGGAATTCACGCGGCCACCAAGGCCTTTGTGCGGCTTGCGAGGGATCGTCGGCCCGAGGCCCGACATGCGTCCAAGCTGCTGCGCAGGTTCTTTGAGGCCCTGGGCGTCCCGGCGGAACCCGCAGTGTTGGACCTGCTCTTCGGTGCGCCGGCCCCCCCACTGACTCGGCTTGCGCTGGCCGTTCGTGCCGGCCGGGCCATGACGGGAGAAGGGGGACGGGAGATCATGGATTGGTTTGTGGGGGGGTCAACTCGCATGGATGTGTTGCCTCCCACAGGTGGGGAGATCATGGAGGCCTGGGAGTCCGGGGCCCTGGAGTCCCAGCTGGAGTTGCTACACTCCCGGGCCCGGATTCAGGTGGAGGACCTTTTGGAGGCCATGGCCACCCTTGCCCGAGACGATGGGGGACGAGACCTGGAGATCCTCACGGGGTTTGGCGAGGTTGCCGAGCATCTCCTGGTGCTTCCCAAAGAGGGCATCCTTCCTCCTCTGGATGCCACGGCGGATGCGGTGGCGGTGGGATTGTCCCGGGTGTTGGGTGCTGCCCCTACCGGTGCGAACTCCCAGGAGAGTCTCGAGGAGATCTTCCGCTTCCTCGGCGGGCGGTTCACCGACCATTCCCCCTTTCCAATTCAATTGCGAGACGACGCTCCACCGAAAGGGCGCGTGGACCGTTGGAAGTGGTTTCTGGAGAACGTGTGTGAGGCAGCGGATCACGCCGAAGGACTCTGGAAGATGGTGACGGACCCGGTGAGTTGAACGTTGCGGGTCAGCGCCCGGTTGCGTATGCCCCTCCGGGCTCTGGCTCGAAGCTGCCGGTAGTCTCGGAAAATCGGAAGCGCTCCACACGGAGTCCGCTCTCTTCCAGGGAATACACATTGAAGTGAGCTGTCCGGTCCTTGTGAGGCAGCGGCGCATAGCCACTGGCCCCGGGATTCAGAATGGGAACCCCCCCCAGGTTGTCGGGCAGGCGGGTTTTGAATCCGTGATGCTCATGCCCATGCAGGATGGCTGTGATCGTCTTCGAATGTAGTCCCAGGACATTCTCCAGGGCGCGGGCGCCTCTCAGGGCGCGGGTGGGGGGGCCATAGGGCTGTCCTCTTCGGTTCCGAAGAGGGTAGTGCAGCATGAGGAACACCGATCGGCCGGAGAGCTCCTCCGATCCCAGGAGCGCGTCCAACCGCTGGATCTGCTCATCTTGGATCAAGCCCACAGAGAGGGGGTGGGCTCGGCAGGTGTCCACCGTGATGCAGGCCACGTCTTCCGTGGGCAGGTGCAGGCGAGGCCAGGCTCCGGTGCCGGTGAATTGGGCAAAAAGATCTTCGATTCGACGGGAGCGTTCGGCGTCCAGGGTGTAGACATCGTGGTTTCCCGACACCAGGACCGACGGCTGCGATTCCAACAGCCGGGAGAACAAGCTCGAAAAAACCTCGAACTCCTCAGGGGTGCCTTGTGCTGTGAGATCGCCTGTGCACACCAGGACATCTGGTTTCAGGGCTGCCACGGCTGCGGGGAGGGCTTCTTGAACGCGCCGGGAGAAGTGTCCCTTGCGGCCGAGCGCGTAGAGATTGACGCATCCCAGCAGTCTTTTCGGGGTGATCTGCGTAATGCGGGGAGGCACCATCACGTGAATGTCGGTGATGTGGGCGATTGTGGTCATGGTGCCAATGGAACGGACTTCGGCCAGGGTGGCAAGCGGTTATGGGGCCCTACTGGAGACAAATTGGCACAGGATCCTCGGACTATTCTCGACGACGTAGCCCGGACTCGCCAGAGCTGCGAGATCCTCGGTCGAGATGGGGCCTGGAACAAGGGGAGCTTTGTTCGGGTGGACAAGGCGGGAGTGGTCGTGGTGGCGCCGGGCAGTTCTTTTTCCGGCGGGGAGGATGTGAGGGTGTGTTTCGAGCACGAAGGAGGCCCCTGTACCTTCGAGGCTTCGGTTCTTCGTGCCGGTGTCCCCGTACCAGATCGCTCCCAGCACGGGCTGATGTTGGGCTTTATCGATGGTTTCAAGGATGGGGTGGGGACAGAGGTGTCGGGTCCCCAGGGCACGCTCACCGTGCTGCCGCCCGTGGGGCGGGGATTGGAGCTCTTGGGAGGCGAGGCACGCGTGGTGGATCTGTCGGTGCAAGAGCTGACCTTTACGGTCCCGGCGCAGGTTCCTTTGAAGTTTGTGGAGGGGGGCACGGTTCGCCTTCGATTCCGGCGGCCGGATCTGGGCGAACACGGTGTGGAGGGGCTGGTTCTCAGGCTTTCCCCCTCTGAGGGCTGGGTTTTCTATGGCATCCGGTTTGAAGAGGTCGACGACACGGACTCCCACCTGAGATTCATTGAGTCCTTTCGAAAGGGCGGTCTTCAGGGCAGCTGACCGATCTCTGCCAGGCCATCTCGGCCCAAGATGCGGCGTTCATCGCCATGGACGTACAGGACTTCTTCGAAGGAGGCGGCCTGGGTGCCATCGGAGACAAGGGGACGGAGGGCCCAGAGGCCTTCCAGGCGGCGAGGATTGAGAAACCGTACCTGGTGTCGGCGCAGCCAGGTACATGCGTGGGCGGATCGGGGAAAGTCCCACGCCAGCCCCGGGCTGTACGGAAGAATGGCGTGGCCGATCGAGCGGGTGGAGGCAAGCTTCATGCGGTGGTTTGTGGAGAAGGCCTGGGCATAGACAAACAGCTCTCCAATGGTCTTCCACTGGGAACCATAGCCAGCGGTGGCGCGGACACATTCCCGGGCCACGCTCACCACCTCTGGTTCAGGTCCACCATGGGTCACCGTGGTTCCAACATCCGCATAGACCGAGGAGTCTCCAGGTCCCAGGTCAAGCACAACCACGTCCCCCTTCTTGAGTCGGTTTCGCTTGGAGGGGTTCTTCCAGACCGCGTTGCTCTGGGAGCCCGCACCCAGCTCCACCTCGGGAGGATGAAACCAGCGGTTGAATCCGTGTGCTGTGGCCTGTTCCCTGGCCACCTGTGCGATGTCCCATTCGCTCATTCCCGTTTCCAGGCTGGCGACTACCTTGGACAACAAGGCGAAGCCCCTGCGCTGGGCATCATCAAAGGCATCGAGCAAGGACTTGTCCATGAGTGGATGGTATCCCGGGTGGGTCAGGGGGCGGGGACCGGCACGGCCTGGTGTACGAAGTTGGACAGGTCTACAAAGGGGGCTCCTCCGTCTCGAAGCTGGTGGTAGACCTGCCAGGTGGTGCTGACCCGCTTTACGTAGTGGCGGGTCTGTCGAAAGGGAATGGACTCAACGAATTCGTCGGTGGGCAGGTTGCCCCAGGCCGCAAGCCACTTGCCGACGTTGCCCTCCCCGGCGTTGTAGCCGGCGAGCGCCAGGGCGGGGTTTCCTCCGTATCGCTCCACCAGGAATTGAAGGTAGCGGGCGCCGATCGGGAGGTTCTTGGCTGGAACAAACAGGTCGGCTCGGCTCACGGTGACGCCCATCCAGGCTGCGACTCGTTTGCCGGTGGCGGGCATGAGCTGGGAGAGGCCTCGCGCACCTGCGTAGGACACGATGTTCTTGTTGAAATTGGACTCTTCTCGCACCAGGGAGTGGAAGAGGCGCGGATCGAATTCATGTCCTTTCGAGGCGGTTTGGACCTCTGCCCACCAGGTGTCGGGATAAGCCACATCCAGCACCGCCAACCCCTGTTCGCCAAGATGTTCTGCGGGGCGGTTTGCGAGGTACTGGCGAAGGGCGTCGTGGCTACCCAGCCAGTCTCCGCCGCCGGCTCGAAGATTGGCAATCCATGCTGCTTCAGCAGGCTGCAATGGGGAGGGGGGGGCCAGGGAGAGCAAGGCCTCTTGTGGCAGCCCCAAGCGGTACAAAGCGAGGGCATCTCGTACGGTGGGATCTTCCTGAAACTCCGCCCGGTGCTGCCAAGGTTCGGGTGGGGAAGGGGGGGGGGCTGCTGCTGGGAGCATCTCGGCCACATCCGGTGCTTCTACCGCCAATCTCGCCGCAGCGAGGATGCCGTACCAGGAGCGCGGGTGGTCCTGGCAAATCGCTTTGAAGCGGTCAATGGCTTCTTGTCGCTGATCCGGATTGGACTGGGTGGGGTGCTCTCGATCCGGGTACAAGCGCCACCTCGCGGACCAGTACCTTGCTGCCCGGTGGTGCACCGGGTCTGCTTCCAGGGGCAGCTCTTTCGCTGCTCGGTCCGTCCAGGCCAGGGCCTCTTTGGTGTCGCCGGAGAGCCAGTGGCTCCACGCGAGGCGCCAGAAGGCTTCCCCTGCCATGTCGCCTTCAGGGTAGTTGTTCACTTGGCGCGCCCATGAGGTCTGGGCCTTCGCAAGGTCTCCGGCCTCCTGGAAGGCGATCCCCGCCAACAGGAGCCCGTCGTCCGCGTAGCTGTGGTTCGGGGTCTGGTCGGCAATTCGGCTGTAGTGAATGGCTGCCGAGGCCCATGCCCCCTTTCTCTCCAGGGACTTTCCGGCCAGGTACGAGGACTTGGCGCTTCGATCTGCGTCAACTCCTGCGCACCGGATGCCCGCGGGGGACAACACACGCTCTGCCTCGGTGACCCGGTTCTGACGAAACAAGGAGCGACCGTGGGCAAACCAGTACCGACAAGCTTCCGGGCTCGCGTCGCTCAGCTTGGAGCTGTGCTTTGCCAGGAGGGTCGAGGCTTCCTTGAATCGCCCCAACCCCATGAGGCTGGCGCCCCGCAGCCCCACCTCCTGCCAGGTGGGAAACGGTCCGTGTTTCGCGAGAAGCGCGGCCGCACGCTCGCCTGCAGCGGTGCCTGGATAGGCTGCCCAGAGACGGCGCAGGTGGGGATAGGCTGCCTCAGAGGTGGTTCCCAGTTGTTCCGCCAGAAGCATCAACACCTGGTCCAGAACCGGCGCGGGATCCGACTGGCTCGCGAGCTCCTGCAGGAGGTCCAGCGCTTCCTGTTTTCGATTGCTTGCAAGGAGGGATCGAGCCCTGGCGACCTGGGCCGGGTTGTAGAGGCGGGAAGAGACGTCGATCCGTGAGAGGGCAAGGGCCGCTCCACCAGGATCCCCGCCAGCCAGGAGGATCTCTCCCTCCAGCAGGGCGGCGTGGTGTGATGGCGCCAGGCGGGCCTCTCGAATTGCGGGGACCAGGTCTACCGCTTCCGCTGCACGCCCCGCGCGGGCCAGGGACCAACCCAGTAGAAAGGCATGATCCCCTCGTCTCTCCTTTCCCAGGGTGGAGGGGGCCAACTGCGAAAGCTTCTTCGCCGCAGAATCAAACCGATTGGCTGCCAGGTCATCCAGCAGGGGCTGGGAAAGGGGGAGCCAAGGGTCCGGGGCGCCGAAGGCTACGGCGACAGTAGCGGGCGATGGCTGGACTTCCGCGGGAGGCTCGGCGTGGGTGGCCGTGGAACCGGGAAGCAACAACAGCAGCGCTGAAAGGGCGCGGGGCAAGCGAGGCAAGGGTTCGGGTCCCCACGTGGGCGGTGTGGAATCATAACATCCGGGCCCGCTGAAACCATTCCCCTGGGGACGGGGGTTCAAAGGAGGTTCCCAACAAGGGTATGATTTCGCACCCCTACCTGCTCCAGGGCTGGATAAAGGAGAGCTTCGCATTGCCTGCATTTCGGAGCGCTGATTGACCACGACTGTCGAGACCCTTTCCGGCGACCACGATCGGGCTGAATACGTCCGCCTCGTTTCGCTGCTCATGCGCGGCGGGCACGACGGGCTTCTTTCGATCGCCTTTGGAAAGCACGAGCGAGCGATCGGGTTCTTGCAAGGGTGTCCCGTCTACTTCGAAAGCAACGTCGCGGAGGATGACCTCTCTCGGACTCTCGTCCAGTCCAAGCTCATTCCCCGAAAGAGAATGGTGTGGATCGAGAAGAAGCTGGGACCGGGCGAATCCCTGGAGGATGCCGTTCTTTTCACCGGGACCCTGGAGCTTGAGGTTCTGAACGGGCACCTGGTCGATCGCCTTCGAACCACCCTTGGATCCCCCATGCGGTGGGGCACCGGTAAGTGGACCTTTCAGCCCCTTGCGGAGTTCGATCCCAGCACTGTGGATTCGGGTCTCCTGCCCACCTTGGATGGGGCACAGGCCCTATGGCAGGGCGTGCTGCAGCAGGTGAGTGTGGAAGAGGCCTTTCCCGTGGTCACCTCGGAAGATGGCGCGCCCTACCACGCCCACCGTGACTTGGACGAGTGGATGGAGACCCTGAAGTTGGAGGGGGATCTGGCCAACATTACAAGTGAGCTCAAGGCGGGACGGACCACCACAGAGATCTTTCGAAACATTCCGGACACCACGGGGACCCTGCCGAGGCTTCTCTGGTTTCTTGAGGTGGGTGGCCTGGTGCAGCGCCAGGGATCTGCTGCGTCCCTTGCGGCCGCCACACTGGTGGGGCGCTTGTTGATGGGACTTGGGGAGCTGGAGCAGGAGCCGATTCCGGAAGAGGAGGTGGTGCACGAGGGGGCCATCGCCATCGCAGCCCTGCACAGGGAGCGCATGGAGAAGGACTTCTACACATTTGCGGGAATTCACCCAGATGCCACCGAGGACATCGGTAGGATGGGCAAGAGAGTGTGGAAGGAGTGGAGCCGGTTGGGGGCTGACTCCACGCTTCCGGTGACGGCCCGGCAGCAGCTCGCGGAGTTGATTCGGGGGCTGGAGCAGGTACTGATGGTGCTCACAGACCCTGAGCAGCGCGATTCCTATGATCAGCAGTTGGTGCGGGGAACGGCCAAGGTGGTGCGGGTTCCCCGATCTGCTACTCCCGAGACCCTGGCCGCTGTGTTGGAGTCCCAGGATTCTAATGGGGAGGACGGAGGCGAGAGCGAGAGCGCTGCACCCCTGGAGGACCTCACAGACGAGGAGCGAGAGTTGCTTGCATTGGGCGGCTCCGTCTTCAAGAAAGACACAAAGGAGGAGGAAGAAGACGAGGATGCCTCCTTTCTCAAGGGGGGAAAGGACAAGAGTGACCCGCTGACAGCCTCTTATGCAAGCGCTCGCGCCCTGATAGAAGAGGGGAACTACAAGGGTGCTCTGCCGCTGTTGGAGAAGGCTCGGTTCGAGTGTCCCACCTCTCCTGACGTGCTCGCGGACCTGGCCTGGTGTACGTGGCGAACCCGGGACTTCAATCCTACGGCTCCCCACGAGGCGGAAGAGTTTCTGCGCCTGGCCCTGAGCCTTGATGGGCGCCACCTGCCGACTTTGGAGTACCAGGCCCGGTTGGCCCTTGAGATGGAAGATCACGATGCTGCGTTCAAGGCGCTGCAGCGCTTGCTGAATGTGCACCCGGGTCATGAGTGGGCCACGCGCTTTCTTGAAGAGCAGGCCGAAATGCCAGGGAAGGGGATCTTTGGCCTCTTCAAGGGACGGAGTACCTGATGGATGGCCAGACCCGCGTTGTGCTTGTCTTGGACGAGGAGCCCCAGGCTGCGGAGTTCATTGAGGGCTACACCCGGGGCCGCGGCATCCTGGTGGAGCACCACGCAAGACTGGTGGATGGGATGGAGCTTGCCCGGGAAAGGAACCCGTTTCTGGTGGTGGTGAGCGGCGATGTTCCGGAAGGTCTCGCACTGTTTGACAGCATGAAGAGAGACACCCACCTGGCCGACACACCGGTGCTGCTTCTTGCCGGCGGGGTCGGCCGGCGTAGGCTGCTTCAAAGGCTCTTTGGCTCCGAGCGCCCCGACTATCTCGCGAGTCGTCCCCTGGACGCTGACTTCTTTGGTCCCCATCTGGATGACCTGTTGGGTGTGGACCGGAAGCAGGAGGCGGAGGCCGTCAAGGACCTCAAGAGCAAGAAGAAGCTCTATGAAATGAACCAGGACAAGAAGGATTCCAGCTGGGCGGTGGTGGAGGCTTCCGGGGCTGAAGATGCTGACGAGGAGGCCCCTTCAGAGGAGGCTACGGCCTTGGCGGAAGATGCGGCGCGGATGGTGCAGGAAGCCAGAGAGCGTCCGCAAATGGCTGCCCCAGAGGAGCCTGCCGTCGCGGAAGAGCCTGCCTTCGCGGAAGAGCCTGCCGTCGCGGAAGAGCCTGCCGTCGCGGAAGAGCCTGCCGTCGCGGAATCGGCGGCCTTGCTTCGTCGTGTCGGGGAGATCGAAACCCGCCTCCTGGCGGCTCAAGTGGACTTGGAGGCTGCAAACAATGCCCTCCTGGATGCGCGAAAGGAGGCCGCGGGCGCGGCGGAACGAGAGGCCGCTGCCTGGAACTCCGCCAGTGAGGCCGCCCGTAATGAGGGGCAGGCGCGGGAAGGCCTGGCGGCGATCCAGAAGGAGCTGGAGAACATGCAGTCGGCTCGCGCCAAGGAAGGCGAGGAGTTGCAGCAACTTCGCGCGGAGCTCTCCGGACTCTCCAACCGGGCTGAGGAGACCCGGACCCACGTGGAGTCAGCCCGCACGGAGGCCGGTTCCCTGCGGTTCGCCATGGTGGAGGCCAATGCTGAGGCGGCTTCTGCAAGAGAGGAGCGGGATGCAGCCATGGAGGCTGTCCGCGCTGCTCGAAGCGAGCTGGAAGCCGGGGGGTGCCGAGAGGAAAAGCTACGCGATGCCCGGGACGCGGCGGAGATCGCTCGACAGAAGTTGGGTGCCGACCTGGAGAACCTTCGGGGGGAGTTGGCGGAGCAGGCAGATCGGGCCGAGGGCCATCTTCAGACGGTCGCCCAGCTGCGGGAGCAGATCTCCACCACCCAGGAGGCGCAACAGGAAGCCCAGCTTCAGTCCCAGCTGGAGTTGGAGACCCTGCGCCAGGAACACGGGGAGTCCCTTGCCACGCTCCGGGATCAGCTTGCCGCTTCCCAGGCGGCCCAGGAGGATGCGTTCAAGGGCCAGGAGTCCACCCTTTCAGAAGCCCGAGCAGAGCTTGCGACGGCGCGGGATCAGCAGGAGGAGTCGCTGCGGACCCTGCAATTGGACCAAGAGGAGGCCCTCGAGTCAGCCCGGTTGCAGAAGGAGCAGGCGCTGCAGTCTGCCCGGGAAGAGCATGCGGAAGCACTGGAGTCTGCCCGGGAAGAGCATGCGGAAGCACTGGAGTCTGTCCGGGAAGAGCATGCGGAAACCCTGGAATCGGTACGGTTGCGGCAAGAGGAAGCACTGCAGTCTGCCCGGGAAGAGCATGGTAACGAGCTCTCTGCTCGGGAGGCCGAGCTTCAACGGGTTCGAGCGGATCACGAGGAGGCAGTCCGAGAATTGCAATCCGATCTGGAGCGTGTCGGAGCTGATCACCGAACCGTCCTCGAAGAAGCCCAAGCGGACCATGGCCAGGCGCTGGAGGTGGCCCGGGTACAGCTGGAGGAAGCCCGATCTGAGCATCTGGAGTTTTCGGACAAGACCCAGGCGGAGTTGTTGGATCTGGAGGCCAGCCACGAGGTGAGCCTGGGGGCTGCCCGCGAGGCCGTGGATGCCTTGAAGACTGAGCACGAGCAGTCTCTTTCCGAGGCGCTCGCGGCGTTCGAGCGGACCCAAGCGGAACAAGGGGAACAAGCAGCGTCTCTCCGCGAAGAGATTGCGCAAACCCGAGAGGCCCACGAGGCCCAACTCGCCCAGACCCAAGAGGCCCAGGAGGCCCAACTCGCCGAGGCTCGGGCGGCTCACCGGGAAGACCTCGCCTCTCACGAGAGGAGATTGGAAGAGACCCACGCGGCACACCTGGAGACACTGGAGGAGACCCGCGCGGCCCACCAGGAGGCCTTGGAAGATGCCCAAGCCCAGGTGCTCCAGGCCCATGTGTCCCAAGATGCGGCCCTTCAAGCTTCCCGCGAGGCGTGGGAAAAGGAGCGACAGGCTCTTCATGTCGATCTCGCGGAGGCGCTCGCCACAGGAGAAGACGCGGAAGAGGTGCGTGCAGAGCTCGCCCGTGCCCAGTTGGAGCTGGAGGAGGCCCTTCAAGCACACGCGAAGGCACTCTCAGCTGCGCAAGCTGATTCCGCCGACACCCTGGCTTCTCACCGGCAGCAGACCGAGGAAGCCATGACGCTTCTTCGGGAAGAACTGGAGGTGGCAAGGGTGGATGCAGAGGCCAGTCTTTCGCGGACAAACTCGGAGGCAGCGGCAGCGCGGGAAGCCCAAGACGAAACCCACCAGGCCCAACAACTAAACGCACAGCTCCAACGACAGCAACTGCTCGAGGAGTTGGGCCAGGTCCAGACCGATCTCCAGTCCCTCCAAGAGGCCGTGGCCCAGGAGCGCTCCGATGCTGATTCTGCGGCTGAACAAGCCCGCGAAGGCCTCTTGGCAGCCCAGGATGCCCATCGATCTGAGGTGCATGGTTTCGAAGAGCAGATCGAGTCCTTAGACACCCAACTGGAAGCATCTCGAGAGGCCCGGCGCAACATCTCGGAGGAGGCACAGCACGCGTTGGAGGCTCTCGAGGCGGCGCAGGTCCAAACGCGTGAGCTTGGGGATGCCCTGGACGAAGAGCGACAGGCCCGGGAGCACGCCTCCCAGGGGCTGCACGCAGCCCAGGAGGAACTTCAGGTCCAAGAGGATCGCCGGGCGGCTCTGGAAATGGAGCTGGAGGCGGTGCGCCAGGAGCTGCAGGACGAGCTTCAGGAGGCTCAAGGCGCACGCGAGTTGACCGAGGTTGCCGCAGGGGAGCTTCGAGAGCAGCTGGAGCTACACCGGGCTGGAGTGGATGAGGCCCAGAGTGCTCTGGAGGAGGTCCGAAAACAACACATGGGCACTGTGGAGGCAAGAGATGCGTTGCGCCGGGAGTTGGACGAAGAGCGCCAGCACGCCCGGGAGCTCATGGAGAGTCTTGAAGCCGCCTTGGCTGACGCCCAGGGTGCTCGGGACCTGGCGGAGTCTTCCCGGCTGGATCGAGAGGAGGTACACCACGAGGTGGAGTCTCTCCGCCTGGCATGCGACGAGGAGCGGCGGGCCGGAACAGCGGCTTTGGAGGAAGCCCAGGAGTTAGCAGCGCAGCTGGAAGCCCTGCGAGGGGACCGGGACCAGGCCCGGGAAGGACTCAAGGACGCACTGTGCCAGCGCTCTTCCGCACTTGAGCACATGGCGCAGCTGCAAGCCCAAGTCGAAGCCGAGCAGGAGGCCACAGAGACGGTCCGCCGGGAGTTGGCGGGGGCTGAAGAGAGCCTGGCTGAGGCACGACAGGAAGTGGTGACCGCCTTGGAGGAGGCTGCTGCCATCCACACGGAAAAGGGCGCATTGGAGGCTCAGGTCCACGAGCTTAGGCAGTCCCACGAGGAGCACATCGCGGAGCAGCTCGAACGGTTGGAAGAGCGCCTCCAGGGCGCTCGAGAGGCGCACGATCTTGAGATGGCCAACTTGCTCCATGCCCAGGAAGAGCGCCGGGCAGCCTGGGAGCAGGAACACGGCGTGCTCCTGGGTCGCTTTGAGACACACACCTTGGAGAGCGCGGAAGCCCAAGACAACCTGCTGGCGGAGCTGGCGGATGCGCGCTCTGCGAGCGAGCAGGCCCAGGAGCAGCGCCTCGCGGCAGAAGAGGAGACCCGTTCGCAGACAGACAGCCATGCAGCGGACCTGGCCGCCCTGGCGCAGCGCTTGTCCGAGTCTGAGACCGCGCTGGAGGAGTCCGACGCCCGCGCCAACTCTGCCCACGACGATCTGGCGGATCTACGGGCGGAGCTGGCGGATGCGCGCTCTGCGAGCGAGCAGGCCCAGGAGCAGCGCCTC
>CAZRYF010000025.1:30624-57938 GCA_964604165.1 uncultured Enterobacterales bacterium
GAGGAGTCCGACGCCCGCGCCAACTCTGCCCACGACGATCTGGCGGATCTACGGGGCGAAGCGGCTGCGCTGCGGGAGGAGTTGGAGCGGGCCCAGTTGGACATGAATTCTGCCAGGGAAGAGGCCGAAAAGGCCTGGTCTGACCTTGACCATGCAAAAGATGCACTTGGGAGATCAGAGGCGGAGACGGAGGAGGCCAAGGGAGAGATCGAGGTCGCCCAGGCCCGGCTTTACGAGGCCAGGGAGTCGCTGGATTCCGCCCAAGCCGAGGCCGCTCGCGCCCTGGAGCACGCTATCCAAGAGAGCGACGCTGCCGAACGGGCGGTGGAGAAGATGGAGACCGCCCTGGAGGCCCGAAAGGACGCTGAGGAGCAGGTGGGACGGGCCCGAGAGGAGACCCGAACTGCCAAGGACGAGGCTCGTGCCTCCAGAGAACAAGCTGCAGAGGCGAAGGAGGCCCAAGAGGCCTTGCGCCAAGAGCTGGTGGCTGTGCGTGAGGAGGCGGAGGCCCGTGTAGTAGAGGCCGAGGAGGCCCAGGAGAAGGCCGAGGCCTCTGAAAAGGAAGTCGCCCAGTGGAGAGAAGAGTTGGACTCTGTGCGGGACGAAATGGAACAACTTCGAGCAGAGGCCGAGTCCGCGCGGGACGAGGCCCAGGAGGCCCGTTTGGAGGCGGAGACCAACCGGGAGGAGGCTCGAAAGGCAAGAGGCGATGCGGAGTCGGCTCGAGATGAGCGGGATGCCGCGAATTCCGAGGCGCTGCTCGCCATGGAGGAGTCCGAAAAGGCACAGAAGGCCCAATCCGAGCTGGAAAAACAGCTTGCTGCAACCGGGGAGGCCTTGGACCAGGCCGAGGCAGGGCATGTTTCCCTCCAGGATGAAATCGATTCCATCCGCGTTGATCTTGGGGCCGCCAAGGCAGACGAAGAGTCCGCAGCCGCAGCGCTGGAAGGCACACGGAGTGATCTAGATGCCGCCCGGGAGGAGACCCGCTCCACCCGGGATGAACTGCGAGAGTTGCGCTCCGACCTTCAACAGTCACAAGGGCAGGGAGAAGAGATCCAGGCGGAGTTGGCGGGAGTGAAGGAGGACTTGGCTTCAGAAAGGGAGGCCAGGAAGTCTCAGGAAACAGACCTTGGGGAGCTTCGCCAATTGCTGGATACGACACGAGGAGACTTTGAGCGGGCACTTGCTGATGCGGAGCTGGCCCGCGCTCGACGCGAAGCCTTTGAGACCGAGTTCTCGGCTCTGGAAGAGCGCCTGCACACCGCCCGGGCTGAATCGGACGAATCACGGAATGGCCGGGACGAGGCAAGGGCGGAACGAGACGAGGCCAAGCGATTGGTGGATGTGGCCCGTGCGGAGCGTGACGAAGCGCTGGGAGTGGCGAAAGAAGCCCAATGCTCTGCGGAAGAAGCCCAGCGCGCCGCGGAAGAAGCGCAGCTTGCGACAGAGAGAGCACAAACCGCCACCGAAGAGGCCCTGTTAGCCGCTCCGGCGAGCGCCCCTTCACTGGAGGCCGTGCTGGAGGAAGTGGACCGGGTGCGCGGAGATCTCTTCATGCAGAACACCGAGGTGTTGAACCTCTCCCTGGACCTGGAAGATGCCCGTCAGAGGGTCCATGCCCTTGAAGACCAACTGGATGAAGCCCGTGCCCAAGGTGGCAGCACAGGCTTTGAAGACGCGGAGGGACAACGGATCGGTGAGCTTGTGCGGGCCTATCGAAGACGGCGGGACGGCGATCGGCGCCGGTGGTCGGATGTGGAAGCAGCCCTGGGCAAAGCGGTCCAGAGTGCAGTCGGTGCCATGGACCAAAGCCCCGAGTCGCGAGATGCCATCGAGAAGGTACTGCGTGACGTGCGAGGGCTGCTGGATCGCGGCCGCGTGGAATCTGAGCGGCTTCGGCGCCTTGCAGACGAGGAGGAGCAGTCGCTCGAAGCGCTCAAGCGCGGGGAGTGATTGAACAATTTCGCCTTTTTGGGTCCACGATAGTTCCTGACAGCGATACACTGAAGCAGTCCCGCCCGACACGAACCAGGGCAGGATGAGGAGACAGGTTGGAATCCAGTGATGCGGTGGCCCGGGGTCGCCACGATCGAGAGACCTATGTACGGACGCTCATTCACCTGCGTCGCACCCAAAAGACGGGCGTGCTGCGCGTGAACCACCCGGAGGGTTGCCGACGACTCTACCTCTTGGATGGGCAGCCACTGGACTATCGATCGGACTTGTCAGAGGACGCGCTGGACGAGGACCTTGTGGAAGCTGGGCTCCTGCCTCGTGCTCGCATCGGGTGGTTTCGGGAGCGTCTTGGCCAGGGTGAGTACCTGGAGAATGCCCTGCTCGATGCGGGGGTCATTACGGGGGACGATATGAACGCCGTGCGGCAACGCCGGCTGCAGCAGGGTGTGGGGGCTCCTTTGAAGTGGGGGGATGGAACCTGGGAATTCGAAGCGGCCGAGGGGTTGGAGGTGGGGTCGGTAGAGTCGCGCCTCCGGCCGGAAGTCCCCTTTGTCCAGGCCTTGTGGGCCGCGGTGTGCAAGCAGGTAGACATGGACGAGGTGCTGCCCACTGTGACGGATCGCGCGGCCGGTGGGTTCGTTCCCACGGCGGAGCTGCCCGCGGCCATCAAGCTGCTTGAACTTGATCCACCCTTGGATGCATTGCCGGAGTTGTTGGGTGCTGGCGCCGCGGTGGATCAACTCGCGAGAAAGCTGCCCGAGTGTTCCGGGGACCTGGTGCGTCTGCTCTGGTTCCTGGAAGCCGGAGGCCTGGTCAAGCGGTCCCAGGAGATTCCCGCAGCCAACACGGCTGTGTTGAAGTTGGTTGGACCCGAAGGAGAGGTGGGTTCCCCGGTTCGGGAACCCCAGAAACAGGAGGTGATACCCGGTCTTTCGAAGAAGCATGAGCCGGTGCGCACCCCCCCTGTACCTGCCATCCAAGGTGGCAATTCGACGGTGGCTCAAATCTACGGGGAAAGAATGGGCGGCGACTACTACGCCTTCCTCCAGGTGCCACAGGGAACCGACCCAGCCACCATCAAGGTGGCTTGTCGCCAGCTGGCGCAGCAGTGGCACGCACTGGCCGCTAATCCCCAGTTGGGTTCCGAGGATCGGGCCCGGGTGCAGGAGCTTCTCAGGGGGGTGCAGCAGGCTTGGAGCACCTTCACCGACGCCAAGAGAAAGGCTGCTTACGATGAGCAGTTGGCTGGGGGCATAGCACCGCGGGTCGAAGGGACGGAGGGCACCGCGACTGCGGCCCAACCCACCCGAGGCTTTCAGATGGGACCGGATGGAGGTGCTAGGTGAGTGCACCGACCTTGAGTCCATTGGTGCTTGTGACCGAGCCGGATCCCTCAGCTTGTGCACAGGTCGAGGCGGGGCTTCCCCGGGGCGTTGTCGAGCTGGAACACCTGCCAGATCTGGAACAGGCGCTCCAACGAATGGTCGAGCGTCCGCCGGTGCTGGTGGTGCTCGATGGGGACGACCCGGCCGCTCTCGAGCTCGGCGTACGCATCAAGGAGGACTCGCGCCTCCGCTTTGCCGCGGTGGTCATGCTTTGCAAGGCACCGGCAGGTGCAATGCTCATCGATCACATGTACGGACCCCACCCGGCGGATCAGTATCTCGCCAGGCCTGTCTCCCCGGCCGCTCTCAAGCGCCACCTGGGCCGCCTCTTGGATCCCAGCCGCACCGTATCTGTTCCCCGAACGCGGGTGCCTCTGCCCCCCCCCATTTCCACGGAGGTCAAGGACCGGGAAGCACAGCTGGCGAGTCGCCTGAAGTCGTTGGCAGAGAAGGAAGCCTCGCTCCAACGATGGCATGGAGAACTGGAGACCCAGGAGCAGAAGCTGGGGCGAGACGAAAACGCTCGGGTTCAGGAAGTGCAGGATGAGCTGGAGCAGGGCCACGTGCAGATGGAGCGCTTCCGCTCGGAAATGGGGGCCCTCCAGGAAGACCTGATGGAGTCTCGGGTGCGGGTGGCCAGCCTGGAAGAAGCGCTGGCCGGGGCGCGCAACACCGCGGATTCGGTGTTGGAGCAGATGGAGTCTCTTTCCACGGAAAAGGGTGGTTTGGAAGAATGCGTCAAGGGGCTCACGGCTGACTTGGAGGGTGCACGGGCTGAATCTGTGGATGCCTGGTCCCAGGCGGAACAGGCACGGGCAGCCTTGAGCACGGCTGAGGTGGCCCTTTCTGACGCACAGGCCATCAAGCTTCAAGCAGAAGGACGCTCGGAATCGGAGCATGCGCGGGCCGAGTTGGCCCTGTCTGAGGCGGACGCAGCGCGTCAGGACGCTGATGCTGCCCGTCAAGAAATGGAGGAGGCTCGCCAGGGCCGAGCGGCAGCGGAGATGGCAGCCGAAGCCGCTGAGGAAGAAAAGCAGCAGTTCGGGAAGCGTGCGGCTCTCGCCGAGGAGGCTCGCGAGGAAGCAGAAGGCTCCCAAAGAGAAGCGGAAGCAGGGTTGGCCAATGCTCAGAGCCTCGCCGAAGAGCTGGCTCGTCGCATCCAGGATTTGGATGCATCCATTGCCGCAGAAGGTGCCCGTACGGAACAGGAAGCACAGGAGCTGCGGAAGCAGGCCGAAGAGGCGGAATCCTTGCGCTTCGCGATGGAGAAAGAAAGGGACGAAGCAAGGTCCGCCTCCGTGGCGGCCGAGGAGCTGCGCCTTCACGCAGAGGCGGAAGCGGAGGAAGCCAGGACCGCCTGGTCGGAGGCAAGGCGTGAGACTGATTGCGCCAAGGCCGAAGAGGCCCGTGCATGGGAAGGATACCAGGCTGCGAGGGCCGATGAGACGAAGGCGGTGAGCGAGGCAGAGATCGCTCGCAGCGCCGCAGAATCCGCTCGGGAAGACGCAAGCGCCGCTCAATTGGCGGAACATGTCGCCCTGGAATTGGTAGCGAAGGCGGAGCTCGCACACGAGACGGCTGAGGCGGCGCGGCTTCAACTCCAGATCGAATTTGAGGAGACCAGTGCCCAGTTGGAGGTCCGCACGGGTGAGCTTGAGGAGACCACGGCGAACCTGAACCTGGCCCAGACCGAGCAACAGGATGCGGAGACCTTTCTCTACCAGGTGTGGCAGGTGCTGGCGGATCGCCAGGAATCCCTCCATGCGACCGAGGGGGCGGTGCAGAAGACCCAGTTGTCCCTGCAGGAAGCAGAGCAGCAGCTTGAATACGCCACCGACCGGATCGCTGTGCTCGACGAAGAACTGGCCGATGGCATTCGCGCCAGCGAGGCATCGTTGGAGCGAGCTTCTTTGGCCAGCGCGGAGGCGGTTTCTGCGCTGGAAGAGAGAGATGCCGCCCAGGTTTTGGCCGAGCAGGCCCAGCGGTTGCAGGAGACCGCGGAAGAAGCGACCGCAGCGGCCGAGCGAGATCGGGGGGAAGCCCTGGAGAACCTGGCCGGGGCCAGGCAGGAGCTACAACAGGCGCTTGATGCAGCGGAAGAAGCCCGTCTCTCGGCGGCGGTGCATGTCGAGTCCGTGGAAGAGGAAGCGGCTGCGCGCATTGCCTCCGTGGAGGAGGAGACCCGGTCGCGCATTGCGAGCGCGGAAGCGGAGGCCCGCGCCCAGATCGCGTCCACCGAAGAGGATGCCAGCTCCCGTGTTGCTGAAGCCGACGGGACCCGCGATCAGGCCCTGTTCGACCTGGAGATTGCGCGAAACGCAATGCAGGCGGCGGAAGCTGCGCGGGACAAGGCCAGGGAATCGGCCGAGGCTGCCGAGGAAGCGAAACGGGTGGCTCTTGAGGGTCGCAAGCAAGCCGAGGAACGGCGTGAACAAGCGATGCACCAGTCCCAGGAGCAGGTGCAGGAGGCGTGGCAAGAGCGGGACGAGGCCCGGCGGCGCGCCGACAAGGCCTGGACGGATGCGGCGGACGCCCGGCAGGAGCTGGATGCGGCTCTGTCTGATGCGGAGACCGCCCGGCGCATGTCGGAAGAGGCTCGCTGCGCGGCGGATGCTATCCGCGAAGTCGCCGTGGAGGCCGAACACAGTCGGGACATCTCCCAGAGGGAGTTGGAGGAGGTCCGGGGGGCGTTGAATGAGGCACGGGATCGCATTGAGTCCGCTGAAGAGGAAGCCCGCACACAGACCCGGCAGGCGGCCGATCGGGTGGAGACGGTAGAAGCCGAGCGGCTGGAGGCCGTGACCGCCGCGCAAGAGGCCGCGGCAACCGCCCAAGCCGAAAAGACCGAGGCCATCGCCAGCGCCCTTCATGAGCGGGATGACGCCATCGCAGTCGCTGAGGCGGAGAAGACCGAGGCCATCGCCAGCGCCCTTCAAGAGCGGGATGACGCCATCGCAGTCGCTGAGGCGGAGAAGACCGAGGCCATCGCCAGCGCCCTTCAAGAGCGGGATGACGCCATCGCCACGGTTCAGGCCGAGAAGGCAGCGACTGTGGAGAGCCTCCAGGAGGAGCAAGAGTCTGCGCTACAGGCAGCCGAACAAGAGCGAGATCAGGCCGTGGCATCCGCCGAGGCGGACCGGGACTATGCGGTCTCCCAGGCACAGGCAAAGGTCGCGGAGGCCCGGTCGGAGGTGGAGGAGGCCCAGTCCGCTGCAGAAGAGGCTGCTACTCTTCAAAGGGCGGCCGAGCACTCCGCCCAGCAGGCGGAGGCTCTTGTGGAAGAGGCCAGGGCAGAAACCCTGGTGGCTCAGTCCGCGACGGAGGATGCCCGTGATGAAACCCGCATCGCCCAGGAAAGGGAGACCGCGGCCCACAACCGTGTGGAGGAGCTACAACGGGCGATTGCCCAGCGGGAAGCGTTGGCCCTGCAAGTCCAGGCAGGACACGAGACCACATTGGAGGAGCTGAAGAACTCGCTGGCCCACCTGGAGGCAGAACGGGACCAGGCCCGATCCATTGGGCGAGATGCACAAACGGAAATGGAGGTGCGACAGTCCCGGTCGGTGGAAGAGGTGGAGGTATTGCGTGCGGAACTGGATCGCAGAAGCGCTCAGGCGGTGGAGCTAGAGCAATTGCTCCACGAGCATGGAAAGGCAAAGGGGGCCTTTCAATCTGAAGCCACGGAACTCCGCAGCCAGCTGGAGGCAACCCAGCAGCGTGTGGTGGCCTTGTCCGCTGATCTTGAAGATAGTCGTTCGCACCTCGGGGAGGTGGAGAGCCTGGCGGAGGAACGGGGCCACCTGGTGAAGAAAAAGGAAGAAGAGTGGTCGTCTGCCCGGGCCGATTACCAGGGCTTGTTGGAGACCACCCGGCACGCTCTGGAGAGTGCACGCCACGAAGGGGAGCGGTACCTGGCCGAACGGGATTCAGCCGTGCAGGAAAAGGGGCGGCTTCAGGTGGAGAGCCCAGTTCAGGCCGAGGCCCTCCAGGCGGCTCAAGCAGAGGTTTCTCGCCTGCGCTCCGAAGTAATGGCGCTTCGGGACGCAAGCAGCGAGCACGCCGCAGCGAGAAAGGACCTCAAGAAGGAATTGGAATCCACCCGCAAGTCCGTTGCCCAAAAGGGTGGTGTCGTGGTCTGGTCGGCAAGGCGTCAGCCGCCGAAGTAGACCTACAGGCTCCGTTTTTGTGGACGGAGACGGTATGATTGGGCCTATGGCATCCCGTTTCGATGGCGGGGAGGGCGTGCACGACGTGGAAAGGTGCAGGGCACGATGAAGGATTCGGACTCCAGTGTGCAGGGAAAGCACGATCGGGAGAGTTACGTCCGGATTCTCCTTGGTATCACCGGGCATCACCTCAGCGGAAAGCTCGTGGTGTCTGTGGGCCGACGACATCGTGCCATCTGCCTGGTCAGAGGACACCCCATTCTGTACCAAAGCGACCTGGACGAGGAGTCCCTCGCGCAGACGGTGGTGAATGCAAAACTCATTTCCCGCCAGCGAATGAACTGGGTTGTGGAGAAGCTCGCCCCGGGGGAGAATCTTCGCGATGCATTGGTCCTTTCTGGGGTCGTCACGGAAGCCCAGTTGGAGGAACACCAGGCCGGGCGAATGCGGATTGGGCTTGGAGCGCCGCTCACATGGGCCCGAGGGGAGTGGTCCTGGACCCCGACTCCAGAGGGTTTGGGGGATCGAATTGACCCGGACCTTTTGACCGACCTTCCGGTGCTTCCCGCTCTGTGGCACAGCGTAAGGCAGCACCTGGCCATGGATGATGTTCTCCCCCTTGTCATGGACCCAGCGCTGGGGGATCTACGAGCAGGGGAAGGTCTCGCGGAGGGAGTGGCAAGCTTGGAGTTGGAGGCGGGCCTCTCGACGATTGCGGAGGCCTTGGACTCGGGTTGTTCTGTTGATGCGTTGGCGGGCGCTGTGCCGGATCGCACCGGCGATCTGCTCAAGTTGGTGTGGATGCTTCAACTTGGGGGCCTCATTGTCCGAGAAAACGACCCCCATCCCGCTTCCGTGGTGGAACAGGTTCTCTCCGCCCGTTTCAAAGGCGGCGCCCCCGCCCTGAAGAATCCCAAGAGGAAGCCAGGCCCCCCTGTCGAAAAGGCAGGCGCGTTGAGTGAAGAAGCTGTGGCCGCCGAACACAATCGTTGCATCGGCCAGGACTTCTATTCCTTTCTTGGGGTCGCTCCGGAAAGCAGGTCACAAGACATCAAGCGAGCCTGCAAGAAGATGGCCAAGACCTGGCGGAGCGCTTCTGTGGACAAGTCTTTGTCGGAGTCATCCCGAGCGCTGGCCCAAGAGATGGCAGAAGGGGTTCAATTGGTCTGGCGTACTTTCACGGACGATGGGAAGAAGGCGGAATATGACCGACGCCTCGCCAGCGGCCGCGCACCGGTTGTGGAGCCGATTCGGGTGGCGAGCCTGAAGGATGCCACGAACAGAGCGCCCCCCCCCGCCGCGTCTCCGCCCTCTCCCAAGTCTCCGGGAACAGACGAATCCATCGCACAGCGCTCCCTGATTCGTGCGCTGATGGACAAGGGGAACCACAAGAATGCCCTGGCCATGTTGCGCCAGCTTCGACTGGAGGATCCGTCCGATCCGGACACGCTCGCGGATCTTGGGTGGGCTGAATGGAGAACGAAGGGTCTGGCGGCAAAGAACCCCGAGGATTCCGAGGAATTCCTGCGCCTCGCCTTGACCTTCAATCCAACCCATCGCCGCGCCTTGGAGTACTTCGCGAGGATTGCCATGGACATGGGGCAGGTGGATGAGGCCAGGCAACGACTCACCCGCATCTTGAAGGCGGATTCCGGTGCCAGTTGGGCCCGCCAGGCGATTCGCGACCTGGACAATCCGGAACAAGACAGCGGTAAGGGAGGTCGATTCTGGCGCAAGGGGGGCGGCGCGTGAGCACCCAGAAGGTGATCTGCGCGGATGGGCACCCGGCATCCGTACGGTTTCTCAAGGAAGCCCTGGGCGGAGGTGTGGACCTCCAGGAGGCTCGACAAGCAGAGGCGGGCATGGAGCTTGTTCGCAAGGCCGCTCCGGCGCTTGTGTTGTTCGACGGCGACTCGCCAGCAGGCATTGCGGCATGCAACGCCCTGAAGTCGGATCCGGAGACGGCGTCGGTCTCTGTTGCCCTGGTTCTAAAAGGCGAGGCGGGCGCGGTGGTGGTCGACCATTGGTTCTCCTCGACGCCGGCGGACGCCTACCTGCAGCGGCCTCTGGACAAGGGCTTTTTGGGGAGCATTCTGGAGGCTCTCCTGGGTGGCCCGTCTGCCTCAGATTCTCCCACGGAAAGGCCGGGCCCTTCTGCCTCCTCGGCCGATCTGGCCCAAGCCAGGGCCAGTCTGCAGGAGGCCAAGAGGGAGTTGGCCGCTGCCCGAGACGAGGCGGTGACCCTTCGACAGCGGGTGGAGAGCCTGGAGGGAGAACTCCAAGGCGCTCGACAGGCAGATGGAGAGGCGCAGGCCTCGGCGGATTCGCATCAAAAGGAGCTGGAAAGCTTGCGAGGCCGGGTGCAGGAGCTCAAATCCCTGGCGGAGGTCGCCCAACAGGACGCTGTGGAGGCTCGTAAGGAGGTTGAAGCAGCCCAGGAAGAGGCCACGACAGCTCGGCAACAAGTCGAAGCAGCCCAGGATGAAGCCACCACGGCTCAGCGACAAGTCGAAGCAGCCCAAGAAGAAGCGACGGGAGCTCGCCAGGAGCTGGAAGCCGCCCAGGCGGCCAAGACAAGTGCACAGGAGGAAGCCGAGTCGGCACGCAGTGAGGCCTCGGCGCTGGGAGAGAGGCTGGAGACATTGCAGTCTTCCTTGGATGCAGGACAGTCTCAAGCGGAAATTGCCCAGCAGCAGGTGCAGGACGCCCAAACTGCAGCGGATGAGGCCCGCCGGGCCGTGTTGGAGGCCCAGCAGGAGGCCCGAGAGCAGCAGGCCAAGGCCCAACTCGATGCTGAAGAACAGCTGGCCAAGGTCCAGGGCGCCGCCGCTCAGCAGGTGGACGAGGCCCGAGAAGAGGCTGAAGCCGCGGCCCAGTCTCAGCGGGCACAGGACCAGCAACAGGCATCCTCGCAGATCGCAGAGGCACGCCAGGAAGCCCAAGAGCAGGCATCCTCGCAGATCGCAGAGGCACGCCAGGAAGCCCAAGAGCAGGCATCCTCGCAGATCGCAGAGGCACGCCAGGAAGCCCAAGAGCAGCTGGAACAGGCCCGAGCAGAGGCCCGGGAGAGCGCAGAGCGTGCCCAGCAGGAGGCGCATGAGGCTGTGAGCCAGGCCCAGGATTCTGTCGCCCAACAAGTGGCCGAGGTCCGGGAAGAAGCTCAGTCCCAGCTGGCAGGTTTGCAGGCAGAACTGTCCCAGGCGAAGTCGGCCCGAGTGGAGGCGATGCAGGCCAACCAGGAGGTGCAAGCACGCTTGGAGCAGGAGCGGGAACAGGCGGAGTCCCAGCTGGCCCAGGTCCGTCAGCAAGCCGATTCACAGGTGAACCAGGCGCGGCAAGAGGCGCACCGCCGATTGGAAGAGCATGTCGCTGAGTCCGAGGAACAAGCGGCCGTCGCCGAGAGAGAAGCGCAGGCCCGGTTGTCTCGCGCGCAACAGCAAGCGCGGGAGCAGCTGGCCCAAGCACAGGAGGAACTTGTCCGGCGGGTGGCCGAGGCCCGAGAAGAAGCGCAGGAGGAAGCTCGAGCCCAGCTGGAACAGGCCCACGAGGCTTCCCAGATCGCGATTCAGCAGTCAAGACAGGAGCTCCAACAACGGGTGGAACAGGCCCAACAAGAGGCCCACCAGCGGGTGGAACAAGCCCAACAGGAGGCCCACCAGCGGGTGGAACAAGCCCAACAGGAGGCCCAGCTCGAAGCAGCTCGCTTCCAACAGGAGATCGCCTCCGTCCAGGAACGTTCCAAAGAGCTGGAACAACAGGTGGCGGAAGGGAAGAGCCAGGAGGCCAGCCTTCGAGGTGCTCTGGAGACGGCCCGCGGTGAGGTTTCCGCGCAGCAAGAAGTCCAGGAGGAGCTGGCACAGCGCTCCCGGGCGCTCGAAGAAGCCCTTGGGGCCGCCCGTCAGCAGGTGGCTCAAGTGGAACAGGAAGCTGAGTCCAAGTTGGAACAACTCCGACAACAGGCAGGCGCCAGGTTGAGTGCAGCGGTCTCTGAGGCGCGGCAGGAGGTGGAGTCACGGGTGACGGCTGCACGCGCAGAGGCGCAGCTTGCTGCGGAAGAGTCGCTTGCGCAGGTTCGGGCGGAAGCCGAGCGGGCCGCAGAATTGGTGGGGCAAGCCCAGGAAGCGGCCCGGGAAGAGGCTGAAGCAGAGCGTGAGGAGCTTCAGCACCGGGTCCAAGCCTCCCAGAGAGGGCTGGAGCTGGCAGAAGAACAGAATCGTTCCATCCAGGAAGCCATGGAAGGGGTCATGGCACAGGCCAGGGAGGCTCGAGAACGCGAGGAGGCTCATCGTGCCGAGGTGGAGGATGCCCGCGTTGCGGCTATGGGCTTGCGCGAGGAGCTGCAGGAGGCAGAGGAGGCACAGGCCGCTTCTCACGCCAGAATGGGCCAATTGGAGGCGTCGTCCAGCCAAGAGCGGGAACGGGCAGCAGCGCTGAACACCAGGTTGGAGTCCGCTGAAGGAGAGGCGGAACAGGCCCGTACTGAAGCCCAGGCTTCCGCCGTTGCCCTGGAACAAGTCAGGGAGCAATCCCAGGTGCTCCAAGAAGCGCTGGAGGATCGCCAGCAAGCTGTCGAAGCCATGCGCTTGGAGCGAGATGGCACCTTGCGGGACCTGGAGGCGGCCCGGGCTGCGACCGAGACAATTCAAGCCGAGTTCTCTGATGTGAGAGGGCGCCTCGAACAGGCCAGGGAAGAGAACGCGGAGCTGCGGGAGGAGGCGGAGTCGGCCACCGCAAAGCTGCACCAGGACCAAGAGCAGACGGAACGCTTGCGCAACGAGCTGGAATCCTCTCGTCATCACTTGTCTCAGCAGTCGGCAGAGGCGGCAAGTGCGCGGGAGCAGCTGGAACAGTCCCAGGCCAGCTTGGGTGCGGTGCGACAGGACCTTGCATCCATGCAAGAGCGCGTGGCAGAAGATCGAGCCCTGGCACAGGGTGCAGCAGAGGCGGCCCAACGTACCCTGCTTCAAAAGGAACAAGAATTCGAGGCACTTCAGGGTGAGTTGGATCGGGCCCAGGCGCGTGCAAGAGAGAGCGCCGAGGCTGTCGAGACGCTGAGGCAGGAGCTCGGGCTTCTCCAGGAGACGGCTCTTGAACATGGTTCCCAGGTGGAAGGTCTGCAACGGGAGGTTCAAGAGGGACAGCTGGCGGTCGGGCGGGCGCGAGACGAAGCCGAGAGCGCTCACAGTACGGTGCGGGGATTGCGGGCCGAGCTGGAGGAGAAGTCGACTGCTCTCGAGGAGCTGGAGCTCACCCAGGGGAGCCTGCAGGGACAGCTGGAGTCTCTGGAAGGCCGGGCCAGCCGGGCTGAGTCGGCCTTTGCCGAGACTGCCGAGTCGCTGTCCCAAAGGGAAGCAGAACTTCAGAAGACGCAGGGAGAGGTGGAGGCGGGCCAGGCCCAGGTAGCCGCCGTTCGTGAAGAAGCCGCGCGGGCGATCGATGAGGCGCGAACCTCTCGGGACTCGGCCATGCAGGGAGAGGTGGAACATGAGCAGGCCCTGCAGTCGCTGCGGGAAGCAGCAGACCAGGCCAAGGATGAGGCGCGAGAGGTGCGCCTGGAGCTGGAAGCTGGCCGGGCGGCACTACAGCATTCACAGAGTCGGATCGAGGAGTTGGAGGCGGAACGGGAGCGTGATCGGGAGGAGACTGAGAGCTTGCGTCGATCCGCGGACGCGGAACGAGATGACCTCGGGGCTGCCCAAAGGGAAACTGAGGAGATCAGGGCGGCCCTGGAGGCCGCGCGTTCCGAGGCGAGGGAGTCCAGGCAGTTGGCGGAGGAGGCCCAGGATGCGGCCCGGCTGCTTCGAGAGGAGAAGGAGCAGGTTGCTGGAGAGGCCCGGTCGGCTGCGGAAGCCCGGGATCGTGCCATTTCCGAGGCAAACAGCGCTCGCGAGGAACGGGATGCACTCCAGTCCGAGATGGATTCTTCTCGGGGTGAGGCTGCGTCGGAGCTGGGCCAGATGGAAGATGTGCGACAGGCAGCGCGGAACGCTGAGCAGGAACGGGACCGTGCGGTCGCCGATGTGGAGCGTCTTCAGGCGGATCTTCTGCGGGTGCGCGCCGAAGGGGAGACTCTGCGGGCCCGCTCCGAGGTGTTGAAGAGGGAAGGCGTGGAAGCCCGGGACGAGACGGCTCAAATGCGCCGGGACCTGGACAGCGCCAGGGCGGAAGCCGAGAGCGCTCGAAGCCGAGCTTCTGCGGTGGAATCGGATCTAGAGTCGGCCCGATCGGCGAGTCAACAGGCCCAGGCGGACCTGACTGCTGCCAAAGATGCCGATCGTGCCGCCCAGGAGGATGCGGTGGCCTCGGTGCGCGGAGAATTGGAGGAAGCCAGGGACCAGGTGGCGGTCATGAAAGCCTCCCTGGCGGCTTCCGAGTCGTCCTTGCGCCTGGCGGAGCGGCAGCTGGAGGAATCCAACCGGGAGCGCTCGAGTCTGGAGCAAAGTGAAACGTCGGCCCGTTCGGAAGCCGGGGAGAAGCTGGCTGCGCGAGAAGCGGAACTCCAAGCGGCCACCGAGGCCTCCAGCGCCCTTCGGATGCAGGTAGATCAGCTTGAAGAGGCACTGGAGGCGGCCAAAAAGGAAGCTGCAGCTGCGGCAGCCGCCCCAGCAGCCGCTCCAGCTCCGGCCGCACCGGCTGCTGGCGGCCAGGACTTGGCAGCATTCCAGGTGAGGGTGGCCGCGAACCTTCAGGCGCTGCGGTCCACCGTGACCAACCAGCGTTCTCGCCTGAATTCGGACCAGGAGCGCTGGACCCAAGGGGAAGTAGCCCTCTCGAATTCCATCCAGGAGCTGTTGGCGGTGGTGGCGAGAGCCCCCGCCTATAGCGATGGGGTCTACAAAGTCCTGGACAAGCTCCAGGCCGTGTTGGACTCAGGCAGATCTCTGGCAGAGTGCAGCCGAAAACTCGTGGATGAGGAGGATCGGGCCCTCTCGGACTTCGAGCGCGACCTTCAGGGGTAGATCTGCACTATGTAAAGTCGCTTGAAGTCTCGCACATGGGCGGAGGGAGTTCCCTGCGCTGCCAGGGCCAGGTAGAGCCCTCCATCTGAAAGGCGGGTCAGCGCGTGGTCGCCGTTGCCAAGGGTCCCTGTGTCCAGGAGGATGGGCGCTCCTTGCAGCGGAAAACGGTAGACAGGGTCGAAATTCTCGTCGTCGTCCACCACTGCAACCAGGCCGCTGGAGTCCGGTAGCCAGACCGGTCCATGGGCATTCATCACGACGCCGGCCTGGAGTTTTCTGGGGGTTCCATCCAATGCCATCACGTACAGGTCAAACCGGTCGGATTTCTCGTGGTTGGAGTAAAAGGCAATTCGGCTACCGTCCGGGGAAAACACCGGACGGGTCTGAGTGTGGTTCCAGTGGGTAATCGGGGCGGGGTCTGGATAGGCCACGTTGCGAATCAGGTACAGGTTGTCACCTGTCCGGGTGTGGCCCACAAAGGCAACCATTTTGCTGTCGGGGGCCCAAGCCGCATAGAGCTCGGATGCGTCTGGATCGGCCGTCAGGCGGGCGGGGGCTTGATCCAGGTGGGCGGAGTCCAGCAGGTACAGGTCACCCTGGCCCGTGCGTGCGGAGGTAAAGACGATGTGGCGCCCGTCCGGGCTCCAGCTCCCTCCTCCATCCGTGCCGGCATGGGGGGCAATTCGAGTGCCACCATCAAGGAACAGGTCATAGTCACGCTCAGGGCCAGAGGCCGAGTAGAGAAAGGTGCCAAGATCTGGCGGCGAAAAGGTGATTTCGTGCACCACAGCTTCAGAGGCTTTGGCGAAACCCGCGGTCAGATCTGTGGTGCCCTGGGAGATGGGCTCAATGCGTCGTGGGGCTTGCCCCGCATCCATTACGTACAACTCCACGCTCTTGCGGTCGTGGTAGTTCACCTCGAAGGCAAGGCTCTTTCCGTCTGGAGACCACCTGGGACTCTGGCAGTTGCCGTCGTAGTCCGGGGTGATGGGGGCAGGAGCGGCAGCTCCCAGCAGGCCCATGGCCAGGAAGGGGAGCATCAGTTTCGGTTGAATCAAGGACATGGGCTCAAAAGGCGATGGCGGTGTGGGCGAGGATTCGAATGCTCGTGCCCCGAAACGGCTCTTCCAGGGTCACGTAATCCACGGGGGACTTGTCGACCCCCACGTTTGCCTGTGCCGGGGAGGGCAGGCGACCCCACAAGGGCTCCACCACCACCTTCATTCCCAGCCCCACGGCGGAGGTGGCGCGGGCCCTCCTGGTTTCCAGGCTCAACTCAGCAAAGGGAAGCTGCACACGGGAAATGGCGTACACATACAATTCTGGTTCCCAGTCCTTCTCCTGGTTGGGGTCCTCGCACGAGTAGGACTCCGGCTCCACGCCCAGGATCTGGGAGCAGGCGAGGGCGACTCCAGGCAGGAACCCATACCGGAATCCCAGGGCAGGACGAATCACGAGCGGTCCCCCCAAGAGAAGCTCGCGACCCAGGCTGACCCCCAGGGTGTAGGCATAGGGATTGCGGACGGGGCGGTCCCCCAGGACCGTGAAGGAGCGGGCAGACCAGGTGGTTTGTGCCCCCAACAGAAACTTCCCTACGGGCTGCAGCACCCCGACCTGCGTATCCAGAGAAGGGCGCAGGTTGGTCAGGCGCTCGGAGAAAATCACCCCCACCCCGGTGGCAACCTCCATTCTACTCACCTGAAGGGCTGCCAGGCCCCGGGCATTCAAAGCACCCATGGGAAGTTGGAGTTGAGCCACTTCTCCGGCCTCCACTGCTACCTCCAACCCGTTGACCCGGTAGACGCCGCCGGGCAGGGAGATGCGCATGGGGAGCACCTGGCGCTTTCGCAGGTGATCTGCCAGTGAGGCGTTCCACTCCTTGAGCTTTGGGTCTAACAGAGGTGAGGCACGCTCCACCTCCAGTCCAGTGGTCATGGCATCGTAGGGCCCGAGCACAAGAAGGATCCCAAAGGTACGGTCCAGGTAGGCATGGAATTGTCTCATGGAGGCAGCCTGGGCCGCATCTGGTGTGAGGTTGGCGGCATGATCGGCGTACCGGATCGCGCTCTCGGCATCCCAGAGCGCATAGGAAACCCGGGCCGCGAGCGCATGGAGTTCATACGAAGCGCGGCCGGCATCCGTGTGAAGCGCCTCTTCCAACTCCTCCATGGCTTCCTCGTGCCACCCCTTCTTGGCGTACAAGCTGGCCTGGCCTACGTGCTTTTCCACGTCGACCTGGGCGGTCCCGGCCAAGACCACCATGGAGGCAAAGAGCGCGAGCATCACCCCTCCTCCTGGAGCATCTGCGCTGCCATCAGAAGCTGCCGGGTATAGGGATGGTGCTCGGTCTGTTGCAAGTCTTCTGTGGCAAACGACTCCACGATTCGACCCTCCAGCATGACCAGAATTCGATCGCATGCATAGGACACCAGCGGTAGATCATGGGACACGAGCAGCAAGGCGCTTGTGGGGGAGCGGTGTTGGAGCAACAAGTCGATGAGATCGGCCTTCAAGGCCGCATCCAGACCGGCCGTTGGCTCGTCAGCCACCAACAAGTGGGGCCTGGAGAGGTGCACCCGGGCAATACCGACCCGACGCTTTTCTCCCCCCGAGAGGTGCCGTGGAAGGCTGTCCAGCCGGTGGTCCAGCCCCACCTGTTGTGCACAACCCACCGCAAGCTCCTCTGGGTCCTCCCCAGGCCGGTGCAGGCGAGCGGACTCCAACAGGTGATCCCGCACCGTGAGCCCCGGGTTGAGCATTGCCTCAGGTGACTGAAACAACAATTGTACCTGCTTGCGAAGCTGGCGCAGGGCCTTGTTTCCGATGGATGTGGGGTCTTCCCCGAGCAAACGAACGCTTCCGGCGTCAAAGGGAAGGAGTCCGAGTGCCGCACGAATCAGCGTGGTCTTTCCTGAACCGGATTCGCCGATCAGCCCCACGACTTCGCCGCGTCGGACCTCGAAATCCACCTCGTTCACCGCCAGGTGTGCGCGGCCTCGAAGACCCATCAGCCCGGGGCGGCGGTATCGCTTGACCAGACCTTTGACCACGAGCGCCATCAGCTGCGCCTCCCAGCAATCCGCTCTGTGGCAGCCCAGAGGGCCCGGGCTGGGGCTGAAGTCATTTGCTGGAGAGCTATGTCGCCCTCTGCATGCTCCACGATCCGTCCCTGGTGCATGATCAGGAGCCGGTCTGCCATCCGAGGCACGAGTCGAAGATCGTGTGTGATGAAGAGAACGCCGACGCCCTGCTTTTTGAGGGAGAAGATTTCCTCGAGAATTGCGTCCTGTACTGTGGGGTCCAGCCCCGTTGTGGGTTCGTCTGCCAGGAGGAATCGGCTCCCTCTTGCCAGGGCCAGGGCAATACTCGCCCGCTGCGCCATGCCCCCAGAGAGCTCGTGTGGATAGAGTTTTGCCACGCGTTCCGGTGATTTGAAGCCGGCCCGCGCAAGCCAGGGGTGGGGATTGGGCGCCTCTTCTTCCTTGAGCTCCAGGCACTCCACCACCTGGGCGCCGACGGTCCACAAGGGCTCCAGGCTGGCTTGGGCATTTTGGGGCATGTATCCGAGGATAGGGCCGCGCAGTGGCCGAAACCGTGCCTCGAGAAGTCGCCGGTCCGCCAGGCTTTCGGTGTCATAGGGGTCGTGTTCAACGCCATCCACTTCCACCCGTAGATCGGCTCGAACCAGGCGCAGGTTCGGGTCAATCATGCCCAGCAGTGAGCGAGTCGTCAGGGACTTTCCGGATCCAGAAGCTCCCACGAGCACTGTGATCCTGCCCGCGTCAATCGTCAGCTCAGCATCATCCACGAGCACCCCATCGGGGCCCTCAATGCGGAGGTCTGCCAGGGTCAGTCGGCTTCTACGCATGGTCGTCTTCCCGAAGCCCCTCGACCAGGAGGGCACAGGCCAGGATCACCCCCCAAATGGAGAGTGCCGGTGCAATGGTGGCCCAGGGGTTTCCATCCCGAATCCCCCACTCAAACGCGATCATGTTTCCCCAGCTGGGCACCGGCTCCACGACGCCGAATCCACCGATAAAAGACAGGGTGGTCTCGACCAGGAGGAAGTATGCAAAGAGTGTGAAGAGGTGTCGCCCCACCAGGTGTCGACAATTGACCCATAAAAGGTGAAACCAAAGGATCCTGCGGGGATGGACCCCGTGGGCCTCCGCCGCCAGGACGAATTCGGCGACACGAAATGCCGCGATTCGGTTGTAGATCGACTCTGCCATGGCCGGTGTGTAGGCCAAAGCTGAGGCCAGGGCGATGTTCCAGACTGTGCTGCCGTAGATTGAACAGACCAGGAGCACCAACACAAACCGGGGAATGGCAGAGACAACCGTGAAAAGGTATCGGATCGACTCGGCCACCCAGCCCCCGTACCAGCCGGAAAAGGCGCCGCCCGCCACGCCCAGGAGGAGGGCCATGGCGCAAGCAAGCAGCCCTGGCCCCACGATGGCTCGCGATGCGGTGATCAGGCGCCAACCCACATCTCGCCCCAGGTGGTCACATCCCAGGAGGTGAACTGCGCTTGGCAGGTTGGAAGCCTGGCGGATGTTCACGTCTGAAACCACGTCGTAGTGGGTCAGGAGGCTGATCCCCCACGCGAGAACCACCCCCCCCATCAGGATGCTGCCACCCAAGACGCCGCTTCTCATGCCCGGGCCCTCAAGCGGGGATCCACGGCCACTCGGACAAGGTCCCCGGCGAGCCGGGCACCACACACGACCCCAGCCGCCACGACGGTGATTCCCAGGGCCAACGGGTAGTCTCGTAGCCGACAAGCCTGCCACAGCATGGCACCCACGCCGTTCAGGTGGAGCACCTTCTCCACAATGATCAACCCCCCCAGGAAAAAGGCAGCGCGGTTGGAGGCCAGGGTGGTCAAAGGGGGCACCAGGTTCCAGATCAGGTGGGGAGCCAGGCGCGCTCCCCGGGCGCGGGCAGCATCCAGAAAAGGGGCACGACGAATGCGCTGCAGCTCCTGTTCGCTTGCCACGTGGATCTCGGTCAAAGCCGAGGACCCAAAGGCCAACACCACAATGGCGAGCCCGGTTTTGAGGTGGCTGTCCTGGTCCGGTAGGGCGAACCAATCGGGCCGTGCGAGGGTGCCGGACTCCATGAGGGAGAAGGTGGTCTCGTTGAGAACCACCATGAGCATATAGGCCATCAGAAAGACTGGAACGACGCTGAAGACCTGCACCAGTCGGCGAGCGAGGCTCTTGCGGCCCGCGGTTACGAACGCCAGTCCGACACCGGCCACAAGGGATGTGACAAGCGCTCCCACCAGCAAGACACCGGAACGAACCGCAGCCGGGGCCACCAAGTCCGTGACCGCCGCCCCGGGCCTGTAGGTGAGGGAGAGCCCCAAGTCCCCGGTGAGGGCGTGCCCCAGGAAGAGCCAGGTGCGCTTGAAGAGAGACTGGTCCAGCCCCCACTCCCGCACCAGCGCCTCTCGAAGCTTGGGGGTGTCTGCCACGACATCCGCGGCATCCCCCGGGGCCAACCACAACAAGAACTGTGCCAGGAAGATAGCCCCCACCAGGGTGGCTGCAAAAGCTGCACAGGGTCGCGCCAGGGCCCGTAGGCCTGCAGCGAGGCGCGACGCTACTTCGTCATTCGCCACGTTGGCACGTAGGTGAAGAAGTAGAAGGGATGCACCACCACGTGTGAGACCCGGGTGTTCACCGCTGCATAGGAATCCAAGGTCCACAAGAACACCATGGGGTGGTCGTCGTGGATCACGCGGTGGGACTCACGCAGCAGCATCTTCTTCTCATAGGGATCGCTGGATTCTCGGGCACGATCCAGCAGGCTGTCCACGGTCTCGCTGGCATAGCCGCCAAAGTTTCGCGCCCCCTTCGAGTGAAACTGGTCCCGGACATCCTCATTCCTGTCGAAACTCCACTGAGAGAGCAGCAGGTCAAAGTCCTGGTTTCGCCAGATGCGGGCCTTCCACTCCGCTTCGTCCAGGAACTCCACCGCGACCGTGATGCCGTTTTGCTGTAGCTGGGACTGGAGATTGATGATGATCTCCTGAGCGTCCTCCATCATGCGTGGGGCCGTCAGGGTGAGGGTCAGCGGGCCGTCGTCGTTTTCCCACCCGGAAGGCCCCAGTCGATAGCCTGCTTCCTCCAGGGACCCCCCCGCAAGAAAGCCATCGTTCTCCACAAGGGGGACCTCGTGGTTGTAGAAGGGAGAGGACTTCACATAGGGGCCGGACAGGAGCTCGCCTGTGCCCACAGGCGCGAGAAGCGTGGGCACATCGATCATCTGGGCGATGCCTTGGCGGATGTTCAGCTCGTTGAAAGGTGCCCGTGCCATGTTGAAGCCCAGGTACCACCAGCTGTTGGTCTGGTAGGGATACAGCTCCACCTTTCGGTTGTTCTGCAGAACCGCCAGGTCCCGGGGCAGGACCCGGATCAGCGCCTCGAGGCTCTCATACAGCATCAGCTTGGCCTGGTAGCTTTTGTCCGAGAGCTCGCGCATGACCAGCTCCTGGACACCGACGGTGTCTCGGAAGTCCCGATTTCGCGCAAAGGTGATGCTGTTGTCTTCGTTGTAGCTGACGAGCTTGTACGGCCCGGTGCCAATGGGCTGGGTTCGAAAGGCATCCCCTCTGCGAACCACGGATCCGTTGAACAAGTGGGCCGGAAGAATCTTGAAGAAGAGCTTGTCCTGGGGGGCAACCTCGACCTGCTCGAACGTGAATTGGACCTGGAGATCACCTGTGGCCTCGACCTTCTTGATCCACCCGACCCGGCCTGCCTCGGAGGAGAGGGTTGCAGGGTCCTTCATGGCTTGTACGGTGAACACCACGTCCTTGGCGGAGAGCGCCGTTCCGTCCTGCCAATAGACCCCTTCGCGAAGATGGACGGTCATGGACTTACGGTCTTCCGAGAGATCCCAGTCCGCTGCCAGCGCGGGGGTGCTCGCCAGGTCCTCGTCGTCCGTAAAGAGTCCATCAAACACCAGCTCGTTCACCCGCGCCTCGGACATGGAGGTGGTGAACAGTGGATTCACAATCCCGGGAGCCAGATCTTCAGCGTAGCGCAGCGCCGCGCCCGTTGCGGGTCCGGCCACCAGCAGGACCAGTCCAAGAATCATTGGAGACTTCATCGGGACATCCGGGATGGGGTGGAGGGACGCATGGGAGCGCTCATAGCTCCTTGCTGTCGCCGCGGCGATCGAGACCTTGCAGGACCGCAAGATCCCCCACGGTCTCGTCGACGCCTACCACCGCCGGAAAGGCTTCCACCAACACCTCAAGGGCGTCCAGCGCTTCCCGTGTGTGGCCGGTTCGAAGATGGGTCTCAGCCAAGAGGGCGTACAGCAGAGGAGGGTTCAATGGGGAGATGTCGCGGGGGTGGGAGAGGTCACGGGCCAACAAGAGCAGGGCCTGTGCTTGTCGGGGATGGCCGGCCTGCAGCGCCCGTCGAGCCTGTGCCAGGAGCATGCGCCCCCGGAGAAGTGGAACAAGCTGGAGATCCTCCAGGAGGGCGCGGCCCTCCTCGGTGGCTCGGGCCGCAAGGGACTCTCTCCATGCGTCCAGCACCGCATCCGCCTCCCGGGCCAGAACCCGGACGCGATCCGCGTCATCACTGTCCCCCAGGTTCAGGTCGAGACCGAGCTCTTGCCAGAGGACATCCGAGGCGCAGTGAGGTCCCATGGTCCCCGCTGGATGGCTGCGGAGCTCGCTTCGAGCTTCGTTCTCCGAGGGACAGCCGGAGAAGATCGCCGCTGAAAGTGAGTCCTTCGGGATCTCTCCAGCGGCGGCCGCGTGGGAGATCGCGAGGGTCCAGGGCAGCTGTGGGTCGTAGAAAGGACGTTCGTGTCCTGCAGCGCTCTCCACCAGCAAGGGACGCCTGGCGTCCTTCATCAGGGCGCTGACGTCCCCGTTTCGCCGGGCGGCAGCATGGGTGGCGACGCGCTTCAACAGGGAGTTCTCAGAGTCGAGGTGGGAAGCATCAAGTTCCAGTGTCGAGAGGGTGGAGGCGGCCTCGGAAACCGGAGGGTAGGGCACCTCTCTTGCCATGGCAAGCCACTGGGCTCCCTGGTCATCCTGGCCTGACTCAAGCGCAGCCAAGGCCGCGAACCAGGTGATACCTGAGTCCTTGGGTAGACCGGATCGGGCATCCCAGGTTGCCACGATGTTGGTCCAGGTAAGTGTCTCCAACACCCCAAGGCGGGCGTGCAACTCGGCGAGGTCTCGATGGGCACGCGCGCCCACATCGCCACCCTGTGCGGCGGCCTTCTCCAGCTGGCCGGAGTGGTAGGCAGCCCATCCATTCCGGTCCGACTCCACGAGGGTCCGAAACGACCCGGGTTCCAAGGCCATCTGCCCAACCCAGGAGGTGTCCAGGGGTGATTCCTGGTCTCCACCTGGCTTGGTCTCACCGCATCCAAAGAGCCCGGCCAGGAAGAGGGAGGAGGCAAGCATTGGAGGCTACTCTCCCTCGTAGCTGGCGCCGGATGAATGGGTGCGGTCCGGGTACTGCTCGGGATCGATGTTGGAGTCGCTTCCAACCACTCGAATCGTGTCTTCCTTCAGGGTGATGGGCTCCAGGAGGAACTCACCGCGCTTGTAGAAGACCGGGTCGGAACCATACAGGTGGTAGCCGGGCTTGAAGACCTCAAAGACATAGTCGGTGCGGGCCCCCAGCTTGACGCGCTCACCGGTTTCGTCCCTCAGGTAGTCCACCTGAAAGTAGCCACTGGAGTCAGTGACCAGCTCCACGTCCCCCGGAGCGATGCGCACCAGCGCCCGCTCCACCGGGTGACCATTTCGGTCCGTGACAGTGCCCGAAATGATGCGCGGAGCACATGCGGTGGCTGTGGAGAAGAGGGCGAAAAAAACCAGGATGCGTTTCATCAATCCAACCGATCCCGTGCGTATTTCAGCTTTGCGATTTGTTCCTCGGACCGGGCGACCAGGTCCATGCGCTCACGACTCTGCACATGGCGCTGGTATTTGAGCCAGCTGCGAATGGCCTGGTCCAGGGCCTCAAGATCCTCCGAGGCATAGAACATGCCCTGAAGGGAGGCGGCCTCCACCTCGTAGATCTCTGTCTTGGTGTCAAAGACCAGCTCTGGGGCGATTCGGGCCCAGTGCTGCTCGGCCTTCTGCGCGTCCCGCAGGGCCTTGTCGTATTTGCGCTGGTTGGCGAACCAACGGGCTCGCTTGGAGAGGTAGACCGGGTTGTACCGGTTCTCCTCCAGGGACATCAGCTGGTCCAGGTAGCGCTTGACGGCGCGGCCGTTCCTGTTTGCCTCTGCGTTCATGAGCAGAAGGGCCCGGGAGCGTGTGAATGAACCGTCCGTAGAAGGCACCCGTTCAAGGGTACGCATGTTCTCCTGGCTTAGATTGCCAGCTGCCGCGCTGGAGGCAAAGGACTCCAACGACGCACGGGAAGGCACCTCGTATGCGGTGGGGTCTTCCTCCTCCAGGGACAGGGATGCATCGAAGCTTGATCCCGCCACGGGGGGAGGTGAATCGACTCTTTGGGTGGGAGCGGGGCGCCGGGGCGAAGCGCTTCGCGTGGAGCGAGGAGCGGGCGTGGCGCTCCTCGCCTTGGCGACAGGGGCTGCACGCGCCGGTTCGTCTGCGGGGAGTTGTTCGGGTTCCACCGCTTCCGCCGCTTCCGCCGCTACCACGGCTTCAGGGGCCTCAAGGGCAGCCGCTGGCACCTCCACTGCGGGGATCTCCTCGGCATCCGCAACGGTGGGGTCGTCCTTTCCTCCCACCAGGAGCAGCAGCGTGACCAACAAGGCGGCAAGTCCAGCGGCGACCCAAGGCAGCTTGGAGGAATTGGGGCGGTTGAAATTGTCCTCTGGGAGCTCCCAGGTGCCATCTCCCCCGGCGGGGACCCTGGTCTCTGCGGAAGGGTAGGCGGGGGGAGCGGGGACAGGATCTGCAGTGGGCACAGGCTTGGGGGCTGGTGGGGGCGATGGCGGCGCAAGTGGCTTTGGAGCGACCTCACGGGTGACCTCCTGGGCTGGCGCGTCTCGGGTCTCCGCTTTCAGATCCGGAAAGCCGGCCTGGACTGGCTCGGATGGTTCCTCATTGAGTTCAAGTGGGGCCTCGGTGGGTTCGGGCGGAGGCTGTGTAGCTTCCGGTGGACCCTTTGGAGATTCAAGCGGGGCCTCCGTGGGTTCCGGAAGAGCCTCGTTGACTTCGGAAGGGGCTTCGACAGGTTCCCCTGCTTCGGGACTGGAGGCTGCTTCTGCTGGGAGGGAGGGAGCGTCTCTCTCCACCACAGGGGGGGGCGGAAACTTTGGCATGGAATGCATGGTGGAGGCTTCGTCTGGATCGTTGCCACTTTGAATGCGGTCATCCTTTGGAAAGGGCCGCTGGGATGCTCGTTCGGCAGCCACGCGCGCCGTGTCGGCCGCCGTGGAGATCGGATCCGGGTCGATTCGCGTCTCAATCTGCTCAGAAAAGTCGTCTGCATCCTCCGGTGCGTCTGGAGCTGCATCCACCAGACCTGGTGCGGCGGGTTCGGGTTCCGCACCGAGGATGGGCCCCAAAAAGGCGGTCATCTCGTCACCTATGTTGGCGAATGAATACCCGGCCATCAGTCCCCGCAGGTCCTCTCGCAGCACGAAAGCCCTCTGGTACCGGTGACGAGGATTCACGGAAAGCGCCCGAGCCAGAACCTTGTTCAACCCAGGCATTGCTTCCTGGATGTTTGCCAGCTGGCTTGTGATCTCTGCCTTTCGCACCCGCTGAATGGTCTGAATGGCGGTGTCGGTTCGAAAGAGGGGTTGAAGCGCCTGAAGTTCGTACAGAATCCCGCCCAGGGAGAAGACGTCCGAGGAAGGTGCCAGCTTCTGGTCGGGGTGGGTCTGCTCTGGCGAGAGATACTCCATTTGGGTGGGGATCGGGTCCGAGACCGCGCCATGGGACAGCGCCGTGGGAGAACGAATCAAGGCAAAGCTGCCGACCTGGACCTTTCCATCGGGCCTGAGAATCAAAGCGGAGGGCCTGAGCCCCAGGTGCAGCACATTCTCAGCGCCGGAAGCCTTGCCTGGGCGACCGTGCAGCGCCTCCAGACCATTGCAGATCTGGGTGGCGAGGCTCAAGTAGACGTTCGGGGGGATGGAAATATCGTGTTGCCGACACCAGGAAATGAGGCGTTCCAGGTCGACGCCCTGAACCCACTCTCCAACGATGTACCGCTCCTCCTCCAACTCCAACCAATCCAAGACCTGTGCGAGGAAGGGATGCCGCACTTCCAGCAGGTCCTTGACCCTTGCCTCTACCCCAGCCAGGCGGGTCCGATCCTGCTGCACAAAAGGCAGAATTCTGCGGACCACCACGCGGCGATTATCTTTGGACGTGTCGACGCCCGCATAGGTCTCGCTCACAGGGCCGGTTCCCAACTTGCGCAGCAGTCGGAAGGGACCGACATCTCTCGGAAGGATCATCATGGGCGGGAGCGGTCTCGAGGTGCCGATGGACAGTCCGGTCGCAACGCCCGTTTTGCGCAGATCGACCGAGGGGAGTGAGAGTACCGTTGGCCCCCCGGGGCGTCAAGCCCACCAAAGCCACGGAATTGGAACCTGAAAGTGGGTAGATCATCTTGTGATTCCAGTGGTTTGGGTGTGGTGTCGGCGGGTTCTTCTTGAAGCCGTCCTTGACGAGATTTCGACGCTCCCGGGCTATGGTGGGTTCCATGGGCATGTGGGATCGCATTCGAGGAGCCAGTGACGCCTCCCGTCGGCGCGTGAAGAGCGCGGGCCGGGACGCCCTGGATCGTGTGGACGCCATTGAAGAAAAGGTGCGAGCTGAGGATGTCATGGCTCAGGCCCGCGCCATGGCCCGGGCCAGCCTGGCAGAGAAGGACGTTCCACTGCCCACACCTCAGCCTCTCCAACCCAGGCAGGTGGTGACCTGGCACCTTCCCTCGCCTCCGGAGTTCCACGAAGATCCAGAGGTGACGGAAGAGCCGCCGGTTGCGACTCTCTTTCCCAACAGCATGGGGTTCTCGGACCTGGAAGTGGAGACCCTGGTCAGGGTCGAGCATTTCCCCGGAAGAGAGGATGTCGACCTGGAGGCCCTGGTGCTTGGATGCAAGCTGGAGGGCCAACTCCTGGAGGCCTCCCTTGCGGTAGGCCGCGGGTGGGTGCAGCTGTGCAACGGGATCATGCAGCGAGACGAAGTCTGGGAGGCGGCCGTCTATTTCAGTGGTGCACACCACGCTCCGGCTGTGGAGGAGGCTTTGGAGCACCACCGGGGTGACAACACGGACCAGTCTCTACGGCGGCTGGGCTTTGCCCTGGTCGACCACGCCGTGGAGCTGCATGGGGCCAGCAAGGAGGCGTCGGACCCCGGGGGTTTTCGGAAGGCGCTTGTGAGGCTGGACAGGGCCATGGCTCTTCGGAGCGACCTGGTGGAGGCGGCGCCGGAGCTGGAGAAGGAGCTGGGTGTTCTTCCGGTTGCGCCCCGCGGGGTCTATGGCTTCCGGGATTTTGCGTGGCGCGACTCCTGATCCTGGCGCTCTTGGCCCCTGGGTGTCTGGTGCATGTGCAGACCCGCGGCGTGCTGGAGAGCCAGGGGGAGGAGCTGCTGCTCCTGGAAGCAGGTGGGGGGCGGCTGCGCCTGGTGGGGGAGGGCGCCGCGCCGTTGTCCGCTCTCTCGGGGTGCGGCGTCGAGGTGGATGGAATGCGCCAGGGAAGGTCCTTGCGGGTCACGGACTGGAAGGTGACGGTGGCCCCAGACGGTTCGACCCCTTTCGTGGGCCCCTTGCGGCACCATGGCGCAAACCTGGTGATTGCGGACCAGAATTCGGGGGGCCTGGTCGTGCTGGAGGCTGAGAGTGCCGAGGACCTTTGGCCTCTCGAAT
>CAZRYF010000026.1:0-30084 GCA_964604165.1 uncultured Enterobacterales bacterium
TCCCACCACCGAGACCTGCACCGAGAGCCCGGACTCACCCAACCCGGGGCGCCTCCTCTACGATGCGAAGGTCCGCCGCACCCACGACGGCAAGCTGGGGATGGGGTTTGGTCCGGTGGTCCCCCACACCACCAGCCGCACCTCCCAGCCCTGTGATCGCTGTCACCTGCGAGAGGACGGATCCAACCAGGCGATCCTCCGGGAGACCTTCGGGTGGGGCTCCGGGCGCTTCATTATTCCCGACGGGGACGGGGTGGAGTACGACCTGACCCAGGTGGCGGACGAGGCCACCGGTGAGGCCCTCGTGGGCATGTCCCACGCCGGCACGGATGTGCTCCCCAAAGAGGTCATCGAGCGCATGTTGGCCATCACGGTGCCGAGCTCCGGGCTGGAGTTGCAACAACACCCGGCCTGGGAGGCGCCGTGAGGATCCTGGCCGTGACCTGTCTCGCGGCCTGCAGCGTCCCGGAGCCGGTGGTGGACACGGGCCTGACCCTCTGCGAGGCCGCCGCCCTGGAGGGCCTGGACTGCGAGGTGGGTGGAGGCACCGTGGTCTTTGAGAGCCTGGGACACGCCGAGGAGCTTCCCTTTGTCCAGGGGCCCCAGGGGGGATTCCACGTCTTTGGGAGCTTTCGCGCCTACGGCGTGCACCCCGGTGAGTGGGGGGGGGCGATTGGGCCGGAGACGCCCATCGTGAACTTCCTGGTCCTGGAGAATGAAGAGATGCTGGGTGGCTACCAGGGCCTGCACCGGCCGTTGAAGACCCGGACCGACGGCACCAAGGAGCTGGTGGGGGAGATCCTCGTGCTGGGGGTCGGGACCCGAGACGAGGCGGCAAACCGCACCGTGGATCTCCTGGTTGAGCTCGTGGACACCTGTGGAAACACCATCTCGGACCGACGGGAAGACCTGGTGCTGGTCCCAAGCGGATGAGAGCCCTTATGACGACACGAATGATGCTGGCGGGAAGCCTGGCCACTCTGTGGGCCTGCGAACCCACAGAGGCCCCCCCACCCTCTTTCGAGCGGGTCGTGCAGGAGGTGTTCGAGCCCTCCTGCGCCACCACGGGCTGCCACAGCGCCACCAGCGGCGCGGGGGATCTCTTCCTGGCGGGGGAGCGCGCCTTTGAGTCTGCAACCGACGCAGTCTGCTCAGACCCCCAGGCCCGCGCCCTGGGGCTCGCCCGGGTGGTTCCGGGACAACCCGGGGCGAGCTTTCTCTACTTGAAGATGACCGATCCGGGCAACATGGGGGCCATCATGCCCCCCGCGGACTCCCTCACCGCCCAGGAGATCGCCCTGGTGGAGGCCTGGATTGAGGCGGGGGCCGAGCGGTAGGTCCCACACCGCCTATGATGGCCCCATGCTCTTGATCGTCCTGCCCAGCGTGCTCGGGGCCGCACCCCTTTCCTCTCCTCCACCTCTCCCCGCCTGCCAAACAGAATGTGTCACCCCTTTTGGCACCCCACTGGGCAGCGCACACCGGGTGGAGGCCCGGTCCAATTGCTCCAGTGAGTGCGTGGACCCCCGCCCCATTGCCTTCCCCACCCCGGGTGTGGAGGCGCCGGTCTACACGGGCATCGGATGGCAGTGCGTGGAGTACGCCCGGCGCTACTGGCTCACCCACCACGGGGTCGTGTTTGGCTCGGTCGACACGGCGGCAGACATGTGGGAGCGAGTCCGGGAAGGCATTCAGCCCGCGACGAACGCGACTGTTCCGGTCAGCGCCCACCCCAATGGCGGTCCCGAAGCCCCCAAAGTGGGAGACCTGCTGATCTACGCCGCGGACCCCACCATCCGGTCCCTGCGCTTTGGCCACGTGGCGGTGGTGGTGACCACAGCGCCCGACTCCCTGCGCCTGGCCGAGCAGAACTGGGACAACAAGACCTGGGCAGAGACCGGCTTCGCCCGGCAACTGGAGGTACAGAGGGGCGCAGGCACCGTACGGGTGGTGGAACCCAAGGGCCAGCTTCTCGGTTGGTTGCGACTGGAGCCACCCCCAACCACTCTTCCCACCGGGAAGTAGTCGATCTCAAAGATTCGCCTCTTGGGCCCCTGTGGGAACATCCTCACCGCGCAGCGCCCAAGGGAAGGTCCCGGCGAAAGAGTCAAAGGATGCTATCGCCGCATGCGTCAACCGCCCTTGACCCTCACAACGGAAGTCCTCCGCAGTGATCGCTTCATGGGAATTGCCAACGCCCTCGAGTTCTTCAAGAAGAGCTGGTTCTCCCGGCGGGATTGTCTCGAGCACCAACAGGCCCAGTCCACCGCCACCGCCAGCCGGGAACCAAGATGGGCCGTCGAGCAGGGCCTGTTGGAGCGACATGGGGATCGAGCGACCACCCGGTACCGGGGGACCTGAGACAAGCCACGGGAAGGGTCGGCCCCTTGCCCCACGCAGGCGCATTAGAGGCAACACCCAGCGTCGGAGAAGAAGGTGAAGCCCACGAGAACCCCAGTAGACTTTCGGCGGATTCTTGCCCTCGCCCGGCCCCAGGCCGGCCCCCTGGTGCTCGGCACCGTGGCCCTGGTGCTGGGCTCGGGCATGACCTTGCTCTATCCCCTCGTGATTCAGCACCTCCTGGACGGCATTCAGGCGGGCGAGGGACGCGCACTGGTCACAAGAAGCACCCTCCTTCTCGTGGCGGTCTTTGGGGCGGGGGCCGTGTTCGGGGCCCTGCGGGCCTGGCTCTTCACGGTCGCGGGGGAGCGCATTGTGGCCGACCTCCGCATGGACCTGTACCAGTCCATCCTCTCCCAGGAGGTAAGCTTCTTCGATATGCGGCGCACCGGTGAGCTGACCAGCCGCCTGTCATCGGACACCACCGTCCTGCAGAACACGGTGACCGTCAACATCTCCATGCTACTGCGCTTCGCGATCATGGGGACCGGGGCGATCGGGTTTCTCTTCTACACAAACTGGCGCCTGACCTTTGTGACCCTCGCCACGGTGCCGGTGGTGGCGATTGGCGGCGCCTTGTTCGGGCAGCGGATGCGCTCGATCTCCCGGGACTTTCAAGACGCCCTGGCCACCAGCACCGAGATCGCAGAGGAGACTTTTGCAGGGGTGCGTACCGTGCGCTCTTTTGCCAGGGAGGCCATGGAGATCCAGCGCTACCACGACGCAGTGGAGAAGTCCTTTGTGATCGCCCGCCACCGCACGGTCTTCGTGGCCTGGCTGCGCGGCCTGGTGGGCTTTGGCGGCTATGCGGCCATCGCAGGGGTGCTCTGGTTTGGGGGCAACATGCTGGTGGAGGGCAGCCTCTCCATCGGGGAGCTGACCAGCTTTCTGCTCTACACCCTGACGGTGGCCTTCTCCCTGGCGGCACTCTCCAGCCTGTACGAGGACTTCATGAAGGCCCTCGGTGCCTCGGAGCGGGTGTTCGAGCTCTTGGACCGGGCTCCCGCGGGTGCGGCCGGAAGCGGGCGCCCCTCAGAGGTGGTGGGCCACATCCAGTGCAAGGACCTGCACTTCGCCTATCCAAGCCGCCCGGACCTGCCGGTCTTGCGGGGGCTGAACCTGGACCTTCGCCCCTCCGAGGTGGTGGCGCTGGTGGGGCACTCAGGCAGCGGCAAGTCCACGGTGGCGGCGCTCCTCTCCCGGCTCTATGACCCCCAGGGGGGACACATCGAGATCGACGGGCACCCCTACGAGCAGCTGGATCCAGACTGGGTCCGAGAGCAGGTGGGGGTGGTCTCCCAGGAGCCGATCCTGTTCGCCACGTCGATTCTCAACAACATTCGCTACGGCCGCCCCGGCGCCCCCATTGAAGATGTGGTGCTCGCTGCCAAAGCCTCCAACGCCCATGACTTCGTGGAGGCCTTTCCAGATGGGTACGAGACCCTGGTGGGGGAGCGGGGGGTGCGCCTCTCCGGTGGGCAGAAGCAGAGAGTGGCCATCGCCAGAGCCCTGCTCAAGGACCCCCGGGTGCTCGTGCTCGACGAGGCCACCTCGGCGCTGGACGCGGCGTCCGAGCACCTGGTCCAGGAGGCGCTGGATCGCCTGATGGAGGGGCGCACCACCCTCATTATCGCCCACCGGCTCTCCACGGTGCGAGATGCGGATCGGGTGTGCGTGCTCCAGGAGGGACACCTGGTGCAGCAGGGCACCCACCAGGCGCTCATCGAGCAGGACGGCCTGTACCGCCGGCTCGTGGAGCACCAGTTCTCAAGCGGGGACTCGTCCCTCGACCCGAAGAAGGGCCATCAGTTCATCTCCCCCAGGGAGAGGGAGTAGGTGGTGCCGTCGTTTCTCCCCAGGCGACAAGAGTGGATGTACTCACCCAAACCAGCGGTTCCTCCTGCAGCTTTCGGACGGCCCACCCGGACCTGTCCCCTTGCCCCCCTTGTGCTCCCATGAGGGTCTCGCTAAGCGCCGGTGGCTCGAGCCCGTCTCGGGTGTCCCCAAGGCCCACAGGCCACAGTTTCTCTGGAGTTTCGATGACCCGCATATCTTCCCTCATCCTCCCCTTGATGCTCCTCGCTGCGTGCGATGGCAAAGAGATTCCCACCGACGACCTGGACAACGACGGCGTCACTGCATCCGATGGCGACTGCGACGACGAATTGGCCAGCGTCAACCCCATGGCGACCGACCTGGCGGGGGACGGGATCGACCAGAACTGCGACGGCGTTGACGGCACGGATGGGGATGAAGATGGCGTGGCCAGCGTGATCAGCGGGGGCGAGGACTGCGACGACGCCGACCCGGAGGTGACCGGCGCGGCTTCGTTTTATGGCGACATGGACCGGGATGGTTTCGGGGATCCCCTCGCCGTGACCGAGGCCTGCGCCGCCCCGATTGGCTTTGTGGCGGACAACACGGACTGCGACGACAGAAACCCGGAGGTCTCTCCCTCCGGACAGGAGGTCTGCGACAGCGTCGACAACGACTGCGACGGCCTGATCGACGATGACGACGACGACACCACGGGCCTCCTCTCCTGGTACGCCGACACCGACGCCGACGGCTACGGCGACGCGGCTGTCTCCCAGGAGAGCTGCGTGGCCCCCTCGAACACGGTCGCCGACGACACCGACTGCGACGACACCGACGCTGCCTTCCATCCGGGCGCCGACGAGTCGGACTGCGCCGACCCCGCCGACTACAACTGCGACGGCTCCGTGGGCTACGCGGACGCGGACAGCGATGGCGTGGCCGCCTGCGAGGACTGCGATGACAGCCAGGCGGCGATCCTCCCGGGCGCCACCGAGGTCTGCGACAGCGTGGACAATGACTGTGACGGGGATATTGACGAGGCCGACGCCGCGGACGCCTCCTCCTGGTACGCCGACGCCGACGCCGACGGTTACGGCGACGCCACCACCTCCCAGGACGCGTGCAGCCAGCCCAGCGGCTACGTGGACAACACCGACGACTGCAACGACGCGGAGGCCCTGGCCTGGACCGGCGCCACGGAGACCTGCGACGGCGCCGACAACAACTGCGACGGCACCGTAGACGAGGGGCTCACCAGCACCTGGTACACGGACGCTGACGGTGATGGGTATGGGGGCGCCGCCGTCGAGGCATGCAGCCAGCCCAGCAACGCAGTCTCCAACGCCGACGACTGCGACGACACCTCGGGCACGATCCACCCCAGCATGACCGATGTGACCGGCGACGGAATCGACCAGAACTGTGACAACGTGGATGGCACAGACAGCGACGGGGACGGCGAGGCCAGCACCGCGAGCGGGGGCGCCGACTGCGCGGACACGGACGCCACCATCCAGTCCACCACCGATGGCGACTTCGACGGCTGGGCGTACTGCTCAGACTGCGACGACACGGACGCCTACACCCACGCGGGCGCTTTCGAGGTCCCCGAGGACGGCGTGGACCAGGACTGCGACGGCACCGACGCGTCTTACCGATTCCACCCGATGTACGACGTATACGTAGAGTCCGACGCGGAGGCTGCGACCCTCTGCAGCTCCTTCAACGCCATTGAAGGAGAGCTCTACATCGATCTGAACGTCCTCAACACCGATAGCACCTCCTTCGCCCACTGCATCGCCTACATCGGGGGCGACCTGGAGGTGGAAACCGACGGATACTCAGAGGTGGTCTTCTCTGACCTGGTCCACGTGGGAGATGACATCTGGCTCGGCAACGCTGGGGCCGCGAGCTACAGCTTCCCCAACCTTCAGCGCGTAGACGACGAGATCTCGCTATTGCCCTACATGGATCTTCTGGACGGAGATGAGTCGTTCCCGCGGCTCTCCTATGTAGGAGACGAGCTCGAAATATCAGATGGCACGTTCACGGAGTTGACCGGATTCAGCGCCCTGACCACATTGTCCAGCCTGTACGTCGACTCCAACGCCGACATGACCACCCTCTCCGGGTTCGACGGCCTACTCTCCGTATACGATATCTATCTGAACAATCACGACCTCCTTGTGGAGATCTCCGGCTTCAGCGGCCTCTTGAAGGTCAACGACGAGTTGGAAATCTCCAACAACTCCAGCCTGACCACCCTCTCCGGGTTCTCCTCCGTCGAAACCGTCAAGTACCTGCGCATCACCTGGAACGGCGTCCTGGACACCATTTCAGGATTCAATCTTCTGTCCAGTGCACCCGGCGGCGTCTACGCCGACGGCAACCTGCTTCTGGATGCCGCTTCGGTGGGATGTGACCTGGTCCAGGTCGACACGGACGACTACTCCTTCTCCCAATGCCTGACCTCGTTCGACATCGAGGTGTGCGACCTCGACGGAGACGGCCTGGACATTGCCAGCGGCGACTGCGATGACACCGACGCCACGATCTACCCGACCGCCCCCGAGCTCTGTGACGGGCTGGACAATGACTGTGACACGGTGGTGCCCAGCGATGAGGGAGACGGGGACGGAGACGGGTCCCTGACCTGCGCAGACTGCAACGACTCCGATGCCACCGTCCACCCGCGTGCGGTGGATGTGTGTGACAGCGGCGTCGACGAGAACTGCGACGGGGTCCCCCGGACCAGCACAGACAACGACGGAGACGGGTTCAGCACCTGTGACGGGGACTGCGACGACAACGATCCCAACAACACGACCCTCGCGGGCGCTATCGAGACCTGCCCGGCCAGCTCCTGCTTTGAGTTGGCGGGCTCCGGCGGGCGCTCGAGCGGTGCCTACTGGGTGGAGCTCCAGTCCGGCCAGGCGACCCAGGTGTACTGCGAACTGGACACCCTGGCCGGCGGCTGGACACTCTTCGCCATCACCGACGCCGATGAGTGCGCGGAGGACCTTCCCTTTGGGCAGGACGCGCTGACAGACCTCTCAGCCTCCCCGTATGTCACCACGGCGCTCGGGGATCAGACCCACACGGAATTCCTCCAGGTCTTCCAGGGAGACGGTGCCACCACGGACTTCACCATCCGCTATGCCTTCGACAGCGGCGAAAAGACCCTCGCAGACCGATTCATCGATGCCGGAAACTCCGGGGAGAGCGTGACCTGGACGGTGGACGCATCTCAACTCTCGAATACGATTTCGATCACCGGCAGCTGGTGGTACTCCAATCGATCCAACACGGACTCCGTCTGGGCGACCAGCGGCACCGAGTTCTCAAACGACGATGGCTCCTGGGGTGCCGCAAGCGGCACCGTGGATGGAGACGACTACCCGCTGGAGGACTACAGCGATGCCTGGGGCCACGAGAACCCCAACAGCGACGACAGCAATTGTGAGACCTACTGGATGGACGGCACGAACTACGCCAGCACCTCCTTGCGCAGCATGATGTTCTTCCGATAGGCAGCTGTGCTCCCGGCCGCAGGGGGGTTCTGGAAGGAAAGACCTTAAGGGTCCCCTGACAGAGCCCCCTGCACCGGAGATTAGGTTGCAACGGAGATCATCATGAAGCGCTTTGTCCTGCCCATCCTGTTCACCACCCTCCCCGCCTGCGTCGATGGCTACAAGCCCGATGACACCGGTGAGAGCGCCTATCCAAACCTCGTGGTGGCCGATGCAGCCACGAGCTCGGTCCACGGCTTTGACACCACGACGGGCACCTACATCGGGGAGATGACCAGCGGCAGCATGGCGGCCCCCAGCGCCATGCGCTTTGGCCCCCTGTCCCTGTTGGTCACAGAGGGCGACATCGCCAGCGGCACCGCCGCGGTCTACTCGGTGGACACCACTGACTGGACCGTCAGCACCTTCATCGACTCCACCGCCTACCCGGCCATGACCGCTGCAAACGGCATCGAGATGGACCCCAGCATGAACATCCTCGTGGCCAGCACAGCGACCCACGAGGTCTTGAAGTTCGCTGGCCCGGAGAGCGACCCCGCCACGACAGGCTACGCCCCCGGCGAGTTCATCGAGGTGTTTGTCTCCGCCGGGGACGGGGGGCTCTCCAACCCCACCTGCATCGGCTACGGCCTGACCGGCGGCGCCGGTGGCTCCGACTTCCTGGTCTGCAGCCAGGACGGCGGCATCAAGCGCTACGACGGCACGACCGGCGCCTATGTGGACGACTACATCGCCGACACCGTGCTCTCCGAGCCCTGGGGCTTTGCCTTCCACCCGGTGGGGGCGAGCGCGAAGATGTACGTGACCGACAAAGCCAACGACCTGGTCAAGCGATTTGATCCCGCCGACACCAGCGTGGTGGAGACCTGGGTGCCCGACGACCCGGCGAACAACGGGCAGCTCACGGGCCCCACGGGCCCCACGGGCATTCTGCACGGAATCGACGGCGCCCTCTTTGTGTCCAGCTCCTCCACCGGGTACGTGAACCAATACGGCGGCCTGGACACCACCGATCCAGGTGCCTTTCTCGACACCATCGACACCACCACCGCCCTGGACGCCCCCATGGGCATGGCGGTCATCTCCCCGATGGTGATGGAAGAAGACGAGAGCGAGCTCCCCGACGACACCGGCGCCCCCGCCGAGTAGTCAGCGCCTCTCGCTGCACGCAGCCTGGGCCGCCAGCTGGGCGGTGGAAAAGGCCGCCTGGAAATTGAACCCACCAATCGGACCCGCGAGGTCCAGGATCTCCCCAAAGGCATAGAGTCCCGGGGCCCGGCGCACCTCCAGGGTCCGCCGGTCCACGTGGTGGAGAGCCAGCCCCCCTGCGGTGACCTCGGCCTGATCAAATCCAAGCGTGCCAGAGATCGGGATGCGCAGGCCCTTGACCGTGTCGATCAGCCGGTGGCGGGCAGCCTTGTCCAGTTGGTTCACCTGGGGGTTGGGTCCAGCCAGCTCCGCCCGGGCCGCCAGCATCTCCACCACCCGCCTGGGCAGCTTCAACACGGCTCCAATGCGGGGCGAGCCTGACCGACCCGCAGCGGCCACCAGCTGCTCCCGCAGCACCTCCCAGGACACCTCGGGCAGAAAGTCCAGCCGGGCCTCGTGAATCCCCCCTCGGGCGACGACCTCCGAGAGATCCATGGCGCCGGGACCCGAGAGCCCCCGGTGGGTAAACAGCACCGGACGCCGCCGCCGGGCATTGCCGATGCGAAGCTCTCCGTCGATGGCGATCCCGCTCAACGCATGAATCCACTCGGATGGACTGGCCAGGGGCACCAGGGCGGGCACCGGCGGCACCACCTCCAGGCCCAGCCCCTCCAGCCACGGGTAGCCATCCCCGGTGGTGCCGGTCTGTGGGTAGCTCTTTCCCCCGGGGCAGAGAAGGAGCCGCTTGCACAGCACCCGCCCGCGATCCGTGTGGGCGACCCAGCCCTCGCCGAACGGTTCAATGGAGCGCACCGGCTGGTCCATTCCAAACCGGGCGCCGGCCTTTCTGGCATCCCGCTCCAGGGCATCTCGGACCTCCAGGGCGGAGTCCGACACGGGGAAGACCTTTTCAAATGCGGGCTCGGTCTTGGTCGCCACCCCCAGGGACTCAACGTGCGCCCGCACCGCTTGGGGCGAGAGGTTTCGCAGGGCCGGCGTAATGAAGTTCTGGCCCCGGCCAAAGCGCTGAGCGGTCTCTTTGGCCTCCAAAGTCGTGGTCAAGTTGCAGCGGCTTCCCCCGCTGGAGAGCACCTTGGTCCCCGTGCGCCGGGTCTTCTCCAGCACCAGGGTGTCCACACCAAGTCTGGCACAAGCAGCGGCCGCCCAGAGGCCCGCTGCCCCCGCGCCCACGATGCAGATTTCTGTTGAGACCTCTTTGGTTTTGGCCTCTTGGGTTCGGGGTTCCACAGTGCCCACCCTACCCTACCAACCGGTCTTTGGGAGTCAGCGTTTCAGGCGCATGGAAAACCGGGTCTGACAGTTGCCTTCATCCTCATCGGCGGTCGAAGAAAAGGCACACCGGGTGTAGATCGACTCTTTGAGAATGAGCTCTTCTTCGTTGAGAAAGAGACCATCACCATCTCCCCACAGGTCCGCCTTAAGCTCCTCCAGGGTGCACCCGGTGGCGCCCAGCGCTGCATCCTTCCAGCGATCGAAGTGGACAAACGTTGGGGGAACACGACAGTAGAAAGACGGAAACTCCGAACAGAGGTTCCACAAGTCCAAAGCGCCTGCTTCGATGACGCTGTCCAGATCGTCTTGGGAGTCACCCGTGTCGCGATATTCATCTCGGAGATCTTCTTTGCCAAAGGTGTACTCAGCATCCGTCAGAGTGCGAAGGGACTCTTCCAGGCCGCACGAGTCTTCAGAAAAGACAAACTCCACGGGCGAATAGGTGCCAGCCACCGGACTGGGGTCATCCGGAGCCACGCCTCCGCAACCGGTGGAAAGGGTCAGCGCCAAAACAACACAACAAAGCGATCGGTACATGGGGTCTCCTACTTCTTCGCTGTGCCAAAGTGCCACGTGTAATCCACCCACGGGAAGGGCCCGATGAGAGAGTAGTTGACCAGTTCGGAATCAACATCCTCACCCCTAAACTGGATGCTTCTGACTTCCCGATAGGAAGCCATCAACAAGCCAAAGTCCCAGGTGGTTCGAGGGTAGCCCTCCACTGTGTGCTTGCGGCCGCGAATCTGAGGGGTGGTGTCCCGCTTGCCGAGCAGCCGAAACACGGCGCTGTTGGCCGTGACCACCAAAGGGTTGCCGCCACCGGGGTACGATGCCAGGTCCTCCATGTCGAAGACGGCCCAGTTTTCGGTCACAAACGCACCCCGATCACTCAAGCGCACCTGATACCCCAACATCACCGGCAGGGAGAGCCCATCGAGGAGGTATTCCGGGTCGCCACCGATCACGCCACTGGCCAGAGTGAAGTTCTTGTCCTTGTGGCCATAGGTCACGCTTCCGAAAGCCACACCGGCCAGGAGCGCACCATCCATGGGAATCCAAAAGGCCTCCGCCCCCATTCCCAGGTGGAGCTTGTCCCCGACGGGAACGCCCGCCTTGCCGCCAATGACCGTGAGCGCCGCAGGAAACGGGGTCAAGGTGCCCATCAGCAAGCTGATGTTGTCCGTGGGCGCATAGGCGGCAGCCGTAAACACCAGCTTTTGAGACACGTATCCCTGGCCCTTTTCCATGGGAATGGCCGAGGGGGCATACAGGTAGCGGGAGGCCGCCGGGTTCGGGTAGCCAAAGCCCCCGGGGGACTCATAGTCTGCCCACTCCTGGGCCATCTCGGCCTGGGCTTCCTCCTGGGCTGTGGGTGCGACCGGAGCAGCCACCGGGGCCTCCCCCTGGAATATCTGGAGGATCTTCTCCCCCCCCATGACCACCTCAACCCCTCCAGTGGGGGTGAAGTGAAGGGAGTCGCCCTTGGACCAGGTCATGACCTCGTTCAGCGGCGCCGTGCCTTTGAGGGTCATGCCGTTCGCCAGCTGCACGCTGATGTCCACCGACTGGACCTCGGCGGCTTCTGTGACCGGCGCGGACTCCTCTACCTTTTCAGCGGGATCGCTCGTGACCGGAGGCGGGCCGAACTCTTGGGCCTGGCCCAAGCCTGTGAGCCCCCAAAAAACAAAGCATACAGTGTTCATTAAGTCTCCTCTTGTCGGCGGTCTATCACCAATCAAGGAGGCCGCACGCCCAAAACCCGTTCACGCATGTTGACGATGCGCCGGCCCAAGGGAGCTTCCGCCCCGGCGCCCGCTCGAGCCGCCAGGTCTTCCGCCGCCTGCAACCTGGATTCTGGCCCAAACCTATGGTCTTCCATCCAGGCCACCTGGGCCAAGAGACAGAAAGCCCCTCCCTGCATTCCAGAGGTCTCAAGTCCTGGAGGCGTTTTATCCTGTGGACCCTCCACCTGACGGGCGCCGGCGCCTGCGCCGGCGCCGGCGCTTGTTCTTGCCGCCTTCTCCCTGCCCGTTCGGCTGCTGGCCCTGGGTCTTCGGCTCATCTCTTCCGGCGTCGCGGCCTCTGCGCTTGTCTTGGTTCCGCGCCCTTTGCGCCGCCAGACGCTCCTCCTCGGCCTTGGCTTCCGCCAGCTGGCGCTCCTTCTTGGCGCGGTAGCCGCTCACCGGGGCTTTGGCGGCCTCTGCTGCAGCCGCCTGGATCTCCTCGATCACGCTGTGGGTGTCCACCCGCGGTCCCTTTCGACTGAACTTTCCTGTCAGCTCCGAATCCGGATGAAGCTTGCCCTCCTTGTAGAGATGCCACATCTCCGGGCCGAACTTCGTACGCTTCAGCTGCGGGGCAAAACGCCCAAGGTACTGGCCCAGGTGCCGCACATCCCTCAAAAGAATCCGCTCGCTGTTGCGGTTTTGGGCGGCATCGGTGGCTTGTGGCAGATCGATAATGACCGGCCCCTCTGCTGCCATCAGGATGTTGTATTCGGACAGATCCCCATGCACCATGCCTGCGCAGAGCATGCGCACCACCTGGCGAACCAGGTGCTTGTGAATGGAGAGGGCCTCTGTGCGGGTGGGGACGATGTCAAACAGTCGCGGCGCGGGACCGCCATCCAGCCCGGTAATCAGCTCCATCACGAGGACATCATCAGAGAACTCGTAGGGGGTGGGCACCCGCACCCCGGCGTGGTGAAGACGGTACAAAGCGTCGACCTCTGCGTTTTGCCAGGCCTGCTCAAGCAGCGCCTTGCCATACCGACTGCCCTTTGCCATGGCCCGTCGCTGGCGGGAATTCCGCACGGTGCGCCCTTCGGCGTACTGGGACCTCTGGCGAAAGCTCCGGTGGTGTGCATCCTTGTACACCTTGGCCACCCGAAGCTCCCCCTCGGACCGCACAAGGAACACCGCGGCCTCCTTGCCGCTCATGAGCGGACGCAGGACCTCCTCAATCGTGCCGGCTTCCACCAGGGGTGCCAGCGACTCGGGGATTCTCATGGGCGCTCGCCCAAATCGATTTCCTCCTGTCTCCTACAGGGTAAAGAATGCAACCTCAGACAACTGCCCCGCATCCAGAAGCGACTGGCAGTCGCCAATTGTGTTGGGGGTCGAGGCAGTCATTGTAGCCAGTTCCGCGCCGGACGCATCAAGGACCGTAAAGGAAAGTGTCGAATCTCTTCGCACCAACATGTAGGCATCGCCCGATGCATCCGTGAAATGGTCCGTGTAGTTGGTGTAGTCAATGCCCATGGCCACGACCTGAAGGTTCTCCTGGGCGAGCCCCGCCGCATCTTCCACATGCGCACTCACGCAGGTAGTTTCCATGACCTTGTCGCTGTTCCAGTGGTCAAACCGATCGATCTCACCGATAAACATGCCGTTGTTCCCATTGGTAGCCTCTCCGTCCTGCATCCACTGGCCGGTGGCCTCGTCGAACCAGAAGAAACCAATGAGCTCACCCGGGTTCGGCTCCCGGCCAATACGCGGAAAAACGATAGGCATCTCCACCTCAGCGGTGGTGCCGGCCGCAAGCTGCAACTCCCTTCCGTCCGCCCCCAGAATGAGCAGCTCGGCCATGCCCCAGGAGTCCAGGAAACCCTCGCTCCCATCGTCCAACTTGGCGCTGAAGTCGCCGGGCGCGGCCCGAAGGGCGGTGTCGTCGTCGACGTTGATCATGGTCAGGTAAGCCGTGGCCTGGCCCGTCGCTGCAGCGCCGTCTTCATCCACCAGCGTGCCCGGTGAGATGGTCAAGCCGCCATCGACGCCCAGCTCCAAGCGAACATCGTCCACAGCAGCCGTATCAAAGGTCTGTCCCGCAGCACGTGGGATCATGGAGACCCGCCAGGTGCGCTCCGTGGCGTCCAGGTTGTCAAAGATACGGGTGGTTCCCATAAAGCCGTCCTTGGAAAACGTGGCGATGGCTCGCACGATCTCTTCGTCTGCTCCTGTGCCAAGATTCTCCACCCGGAACCCTCCGTTTGCATCGGTCTGGGTGGTATCACCGCTGTCCAAGGTGACGCTCGCCCCCTCGATGGCAGCGCCGGCCGCATCCGTGACGCGCCCCAGAAGCACCGCATCCCCCACGGGCGTCTCTCCTGTGTCCGCGGTGTCGATGCCGCTGTCGGTGTCCTCGCCGGTGTCAGCTGTGTCCACTCCGGAGTCGCTGGTGTCCTCCGTGACATCCTTGGCGCCTGTACAAGCCGACAGGACCAGGGCTACCCCCAACACCGCTGCACCATCCAAAACAGTTCGCTTGATCATGTTGTCCTCCTCCAAGGCGCCGCAAATATATCCCCCTCCTCCTTGGGGCTGCACGCAAGAGCTTGGTTTTGGCTCCAAACTACCGGCCGGACTCGAGGGACTCCTCCGACGCAGGCCCCCTCCAATTCTGCCCCTTTGGAAACTCCCTTCCCGCGATACTCCAGGCGACGCGCAGCTTGTTCAGCGCCGCGCGGCTCTCCGGGCTGTGCAGGGTCATGGTCCAAGAAGCATCCCGCACTTCTTCTTTGGCGAGCAACAATTTTCCTGGGGTGCCCTGGAGTTCCTCCATCAGAAACAGAATTGCATCCCCCACCTCGCGAACTTCCCGGGGAACCGGCGCCAGCCCGGCGGGTTTTCCGTCGTTGGGTTTAAGGGTCACGCGCTTTCCATCGAACCCATCGGGGTTGGCCCGACGCACCCACGCAAGGAGCTCGTTCGGCTCCAAGGTTCCTGAAGCGCTGGCGTCCAATTCGGGCCACGGCGCGGCCCCATAGGACACGGGATTCCACTCCGATGGGCCAATTCCGCCGCTTTGGTCCACATCCAGTCGGTAGAAGGTCGGGAGAATCGCCCCCTCTTCCGTCCACGGGTTCTCCGGTGCCTGGCCTGCCAAACAGCCCATCCATGCCCAAATCAATCCCATCATCGCGGGTCCCAATAGCCCTTCTCCTGAAGCTTCAAGCGCTGCTCCTCCGAGAGGGTCGAGGTGGCCGCCCGGGGAGGTGAGATGCCGGTTCTCCAGGCAAGAAGTTGATCACGCATCCCGGACAACTCATTTGGAGAGATGCCGTCGCTCCCCACAAACGCCGGCCCGTCCAGTCCAGCCACCCGGAGCAAGTCCAACAGATAAGGCGAGTCCGCCCCCACGCCGCTGAAGGTCAAGCGTCCCGCAGCCCCCCGGGCTGAGATCTCCCGCAGCGGTCCCTCGGAAAACGCCAGGGACTCGGAGCGAGGCTCCAGCAAGTCGGTTCCCCGCGCATCCACCGGCACCACCGCATTGGCCAACTTCAACAGGGTGGGCATCAGATCCACCAGCTCTACAGTCTCCCGGACCCGGCGACCTCCCCCCTCTCCCCCCGGAAGGCGAATCATCAGGGGCACCTGCAGCACAGGGTCGCTCAACGAGTACCGGTGGTTGTACACGCCGTTCTCCCCCAGCTCCTCTCCATGGTCCGACAACACCACCACGACCGTGTTCTGGAGCATGCCTCGCGCCTGAAGATCGGCCATCATCAGTCCAAACCAGGCGTCGGCATAGGCCACCGCGCCGTTGTAGGCTCCCTCCACCTGGGCAAGGTCCTCCTGAGTCAATCGCACATGATCAAGTTGGAGGGGTGGGCCCGGGCCCCTTCCCCGAAGCGCCCCCTGGTCCACCAGGCGCGAGGGTTCCGCACCGGGAAAGTAGATTCCATCCACAAGGCGCGTGGTGCCCCCCGGCGTCACCAGCACCTCCCTCGCTGTCTCCCCTGCGCTCTCCTCCACGTGCAGAAACCCAAAGGGAGCCGGCTTGAGGTAGCGGGGGTGGGCATCGTACCCATGGACAAAGAAGAAGCGGGGACCGGTGAATGCCGTGGCGTCCAGATGAGCCGACAGGTTCTGTACGGAGTGAAACAACACCCCCCACGACACGTCGTCCCGGTAGGTCTGGAACCCGTTGTCGAACCCGAAGTCCCGGTGAAGGTGCCCCCCCCCGGTAAAGGCAGCAGTTTCATAACCATAGGTCCCAAGCACGCCGGCCAGGGTGTGTGCGGTCCCAGGCAGGGTGAAATTGTAGTCCATGGGCCCCAACTCGGTGGGGTACCGGGAGGTGAACAAACTGGCGTGGGAGAAGAGGGTCTCGGTGGCTTGGGCCCAGGCGGATTCGAACAAGACCGCCTCTTGCGCAAATCGATCCAGGTTCGGCGTCAGGTCTCCCTTGTGGCCATAGGCACCCAGTCGATCCGCCCGCATAGTGTCCAAGCTGACCAGGACGATGTTTGGCGGGACCGTCGCCTGTCTTCCGGCGGGGCATCCCTGGAGACACGTCATCGACAAAAGGAAGAGAAGGCGGCTCATCGGTGAAAGCCTGTTCTGTGGGCGGTTTGTATCCGTCTATCCGTCGGCTCCCACCACGTGGGTTCCGGTGCCCGAATCCCCCTCCCCATACGCATCCGAAGGCGTCACGGTGCAGGAAAAGATCCGGCCGGAATTGTAGGCTCCAGTCAGGGAAAGCACACTGCAGGTGTGGTCTGGGTCATCCACGCCGTCCACACTCCAGGCATACCGGTATCGCACGGCATCCTCTTCCGGATCCACCGCCGGCATCGCCAGGTAGCAGACGAGCTCGGTCTCCCCAAGTTGCTCAAAGGCGATTTCCGGCGCAGAGGGAGGATGGTTGGCCTTCACGTCCACCTGAACGATGGCTGCATCCACCTCCGCACCTGCGGAATCCGTCGCCGTCACCTCGCAAGACCAGGTTTCCCCATCCGAGGTCTGTGCAGAAGAAACGATGGGGGAATCCCCCAGCTGAACTCCATCGCGCGTCCAGATCAGCTTGTGCGCAACCCCGACCGCTGTGGGCCCCATCGCCGGCGTGGTGATCACACACTCCAGGTCATCCGACGGTAGCGGGTGTTCCGGGCGGATTTCCACCACCATGGCCACGTCCTGCAGCGTGTCCGAGTCCACCGCTGTGTCATCGTCCTGAAAGCCCGGTGCTCCTTGCTCCGAGCCGTCTGTGCAGTCCGCGTGGGAAGCACAAGCCGAGTCCTCGCAATCCACCAGCCCGTCGCCATCGTTGTCTGTCACATCCCGACAACCCCACTCAAGCCCCCCTTCTCCCACTACCACACCTTCGGTCGCGTCCCCCGCAACACAACCCAGAAGGCACACCCAGATCGCGCCCGTTCCAGCAGTTCGAAGCACCCAAACACCCCGTTGTCGAGACCGAATCATAGCACCGGCTCCCCACCCGTGTGGAGCCTCTCTTGCCACAACCGAGCCCCAAGGACATATACTGCCGTTCTTCACTCCAACTTCATTCTTATGCCCCATTCGTCTGACACCGCCACCACCCCGCCCCTGGAGCACGAATCCGTTGGAAAGGACTCGGAAGTCGGGGCGTCCATGTTGTCCACGGAGCACGGCATTCAGCTGTCTGACGACTGCGACGATTCAGCCGAGTCCTCCCAACACGAACGCCTCGTATTGGCTCCCATCCTGGAGGATGAGCGCTACGAGCAGATCGCGTGGATTGCCTCGGGGGCCATGGGGGAGGTCCTTCGGGTCCGAGACCGACAGCTGAACAGCGTGCTCGCCATGAAGGTCATGCGGGCGGAGCTCTTGCGCTCCAGGAACCTGGTGGCCCGGTTCATCGAAGAAGCCCAGGTCACCGCCCAGCTGGACCACGCGGGCATTTGTCCCATCCACGAGATTGGAAGACTGGCCGATGGGCGCTGGTACTACACAATGAAGGAGGTCAAGGCCCTCCCCTTGAACGACGCCATTCTGTCCCTTCACGAAGACTCCACCCAGGGCCAGTGGCGACCCTCCCGGGAAGGCTGGAACTTTCGCCGGCTGATCGAGGTCTTTCGGAAAGTCTGTGAGGCCGTGGGGTATGCCCACAGCCGCTCGGTAATCCACCGGGATCTCAAGCCAGAGAACGTGGTGTGTGGCCCCCATGGGGAGGTGCTGGTCGTGGACTGGGGCCTGGCAAAGGTCCTGGGTCGAGCCGAGCACCTGGAGGACGACCTGTCCCGTGAGGGCGAGGTGGAGACAAACCGAAGCGGAAACAGCGCCATGGCCACCCGCATGGGCATGGTGGCGGGTACACCCTCCTACATGTCGCCAGAACAGGCCCGGGGGGAGATTGACCGCCTCGATGCCCACTCGGACGTCTACTCACTGGGTGCGATCTTGTATGAGATCCTCTCCGGGCACCCACCCTTCGAGGGAAGTCACGGACAGGAGATTCTCGACCAGGTGTTGGCCGGTCCACCCCGAAACCCCCCAGGGCCCCGTCCCCTGGACGTCCAGAACACCCAGTTCTTTCTCTTGCAGCAGGAGGCCCTTGGCGACACCGCCCTGTACCGACCCCCGCCCGTACCCGAAGACCTCGTGGACATCTGCAACCGGGCCATGTCCCGGGAGTTGGAGGACAGGTACGCAGATGCCACCGCCTTGGGAGAGCACATCGCTGCCTGGCTGGATGGCTCCTCCAAGCGCGCCCAGGCCCTGGTGCTCGTGCACCGCGCAGAAGCGTTGGTGCCGCAAATTCGCGCGCTGCGAAAGGACGCTGCGAGGCTGCGTGGGGAGGCCCAAGCCCTGTTGGACCAGGTAGAAGCCCACGCCCCCACTGATCGGAAACACGAGCCCTGGGAGATGGAAGACAACGCCGGCAGCCTGGAGCACCAGGCGAGCCTCAAAGAGGCAGAGATCGTCAGCAGCCTTCAGGCGGCCCTGGCCCATGCCCCGGACCTCAAAGCCGCCCACGACGGACTGGCCGCGCGTTACCGCAAGCAGCACGAGGCAGCCGAAGCGCGTCGAGACGACACCGCCGCCCTGCTCGCTGAGCAGCTTCTTCGGGCCCACGATGATGGAACCCACGCAGCCTATCTCTCCGGCGAGGGTACCCTCACCCTCCACACGGATCCCACAGGTGCCCAGGCCGTTCTGTACGAATACCGGGAGGAAAACCGACGCCTCGTGCCCTTCAAGCTTCGCAACCTGGGCCAAACCCCCTTGCAATCGGTCCCTCTTCAGAGCGGAAGCTACCTTCTGGAGGTCACCCATCCGCGATGCGTTCCCGTGCGCATGCCGATCCACGTGGCGCGCTCGGAGGCGTGGTCCAACCGCCCCACCCCTGAGGCTGCCCCGGTGACATTGGCCCTTCCTTTTCTTGAGGAGCTGGGACAAGACGATCTGTATGTGCCCGCCGGCCTGTTCTGGAGCGGGGGCGACACCCGAGCCTTGGAATCCCTGCCCCGTCGGCAAGTGTGGGTCGACGGCTTTGTGATGCGGCGTTTCCCGGTCACCAACCGGGAGTACCTCTTGTTCCTCAATGGTCTGGTGAACTACGGCCGGAACGAGGAGGCCGCCTGGCACTGCCCCCGGGAGGAAGGCGGCGAGCACAGCTTCTACGGGAGGGAAGCGTCGGGTCGATACAGCTTGCGCCAGGACAAGACCGGGAGCCTGCTGCGACCGGACTGGCCCGTGCTCAAGGTCAGCTGGGAGGACGCAATGGCCTATGCCCTCTGGGAGTCCGACCGCAGCGCCCACCGGTGGAGACTGCCAAGCGAGCTGGAGTGGGAAAAGGCCGCGCGGGGGGCCGATGGCCGGTTCCACCCCTGGGGCGACCACTTCGAGCCTACCTGGACCTGCACCCGCGACTCCCACCCGGGCCAGCCCCAGCTCTCTGTCGTGCACCGCTTTCCGGTGGACGAGAGCCCTTTTGGAATCCGCCACATGGGAGGCAACGCCAGCGACTGGTGTCTGGAAGCGTTTGATCCATGCGGCCCTCCCCTCTCCGGGAACACGTTGGTGGTCCAGGCTCCGGAGATCGATGCAGCCCGTCCGCTGAGAGCCGTGCGAGGAGGCGGTTGGCGGGGAATCGGGTTGCTCTCCCGCTCTGCCAACCGACAAGCCCTGGTGAGCTCTGGCCGCTCCGCCGAAGTCAGCTTTCGCCTGGTTCGGCCCTTCAAGCGCCACCTCCGCTGACACAGCCTCCTTGAAGAAGGCGTAGACTGGGCCCTACCGACAGGGATCCCATGAAACGAACGCCCGCTTCCATGGCCCACCTGGTGGTACAGGTGGTCACCCGCGTCTTCTTTCGGCGGGTCCAGGTCATCGGCACAGAGCATGTGCCCGAGACGGGCGGCGCCCTCTTTGTGGCATGGCACCCAAACGGAATCGTGGATCCCGCCCTGATCCTGGCCCGCAGTCCGGTGCCGGTGGTTTTTGGGGCCCGGCACGGGCTCTTCCGGTGGCCCATTTTGGGCACCCTGATGCGGGCGTTGGGATGCGTTCCGATTTTCCGGCCAAAGGACATGAAGGGCTCTACACCCGAAGAGACCCGGGCCCGAAACGCGGCCAGTTTGGATACCCTTGCCCAGGCGATTGCTGGAGGTGCCTGCTCCGCCCTCTTTCCCGAGGGGGTCTCTCACGACTCTCCCCATCCTCTGGCGATCAAGACCGGCGCAGCACGGCTCTACTACCGGGCACGGGCCCACCGTGTCCCCAGCAGCAACCCGCCGGTCATCATTCCCGTAGGTCTTCACTACGACCGAAAACGGGTCTACCGGTCCAACGCCCTGGTGGCGTTTCATGCCCCCATTTTGCTGGGCACCGACCTGGACATGGACCCGACGCAGTCGGAGTCTGAGGAGGACGCCCGGGCCCGCTGTCTTCGCCTGACAGAACGAATCGAAGAGGCCCTGGAAACCGCAAGCCTGGCCACTGAGAACTGGGAGCTTCACACCCTGATGCACCGGGCCCGCAAGCTGGTCCGGGCCGAGCGTGCCCACCTTGCCGGCGCGGATCCCGGACGGGCCCATATGAAAGAGAAGGTGGTGGGCATGGCACGCATCTGGACCGGATACCGGGCCCGCCTTCAGACCCACCCAGAAGAAGTGGAGGCGTTGATAGCGCGCATCCGGGAATACGACGCGGACCTCGAGAACCTGGGCATCCAGGACCACGAACTGGACAGCGCCCCCCGTCTGGGATCTCCTTGGCTGCCCGTTCTCCTGGTGATCCAGGTACTCGGGGTGTTTCTTCTCCTGCCTCCCGTGGTGCTTGCCGGCTACGTGCTCAACATCCCCACGGCAGCCGCCATCGGCGCCATCGCCAAGGTCAACGCCAAAGAGCGAAAGGACGAGGCCAGCATCAAGATCGTAGCCGGCGTGGTGTTCTTTCCGTTGACCTGGGCCCTCTGGGCAGGCCTCGCAGCCTGGGGCCAACTGGAGGCCTACAACGCCTTTCCCGGACTGCCCCGGGCACCGGGACTTGCTGCCGCCACCATGCTCGCCATGTGCCTCTTGGGGGGCGGCCTCTCCGTGCGCTACGCCAGGGTAGCCCAGGAGACGCTGCGCTCTCTGCGAGTCCGCTTTACCCGGCGTGTCCGAATTCGCTCCCTCGCGCGCCTTCAGGTGGAGAGAGGGGCGTTGTGCGGGGCCCTCCTGGCGCTGGGAGAGGGAGTGGACCTACCCGGAAGTGTGCGGGAAGACGGCAGCGTGGAGTGGGAGACCAAGGACTGACCCGGAGAAACACGCGGGGGGCTTCGGCTTTCACCAGGGGTCTACCCTCCTGCAGGTCGACCCAAGCGCCCTCCCCGGTCACGGTCGCCGCTTCGTCGTAGATCCAAGTTGGAAGCACCACCGTGGATACTCCCTCCGGTTCCGCATCAAGGGACAGCTCAAAAAAGCTGGGTGTCAGCGTCAAACACAAGCTCCGGCGACGAACCGGCCAGGGCCCGCGCATAGGGCGGACCAAGCCGTTCAACATCGCCTCCCGCGCCTCCCCATCGGGTCCGAGCACCGAAAGATCCTCGGCATTCCAAAGATCCACCGAGTCACTGTACTCCCACCAGGCTCCATGAAGCCCCAGGGCATCAAAGGCGTCGTAGTGCGCCCGGGCATGGGACTCCACAGCCTCGTGATCCGCCCGAATTCCAAACTCACCGATCAGCACCGGCAGGTCCCAGGCCTCTCCCTGCGACGCCCAATCGCCTACATCAGCCGGTCTACCCTAGGGTCCCTCGCCGTTCGGCTTGGGCTTTCGCAGGCTTCCGCTACGCTCCAGCTGGCGGCCACGAATTGCTTGCTGCGAAGCCTGGCAGAAATTTCCGGGTTTGCCGACCCCCAACGGCGAATTCGAACCCCTCCCCCATCGGCGCGGTCTCTTGTGTTAGCGTCGGCGCCAACTTTTCTGGAGGAAGACGTGCGCGGACTTTCGCTTGGCCTATTCGCTACTTTTGGGCTCTCCTTGAGCGCTTGTTCATCCTATGGGAACTTCCCCACCCACCACACCCACCTCTCCACGTCGGCGGAGAAGATTCTGCGTCGTTCCGTGCGGGATGTACGGGGCTGGACCAAGGATGATCGGGTCGCCATCGTCAACCTTGACACAGTGCTTGCCGAGGACGAGCGCATTCCCGCCCTGGTGGAAGACGCCCTTGTGAGTGCGGTAGTGGACTCGGGCATTGCCGTGGTGGAGCGAGACTCAGACGCCTTGCGCTGGCTTGCGCAGGAGGGTTCTGGAGAACGGATCACCTTTGGCGCCACGGGATACTCCAAGGACGCAGACCAGCAAATGGTGATCGATGCCGAACTCATGGGGGCGAGGCGCTATGTGCCCGGCTCCCGGTACTTGCTGGACGGTGAAAACTACATCGAGCTTCCCCCTGGCACCGATCTCATGGAGCTGGGCCCGGACCCAGGGGACGACCGCATCACCCGCGTGCCCCTTCCCAAGGCGCCCACCCTCGTCAATGAAATCCTCTCCGCCACAAAGCTGCTTCAGTTTCGGATCATCGACATCTCCATTCGGGAAGAACCCCGGGACGATGACATCCTTCGCCACGCAAACGTGGTCCTCGTGCTGCGCCTTGTGGATTCGCGCTACGGCACGGTGATCTGGTCGGGGCTGGCGCAGGACGTGGTGACGGACACGGTTCCAAGCGCATTGGCCGGCGAACTTCGCAAGGCTGGACCTGACAGCCCCTCGAAGGCTGTCCCGGACTCCCACGCCCCCTGGGGTGAGGGCCTCTGGAGGCGTCCGCGCATGCGGAACCGTCCGGACACCATGATTCTTTGCTGTGGCGATGGAGACAAGAAGGGCTCCGTCCAGCTGGTACCAGCCGACGGAGGCAAGAAGGAGAGGCGACAAGAGCGGGAGCCGGCCCTGGCCGCAAAGCCAGCAGCCGAGAAGCCCGCTGTTTTGGAGGTCGCCGCAATCGAGGCGCCTGATCTGAACCTGGACACCGGCAAGATTGCCCGGGTAGGCGGAGTGGCAGTGGGAGGCCTGACAGGGCTCCTCCTGGTGAACCAGGCCCGACAAGGCCTCCAGGACGTAAAGAGCTACAGGGAGATCTACGACAACAGCACAGACGCCACATTGATGGCCGAGGCGGAGGAAGCCTACAAGGCCGCGCTGGTCAGCACGCTGCTCAAGGGAACAGCGGGTCTGGTTACTTTGGGGGCCACCGGGGCCTTTGTGGCCGTCAAGGGCATCAGCACCGATGGCCAAGGCCTCGTGTTCTCAGGATCCTGGTAGGCCTCTCAAGCGAATCGCCTCGCGATCGCCTCGCACCGTGTGTGGTACCCGCCCCCAAACATCAGGGCGTGGTTGAGAAGGTGGTAGAGGTTCAACAGGTCCACCCGCTCGGCGGCCGCCACGTCCAGGGGAAACACCTCCTGGTAGGCCTCGTAGAATCTCGGCTCGAAACCTCCGAAGAGTTGGGTCATGGCCAGATCTGCTTCTCGACAGCCAAAATACACAGCCGGATCGTAGAGAACGGGTCGGCCCTGTTGATCTGGCATCACGTTCCCGCCCCAGAGATCTCCGTGCAGAAGAACCGGCCCACTCTTCGGCTCAGGAAGGAGCACCTCCATGCGCCCACAGATGACATCCAGGTCCCGGGACAGCGCAGCAGAGATCCTGCCGGCTTCCCGCAAGAGGAGGTGCAGCCGGTGCAGTCGCTGGTCCCTGAAGAAGACCGGCCAACTGGACTCCCACGCGTTGGCCTGGGGAGTTCGGCCGAGAAACCCGTCCAAACCAAATCCATGAGCCTCCCCTTGCACCCGGTGCTGCGATGCCAGTCCCCTCCCCATGGACTCCCAGAAGGCCGGGGTGGGTCGGCCAGGCTCCACCCACTCCAACACCAGGAGCGGAGGAATCTCCGAATGGGCCACCACCCTGGGCACCCGAAGACCGCTGACCGCATGGGCAAGCGCATCCAGCCCGGCTGCCTCCGCAGCCACCCACCCACGGGGCATCCCCCGGGCGCTCTTCACGAACAACTGGGTCCCGTCCCTGGCAAGGGCACGTCGCGGCTGTGCAATGTCCCCCCCACCCACGGCGTCTCCCAGGAGCACCGGCTGTCCCAGGAGCTGTTCCAAGGCGGACTGGTTCATGTCACCAGGTGCTCAAGGAGCCCCTCGCAGCCCGCCTGCACCAAGGAAAACGTCCGATCAAAGCCCCCCTCGTAGTAGGGGTCCGGCACGTCAACCGGGGTGCCCTCCTCCGCGAAATCCAACAAGAGGAGCACCGCCTCCGAAGGCATTCCCAAGTTCGTCAAGCTCCGAGCGTTGGAACGATCCATCGCCACCCACAAGTCAAAATCGCCCCGCTCAGATCCCAGCACTTGTCGGGACCGCTGGGCCGAGATGTCCACCCCATGGCGCTGGGCTATCTCCACCGAACCCGGATGGGGGGGCTCTCCAATGTGCCACCTCCCCGTGCCAGCGGAGTCCACGTAGAACTGCCCCTCCAGGCCACGCTCCCGCAGGAGGGCCAGGAAGACCCCCTCTGCAAGGGGCGAACGGCAGATGTTCCCCAGGCAGACAAAGAGAATGCGGGTCCGGGAGTCCGTCATGGGGCGGCCTTAACCGCTGGTGGTAGGCTTCTGTCTCGATGCCCCTCTTTCTGTTCCTGGCTGCTCTCGGATGTGCGGATCCTCCCGCACCGGCGCCCGCACCTCAAGAGCCACCTCCTCCCCCTGCCCCACTGGACTCCGTGGTGAAGCAGAGCGCACCCGTGGTCGATGCCGCTCCACAGGGCGAAGGGTCGGACGCCGTCTTCCTGGTGCCTGCCCAGGACGGATGGGTGGTGCTCGGATGCCTGGACACCGAAGCGCAACCCGAGGCGGCCGCGGACTGTCGCTCCCGTCTTCCCAAGCAGCCTCTTGTAGCCGTGGCAGATGGGGGCACCCTGCAACTGACCAGCGCCCTCCCGGTGCACTGCCCAACTTCCGAGAACACCGCTCCCGGCCTGGGGCCGGTTCCTGGCACCGCCCCGCCCCCAATTGTCTGGTGGCCTCCACGCCCGGATCCCTACTGGCTGGCCGGCGCCCGGTCGGAGCTGCGCTCGGATCGGGTTCCAGCGGTCCAACAGGCAGCGCTTTTACACTTTCGAGGACTAGGCTACAGCGATCTCGGCGTGAACGACCTCCAGATCTACCGAATCAACCGGGGGGACCTGGACCACGACAAACAGGAGGATCTCCTGGTGGAGGTTTCCTTCCCGACCCCGGACACCTCCAAACCGCGCCCCACGGCCTTGTTTCGCTTGGAGCAGTCCGTTTCCCTCCTCACGGCCGAAGGGCTGAAGACCAAGGGGCGGGTCGAGCTTGCGGGCACCTGGGACACAGGCAAAGGCTCCGCGCTCTTGCTCCTGCAGAGCTACTGGGCCGGCGGCATGGGCAACCACCTGCTTGGCTTTCGGGACGGGGAGCCCGTTCTACTGGGACAGTGGGTCTGCGGAATCTGACCGAAGACCCCTTCAGGGACTACCTTCGACGCCTGAACACGGCGGCCAACCCCATGAGTCCGAGCCAACCAAGGGTCATGGGGGGGGCGCTTGCACACCCACACTTGCCCTTCTCCGTGTCTCCCGTGTCCACGCCGGTGTCTGTGGGCGCCTCTTCTTTCCCCGTGTCCTCTGGGACTTCCTCTCCGGTGTCGACAGGCTCAGCATCTGCCCCACTGCAGTCCTCGTCCACGCCGTTGGCAGGCAGATCTTCCGCACCCGGATGAATGGACGGATCCGCATCGTCACAGTCCGCGCCGAGACAGGCCTCCGAAAACCAGCCGTCGCCGTCCAGGTCACAACAAATGGCGTCATTCCAGCAGTCGGAGTCGTCGCAGTCCATGTCGCCGTCGAAGTCGTTGTCGGTTGCATCATCACAATCCTCGGCACAACCGGTGCTGCTACTCACATCGAAGGACAGGGTGTAATTCGGGCTGTACAGGACCCCATTGCCGTCAAGGCAGGGATCCGACGCGTCCTGGAGGTGTTCCTCCCCAGCCCCATAGGCCTCGATCACCACGTAATAGTCCTGGCCCGGCAGGCAGTCGAAGGTGACCTCGTCGTCCACGTTGTAGGCCGCAGTCGAGCCGAAGAGGCAGCCACCGTTGGGGTCGCAGGTGTCATCCAGGATGTAGATGTCCAGGTCGCAGGGCAGGTCGGTGATCAGCATGCGGACCGTCCCCGCAAGCTGGCAGCGGAAGGAGTAGACATGCTCCGGCGCCCACTGGGGCTCGTCCACCTGGGGCTCGCCACAGGTGTAGCACTCGCTGTCCTCGCAGGTACCTCCCAGGAAGCTCTCGGCCCCGGAATTCACGACATCCTGGAGGTTGGATGAACAGGTAAGCGATCCCAGGACGCTGACATCCGAGGGACAGGCGGCCTGGGCGACGCCAGGAAGCAGGAATCCGGAAAGAACCAAAGAAAACATCCGAAACATGAGACCTCCACCGCTTCCTCCTAACCAGACGGGGGTGGTTAGGAGGAACCGATGCAGTACCAGGTCGCCTTCGAGTCACCCTTCGGAACGGGATGGATCGGATTCGAGGAGCAGCAGATCACAGAAACTGTGCTTCCAGGTCTTCCGCAGCTGGAAGAGGTGGGGATCGCCTCGGAGGGCCCGGCCTGGCTGAGGCCCTGGATGGCAGAGATCGAGACCTACTTTCAGGACGGTCACTTCCTCCCTTGCCCCGAGCGTTTCTTCCTCCAAGAAGCCAGCGCCTTTCGAACCCGCGTATACAAAGCTGTGGCCGCCATTCCCCTGGGCGAGACCTGCTCCTATGGCGAGATCGCAGCGCGGGTGGGGTCACCCGGCGCGGCTCGTGCGGTGGGAACCGCCATGGCGCAGAACCGATTTGCTCCCTGGGTCCCCTGCCACAGGGTGGTGCTCGCTGGCGGCAAACTGGGCAGCTACGGTGGAGGGGTCTCTCTGAAAGCCGCCCTCCTGGCCCTGGAAACCCGGGCCGCCCGAACTACCGCTCCCGCTTCGGCAGGTGCTCAAAAGAAGCCAACACGCTGAAGATCATTGGGATCGCAATCGCCCCGACCCGCTGACTGTCGTCCTCGTCGAATACACCATCCGCCTGGCAATGGATGACCAGTCCCTCAATGCCAATCAGCAATGCCCGGTACACCAACGGATCCAGGTCCTGCTGCAGCACGCTCTGAACGTTCTGTCCCACAATCTGCACCAGGGCATCCAAGGTCTCCTCTCGCTTCTGTGCCACCAACGAGTCGGAGCGGATCGCCTCGGCTTGCATCTGGATAAGGAGCGCTCCGCCAGCCAGCTGGAAGTCCAGGTAGGCCTGGATGGCGGCCCGGATCTTTCCGGCCCCATCGTCCACATCTGTTGCTGCCTCCTGCACCGCCAGAAGGAGGCGGTCCATGGCGTCCTCGTAGAGAGCCTGGAGCAGCCCTTCCTTGCTCTGGAAGTACTGGTAGAACGTGCGACGCGACACGCCTGCCTCCTGAAGAATGTCCTCCACCGTCGTGGTCTGGATTCCGCGAGTCCCCAGGGCCGCCTGCCCTCCGGCGAGGATTCGGGCGCGGGTCTCCTTGGTTCCGCCTGACTGCCCCATGATGGCTCCAGGGCACAAGGATACAACGGGTGTCTCTCCAGCAGCCTGGCTGGAATCCTGCCTGAAGTACCATGGGGCACCCCCGGGAGCCTCCATGCGTGACAGCAACCCAGGCGAAGGGCTCCTGCACCCGGTGCCCCTCGTGGCCATGGGCTTGTTTGCCCTGAACGACCACGTGCTCAAGTCCCACTACCCAGGCGTGTTGTCCGGAAAGCTCTCCGACATGGCCGGCCTGGTCTTCTTTCCCCTTCTGCTCCAGGGGTGTTGGGAAGGCGCGTTGCACCTGGTCGGAAGGCCGACGCCTCCTCGATTCCTGGCATGGGGCCTCAGCGCGGTTCTCACGGCCGTGGTCTTTGGGGCGATCCAGGTTCATCCGGGTCTTGCTGCAGCCTGGCAAGAGGGGCTGGGACTGGCCCAGTGGCCCTTCCGGGGACTTTGGGCATGGATTCAAGGCACCGACCTGCCCGCCGTGACTCCGGTTCGACACACCATGGACCCAAGCGACCTGTGGACACTGCCCTTCTTGCTTCTGGGGGCATGGCCCGCACGGACCCGTGCCACTCAATTCCGCGCAGGGAACGCTCAACCCTCGTGAAGCTCCCCCTTCTGGCATCCCCCATTCCCTGGTTCTGTTAATCCGGGTGCATGGCCCTCAACCCCATCGGCATTGCGGTTCCCTTCTTCTTTCTGCTGATGGCGCTGGAGCTGGCCATTGCAAAGAAGAGAAATCGCAGCGTCCTGCGCCTGAACGATGCCCTCTGTGACATGGGGTGCGGACTCGGGGAGCAGACCCTGGGAATCTTCACCAAGGGGCTCATTCTGGCGGCCTACGGTTTCATTGAGCACCGATTCGGTGTGGTGGAGATGCCCCTGGAGTCTGTCTCCACCTGGCTGATCGCCATGGTGGGCGTGGACTTTTTCTACTACTGGTACCACCGGTTTTCACACCGGGTGAATTTCGCCTGGGCCACCCACGCGGTGCACCACCAGAGCGAGGACTACAACCTGGCGGTGGCCTTGCGCCAGCCCTGGTTTACCCAAGCCTACAACTGGATGTTCTACCTGCCTCTCGCGCTCCTGGGTGTGCCCGCGGTGGTCTACATCACCTGCTACTCACTGAACCTGGTCTACCAGTTTTGGATTCACACCCAGCTCATTGACCGGATGGGACCTTTCGAGTGGGTGTTCAACACTCCCTCACACCACCGGGTGCACCACGGGACCAACCCCGAGTACATCGATAAGAACTACGCCGGTATCTTGATCGTCTGGGACCGGATGTTTGGCACCTTCGTTCTGGAGAATGCCGAGCCCCTGTATGGCACCATGAAGCCACTGCGCAGCTGGAATCCAATCTGGGCCAACGTCGGGCCCTGGGTTCAGCTGGCTCAGCAGGCGGGCACATTCTCCAGATGGCCGGACAAGCTCCACCTGTGGTTTGCCCCGCCGGAGTGGTCGCCGGTGGCCACGGAGCCGATCCCCTTTCCCGCCCCCGGCCGTGGCTTCAACCTCGATGCCCCCCGGGCACTTCATGGGTACGCTTTGTTGCATCTGCTTCCCTTGGTGGCAGGGGTGACGGTGGTGCTGTTGTTCGAGACCCATCTCCTTTGGGCGCCCCTGGTTACCGTCTTGGGGCTCATGCTCTGGACCATGTTGACCTGGGCCGGCATGTTTGAGCGGCGCGGGTGGTGTGTCCCCCTGGAGTTTGGGCGCCTGGCCGCATTGAGTGTGGCCTGTGTGGCCATGGCGATCGTGGGCACAGGACCCTGGAGACTCGCCCTGTTGGCGCTGCCGCTGTGGGCCGGAAGCGCCCTGTGGTTCAACAAGCACCGGGCGGCTGTTCAGGCAGCGTCGTAGGAGGGGGCTTTGCCGTCTTCCGGCCCTGTGCCCGCCCGCGACCAGCCACCAACCGTTGCTGCGGGCGACCACAGAGAGTCTCCCCTACAAATCCGTATCGCCCGTATTGGGTGACTCGGCACTGTCGCCCGTGCCGGCACTGTCGCCCGTGTCGGCACTGTCGCCCGTGTCGGCACTGTCGCCCGTGTC
>CAZRYF010000026.1:30184-57490 GCA_964604165.1 uncultured Enterobacterales bacterium
CGGCACTGTCGCCCGTGTCGGCACTGTCGCCCGTGTCGGCACTGTCGCCCGTGTCTGGCGCCTCTCCGCAGGGCGCGATGTACCTACAATCCGGGTCATCGCAGTCCATGAGCCAGTCCCCATCGTCATCGATGCGGTTCATACACTCCCCTGGATCGTCTCCCTCCACCAGATACTTGGGGTCACTGGGGGCCTTGCAGGCCGTGCCTGTCGCCAGCGCGAACGCCAACGCCAAAAGTCTCCACCCCATGCGCGCCTCCAGAACAAATCGTAGCCCAAGTGCAGACCTCACATGCTCTGGACACGTGCCCTCATGGACCCGACTACGGTTCCCGCCGTGATTGTCCCTCTTCTCTTGTCCTCCGCAGCCTTATCCAATCCCATCGTCAACGGGGAGCGAGAGGATGGTTTTGAATCCGCTGTCTCCTTGGGGGCGGAATTCCACGGAGAAGCGTTCTCCGCTTGTAGCGGGAACTTGATCACCTCGCGCATTGTCCTTTCCGCAGCCCATTGCAGCGCCGACCTGCCCACGAGCGTCTTGCTCGACATGGGGCGCGTCTTTTTTGGCGACGACGTAAACGATGCGGACCATGTCATGGAGCTGGAATCGGTCACCGTTCACCCGGACTATGTGGCCTTGGAGTCCGGCACCTCAAACACCGGGGAGTACGACCTGGGGGTCATTGTGCTGACGGAGGATGCTCCGATTCGACCCACACCCATTCGCAGGGAGCTCTGGAGCCGTGAGGAGCTGCCGGCCGACATCGTCAGCGTCGGCTTTGGCACCACCAATGGCGCCACGGGCCGCGGATCCGGAAAGAAGCGTTCTGCAGATCTGACCGTCGACGACATGGATCGCATGTTCTTGTACAGCCACTCCGACACCAACCCGGACAATGCCCAGATCTGCAGCGGAGACTCCGGCGGGCCCCAATTCCAGTGGTGGGAAGATCAATGGTTTCAGGTGGCGGTTCACTCTTGGGGAGATGGCGACTGCGAGGTGCTCTCCGGAAGCACCCGGGTGGACAAGAATGAAGAGTGGATTCTCGACCAAATCGAAGAGACCCACGGCACCCGGGACTGGTGCGATGCTGCGGGACTCTACGGCGACGGCGCCTGCGACGACTTCTGTGAGGAGGTCGACCCGGACTGCATCGAGGACACGGGTGTGGAGGATGGCGGTGCCGGCCTCGGGTGCGGCTGCGCCCAGGCACCGGGTCCAATCCAGAGCGCTCCCTGGCTTTTGGCCCTCCTTGGGTTGGTTCGTCGGAGACGCTGATCTGGCCCGGGTACCCGACGCAAGGTTAGCCTCGTTGTCATGACAAAACTCGCAAAGAATCCCACGCTCGGGCTCGTCAACGCATGGGACCGTCTCTCCGGCCTTCCCGGCGGAAACACGGTGTTCTCCTTTTTCGTTGGGCGTTCGGCCCGCTACACCGGCACCATCGGCGCCCGGGTGTTGGAGTTCGGCGACGGCATGGCCCAGGTGGAAATGCGGGATCGCCCCAAAGTACGCAACCACCTCCACAGCGTGCACGCCATCGCCCTCATGAACCTGGGCGAGCTTTGCACGGGACTGGCCGTCATGTCCCTCGTGGACGGGCGAGGACGCGGCATCGTCTCTCAGCTCTCCATGGAGTACACAAAGAAGGCGCGGGGCACAATCACCGGCCGGTGCGAGGCAGTGGTCCCGGAGACTGCAGGGGTCCACGACGTGACGGCAACCGGAACGTTGCGGGATGCAACTGGCGATGTCGTCGCCGTGGCCACTGCCCAGTGGCGTATCGAAATCTTCGAGCGTTGACCACGGACAGTTGACTACTGGACAACGGTGATATTGCTGACCAGAAGGCTGGTGAGTGGGTCATTCAAGCTCGCCGTGATGACATAGTCTCCGGCTGCGAGAGCCGTCGTCTCTCCGCGGTGTACTTCAATCGTGAGGCCCGATCCCACCTCGTGGGCAGTGACCGCATCGTCACAGGCGACCCAAGCCTCCTCCCCGCCATGCGGGTTGCCGGAAACCTCAATGCTCCAGCCCACCACGATGCAACTGTCCGGGGTCGTGAATGAAACGGCCTCATCGCAATAATTCGTGAGCATCACCACAAAGTCCAACGCCTCATTCGCCTCGCAGTCTGTCAGGCAAGCACCCCCAGGATCACGGATCTCCAACTGCTGGAACAGGTTGGTTTCGTCACAGTCGGCATCAGCATCGGCGTCGGCGTCAGCGTCAGCGTCGGCGTCGGCGTCAGCGTCAGCGTCGGCGTCGGCATCAGCATCGGCGTCGGCATCAGCATCGGCGTCGGCGTCAGCGTCGGCGTCAGCGTCGGTGTCGGCATCCGATTCTCCCTGGGTGTCCTCCCCTGTGTCCTCGTACACCCCAGGGCCAAAGAACCCGCAACCGACAAACCCCGCCACGACCACCGCAAACAACTCCGTGCGCATACTTCCTCCAGGGCGTGGTGAATCCTACCCTTTTCTCCAGGAGCCCGTTCGCCAGTCCCGCCCTGGCCGTGGTATCTTGCCCTCCTCGGAGAGATGCGATGAGAAGGGCCGTTTTGCCTGTGTTTAGCGCGGTTTCCACCCTTTTGATGCTGTCCTGCATCGAGCCGCCACCGGACGACGGAATCAAGGTCCCCCCTTCAAATTCCAAGCCGGAGCTGGTCATTACCTCCCACCTGGATGGTGAGGCCCTTTTTGAGGGCTACCCGGTGACCTTCCAGGGCACCGCATCCGACGTGGATCACACGGTCAGCGACCTGGTCGTGACCTGGTACGTGGGCACCGAGATCGCCTGTCCAGCGGCACAGCCTGATCCGGAAGGTCTCTCCGCCTGTGACATCGTCCTGGAAGTCGGGGACACGGAAGTCTCCGGTGAGGTCACGGACGCCGGGGGAGCAAAGGGCAGCGCCCTCGTGGCCTTGACCGTCATGGAAACAGAAGCACCCGTTCCCACCATCGAATCTCCGGTGTCCGATGTGGCCTACTACATCGACCACGAGGTCTGGATTTCAGGGCAGGTAAGCGACAGCGAAGATGCTGTAGAAGACCTGGTCTATTCCTGGACCAGCGACTTGGACGGGGACTTGGACCTGGGCTCCGAGCCGGATGCAAACGGCGCCATGGAGGGGCAGATCTTCCTCACGGAAGGAAACCACGTCATCACCCTTTGGGTGGAAGACCTGGTGGGCAAGTCCGCGACTGCCGAGGTGGAGATCACCGTGCGGCCAGAGAACACAGCACCCTCCTGCTCCATCACGGCTCCGAACACGGGCAGCGCGAGCGAAGAAGACGAGCTGATCCAATTCCGGGCCTTGATTTCGGATCCAGATGTCCTCACGGACAAGCTCACGGTGGAGTGGATGAGCGACGTGGACGGGACCCTGGGCAGCAGCATTCCGTTTCCGGCAGCAGAAGCAAGCCTGACCTTTCCCTACTCGGACCTCACGGTCTCCACCCATGCCATCGCCATTCTTGTGCATGACGAGGTGGGGGCAGCCTGCACCGACAGCATCATCTACACCATCGGCAGTCCACCGCAGATCACAATCGCCAGTCCGCTGGACGGAGACCTCTTTGCCCATGGCGACGAGATCACCTTCTCCGCCACAGTGGACCCCGGAGAGGGTTCGTTGACCAACATGACCATGGACTGGACTTCAGATTTGTCTGGTCAACTGCACGTGGATCCCCCCGACGCCACCACGGGCGCGTCATCCTTTGCGCGGTCGGATCTCGTAGCCGGCAACCACGTTTTGACGATCACTGCCACCAGCGATCTTGGCTTTTATGACCAACGCACGGTGGTGTTTGAGGTGAACACCCGACCCACGCCGCCCACGGTCTCCATCAGCCCAGATCCCGCACTGACGACGGATGCCCTGGTCGTGAACATCGACACCCCCAGCTATGACGCGGAGGGATTGACGCCGACCTACACCTACGCCTGGACAGTTGACGGCACCGCCACAGCCCACGCCACTGATCTTCTCCCTGCGGCAGAGACGACCCGGGACGAGGTCTGGGAGGTCACCGTCACCCCCAGCGACGGCACCTTTGACGGACCCCCTGGCACCGCCAGCCTCACCATTTCCAACACCCCACCGGTCCTGGCTGCCATGGCCATGACTCCCACCACGAACGTCACGGAGGCCACCACCTTCACCTGCCTCACAGGCACCACCTCCGATGCAGACGGCGACACGGTTGCAACCACCCTCTCCTGGTCCGTGTCCGGAGTAGACCCTGGCGTCACCACCGACACCTTGGATGGCACCTGGTTCTCCAAGAACGACGTGGTCGCCTGCATTGGCACCCCAAACGACGGGACCGACGACGGGACCGCAGTGACCTCAAGCTCCGTCACGGTGGCGAACACCGCTCCGCAAATCAGCACCGTAAACATCACCCCCTCCACCGCCTATGCCGCCGACATCCTCACCTGCGCATGGAGCGGCTTCACAGATGTGGACAGCGACACGGATCTATCGACCGTGTCCTGGACCATCAACGGGACTCCCGCCGGCAGCGACCCCACGCTTTCTGGCGGGTTTACCTACAGCGACCTCGTGCGCTGTGACGTGACCCCCTTTGACGGCACCGACAGCGGCACAACCCTCCACACCCAGATCTCCATCGCCAACACCGCCCCGATCCTGGCGGATGCTTCCCTGGGTCCCGACCCGGCCTACGAGGGAGACACCTTGCTCTGCTCCCCGGGCAGCACCACCGATGCCGACGGAACCACCAACTTTTCCTACCTGCACAGCTGGGAAGTGGCTGGCAGTACCGTCAACGTGAGCACCGCCACCGGCTCCCTCGGGTCCAACCACTGGAACAAGCACGAGGCCGTCACCTGCACTGTCACCCCGAGAGACGGCACCGATTCAGGGGACTCGGTGGTCTCGAACACGGTCACCGTATCCAACTCTGCACCTGTGGTGGCTTCGGTCTCGTTGCTTCCCCTTGTCCCCACCGCCGATGACGACCTGACCTGCACCGCGGGCTCGGGAAGCGATGTGGACCCCGGCGACTCCGTGACCTTCTCCTACGCCTGGACGGTGGCCGGCAGCGTGGTCACCGCAGAAACGACAGACACCTTGACCTCAGCGAGCTTCGCCAAGGGCGAGGACGTCCTGTGCACCGTCACCCCAAGCGATGGAGAAGCTGACGGCTCCGGCGTGGACTCCAACACAGTCACCGTGGGCAACTCTGCCCCCAGCGTCTCCGGAGTCTCCATCACGAGCGATGAAACCGATTCCTCCGTGGCCTATGCCGGCAGCACCCTCACCTGCTCCTGGACGGACTTCACGGACTCGGACGCAAACGACACCGATCAGTCGGAGGTCACCTGGTATGTGGGGGGCACCTCGGTAGGCACGGGAACCACCCTGGCTGGGGCCTTCGCCCATCCCCAGCAGGTTCGCTGCACGGTGGCGCCTTACGACGGCGAAACCTACGGAAGCACGGTCAGCGTGGACCTAAACATCACCAACAGCGCACCGGTGGTCGCGAGCGCCTCCTTGACGCCCCTCACCGCCCACGAAGGCGACGAATTCACCTGCACGGCCGGCACAGTCTCCGATGCAGACAACACCACCGCCTTCACCACCACCTATCGATGGGATGTCTCCGGCGTGGACCCCGGGGTCAGCAATTCCACGGACACCTTGCGATCGAACAACTTCAACCGATCCGATTCGGTCACCTGCTACATCACGGTAAACGACGGCTTTGACGACAGCGCAGAGGCCGCATCCAACACCGTCAATGTGTTGAACACTGCCCCAATCCTGGCGCCAGGAAGCGTCAGTGTTTCCCCGGATCCCCCCTCCAGCGAGGACGACTTGACCTGCGCCCACTCGCCGGCCACGGATGCGGATCCCGGTGACAACGGCAACCTGACCTACAGCTACGCCTGGGTAGCGGATGGTAGCGCCTCCCCCATTACGTCCCAGGTGTTTTCCTCGACCAACACAACCAAGGGCGGCAGCTACACCTGCTCCGCCACCCCCTCGGACGGGTTGGACTCTGGCGCCACGGTGGCCGCCTCGAATATCGTCACCGTCAACAACACGACGCCCAGCATTGGCGCAGTCACCCTGACGCCTTCGACGGCCTACGCCACCACCACGCTCACCTGCGGTTACGGCGGCTACTCCGATGCGGACGGCGACTCGGACCAGTCCACCTATAACTGGACCGTGGATGGCGTAAGCAAGGGCACCGGCACCTTGTCCAGCACCACCCCCATCACCAGCACACTGTCCGGGGTGTTCGTTCACAACAACAACGTCACCTGTACTGTGACCGCGAACGATGGACAGGCCCAGGGCAACAGCATCTCCGAGTCGGTCACCATCCTCAACTCTGCCCCGACCCTGGTCCAGGTCCGGCTGAACCCCACCCAGATTTTTGAGACCACCACTGTTTCCTGTCTGGCCCAGCAGATAAGCGATGCGGATGGAACCACCACCTTCAACTACACCTACGCCTGGTACAGGGACGCAGCCAACCTGAATGTGACCTCCAGTACTCTGACCGGCGTCTACTTCAGCAAGGGCGACGACCTGCAGTGCGCGCTGACCGCCAGCGACGGCACAGATTCCAGCAACACGGTGCTCTCCACGCCGGTGATTACGGTCAAGAACTCCAAGCCAAGCATCAGCGCTGTGACCGTGACCCCAAGTCCGGTGGCCGAGACCGAAAACCTCCTCTGCATTGCCAGCGGCTGGAGCGACGCGGACGGCGACCTGGACCAGACCGCTTACGAGTGGACCATCACCGACTCCACCGGTTCCTCCTCCTATGGGGAGGGTGATGATCCGGGAACCGGCGGGCGCATACTGTACTCCACAGACACCGTGGAGGACGACATCGTCACCTGCACCGTCACACCCAACGATGGCCAGGAGAACGGTACAGCGCTCTCCGACTTCTCCCAGGTAGGCAACGACCGGCCCAGCGCCCCTACCCTGTCCGTCAGCCCCACCTCCCCCACCGGCGGAGTGGACGACCTGGTCTGTCAGATCACCCTCCCCAGCTCGGATCCGGACGGTGACACCATCAACTACACCTTCACGTGGACCGTGGACGGCGTGGAGTTCACGGGCACCTCCACCACGACCTACACAGACGACACCGTGCCGGGGAGTGCCACCACCGCCGGTGAGAACTGGACCTGCTCCGTCGTGGCAAACGACGGCCTCCTGGATGCCCTCTACACGTCGGACGACACGGTCAACGTGCAGTAGCTGCTACCAGCGCCCCCCCACCCGAACGGCTGCGCCGCTTGGACCCACATCCAACAAGGTCCAGGCCGCCCCCGCCCCTGCCGCCCCGGCCACCGTCAGCGTCACGCCCACAATGGCCCTCTTTCGAGCAGGCGCAAGCTTGTCCTGTCGAAACGCCAGAGCGTGTTCCGACGGGATGATGGTCACGTTGTCCGTGTAAGGGCAGTCAGAAACACCGTCCTGATCAAAGTCGGTGTTGGGATCGGAGTCACACATCTGGACGGCCGTGTCCCACTGGCCCTGGGCCTGGTTCCACTGCAGAAAGCCCACCGCTGCCAAGACCACCCCAGTGCCCGCCAGAGCAGCGCTCGCACCTGTCGTCCCCAACCGCATGTTCGGGTGGCTCGAAAGGGCTGACGATTGGCCTCCCCGATCACCACGGGCTGCAGCACGTGGCGAGTCAAGGCCGTCCAGGCTGGACTCGTAGTCCTCGGGGGTCCAGTCCCCGTCCTTTGAGCGGCCCTCTCGTTCCGCTGAGAGACGGTTCTGAAGCCGTTTTCGCTCCTCCTCAGCGCGCCGCTCCGCCTCCGCCTCCTCCTGCCGCCGCCGTTGTCGGTCCAAGCGGGCCTGCCCCCGATCCACCTTGGCCACCGCCGGCTGCAGCTCGATCTCGGCACGTCTACCGTCCAAGCCTTCGAGATCACCTCCTTCCTCCAGGGGCGCCCCCATGGCCACAGTGCTGGTCTCTTCCGGGCGATCCTCCTTTACAGGTGCTGCGCCCAGCTCGGCCAGCGCTTCTTGGACGACGTCCATCTGCATCTCGATCTCCGCGACCCGGCCTTCGGCATCCCGGACCGCCTCCACGGCCTCTTCTCTCGCCAACTTCAGCTCCGCAAGTTTGTTGGCCTGTTCACCGATCTCCTTGGCAACACGTGCGGCTTCTTCCCGTGCCCGCTTTTCCTGAGCAGCCCGCGCCTCTCTCTGGCGTGCAGCTTCTGCAGCCTGTTCCTGATCCCGCTGGCGAGGGTCCACCTCCTCCCAGTCGTCAAAGCTGTCCCCGGCATCTGCATCGACCATGTCGTCGAATTCACTCCGGCCACCTCGGTCGTCATCGGACCGCACCACCAGATTCAGGTCTCCTTCCATGCCTTCCCAGGTGGAGGGCACGGTCACCGTGGTCCACTGGCCCGTGGTGACCACAACCTGGTCCTGCCAGGGGGACATGCCGCTCGCCTCCACGGTGATCCGGTGGCCACCACAGGCCACCTCTTCCCCATCTCGGGCGCTCGGCATGGGGCGGCCATCCACGAAGGCTTCCGCCCAGGGAGGCACATCCCGAACACGAACGGTTCCCACGCCCCCCCGGTTCTTGACCCGAATCCGAGCCCGTGCCGTGGCCCCCGCCTGCACGGTCACCTGGGTCTTGCCAAGAAGGCAACCATACTCAATCTGCACCTCGTGCACCCCGGGCTCCACGGCCTCCAACACCGCGGGAGCCTTCTGTCCGGTCAGGAAGCCGTCCAGCACAATCTCCCCAGGCATGTTCTGCACATCCACCCTGATCTGTCCGGAGCTACCCGCCCAGGCTGGCCCGGCAACAAGAAGTCCAACGCCCCCCGCACCCCACATCGTTCGCAGCCTCATTCGCACCTCCACGACCCCAAGACTGCCACAGGTGCGATGGTTCTCGCCATCTCGCGCCTCTTCAGCAGGGTCAATTCGCCTGGCCCCGAGGGAAGACCAGATCCAGTTTGATTTTCACCTGGTCCTTGATCAGATCATCCGGCTTGCCCGGATAGCTGATACCAAAGTCCTGCCGGTTCAGGTCAAACTCTGCGGTCACATGCACGGAATCCTCCGCCACGCCAATCTTGGCAGGAAAAGAAATGGTCTTGGTGACGCCGTGTAGATCCAACACGCCGCTTACCGTGTGACCTTCCCCAGCTGCCTGGATTTCAGCGCTCGAGAACCGGGCGGCGCCAAACTGCGCCACGTCGAAGAAGTCCGGCTTCTTGAGGTGCCCGGTCAGCTTTTCCGAGTCGGAAAAGACCGAGTCCAAGGAGATGGTGAAGGAGGTGCCCACCACCTGGCCGGCCTCATCCAACACCACATGGCCCTCGTAGCTCTTGAATCCACCCGGATGTTCATTGGTGATCTTGGCCCCCACAAATCCAAACGTGCTGGCGCTGCCATCCACCGACACGTGGGTGCCCGCGGGAAGATCAGGAAGCGCCATGGGAGCCGCCTCTGGCGCTTGGGCACCCGGGGGCGGTGCCATGGGACCCCCGGGAGATGCGCCTTCAGGGGAAGGGCCTTCGGGGGCACCATCCGAGCCACCGCAGGCTGCCAGCAAGAACACGAACAGAAACCGCATCAAGACCTCCAGGGAGAGGTCTCTCTATGTTCGGTTGGGCCGTGAGGAGCAAGGAATCAGCACAAGTTGAGGCTCCCTGCGGCGCATCATCCAAGGCAACAGAAGCAGAGATAGCCACTTTCCTGGCCCTGTTCCCCCCCCACTGTCACAGGCGCAACCACCCGCCACAATCTTGTCTCCGGGCTCAGTGCCCAGGTTGGGCAGGCCTGTGTCAATGGACTCCTCCGTGTCGAGGGGCAGGCCCGTTCCCCCCGGATCCTCGGTGTCGACTTCCCCCGTGTCCAGGGGATTGCAGTCATCGTCCAGGCCGTCGGAACCCGGATAGATCTCCGCATCCGTGTCGTCGCAGTCGGTCTCGACACCAAACCCGTCCTGGTCCTGATCGTCGTCTCGACCGTCGCAGTCCTGGTCGATTCCGTCGTACCAGGACTCCAGAGCCGCCGGATTCACATCAGAGCGGGCATCGTCGCAGTCCGTACCCCCATAGACGTCCGAGTCGAACCCATCTCCATCGGCGTCATAGTCCGAAGACGAATCGCAATCTGTGATGTCTCCGTCGTAGGGAATATCCGGGGCACCCGGGTACACGTCTTCCCGGGCGTCGTCGCAGTCGTCGCCTCCATGATCGGCCGAGTCATGACCATCACCGTCGGCATCGTAGTCCGACGCACCATCGCAGTCCGAATCCACCCCGTCGTACCAGGTGTCCGCGGCGCCCGTGTTCACCGTGCCGTCCGAATCGTCGCAGTCATCCCCCCCATAGGCGTCGGACTCCTCCCCGTCCTGGTCCGCATCGTAGTCGGACGCACCGTTGCAGTCCGAATCCACCCCGTCATACCAGGTCTCCGTGGCTCCGGGGTGGGTCGATGCGACCGTGTCGTCACAGTCGGTGGCCTGTCCAACCGCCACGTAGCCATTGGGAGGGCTGCAAGCGATGGTGGTGACGCTCATGTTGCCGTATCCATCACCGTCAGCATCCTGGTACCAGGTCGTGGCATCCACAGCATCCGACTCGTCCACGATGCCATCACAGTCGTTGTCGACGCCATCACATGACTCCGACGCTCCCGGATGGATCGAAAGGGCGCCATCATCGCAGTCCGTGTGGTCCGCTACCTGGCCGCTGGCGGCAAAGCAGGAAACGCTGGAATGGGCGGCATCGCCGTACCCATCTCCATCGGCATCGTCGTACCAGGTGGTCTCGCCCGTCGTGCCGGCCTGGTCCACGATCCCGTCACAGTCGTTGTCCACGCCATCGCAGACCTCGGGGTTCATGGGAAACGCAGCAGCATCCGAATCATCGCAGTCCACGCAAGCGGCGTAGCCGTCGTTGTCTGCATCCGTATGAGAGACACTTCCGTCGCAGTTGAGGTCTTCAGGGTCCGTGCACGACTCGGGGGCCCCTGGGTACATATCGTTGCGGGAGTCGTCACAGTCTGTCCCGTCCGCGACGTACCCGATGGGCTGCGTGCAGGCGTTGACGGACATCGAACCATCTCCATACCCGTCCAGGTCCCCGTCTCGATACCAGGTGCTCGCATCTGTAGAGGTGCTCGGGTCGATCTGACCATCGCAGTCGTTGTCCACGCCGTCTCCGCACACCTCCGCAGCGCCCGGATGGATGGCAGCAGCCGTGTCATCGCAGTCATCCCCCCCGTGGGCGGTCGTCTCGTACCCATCGCCGTCCGCGTCCCCATCGCAGGCATCTCCGACCCCATCGCCGTCCTGGTCCGCCTGGGTCGGGTTGGAGGTGTTGGGGCAGTTGTCTGCCGTGTCGACGACGCCGTCTCCGTCTGTGTCGACACTCAGGGTGGAGACCTGGAAGTTATCGAACCGACAATTCCAGTTGCTCCCCTGGTCGTAGCAGAAGGCGCCCACGTAGCCGTCGGCAAATGTGCTGTCTGTCACGCTGAAGACGTGCTCGTTGTTCCCGTTGAAGGACCCGTTGTCGTCTTCATCAAAGTAGATGTCAATGGCATCTCCCGCGACCTCGATTTGGAGGTCGTGCCAGACGCCTTGCGTGTAGGTGACAGCCGAAGAGGCCAGCTCGGTCGCGTACCCGTTCTCCACCACGTAGAGAAACGACCCCGCCGAGCTCGCGTTCTGTCGGCCCCCGCTTCCCGCGCCCGGGTAGCCATCCCCTCCGTTGAAGTGAACCAGGTAGAAGTTCTCCTCGTCCTGAAACCGGAACACGACCCCGCTCGTGTCATCGTCGTTGCTCTTCAGGATGAGGTCCAGGGTGAAGTCGTCAAAAGACGCGCCTTCGTAGACCATGTGGTTGTCGTGGGCGCCACCGCTGCCCCAGGTGCCTCCATAGTTGTCGGTGGTGGCATACAGGCGCCCCCACCAGTTGACCCCCCAATTGTCCGAAGCGTAGTAGCTCTCCCAGCCTCCATTGCCCGAGAAGGAGGACGTGTAGTAGGCGTCGAAGTTCTCGGTGAACACCACGGTCTGGGCCTGCGCATCGCCCGAACCCAGGGCCCCAAGCACCCAGACCATCCCAGCCATGGCAAAACGTCTCACCCAGTGAGTATGCACCAGGATGGACCAGCGTGCACCCGAGCCGTTAGTTCAGTGCGCCCGCCGCATGCAGCGAGGTCTCACCGTTTCCATCCACAGCGCCGCCAAATTCGTCCTCGGTGCCGTTCCACTGAATGCCGAAAGAAGCGTCATCTCCCGGAGACCGGACGTCTCCCTCGGGCCAGGACCACAAGTCCACATCCCCTCCCCCATCCAGGAACAACCCAATGCTGTCCACCTGGTTCCGGGTCTCACACTCTCCGGAGTGGTTGCCGAGCCCCACAGACAAAGGCGAGTTGGCGGTGTAGGAGTCCGCACCGTCGTTGTCCACGAACAGGCCGATTCCCTGGCAGTTACTCGCCCCGGTGGCCAGCCCACCAAACACGTAGGTGTCATCTCCCCCCTCGTTCACATGCACTCCCACGGAGAAGTCGTGGCCAGAACCCACCTGCATGTGGTTGGGGGTCATGCGGGTGTTCAAGGCGTCGTCTCCGCTACCATCGTCAAGAAACACGCCGATGGCATAGTGCGCGGCGCCCCCTTGGACGTAGTAGTAGGCGTCGTAGACGTCGCTTCCTGCCCCTTCCAGGAAGAAGCCCGTCCCCTGCCAGTAGCCGCTTCCCTGGGCAAAGGTGCCGGCCATGTAGTCATCGTCTCCCGCCAGGTCCCGCAGCACGCCGACTCCTCCGGAAAGGAACGTCGCCGCGGAGTCATTGCGCATGCCAAACCCCGCTCCCTGGGAGAAGCTGGAGTTTCCGTTTCCAGGGAGCTGCGGCGAGTAGTACAGGGTCAATCCCCCGTCCTCGACTTTGCCGGGATTGGCAAACCAGGTGTCGTCCCCCCCTCCATCCCAGGCAATTCCCGCTCCCGCCACGAACCCAAAGCCCTGGCTTTTGCTGAAGGTCTCGTGCACATCATCTCCCTCCAGGTCCAGGAGCAGGCCCACCCCCAGGGCGCCTGCTCCCTGCACACCGGCCTCCCCCAGGTAGGTGTCGTCCCCTGCCCCATCAAAGAGCACACCCACCCCCAGGTGACCCCAACCCTGGCTGACCCGAAGCGACTGGTAGTGGTCATCTCCCTCCAGGTCGAACAACAGGCCCACCCCGAAGCGGCCCGACCCCTGGCGCCCGGTCTTGGAGAGAGAGAACGTGCCGTAGTTCTCATCTCCGTTGTAACGGCCCGCCCCATCGGAAGGCAGAAGGGAGGCATCCCCGGAGTCCCGCTCCTCGTAGGCGTAGGTGTCGTTCCCTGAGAGGTCCACATGAACGCTCACCGGCAGGGTCCGGGAATTGGCCCCCGCCTCGTGGGTCCAGGTGTCATCCCCCCCGGTGTCCAGGTGAAAGGCCTGCATCCCGATGTCACCCGGGGCATCTTCCCCAGGGCCTGTGATCAACAGAGGGCCCAGGTCACTCTCGGCCGACCAGGAGATGTCCTGCCCCTCAAAGCGCCCAAGGTCAGCCTGCTCAATGGCAAAGGCCAGCACCCGGGCCGGATCATAGAGGGACCTGGGTCCCTCTTCTGCCAAGAGCCAGTCCTGGACCGAGGCGTCCGTGAGGTCCGGCGCAGCGTCCGTGTCAATGAGAACGCCTCCGTGTCCGAACTTGACCAGCTTGCCCGCCTTTTCTGGGGCTGTGTCCTCCAGGACATTGCGCACTGTGCCGATCTCTTCCAGGGCCGCGAAAATCGGCACCAGGGCATCGGCCAGCTCCAGTGGAAGATCCGAGATATCTGCCAGGCCCTGACTCGCCTCCAGCGGGTCCAAAGGGACCGCCTCGGTCACATGGTCAAGTCGGCCCATGGCAACCCCAAGGACAGCGGAGACCGGGTGCTCGCTCATCGCAGCAAAGTCCAGGTCTACCGCCTGCTGGGCTCCCCGACAGGGCAGGAGAAGCGGGGCTGAGATCGCGGGACGAAACCAAGACAGACGAAAGGAATCACCCAGGTACGGGCCATAGCTTGCGTAGTTCCAGTCGCTCTCTGTGTAGCCCACCTCAGCGGCGCTCAGGCCCGCATCGTCAAGCGCTGCCTCCAACAGGGGAGCATCCACGCTGCCCACGGGACACTCTATGGGCAGTGCCTCCTCCGTCCAGGTGGGGCCCGCGGCCAGCGGCTCTCCCGTGTCCACGGGAACCGGGTCTTTGCATGCCGCCAGCAGCACCAGCCATTCAAGAGCCATGAGGCTTCTTACTCCAGAGCACCCACGCTGTCGCAATAATCCTGGTACCACGCCGCACCTGGCGTGTCGGTAGCCGGAAAGGAGACCGCAGCGCTCACCCCTTGGGCCGCGGTCTCTGAAAAGCCCCAGATGCGGGTGATTCGACCTTGGGACCGCCAGGATTCGGCCGTGGCTGCATCTGCTGCGGACACGGCAAAGAACCAGGTGTCCTCGTCCAACAGCTCAGCTGCATTGTTCTTCTGGTACTCGGTGAAGAGCAGTTGCTCATAGCGAATACGCTGCCCTGCCACTGCATCGGTGCGGTAGAGAAGGGTATCGGCATGTCCCTCCAGGTCATCGCCGCTCCACACCCGCAGGGTGCCCGCAGATGTGGACGCCTCGTTCTCCGTATAGCGCGCATCCGTGGTCTCTCCATGGGCTCCAAAAGAGAGAGACCATTGGCTTGTATCGAGGGTCATTGCCCAGTCCCAACGCTCACTTGAGTTGGAATCGCTCACGTGGATCTCGCGCAGGGAATCGACGGATACAAAGGCCAACGATGGCTCAACTCCATCGTCAAATGGATGGGATTCGCCCCAGGTGATGCGGAGATCCGACCCCAGGTGTCCCACCCGGTACCAAAGAGTGTCATGCACATGAGACTGGTGCACCTCCACCAGCCACCCATCGTCTCGAATGGCCACCGCAGGATCCCGACCCGTGTCGTACTTGCTGTGATGTTTCCAGGTCACCACCCCTCGAGCATCCAGCTGTCCCGTCCAGCTCCAGAGGTCCCCCGTCCCGGACTCGTGCACCTCCACCACGGCACCCGTGGCCGTGACCGCGACAGCCGGCTCGTGTCCCGTGTCCCTCCGATAGAGGCGTCGTGTGGTTGCGTCACCGCTCAAGACCACCAGGATCCGTCCCTGCAGCTGTCCCACGGTCGGCCATGGCTCCTCCAATTCCCCCGGAGAGAACAACGAGGCACCCAAGCTCTCCGCCACCACCTCATTGAGGGCCCCTGGGTTCCCGTCCGCCTCATGGTCCTGATCCGTGAGGTTGTCCTTGCTGTCCAGCACCACCGTGATGGGCGCGTGGTCTGGCTGGCCGAGAGAAAAGTCTGCGATAACCGCGAGCCAATCCGCCAGCTTCACCTCTGCAGCGAGGGGATCCACCTGGCTCCCCGGGCTGCTGTGGCCGACGCGGTAGTCCCCTTGGTCCGCATAGTCGTCGTCATGGAAGTCCAACTCCACACCGCGAATGCCCAAGGCGAGCTGCTGGATCAAAGTGCCGCGCTCCCCACCAGAGTAGGAATTGTGCGTAGAGCGAAACACGGCCTCATCAAAAGGGGGTGTTGCGTCGGCGTCGGCGTCTGCGTCTGCGTCGGCGTCTGCGTCTGCGTCGGCGTCTGCCTCCACACACGTGTCCCTGTCCGAGCCGGTGTTGCTACACCCCACCCCCAGCCATGCAATGAAGATCCAGACCATGGCGCATCTTATCGCCGGATTCCCAGGTCCCACGCGACCGCCTCCCGATCCTCCATGTGCGGTGGCCCGAGCAGGCGAATCAACGCGGCCCGGGCCACCGCATCCATTTGGTTGGTTTCCGGTCCCTTCCAGCACTGTTTCACCTGGTCGGAACGGCGCAGAAGCTCGGTATGAAGCACCACCCAACGCACCGGCAGACCCAAATCTCCTGCCGTTCCAGGATCCTGCCCCAAAGAAGCCCTCCCCAGGGCGGACAACAGGGGATCCGCTTCCAGCCGCTCGACCACCCCCTCCGGCCGCAGCGCCGGTACATTCTCAGTCATGCCACCGGCGAGCGCCTGCCCGTGGAGAGGCTGGTAGACCACCGCCTCCTCAGCGCAGAGAAAGGGCAGATCCAACACGGTTCCCGGAGCCTCTCGCACCGCGTCCACATAGGCAGGACGGGGCACTGGCGTCCCGATAAACATGCCTCCCCGAGGGTTGCCCACCGCCACTCCCGCCCAGACAGCCACCACAGCGGCAGCCCAGCGTCTTGCCCCACCGGGAACCCGGTCCAGACTCTCTGCCAGGGCGAGGGCAGCCAACACAGCGAGGGCCGACCAGATCCGGTACGGAAACAAGAGCCGGGAAAAGGCCGGCAAGACGGCCTCACACAGGTGCCACGCCGGATTTGGAATCCCGTCTGTGCCGGGTATCCACAGCGTGTTCCCGAGAGCCAACACGCCCACCACCGCCGCCCCCACTCCCCAGAGGCGCCGTCGAGGGGCCAAAACCAACACAAGCACAGTCAACGCGAGGCTCTTTCCAGGAAGAAGCTCCAACCACCAGCCAAGGCCCACCGCCTTGGGATCTTCCAGGCCAAATCCGCCGAATCCCTGAACCACACCCTCCACCCCCCCGGTGTTCCAAAGCCACAACATGGGCACCATAGCCGGCACCACAAGCAAGAGAGCCACGCTACCTGCAGCGCCCATTCGCATCCACCAGTCCCGTCCCGCGCCCCTTGCATGCAGCACAATTACCGGACCAAACACCAGAAAAATAAAATGAGCGGTAAACCAATAGGTCCATCCCTGGAGCGCGAGAAACACCCCTGCTGCGACCGCCCGCCTCCAGCGGGGATCATCTCGCATCGCCAACAGCTCCCGCACCGCCAGGGGCCAGAACCAAAGCATCGCCTGGGTCGGGCGACCCTCGTTGAGCTCAAAGACCACGTAGGGATGAAAGGCAAAGACCCAGGCGCCGGCCAGGGCCGCGGGACGACTCGCGCCCTGGCTGGCCAACAAAGAGCGCATGGCCATGGCGTTTCCCACCAGCAGCACCACCGTCCAGGGAACGTGGTAGTCCGGCATCCCAAGAGCCCAAAGGAGGGGCACCGCGCCGACGGCATCCAGGAAGTTGAAGCCAGTCTGAGAGAACAGATCCAGCCCATCTGGCGCAAAAAACCAGGGCGTGTGCCCAGGCCAGAAGCCCCCCTGGAGGCAATAGGCCAGCCACTGCTGGAACCAGAGACTCCCAGACAAATCAACCCCCACCCCCACTGCCTGGCCGAAGGCTTCCCGCAGGGCATAGGTGGCAAACAAAGCCACTCCAGCCGCTTCCGCGCACCAGATCAGCGCACCGGATCGAAATCCTGCTTTGTCACCACGAGGTTCCAGGGCATGCTCTCCGCTCCATGAAGTGTCGCATGCCCACCACCGCCTGTTGGATCCTGCCTTTGGTTGGACTGGGTGCCTGTGCCGGAAAAATACGCCCTCCCCAAGGCCACGATCTCGCCCGTGCCGGATGCGCTGAGGCCCCCCTGGAGCTGGTGTTTGGCGTGGAACAGCCAGATTGTAGGGCAGGGCACGGAAAGACGGGAGCCCTTACCATCTCTCTGAAGGATCCCCTTCCAAGCCTGGGAAGCGGCACCCTGCCCATCTCGGCCCGGGGCCCCACAACAGCCCTCTGGTGCAAATCGAAGAACGCCCCATGCCAAACCGCCATCGACGGCCACTTGACCGTTGACGGCGTAGACGAAGGAATCGCCATTTCCGGCGAATATGCCGTGGAATTCCAGGACGGTACTCAGTTCACAGCCCCCTTTGGCGCCGAGTGGTGTTCATCGATTCCTCCCTGTGGACGAATTCCCTAGGGCCCCTGTGGTACGAATTGCGTCCTGAAGCAGGGGACTCTGTGAGAACGGCAATTCCCATCTTCCTCACGATGGCTGCACTTTGGCTGACCTGGTCGGGGATCTATGACAACCCCATGATCCTGGGCTTCGGCGTGGTCTCGTGCCTGTTGGTCACCTGGATCTGTTTGAAGATGGATTCCGTCGATGGAGCCAATCCGGGCTACGGTCTGGGATTCAGAATTGTCTTGTATATCCCGTGGCTTATCCTTGAGATCATAAAGTCCAACCTACACGTGGCAAAGGTGGTGCTTTCCCCCAGTCTTCCCATCCAGCCGAGGCTGGTGCGGGCGAAGGTCACCCAAAAGACCGACCTGGGCAAAGTGATCTATGCAAATTCCATCACCCTTACCCCTGGCACCATCACCCTGGATGCGCGGGGAGATGACTTTCTGGTGCACGCCCTGACCGAGGTGACTGCGGCAGGGGTGGAAGAAGGGGGCATGGACCGAAAGGTGACATGGCTGGAGGGCCAGTCATGAACCTGGCCCAGTATGAGCCTACTTTTACTGCCGTCATGATCGGCATTCTCGTGACCATGGGACTCGCCCTGGTGCGGGGCGTAAAGGGCCCCACGGTCTTCGACCGCATCTTGGCGGTGAACATGTTTGGCACCAAGACGGTGCTCTTGATTGCGGTCGGGGGCTACTGGATGGGACGCCCTGATTTTATTGATCTGGCGCTGGTCTATGCGCTGGTGAACTTCATCGGCACTATCGCCGTTTGTAAATTCTGTCGGTTTGGGAACCTCGGCTTTGACGGCACCCGGAGAAGGGCATGACCGCTCTGGCCATGGTGGCAGCCGCTTGTCTTGTGGTGGGAACCCTCGCCTGCATGATCGGGGGGGTGGGCATCCTTCGCTTGCCTGACTTCTACACCCGCACCCACGGGGCAAGCATCACCGACACCCTGGGGGCCAACCTCGTGGTGATTGGCTTGATCGTCGCCGAGATGTCGCTGGCGAACGCCAATCCCCTGTTTGCTGCCAAGATGTTCCTGCTGATTGCATTCCTGTTCCTGACCAGCCCCACGGCGGGACATGCCCTGGTCAAGGCTGCCTTTGCCCGGGGCGTCAAATGGGATGGAACCGATGGAGACGACGATGCCGTTTCCGATTGAGATCCTCCTGTTTGGTTTTCTGATCGCCGTGGGAATTGCGGTGATCCTCCTGGAGGACCTGTTCGCGGCCGCCATGCTCACGGGCATGTTCAGCCTACTTTCCGCCAGCCTGTTCACACTCATGGATGCGGTGGATGTGGCCTTCACCGAGGCCGCTGTAGGGGCCGGCATCTCCACCGTGCTGATTTTGGGAACCCTGGCGTTGACCCACAACCAGGAGAAGGACCCGGCCGCCCAACCCCTTCCCGTGCTCATTGTCCTCTTGACGGGGGCAGCCTTGATCTACGGCACTCTGGACATGCCCGCCTGGGGGGACCCCAGCGCGACCATTCACGCGGGGGAACACAGCATCTCTCGCCAGATCATCGCCATCGAGGCCGAAGCCTACTCCGCACACCACGCTTCAGCAGATCCCCTGGAAACAGGCGATGGACTGGCTTCCGCCGATGCGGGTGGGGCCCATGGCGCCGACGGAAATTCGGAACACGGCGACTCGGATCACGGCGACTCGGGCGGACATGGCCCCAAGGCCGTGGGACTTCCCAACATCGTGACATCCATTCTGGCCAGCTACCGGGGCTATGACACCCTGGGCGAGACCGGGGTGATCTTCACCGCAGGCGTAGGAGTGATGTTGCTCCTTGGCACGGCACGCCGCCGCGAAGAGGACCCGGTGGTGGAAGCAAACCCCATGGCGCAAGAGGAGGAAGAATGATGGATCATCCCATGCGCATGCACGAGAAGATCGTTCTTCGGGTGGCCGCAAAATTCTACATTCCAATGATTCTCCTTTTTGCGCTGTACGTGCAGTTTCACGGGGATTTCGGACCCGGCGGTGGCTTTCAGGCCGGCGTGATCTTTGCGGCAGCGTATGCGCTCTACGGGCTTATTTTCGGGTTGGACGCCGTGCAGAAGGTGCTCCCCCCCTCTGTGGCCGAGGCCGGGAGCGCCCTTGGGTTTTTGCTCTACGCAAGTGTGGGAATTGTGTCCATGATTCGCGGGGCGAACTTCCTGGACTACGACGTGTTGGCGGAGCACGCCTCCCACGGCCAGCACTACGGAATCCTATTGGTAGAGCTCGGGGTGGGCATCACAGTGGCCTCCACCATGGCGGCCATGTTCTACGCCCTGGCAGGACGGTGGAAGGAATGACCGGAGTACTCGCTCTCTGGCACTACTGGGTGGTGATCGTCTTGATGATGATCGGGCTGTATGCGGTCATTCATCGGGGCCACCTGGTGAAGAAGATCATGGGCCTGAACATCTTCCAGGTGTCGGTGATCATGTTCTACGTGGCCATGGGAAAGGTTGAAGGAGGCACTGCCCCCATCTTCACGGACCATCCCCTCACCTTTTCCAACCCGGTTCCCCATGTGCTCATGCTGACGGCCATTGTGGTAGGCATCGCCACTACGGCCCTGGCCCTCTCCCTGGCAGTGCGCATCCAGGAGGCCTACGGCACCTGCGAGGAAGATGAGATCCTGGCCCAGGACCGGCAAGAATCCTGATGGAACACCTGCCTGCCTTCCAGATCGTGCTTCCTCTCGTGGCGGCGCCTGCCTGCGTGTTGATTCGAAACCGGGCGGTGGTGCGCATGCTCGCCATCGCGGTGGTCTGGGCGGGGCTGGCCATTTCCCTGTCCCTTTTGGCCCAGGTCCGGATGTACGGACCGATTCACTATCACTTGGGTGGCTGGTCCCCGCCGCTGGGTATTGAGTACGCCATTGACCACCTCAACGCGTACGTGCTGCTGATTGTGTCCATGATCGCTGCGGTGGTGTTGCCAGCAGGTCCCGGGACCGCAGCGGACAACATCCCCGAGGGCAAGGAGTACCTTTTTTACGCGGTGTTCCTGCTGTGCATCACGGGGCTGCTCGGTATCTCCATTACGGGCGATGCCTTCAATGTCTTCGTCTTCCTGGAGATCACTTCTCTCTCGTCCTACACGCTTATTGCGCTTGGAAAGGGTCGAAAGGCGCTCACTGCCGCGTTTTCCTACCTGGTCATGGGCACCATCGGGGGGACCTTCCTGCTCTTGGGCATCGGCCTCATGTACCAGCTCACGGGTACCCTCAACATGGCGGCCCTCCACGAAGCCCTTCCAGCCATTGACGATGCCAACCGCACCAAGACGGTGGCGTTTGGGTTCTTGTTTGTCGGTTCCGCCATCAAGCTGGCGGTTTTTCCCCTGCACCAGTGGCTGCCAAACGCCTACACCCACGCCCCTTCCACCGTGAGCGCATTCTTGGCGGCCACGGCCACCAAGGTCTCCTACTACGTGATGGTGCGGGTAAGTTTCGGCCTGTTTGGCGCGGCCTATGTATTTGACCACCTGCACGCGGACCGCCTGCTCATGCCGATGGCGCTCCTGGCGATCTTCTTCGGCTCTCTGGCCGCCATTTTCCAGGCGGATGTGAAGCGGCTCCTTGCCTACAGCTCCATCGCGCAGATTGGATACATGGTGCTCGGGTTTTCATTCAACTCGGTGAACGGGCTGACCGGTGGGATTCTACACCTGTTCAACCACGCCCTCATGAAGGGGGGGCTCTTCCTCGTCGTCGCCTGTGTGGTGGCCCAAATCGGAAGCTCCAAGGTGGATGACTGGGCAGGACTGGGCAAGCGCATGCCCCTGACCATGGCGGCCTTTTTGGTGGGCGGCCTCGGGCTGATCGGCGTGCCGGTCACAGTCGGGTTCGTGAGCAAGTGGTACCTGGTGCTTGGCGCCCTGGAACAAGACCACTTCCTCGTGGCCAGCCTGGTGCTTTTGGGATCACTTCTGGCGGTGCTCTATGTGTGGCGCCTGGTGGAGACCATCTACTTCAAGGAACCCGCCGACCCCAGCAATTGTGAGGCGCCCTGGTCCATGCTCGTGCCCACGTGGGTGCTGCTGGCTGCATCGATCTACTTCGGCCTCAACACCGAGCTCTCCGCTGGAGTGGCCCACGCCGCTGCCGAGGCCATGTCCCCAGGATTCATGCCATGACCGCCGACAACGCTGTCGCTGTCTCCATGGCCCTGCCTGCTGCAGCCGCCCTGGCTGTGCTGGCTCTGGGCCGATGGCCCGACATTCGCGATGGGGTGATGGTGATCTTTACGGGCATCACCTTCTCAGTGGTGGCCTCGATCCTGCCACATGTCCAAGCCGGTGCACGCCCGGGCTTTGAGAGCTTCGAGGTGGTGGCGGGGGTACCCCTGGCCTTTGCCGTTGAGCCCCTTGGCATGTTGTATGCGCTGGTGGCAAGCGGCTTGTGGATTCCCACCGCCCTGTACGGCATGGGGTACATGCGGGGCCACGATGAAGACAACCAGACCCGCTTTTTTGCCTGCTTCTGCCTGGCGATCTTCGCGGCCCTTGGCATCGCCTTTTCGCGGAACCTGCTGACCCTGTTCTTCTTCTACGAGATCCTGACCTTCAGCACCTACCCTCTCGTCACCCACCACGGAGACGACAAGGCCCGAAAGGCTGGCCGTGTGTACATGGGCAATCTGCTGTTCACCTCCGTGGTGTTTCTGCTCATGGGCATCATGTGGACCTACCGCCTGACAGGGACCCTCGAGTTCCAGCTGGGAGGGATTCTGGCGGGGACCATCGACGGCTGGGCCGGCGCCGCGTTGTTGGCCTGCTTTGCATTCGGTGCGGGCAAGGCGGCCCTGATGCCGTTCCACCGGTGGCTGCCTGCGGCCATGGTGGCCCCCACCCCGGTCTCAGCCCTGCTTCACGCGGTGGCGATTGTAAAGGCCGGTGTGTTCACGATTCTGAAGGTCGTGGTCTACATCTTCGGTATTCAGTTCCTGGACGAGATGAACCTGTCCGTATGGCTGATGTACGCCGCAGCGATCACGATCCTGGTCTCCAGCTGCATCGCCCTGACCAAGGACAATCTCAAGGCGCGGCTCGCATATTCCACCATCTCCCAGCTGGCCTACATCACCCTGGGGGCGGCCCTTGCCACGAGCATGGGTGTGATCGGCGCCGGGATGCACATCGCCATGCACGCGGTAGGCAAGATCACCCTGTTCTTCTGTGCCGGTGCGCTGATGGTGGGGGCCCACAAGACCGAGATTAGCGACATGGATGGAATCGGCCGCACCATGCCCTTCACCATGGGTGCGTTCTTCATTGGCTCCATGAGCATCATTGGCCTGCCCCCCATGGGCGGAGCCTGGAGCAAGTGGTATCTCGCGCTCGGAGCGGCCCAGGGCCATCACTGGATCTTCATCGCGGTGCTTATGGCCAGCTCCCTGTTGTCCATCGGGTACCTGATGCCGGTGGTGGGACGGGCGTTCTTCTTTGCGCCGAAGGCGGCTGCCCACGGCCACGGAGATGCCCACGGCCACGGTTCTGACCGCGGGCACGGTGCCCCCACAGAGGGCATTCACGAAGCCCCCATTCTCTGCGTGGTTCCCTTGTGCCTGACGGCTTTCGGGTGCCTGCTCCTGTTCTTCTTCTCCTCGGACCTGCAGGCGCTCCTGGCGCCGATTGCAATGGGAGGGTGATGTGAATCCACACAACGACGACCCTCGCTGGCTGGACGACCCCGCCAACACGAGGAAGCTTTTCCTCGCCCTGGCAGCGGTGTGCGGTGGGCTGTTGGTTTGGGACCTTGTCTACCACCAACATGGCCACTTTCATTTCGAGGAGTGGTTTGGATTCCACGCGGTCTTTGGCTTTGTGGCGTACAGCTTCATCGTCCTGTCTGCCACGCAGCTTCGGAAGGTATTGAAGCGACCGGAGGACTACTATGATGATGAGTAGTCTTCCCCCCGGAACCCTCCTGATTCTGGGTGCGCTCGCGGTCCCCTTTCTCCAGGGCCGGGCGCGGCAGGGCTGGATGCTCCTGCTTCCGGTCCTCTCCTACCTGCACCTGAACGGCCTGCCGGCCGACCACACCACCACGGCGATGCTCTTCGACATGGAGCTGACCCCGGTGCGGGTGGATCGCCTGTCCATGGTGTGGGGCATCGTGTTCCACATCGCCGCGGTGCTTTCTGTCGTTTATGCCCTGCACCTCAAGGACTGGGTGCAGCTCACCGCGGGGCTGATGTACGCCGGCGCAGCGATTGGGGCGGCCTTTGCAGGCGACTTGATCACCTTGTTTGTCTACTGGGAGCTCACGGCGATCACGTCGGTGTTTCTTATCTGGGCCCGGCGCACGGAGCGAGCCTACAAGGTCGGCCTGCGGTACCTGCTGATCCAGGTGGGCAGCGGCGTGATTCTCCTGGCAGGGGTGATCATCCATTTTGCAAAGACCGGATCCCTGGCGTTTGAGCAGTTGGCCGGAAACAACGGGGTGTCCCTGACCGAGGCGGGCATGGGGGTGCAGCTCATCTTCCTCGCCTTTGGCATCAAGGCCGCCTTCCCCCTGCTCCACAACTGGCTGCAGGATGCCTACCCGGAAGCCACGGTGGTCGGCACGGTCTTCCTGTCGGCTTACACCACCAAGCTCGCCATCTACACCCTGGCCAGGGCGTTTCCGGGCACTGAGGTTCTGATCCCCATCGGGGCGGTGATGACCCTGTTCCCGATCTTCTTTGCGGTCATTGAGAACGACCTTCGGCGGGTGCTGGCCTACAGCCTGAACAACCAGCTCGGCTACATGGTGGTCGGCGTGGGAATCGGCACACAGCTGTCCCTGAACGGCACCGCGGCCCACGCGTTTGCCCACATCATCTACAAGGGGCTCTTGTTCATGGCCATGGGGGCGGTGCTGCACCGGGCGGGCACGATCAAGGCCTCGGAGCTGGGCGGTCTCTACAAGTCCATGCCCTGGACGACGGCCTTCTGCATTGTGGGATCCCTCTCCATCTCTGGGTTCCCGCTGTTCTCGGGGTTCGTGACCAAGGCCATGGTGCTCACCGCTGGGGCTGAGGCGCACAGGGTGGTGCTCTCCATCGCATTGCTCGTGGCCAGCGCAGGTGTGGTGGACCACTCGGGCATCAAGATTCCGTTTTTTGCGTTCTTTGCCCACGACAACGGACAGCGGGTGGAGAAGGCCCCATTGAACATGCGTGTGGCCATGGGGATGGCTGCGGCCCTGTGTTTGTTCCTGGGCTTTGGCCCTGGGATGAAGATGCTCTACGGCATCCTCCCCTACCCGGTCGTGGCAGCCCAATACCACGCGTGGACGGCAAGCCACGTGTTGTTCTACCTGCAGCTGCTGCTCTTCGCGGCGCTGGCATTCGCCATCATGTTCCGCAGGGGCATCTACCCGCCGGAGATCCGGGCCACGAACCTGGACACCGACGTGGTCTACCGCAAGCTCCTCCCCGCTGCGATTCGGGGCGGCATCCGAGGAGGGAACGCGGCCTTCACCGCCGCCAAGCAGGTGGTACTGGATGGCGTCTGGGCCGGGGTGGACACGATCCGCCGCACCCACACCCCCCCCGGGCTGATGGGCGAGCCCTGGGCGGCGAGCGCCACGGCGGGATGGGCGGCGGCGATTCTGGGGTTGTTTCTGCTGCTGGCTTGGTTGTAGTCGCGCTATCTCGGCGCCCGGCATAAACGTGCAGCATGTGGAACGCCCAGCTGTTGCGGATTGTCCCCGTCCTGGTCCTTGTGGCCTGTGCTCCGAGCTCGGTAGACTTCTCCGGCTCGGACACCCCGGCGCCCCCTGCTGAAGGCGCTCCGGGGACGGTCCATACAGGGACCCCCTCCTCCGGTGACTCGGCAAACATCACCGACTCGGGGACGGGGACACTGGAGATCTCGAGCGCGTTCCGGCTTGAGAAGGGCGTCCGGCCCAAGAACCTGCTCTTCATCTCCGTGGACACCCTTCGTTGGGACCGGTTCAACGCACTTGGCTACGGGGTAAGAACGACGACACCCAATCTCGACCGTCTCCTGGAGGGGGGCGTGGTCCTGACCCAGAACCGCGCCTGCACATCGTGGACGCTGGCGTCCTTTGCCTGTGCCCTTTCAGGTCTGAGCCAGCTGGACCTGGGGTACTGGCCGGGCTCCTCAGGAGGGGCGATCCTCTCCCCTTTTCCCGGCGAGTTTCCGGGCATAGCCAGTTTGCTCAAGGCGGAGGGATTCACCACCTCCCACTTGACCGCGACTCGCTTTACCGCCTCGGGACTGGGGGTGGAGAACGGGTACGACTACCTGGAGAAGATCGACGACTCCTCCGAGAGACTGACCGATCGTGCGCTGGCCCTCTTGCAGGCCCAGGACCCTGATGCGCCCTGGTTCCATCACATCCACTACGACGGGCCTCACTCTCCCTATGATCCGCCTCCTGAGTATCGACATCTCCTGGACCCGGGCGCTTGCCCCTTTCCCCTGGGAACGCGGGCCGAGACCTGGTCCCTGCTGATCGACGAATTCGGCGACCTGTCCCCCGAGCAGCAGGCGAGCTGTTCCCAGCAGATAGACCTTCGCTACGACAGCGAGATTCACCACGACGATGCCCAGATCGGTCGAATTCTGGACTGGCTCGAGACCGGACCTGGCGAGGACACCCTGGTGGTGTTCTTCACCGACCACGGGGAGGCATTCAACGAACACAAGGGGAGCACGTCCCACGGCTGGTTCCACAGCAGCTCACACTACGACGAGATGGTCGGCGCCATGTTGGCATTCTATCAGCCGGGAAACCTGCAGCCGGCCCGGGTGGATAAGGCCACCTCCCTGGTGGACCTGGTTCCAAGCACCCTGGCGCTGATGGGCATAGAAACCGGGCGGGTCTTCACCGGACGAGTGGTGGACCTGGAGTCCGAGGTGCCGACCTTCCAGCTTGGCTACCGAAAGGCCCACACCAGCCACACTGTCTCCACCACCACCGACAAGCTTCACTTTCACGGAAGCTGCGTGGAGGGTCGCATGGTGCCCTGGGGCCCGATGGAGTACTTCGATCTGTTGTCGGACCCGGGGGAAACACAGAACCTCTACGACCCGAATCTGCCCCGCGTCCAGGCCTTGTGGGCAGAACTGCGGCCCCAGATCGTCGAACTGGTTCAAAGAGAGCCGGACTACACCCCTACTTGCTCCTACGAGTAGACCTCTCCGATCCGGCCCGACTTCCCCAAGGGATACGCCATCCCCCCCGGGAGTCGGGTCACCCAAGGCCCGATCCGGCCCGACTTCCCCAAGGGATACGCCATCCCCCCCGGGAGTCGGGTCACCCAAGGCCCGATCCGGCCCGACTTCCCCAAGGGATACGCCATCCCCCCCGGGAGTCGGGTCACCCAAGGCCCGATCCGGCCCGACTTCCCCAAGGGATACGCCATCCCCCCCGGGAGTCGGGTCA
>CAZRYF010000027.1:0-55176 GCA_964604165.1 uncultured Enterobacterales bacterium
CGGGGGGCCTGGTCGTGCTGGAGGCTGAGAGTGCCGAGGACCTTTGGCCTCTCGCGGGGGGTACCGTGCTGGTCATTGGGTATGTGGTTGGTCCGCAGCTGGTGCGGGTGGTTGCCTGGACGGTGTTGGTGGAACCGTGACGGCCTGGTGACGATCCGGGGGGAGCCGGAGCCGGCAGGGGGGAGGGCACTTAGGTCAGCGGCGGGAGGCTGCCATGCCGACTGCACTTCTTTCGGTGTCGAACAAGCAGGGAATCGAGATTCTCGGGCGAGGACTTCAAGCCGCTGGATGGCGCATCTTGTCCACAGGCGGAACCGCACGGGCTCTGAAGGAGGCCGGCGTGGAGGTGGTGAAGGTCTCAGACCACACCGGCGCTGCCGAGATCTTCAATGGGCGGGTCAAGACCCTTCATCCGCGCATTCACGGGGGGGTGTTGGGCCGACGGGATGTGGATGGTTCCGATGCCGAGGAACACGGCATCGAGTGGATCGACCTGGTGGCCGTTAATCTCTACCCGTTTGAGGCCACGGTCAAGAAGGGGGCGGAGCTGGCGGAAGCGGTCGAGAAGATCGACATTGGGGGGCCGACCCTCCTGCGGGCAGCCGCCAAGAACCACGCTTGGGTGACCGTGGTGTGTGACCCGACGGACTACGCTGCGGTGTTGGACGATCTCTCGGCAGGTGGGGTGGACTCGGAGACTCGGGGGCGCCTTGCGGTGAAGGCCTTTCGACACACGGCTGCCTACGACTCCGTGATTTCAAGCTGGCTCGGGGAGAAGCTACAGGTGGGCGACCTGGAAGAGGGGGGCGTACCGATTCGGCGGGTGCAGACCCTGCGCTACGGGGAGAACCCACACCAGGAGGCGGCCTTCTACGCGGATCCCATCGCGACGGGCCGGGCGCTTGGCCGGGCTGAACAGCTTCAGGGCAAGGAGATCTCCTTCAACAATCTCAACGACCTGGATGGGGCGCTTCGGGCCGTCTTTGAGTTTGAAGAGCCCGCGTGCGTGGTGGTAAAGCACACGAATCCATGTGGCGCTGCCGTGCATGGGGAAGGCCCTTCGGCCGCCTTTGAGCTGGCTCTTTCTGGGGATCCCGTCAGTGCTTACGGGGGCATCGTCGCCTTCAACCGCCCCCTGGTCGGAGAAGATGTGCGAAACCTCTTTCGGGCCAAGACGTTCTTTGAGATCGTCTCCGCTCCGGGTTTCGATGATGAGGCCAAGGAGATCCTGGCGAAACGAGCGAAGCTGCGGGTCATGGAGCTGCCTTTGGACTGGGGTGCCTCCCGTCCCTCTGGCCAGGACGCGAAGCGCATCCAGGGGGGCTGGCTGTTTCAGGACTGGGATCAGGGTGCCCAGCCCCAGTGGATTTGTTCCACTGAGCGCTCCCCGACCCAGGATGAAGACGCGGCCCTGCGCTTTGCATGGGCCGTCTGTCGAAACGTGAAGTCCAACGCCATAGTGCTGGCGAGGGCAGAAAACGGCGGGCTGGTGCTCAACGGGGTGGGGGCCGGCCAGATGAGCCGGGTGGACGCGGTTCGGCTTGCGGTGGAGAAGGCCACACGTCCGGTTCCGGGATCCGTCCTGGCATCGGATGCGTTCTTTCCCTTCGCCGATGGCGTGGAGACCGCCGGTGCTGCGGGCGTGACCGGCGTGGTTCAGCCTGGGGGGAGCATTCGCGACGAGGAGGTAGTGGCCGCCGCCGACTCCGCAGAAATGGCCATGCTCTTTACGCATACCCGCCATTTCCGTCACTAGAAAGTGCTCCGCAAGGGTGGACGGGGATAAGGGGGAGCATGGGGATTGCCCTCCTTTTTCTGCTTCTGGGGACCTCGCTGGCGGGCCCGGAAATCTCCGATTTTCGTCGTTCCCTGGCAGGGGCGGTGGATGCGCTGCACTCGGGCCGCACCGAGGAAGCTGCCCGGACCCTGGTGGAGTTGCACGCACAGAACCCGGGGCAGGATGATGTGGCGTATTGGTTGGCCCGGCTTCAACACGAAGCTGGGCGACACGAAAGGGCATTGGAGTTGCTGGCCAATCGAGAAGGGGATCATCTTCCATCTTGTCGCTTTCGAACCCTTGAGGCTCGCGCATGGGCCTCCCAGGGCGAGCAGCCCCGCGCCAGGGCGATCCTTGAGCCGTGCCTGGGCAAGTCCGATCCGGAAGCCTCTTTGTTGTGGGGACTTGCGGCCTGGCTTCGGTGGGAGGCCGGAGAGGAGGAAAGTGCGCTGGAGGCCATGGGCCGCAGCGGCGGACATCCCTGGGCGGTGTTGGATGCACCGCTAAAAGAAGCGCTGCCAAGCGCAGCCTCCTTACGGCTCCTTGCGCTGGGTGCCCCGTGGACTGGTGGGATGCAGGTGGGAATCGATGGGGAGAATTGGGAGGTGGATCTCTCGACGGGGTTGGCTCGACAGGTTCCTCGCCCGGAACCCCCGGAGGGTCCCTCCCAGTCGGGGGTGCGGTCGGAGATGGTGTCCTGCGGTCAGGGTGTGGCCTGGTCCAGCCCGGCGGAGACCTTGGCGGACAATCTTCCGGGGGTGTACCGAATGGCGGGAGGGGGCGTGGAGCGCCTGGCCCGGTCGCCCGCGCCCGGGACGGATGATCGACCCACCTGCGCGGGAAGCAGCACCTGGTTTGTCCGGCGGGTGGAGGGACACAGCGTCCTGATGGAGATCTCGGAGGGCCGAGCCTCCGCCCGGAATTGGGAAGGCGGCGGCCTGACGAGCGTGGACGCGCGTGAGGTGACAGGGGGTGTGGAGTTGCTCCTGGGGCGGGTGGTGGACGGAAGGCCTCAGGTCTGGGTGACCCGGGTAGAGCCCTGGGAGCCTGTGCTGCTCCTGGACCTGGCAGGGAGCTCGCCCCGGTGGGCTCCGTGAAGCACCTGGAGCGGTGGCTTGGACTCGCGGTGGGGGTCCTTCTCTGCGGTCTTGCCCTCTGGCAATTCAGCTGGCTGGGGGCTGATCTCTTCGACCCCATTCAGCACGGGAGAAACGAGGACTGGGACTGGCAGCTCTCCCTGTACGAGGTGAGCCGCCTGGCCCTGACGGAGGGGGATGGCCCTTTCTGGAATCCCTACACCCAGGGAGGTGTGCCCTTGTGGGCCAACCCGGAGGCGCCGTTCTTCTACCCGCCCTTTGTGTTCATTCTTCTTGCCGGAACGGATGCCGGCATCAAGATCTGGATTGCCTTTCACCTGGTGCTCCTGGTGGTGGGTGGATGGGCGGCCGGCCGGGAGATCGGTCTCTGTGGAGTCGGTGCCCACGGGGCGGCGCTGGCGGTGTTCTGTTCCGCGTTTGTGCCGGGCTTTCTGGCGGTGGGGCACATCATGTACCTGCCTTTGGGGTGGCTGCCTTTGGCCTGGGTGGCGGTGCGGCGGGGGCGCTGGGAGCTGGGGGGTGTGTGCCTGGCTTTGTCCTTCCTGGGGACGGGACACTATCTCTTGATCTACGGAGCCCTCTGGCTGGTCATGGAGGGGCTCCTGGCGGGCCTTGTCTCCACCCGTCTCTGGGTATTGGCAGGGGCTCTGGCTTGCAACGGTTTGATGTTGGGCCAGGGCTGGGCTGCGTGGCCCCTGGGGCTCGCTCTGGTGGCAGCCTTGGGTTGGCAGCGACCGCTCGGGTTGAAGTCCCATCTCTGGCCGGTAGTCGGTGCGGGTGTCCTGGCTGTGCTGTTGTGCGGCGTCAAGCTGTCCACGGCGCCCGCCCTCTTTGCCCAGGCGGAGCGGCTCACGCCTCAGGTCTCCGTCTCCATCGCAGATGAGTACACCCTGGGGCTTGCCTGGGACGTGATGCGGGGAGCGACCGACCGGCTCTCCGGGCACGAGGGGCAGAATGTGTTCTGGAGTGGCATTCCCCTTGTTTTGGGGTGGGTCGGCCTCTTGGGACTTGCGCGGACAAGGCCCGTCGTCGGGGTCATGGGGCTGTTGTGGTGGAACCTCGGCTGGGGCGGTGCCACCCCGGTCAACCTGTTGGAGGGGCTGCACCGTCTTCCGGGGCTGGACTACCTGCGGGTGGTGGAACGCTACAGCCTGGTGTGGACCCTCTTTCTGGGCTGGGGCATCGGCTGGGTGGTGACCCGGGCCCGGCAGCGGTTTTCCTTGCCAGGACTCCTGGTTTCCCTCCTGGCCCTTGGGCCGTGGGTGTACGTGGCCGGACCGTCGGCTGCCAAAGCCCAACGCCTGGGGCCTGGTGCTGCTTTGATGGCGCATCCAGGGGAGTTTGTTCAGACAGAGGGAGAGGGGACCAACTATGCCTCCATCCGTGCCAACCAGGGCCGAATCGACCTTTGGACCACCGCCTGGCTGGAGACTCCTTCCGCTGCGCTCTCGGCGGTGGGACGGCCGGACTACAAGGGCGAGGCTTGGTTGGCTGCGGATGGATCTCCAGTCCCGGTTCGAGTGGAGGGTTCACAGATCTCCGTGGAAATGGAGCGAGCCGGTCGCGTGGTGATCAACCAGAACGCCTTTGCTGGCTGGCGGGTCGGAAGTGCGCCGGCTGGGGATTCAAGCGGCTTGCTCGCAGCGGACCTGGCCGCGGGGACCCATGTCTTCACCTACCGGCCCCCTGGCATGGGGCTGGGGATCTTCCTTACCCTTCTCGGCTTGCTGGTATGGGTTGCAGCCGAATGGCGGCGAGCAGGTGGTTTTCGATCCAGTGGTACCGAGCCTCGACCTGAAACGGCCCCTCCTCCTCCTTGAGGAAGAGATCGATTTGGGCCTGGCCATCCAGACCTGGGCGCACCCTCGCCTCCTCAAAACCGACGTAGCGTCTCACCCGGGGAAAGAGCGCCTTGTAGAGTGCTTCCTTGAGGGAAAATCGAAGAAGGATTGCGGTCCATCTGCGGGACTCGGGCAGGGCATCCACGGCCTCGAGTTCCTCCGGTCGCAGCACCCTGGATGCGATGCCGCTGCGATCTCGACCGGGCTCCTCCAGGTCGATTCCCAAGTGGCCGTGCATCCCTCGGGCCGCCATGGCGACGGCCAGGTGCTTCTTGTGGGAGACCGAGGCTGAGATTCGCTCGGGCAAGAGAGGCTCCCCAAAGGGTCCTGTGAGCACACCGGGAGGACTTGAGATCAGGGGACGCAAGGCTTGTCGAAGTGCAAGGCGCCCGCCAACCCAGGAGACCTGCCGGTGCCCCTTGAGGGTGCGGGCATAGGCTGCTTCCTCCTTGTGAAGGCGCTTTAGCGCCTCCTCTGGCACCGGCTCCCCATCGCCTGGCAGGTGAATTGCCTGGAGGATTCCGTGTGGCAGCGCCAGGTCAAAGGCGCGGGAGAAAGGCCGGTGGGTCGACATGAGGCGCAGTCTATCCGGGCGCGGCAAGGAACGAGTTTCCTGCCGGCATCACGGGTTCGTTGCCCTTCTCGATCTTGGGCTCAACGGATGGAGCCACTTGGGCTGTGAAAAGCCCAGCGCGTCCTCCCATTCGGGGTGACTTCAATCCGTGTCGTTAAGGGGGGCTCCCCCTGGAATCGCAGACTGTAGGTGCCGGGCGCCAGGGACATGCGAAGGGGCGTAATGCCCAGGGGCTCGTCGTCCAGGCTGATCGGAATGCTCAGCGGGGTCGAGGTAAAGACCACCTCCACGGGCTTGGTGCTGACCGGGGGGACTGGCTTTGGGGCGGGAACAGTAGAGGCGCGTTCGGTCCACTGGGGGCTCGGAAGGGGTGGGGGTGTGGGGGTGACGGGGTCGGGTACGGCGGCAGCCGGCAGGGCGCTCCGTGGTGGCATGTCGCCTTTCTGCAGCAAAGACCCGATGACAACGCCAGCCAGCAACAAGATCGCGGAGACGACGATGGCGGTCTGCCAAAGGGGGCCTTGGGCTTTGTGCTCCGGTGGAGCTTGCGGTGGCTGTCGGTCCAGGGGCGGAGCGGTTTCACCGATCTTCTGGGTTTCTGCTCTCTTGGAACGAACAGCCACGGTCTCCGCCTCGGAGTCCAGCATGCGTTGGGAGTTCACCTCGACACCGGTCAAGGGGCCATCTTCCTCCTTGGAACGAATGGCCACGACGTTGGGCACCACCCGGGGGGCCCAGTGCTCCAAGCCATGTCCCGGCAATCCTGCCCGTAGCTCCTGGCACCGGGATCGCACCTCCTTGGCACTGGGCCGCCCACCGGCGTCAAAGGAGAGCATCTCTGCAAGAAGCTGGCGCATGGGGGTTGCAGCATCGTGCCAGTCCAACAGGTTGACGCGCTCCAGCTGCCCCTCCACGTGAAGAGAATGGGCAGCGGCGCGATCCTGAGCCATTCCCAGGTGTTTGCGGGTCAGGCACTGGTAGGCGGTGGCGCCGAGTGCGTAAACGTCCACTGTGGGTCCCTGGGGCAGGCCCATGAACATCTCTGGCGGCGCGTAGTAGCGGGAGCCGGGGGGGCCCCGGCGGGTGAAGGCTTCCCTGTCCATGCCCTCGGGCTTGGAGATTCCGAAGTCCAGTACTTTGACGTCCCCCTCCGGCGTAATTCGGATGTTGGAGGGCTTGATGTCCCGGTGGAGGACCCGCAAGGGTTTTCCGGTCAGGTGGCTTGGACGTTGCCAGGCTGTGTCCAGCGCATCGGCCACCTGCTGCAGAGTGTCCAGCAGGACATCTGGGGGAAGGGGAGACGGGTTCGAGCGCGGGTCGATCAGCCAGTCCAGGTTGGCGCCCGGCACAAACTCCATCACCAGGGCTGGCCGGCCCCGGATTTCTATCAAATCCTCGGCCCGAACAATGTTCCGGTGGTCCATCATTCCCAGCACCCGGGCTTCATCCCGAAGCCTCCTGGCGGTGTCCGGGTCGGATCCCGCCTTCTCCTTCAAGAGCTTGATGGCCACCGTGCGAGTGAGCCCCCCCTGAGTTGTGGCCCGGGCGAGGTAGACGTCTCCAAAGCCGCCTTGTCCAATGCGCCGCAGCAGGCAGTAGTTTTGCCCGTGGCCCTTAATTTCCTCGCCGGTCACTCTCGTCACAACAGGATCTTCAACCAGGGAGGGCGTGGAAGGCAACACCGCGCTACCGTGACATGGATGTCGTGCGCTGGTGGAAGGGAGGTCGCTCTCATGCCGGGAAACAGGGCTTTGGCCTTGGCACGGCGCTTGCTCTTTGTCTTTGTGTTCACAGTCTTGAGTGTTCTCAACCCAGAGGTCCAAATGTCTTCTCGAATGGCTGTTCTTTCTCTTTCTCTTTTGTCCCTCGGCATTGGCTGTCGGGGCAGGGATCCTGACTTTTCCCTGGCGCCCTTTTCGTCTTGCGATGCGCTGGAGGCCTCCATCAAGGACCAGGCCATCACCGAAATCCGCTGGCGGTACTCCTGGGGAGGCTCCGGGTGGGGCGGATCGGGATGGGGTGGGTTCACCAATGAGATGGCGATGACAGAAGACGCCGCAATGGGAAGCGCCGCGCCGCGGGCCTCCAACGACGGGGCGGGTTCCTATTCCGAGACCAACCTGCAAGAGAGCGACGTGGACGAGGCCGATCTGGTCAAGACCGATGGCACGCATCTCTTCAGTGTCGCTGGGAACACCCTGGTCATCACCCAGGCATGGCCGGACACGGTCGAGGAGGTCCTGGACTGGGAGAGCGTGGAAGAGATGTCCCGCGTCACCCTGGAGGGCACCGTGGACGGTCTGTACCTTCTGGACGATGGCACTTTGATTGTCCTGTCCCAGCTGGGCTGGGAAGACGGGGAGCCACTGGCCGGGGATGTGGTGGAGAACACCCAGTACCAGTGGAGCGCACGGGGTCTGGTGAAGGTCACGATGATCGACGCCACTGATGTAGAAGCCCCAGTGGTGATGCGCGAGACCTACACTCCCGGTCGACTCTTTACCTCGCGCATGGTCTCCGGTCGTCTCTACACCGTGACCTACACGCCCCTGGGTATTGCTGGGTTGGAGAGTGCTGAGGACAAGAATGAGTCCATCTCCCTGGTCAAGGCCAGCAAGCTCTCCGAGTGGCTTCCCAAGCGCTTTGACCACCTGCGGGCTGGCCCGACAAGTGCCGACTGGAGCCAGGTGCAGGAGCCTGTGTGTGACTGTGAGAGTGTTCTCGGGTCCGACCGGGAGTCCGGAGACTGGCTGGTCAGTGTCCAGACCCTGGACACCAGCGATCTCTCCTCGGCTTTTCAGGGGAGCTCGGTGCTTACACAGGTGGACACGGTCTATGCGTCGGCTGACACCCTGTACGTCGCCAGCTCGGAATCCACGGATACCTCCAGCCCCTGGCAGTCCTTCGATCGCTCGCTGGACACCTATATTCACTCCTTTGACATCACCGAGGGACCCGTCAATCCAGCGTATGAAGCGTCTGGAAAGGTGCCCGGCTGGGTGCTGAACCAGTTTGCTCTGGACGAGTCGGATGGCCGGCTGCGGGTCGCCACCACAAGCCAGGGGTCCGATTGGAATGACAGCGACTCCGGGGTGTATGTGCTGGAGAAGGCCGGCAGCGAGATGCAGGTGGTGGGCGATGTCACGGGACTGGGCGCAGGCGAGCAGATCTATGCGGTCCGTTTCGTGGACGATGCCGCCTTTGTCGTGACCTACCGTCAAGTCGATCCCCTCTACACCATTGACCTCTCCGACCCGGTGAACCCGGTGGCGCTTGGGGAGCTGAAGATCCCTGGATTCTCCAACTACCTGCACATGGTGGATGACGATCATGTGCTTGGCATTGGGGAAGACATGATCGGCTGGGAGTCTTTCGGCGTGCAGATCTCCTTGTTCGATATCTCCGACCTGGAGAAGCCGACGCGGGCAGAAGATCACGTCTTGACCCTGGAAGACACCAGCTGGTCCTCGGCCCAGAATGAGCACCACGCCTTCAACTACTTTGGGGCTGCGGAAGCCCTGGTGGTACCGGCCTACGCGGCCAGCCAGGGACAGAGCCGGATGCATGTCATTCACGTCAACCCAGAGGATGCACTGTCCGAGGTGGGGACGGTCTCCCAGGAGGATGTCCTCGCAGAGCCGGGAGAGGACGAATGGAACTACGAGTACTGCACGGAGTTTTCTCGGTCGGTCATTATGGGCGACCCGGAAAACGACGTGCCCTATTTCGTCTACGCCCAGTCCAACGCAGGGATTACGGTCGCCGAGCTGGATGACCCGTCCAACGTGGTGGCCTCGGTGGCTTTCACGGGCATCGATGTCTGTCCGGATGGCGGGTACTACTACTGACAGGTCTTGTTGCTGGGGGCGCCCAAACGCTTGCATTCATGACGACCCTTCTGTGATTCTGAGAGAATCCCAGAGGGGTCGTCGAGCGTTTTGGTGCTAAGTGCCTGAAAATATTGAATTGCTTCCGTTGGCACGCAGGTTGCGATGACTCCGGTCACCGCAATGAAGCGGAGATTTGGAGTCAATCATGCGCCAGTCCCTTGTTCTTGGATGTTTTCTTGCTGCTGGATGCGGCCAACCCGAACCGGAGGCCATCGAGGTGGCGGCCGTGCTCACCGCTGGGGCGCCCCATGGGCCGACGCTGGAGGAGTTGGACTTCTCCCTGAAGCCGTCGTCCGCCCCCCCGGGAGAAGAGATCGCTGGACGGATTGAGTCCGAATCGATTGAGATGTCGGCGGACTCCATTTCGGTGGTAGAGGACCACGGCGAAATGGACCACGGTTGTGAGCTGGTGGCCATCCAGGTGCGCCATGGGGAGACCCTGATTCAGCTGGCGGAATGGACCGGTGTGTTGGCCGAGGAGATTGCTTCGAACTCGGGTCTGCAGGTGCAGGACACAATCTACGCGGGCCAGGAGTTGTGGCTTCCCATTTCGGAAGAAGGGGCACAAGAGCTCGAGCGCACCCGCAACCTGTACGAAGACGGTCACCTGGACCGGTGGCTTGCTCGCCACGGCGGCCTCTTGGCTGTGTCTCCCGTTGCCCTGGGGACCCGGGACACCGTGTGGGCCCTGGCCCGCGACAGCGGTGGGCTGCCGTTGTGGGTGGTCCAGGCTTTCAACCGTGGGCGAGACCTGGATCGCCTTCAGCTTGGCGATGAGATCTACATGCCGGTGGTAGGGAACATGGTCTCTGTGACTGATGCGGAGGCCGCACCGGAGACGGAGCTGGCGATCGCAGCGGTGGAGGGGTCGGGCAACGGGCAGCCTTGACCTCTGGGAGGCTTGCCTCCCGGGCCTGGGATAGAGTGGCCTCATGCTGCTCGTCCCAGGCCTCTTTCTTTTGGGCGTCATGCCGGTCCAACCCGGTTTGGTGACCGAAGAGGAGGGGATGTCGGCGCAGGCCGAACAGGAGGTGGATCCGCGCCAGGCGGCCGAGTACCACCGGATCTCAGACAAACTTCGGAGCCTTGCAGAGCGCCAGATATGGGTGGGGGCAGAGCAGGCCTGGGGAGATCTGGTGGCCCTGGGCCTGGCGATGGAGTTCGAGGATTTGGTCATTGGCGCCCACCTGGCCCGCTCTCGGGGGGATGTGGGCGAGACCTGGCGTCTGCTCAAGGAGGCGGCGCCCTTGCGGACGGATCGCGAGGTCATCGAGTGGTTGTGGGTGATTGAGACGGAATATGGCCGCGTGGCGCTTCGGGTGGAACCGTTTGGGGGCGCGGATCTGCAAGCGAGCCCCATGCCGGTGGTACCGGACAAGCGGCAGGCCATCGCGGTGGCAGCGGCCCAAGTGGAGAAGAGCGGCTCCTTTGCAGGCATGCTGCCAGGAGGAAGCTACCAGTTGAATGGGGCCTCTTTCGTCGTGACCCCAGGAGACGAGGTGGTGGAGCTGGTGGTGCCTCCTCAGCGGCCACCGTCCCGACGGCGAAAATAGGAGGTCGGCCTGCAGATTCTCCACCTGGTGGAACGCCTTGGCACCCGGGGAGGGGCCCCTCGCATGGCGTTGGACTTGATCACGGCATTTGCCGGGATCTCCTCGGTGGTGTGTGGATCAGTAGAAGAGGGGCTCGCGCTGCCGTTCGGTCTTCGGGTGGAGCGGGTGCGGGCGCTGGGAAGCTCTGTCGGACTGGCTCGGGGATTGGAGACCCTGGGCTGCTTGCTGGAGGAAGCGGACGTGGTGCATGTCCACAACGTCATGAACCCTCTGGTGTTGGCCCGGGCTGCCGCGACCGGAAGGGCGGTGGTGTCGGTGCAGGATCACCGTTTTTTCTGCCCGGGGGCAGGCAAGGAGACCTTGATTCACGAGGTGTGCAGGGAGTCGATGGGGGTGTCGTTGTGTGCGGGTTGCTTTGAGGATCGGGACTATGGAAACCGGGTCTTCGCGGTGACGCTCGCTCGAAGCCATGCGCTGCATGGGGCCGCGCTGCACGTGCTCTCCCGGTACATGGAAAGGGAGTTGGAAGACTCCGGACATTCGGGAGCGACGGTCATTCCTCCTTGGGTTCTCGCCGCAGATCGCCCCTCAGAGGCCGGGGACTCGGTTTTCCTTGGAGGGCGACTTGTTCAGCACAAGGCGCCGGGCCAGGGAGTGGAGGCCTGGCGAAGAAGCGGGATCGAGGGGCCTCTACGGGTCGGGGGGGAGGGGCCCCTGGGGGCCGGTTCCGGTGTGGATTGGTTGGGGTGGCTCCCCCAGGACGCACTGAAGGCGGAGCTGCGCCGGGCAAGGGTGCTCCTTTTTCCAGGGGGATGGCAGGAGCCGTTTGGCATGCTGGCCGTGGAGGCCCTGGCCCAGGGAACGCCTGTGATTGCCATGGATACCGGGGGCGTCCCCGAGTGGGCCGGCCATGGAACGGTTCTCGTGGAACGCGGAGACATCGACGGCATGGCCCAGGCTTTGCGCACCCTTTGGGACCACCCTACCCGGGCCGCGTCTCTGGGTCGCGCCGGCTGGCATCACGTGCGCCGCCGCTACAACCCTGTGGACCTCCAAGCCCGCTGGGAGGATCTCTACTCGCAGACCGCCCGAAATCCGACCTGAACGCCGAGGGATAGCGCATCCCTCCCTGTTCGGGTCGGATCTGCGCCCGAAATCCGACCTGAACGCCGAGGGATAGCGCATCCCTCCCTGTTCGGGTCGGATCCCCAGCCGGATTACCGCCCGAGCAGCATCCTCAGGTCCACGCGCAGCCCCTTGATCTCCCGCTTCAGGAAATCGCTGGTGGGGTCCGTGGTCAGCTGCTGGCGGCGGAAGGCCAGGCGCGTGGCGAGGTGGATGTACTCCTTTCTGTCCACCCCTTTGGGGACCCAGCTGCCCCAGTCCCTGCGAAGCCAGGAAGACAGCATTGGCACGTGGGCCGTGGGAAGAGTGCCTCGCTGCGCCTCGACCCGGAGCTGCGCCCGAATCTGCTTGTGCTCGCGCCAGAGGCAGATCTGAAGGATGACAGCCAGCACCCCCAACAAGAGCGGAATGCCAAAGAAACCCATGGCCTGCAAGAGGGGAGAGTTCGTGACAGCCTGGAGATTCCAGGCGCTGTGGATGAACATCGCCAAGAGGAGCGCCCGCCACGCCCGTTGGGTGGGGGCCTTCGGCTGGAACCGCAGGGACCCAAGGGCGGCGCCCACGATGGAGGTGGTGCAGGCGTGCAGACTCGCAGTCCAGAAGGTGCGTACGAAGACCAGGCTGCCCCACGCGGAAGCATCTCCCATCTGCGCAGCGGCGCCGAAGTACCCGGCGTTCTCCCCGGCGGCAAATCCAAGTCCGGTCACCGCCCCGTAGACATAGCCATCGGTCACGTTGTCGAAAGGGCGCAGGCGGCACAACAGCAGCAGCACCAGGGCCTTTGCAGGCTCTTCGGTGACAGGGGCCACCAGGACCGGCACGACAAACCCCTCAATTCCCCCAGGAAGTGACACGTGGGCCAGGTAGTTCAAAGTGCCAGCAATCGTGGTGGCACCCATGGATCCCCACAGAAAACAAAGGACGATCAGCGACCAGGGCTCCCGGTCGTATCGATCCATCCAGCGCACCAACCAAACGACTCCCAGAATGGGAACATAGGCCGCCAGGCCCGAGAGCAAGGAGAGGGCTTCACTCACAGGATTCGCCCCCCATCGGGGCCCGCCCCCGGCCCCATCTTCACCACCCGATCCGCTTGCGCCACCAACATGGGGTCGTGCTCAATCACCAACACAGTGGCCCCCTTGTCCACCAGTCCGTGGAGTACCCGACAAAGCCGCGCCACATCGGCGGGATGCAGTCCCACGCAGGGCTCGTCCAGCAAGAACAAAGCACCCTCCAGGGTGCCTCGTCCCAGCGCCCGCGCCAGCTTGAGGCGCTGCGCCTCCCCCCCGGACAAGCTCGGTGTCGGCCTCCCCAGGGGCAGGTACCCCAGGCCGATCTCCTCCATGGCGGCCAGGGCCGGTTCCAAGGGGGCGATGCCCGAAAAGTGGCGACGGGCCACGGACACGGTCATGGCGAGCACGTCCGCGAGGTCCCGATCCCGAAAGCGAATCGACAGGGTGGCCGCATCAAAGCGTCGGCCGTCGCACACCTCGCAAGGCAGGTGCACCTCCGGCAGCCACTCCAGCTGGATTCGTTGTACACCCAGCCCCCGGCAAGCCTCGCAGCGTCCCCCTTTGTTGCCGAGGGCGAAGTGGGAGGCATCAAAGCCGCGGATCCTGGCTTCCTTTGTCGCAGCAAAGAGCGTTCGAAAACGGCCCCACAGCTGGGTGTAGGTCGCTGGCGTCGAGCGAGGAGAATTGCCAATGGGACGAGCATCCACGGCAGCCACGCGCGTGATTGGATCCGCCCCTGACAGTCCGCCATGGGGCAAGCCCGGGGCCTCCTGAAGTGCGGGCAGGAGGGTGTCGAAGACCAAGCTGGATTTCCCCGCGCCGCTGGGTCCAGTCACCACCGTCAGGGCCCGAAGGGGCACTTTTAGGTGGACCCCCTGGAGGTTGTGACCGGTGGCACTCTCAAGCTTGATGTTGCGGTGGGTTCTTCGGGGTGAGTGCGGGGCGAGCGTCTCTTCTCCGGACAGCCAACGCCCGGTCAAGGTCGGCGCTCTCTCCAGTCCGGCCGGGTCCCCGGTGTAGACCACCCGGCCCCCCTCTGTGCCGGCGCCGGGTCCAAAATCCAGGCAGAGGTCAGCCCCCGCCAGGAGCTGGAAGTCGTGGTCCACCACCACCACGGTGTTTCCCTCCTTTCGAAGTCGCTGCAGCACCGACACCAGTCGGGGCAGGTCTTCCGGGTGCAGCCCCGCGCTGGGCTCGTCCAGGACATAGAGCACCCCCGACAGTCTGGCCCCACCCACCGCCGCGATTCGCGCCCGCTGAAGCTCCCCGGTGGAGAGGCTCTTGGCGGCCCGATCCAGCGTGAGGTAACCAAGCCCCAGCTCTTCCAGAAGATCCAAGCGCCGCTCCAGGGACGCCACCAGCAAGTCCGCCACGGGACCGCCGGGCACGGTCTTCAAGAAGGCTGCAACCTTTTGAACCGAGCTTCCGTTTGCCGCAGGCAGCGCCACTCCGGCCAGGCGAACCGCCCTGGCCGCGGGTCCCAACCTCGTTCCCAAACAGGTCCCACAACGCCCTTCGACTCCTTCCAGGTCCACGCGCCCCAACCCCTGGCAGTCCGGGCACGCGCCTCCATGGGACAGGTGTGACAAGTGGTTCGGGGTGGGTGGAGGCACAGAGAGGCGACAGTGAGCACACCAACCGATCTCCGAGAGGGCCCGCTCCTGTTCGCCCACCACCGCCAGCAGCCTCCCTCGACCGGCTCGCAGCGCCAGGCGGGCGGCATCCGCGATGCGCTCCGCCTTTTCCGGACCGGTGCGAATGCGGTCGATCACCACGGCCACGTCCCTTGGGGATGCATCCAGATCGCCGACCTCCTCGATGCGGACCACTTCTCCATCGATTCGCGCCCGGACAAAGCCCGAGCCCTGCAGGTCGCTCAGCAGCCCGCGGGCATCGCCCTGGTCCAGCACCGGCGCGAGGATCAGCAGCCGCGTGTCCGGTGCGATGTCATTCAGCTCCGACACAATCTCCCCTTCGGATCGGTGGGAGAGGGGGGCATCGCAGTCGGGACAGTGCTGGGTCCCGCACCGGGCAAAGAGCACGCAGAGAAGATCACCGATGTCGGTCAGGGTGCCGAGGGTGGCCTTGGGGTGAGGGGAGCCACTGGACTGCTGTGCAACTGAAAGGGTGGGAGGCAGCCCCGTGAGTGAATCCACCGCCACCCGGGGTCGCTGGGACAGCGCGGTGCGCAGCTGCGGGGAGATCGCCTCCTGGTACCGCCTCTGTCCCTCGGCGTGGAGCGTGTGAAAGGCGAGGCTGGACTTTCCCGAGCCACTGGGACCGGTCAGGAGGATCACGCTCCCTTTGGGCAGGTCCAGGTCCAGGTCCTGGAGGTTGTTCTCCCGGGCCCCTCGAATGGCGATCACGTCCATACTGGAGGGCTTATCCCCTCCGGCGCGCTTCAGACCCTGGTTTCCACCCAGCGCCCACGCAGCACCACCCAGCCTTTCAAGGTGGCCTTGGCCAGGGTGGTGGCGTTGATGGCCCACCAGATTCCAGCGGCCTTCCATCCCAGGGGAAAGGCCAACACCCACGCTAGGGGAACCCGCAAGATGTTCAGCGGGGCGGACAGCCAGAACACAAGCCGTGTGGCACCGGCCCCCACCAGGGCTCCCTGGAAGAGGGTCTCCCATGCAACAAACAGTTGGGACGCTGAAAGCAGCACCGCATACTCGGTGGCTGCCATGTGCACCTTGGGATCGTCCGTAAACAGGGACGTGAGAAAGGCGCCCCCAAAGAAGAACGCGCAGGTGGAGGCAACCCCCAGGAGAGTGATCAGCGGAAGAGCCATGCGCACAGCCTTTTTCGCCATTTCCGGCTGGCCGGCCCCCAGGTACCTCCCCACAAAGGAAGACACCGCCAGGGAGACCCCGTGGAACATGGGCCAGGTAAAGCCCTCCAGCGCGGAGAAGCCGATCCCCAGGGCGGCGTTCACGTGGGGGCCGAGGGGGGAGACCGAGGTGACGAGCAGACCCCAGTAGACCAGGCTGTAGGTGCCGATGCCCAGGGAGACGGGCCATCCGACGGAGAGGATGCGGCGCAGCATGGGACCGGGGCGGAGATCGGAGATGCGGAGGTTTGCCTCCCACCACAACAGCCAAAGACCCATCCCCGTGGTGACCATGCGCGAGCCGTTGGACGCGAGGGCTGCGCCGGCGATCCCCAGGTCCGCGCGAAAAATCAGCAGGGGGGTAAGCACGATGTTGATGCCCAGGGAAATGGCGTGGAGCACCATGGGCACCCGTGCATTGCCCATGTGGATGAACGACTGGTCCACCAGGGGCGTGAGCACCAAAGGGAGCAGTGTCATGGACAGGGTGCGCAAATAGATGGCGCACTCTGCGCGGGTCTCCCCCGACAGGCCCAGGGCCCCTGCGATGGGGTCCGCGAAGAGCGTGCCCAGGCAGCCCACGGCAAGTGCGATGAAGAGCGCCCCGACGAGCCCGTTCCCAATCACCTCCCGGCGGGCCTCCAGATCCCCGGCGCCGGTGGTGCGAGAGACCAGGGGCCCCGCGCCCCCCGCCACAAGATGAAAACAGGCGTAGAACGTGATCAGCACAAAGGTCGAGCTGCCGATGGCGGCCTGGGCCGGGGTGGAGACGCCCTGGATCCAGTACTGGTCCACGCTGCGGTAGGCGTTGGTCAGCAGAGCGAAGGCCATGCTGGGCAGGGCGAGCTTGAGCAGCTCTCTCGTGGTCAGCTTTGGCACGGTGGCGGCCGCCCCCCGGGGTCATCACCGCCCCCCGGGCGGTATATCCTGTGAGGGTGTCCGCTCCGGGAAAAATCGGTGCCACCCATCGCCCGGGAAGGGCGCTGGTGGCCCTGGTCTGGATCTGGCTCGGCGCCGGGGCAGTCTCTTCGGCCGTGATGTTCTCCGGGGCCACGGAGGGCGGCGAGGCAAGGCCTTTGGAAGTGGCCGCCGCCTCCCTGTCCTTTCTGGCCATGGGGGCGCTCGTGCTCTTGTGGTGCAGGAGGACACTGGGGGGGGCGGGGTTCGTTCTGGGCCATCGCCCCGCCAGGCGCCCCTGGCTTTTTCTGCTCGTGCCTGCCTTGGGGCCCCTCTCCGGGGGCATCTACCTGTGGGTGCAGTCCCACTTCCCCGGTCTGGAACTCGGTGGTCTCGAGGAGCTACAGCACCTCCTGGCTCAAAGGGGCCCGCTGGGAGTCTGGGTGGCCTTCAACGTGGTGCTCCTGGCACCTCTTGTGGAGGAGTGGGTTTTTCGTGGCTGGATCTTCAGCGCCTTTCAACGCGCCTTTGGATCGGGTTGGGCCATCGTCGTCTCGACGGCGCTCTTCTGCCTGGTGCACGGGGACCCCGTTCACATCCTGTCCACGATTCCCTTGGGGCTGGCCCTGGGGTGGGTGCGTGCTGCCACGGGATCCCTGTGGCCCGGGGTGGTGGGCCACATGGCCAACAACTTCCTGGCGGTGGCCATGGCCCAGGGTTGGCTGCCGGAGGAACCGGCGCCTTTCTGGGTCATGGCCGCCGGGGTGCTGTTGTTTTCAGGGGTGGCGTGGCGCTTTCGAGCAGACCTTGACCCCTTGCCGGTCGCCCTTCCCGCCGGGCGGTGGGATCCGTCGGTTCGGTCCCACCTGGAGAATCTGCTGCAGGGCCCCCCCGGCCTGGCTTGTTTTGACTGGGACAACACCAGCGCGACAGGGGACATTGGCGAGGCGCTGCTGCTGCACCTGGACGACGCAGAGGGCTCTCTTCTGGCCGCTTACGAGGCCAAGATCGCTGCGGGCCATGTGGCTGAAGCCTATGCCGATGGCACCCGGATTCTGGGGGGGCGCTCCCTGGCCGAGGTGGAGGCCCTCTGTTCCCTTGTGGCCAAGACCTCCCGGGCCTCCGGCGCCCACGTGCCCACCCCGGAGATCGGCACCTTGATGGAGGCCATGCGGTTCCAGGGCTGGGAGGTTTTCGTGGTGAGCGCCTCCCCGGTGCAGGCCGTACGCGTAGTGGCGCGGGAGCACGGTGTTCCCGAGGACCACGTGATCGGCATGGCCTGTCGGGAAGAAGAGGGGAGACTCCTGGCTGAAATCGACGGAGAGGTGCTCTACGGCGCCGGCAAGGTACAGGCCATTCGGCGGCGCCTGGGGCGCCTGCCGGACTTCGCCGCAGGAGATGCTGCCACCGATCGAGAGATGTTGTTGGACGCCAAGGTGTCACTGCTCGTGGGGCATCGCAGCGAGGAGATGACCGAACTCGCTTCAGAGCGCGGCTGGTTGCATCAACCGGGGTTTGACGCGAACGGGTCGACGTAGGTCGGCCGCGAATCGCCGGTGCCTCCTGTCTCCAGTGGCTGGCCGGACTTCCAGCCCGCGAGCAGCTGCGCAAGGGCCTCTCCGAGAAGCCGGTGCCCCAGGTCGTTCGGGTGCAGAGCGTCTGAGAACAGTGCCTCTGCCGTCTGCCCGCTGTCTGCAAACAGCGCGGGTCCGTCCAGGAGCGGGAGGCCGTGGCGGGAGGCTGTGTCCCGAAGCGCCTGGCGGTAGATCTCCCAGGCCGGCGTGGCGCCGGGTTCCGGCGACAGGTCCGAGGGGTGGGCCAGCACCATCACGACCCCCTCAGCCCCGGCCGCGTGCGCGTCCTCTACAAGAGCATCCAGGTTCGCCGCATAGTCGTTGATCCCCACCCGGCGGGTGCCCCCAGGGCCCCCCTCGTTGCCCACGGTCCAACCGACCTTTCGCGCCTCCGCCCGGGCCCCCTTCCGAATGCGAAGCGAGAAATCCAGCACCCGGTAGGTCGCCAAAGGAGACAGCCAACGGTGCATTTGTGCGGCCCAGCCCGCCTCAAACCGGGTGTAGGAATCCAACAGATCCCGATCCACGAAGGAGTCGAAGTTGTTGTCACTCCACTGGTTGGCCAACACCACCACGTCCGGCTCCAGGGCCAGCCCGCGCATTTGAAGGAGGTTCCTGGACTGAAACGTGGAGTACCCGGGGATCGCTGCGTTCACAGCCTCCACCGGGCTGCCATCTTCCTGGAGCAGGTTCGCCGCCACCTCCAGGAACACCGCCCGGTCCGCCACCCCGAACCCGTACACGCTGGAGTCTCCGGTGGCCAGGATCCGCCGGCTGCCCGGGGGCTTGGGCACCGCCCACTCGGGCCCCCGAAGCCCCAGGGAGTTGATGGACACGCTGTGGCCGCCCTCCTCCCGCAATCCCGGGGCGTACTCCCACAACAGGTACGGGTTGCCCTTCAGCGTGGCCCCCCAGTCCGATGCGGGCGGCGGGGGGGACTCGGCCAGGCGCAGGGTCTCCTGCAGGGTCGTGCGCACAAGGACCTCCATGCCCGAAAGGGAGAGCAGGGCCACGATCAGAGCGAGGGTCAGGCGGCGGACGGGCACGAAAATTTCGACCTCGAGGGTTCAAGAAGACCCATTCTCCTATGGTTCCGCGTGGGGTGTGATAGAAGATGTCTGCGCCCGGCTTCTTGTAGAGGGAGGAAAGAACATGGGGATGTGGTGGATTGTGGTGGGACTCGTGGCTTGCAATGGAGACAAGGACGGGGGCGATGACACCTCCCAACCGGTGGCGCCCACCTGGTACCAGGATGTGCAGCCTTTCGTGGGTACCCACTGCCAGGGCTGCCACCACAGCCAGGACAACTTCACCTTTGCCCTGGAGGCGTACGCCACGGTGTCGGCGCTTGCCCCCAGCATGCTCGCCAAGATGCAGGGGAGCGATACTCCCCCGTATTTCATGCCGCCCTTTGGGGTGCGCGAGACCGGGGAGTGTGCATCGCCTGGGCCCTGGAAGGATGACAATCGCCCCAGCCAGGAAGACCTCGACATGTTCACCGCCTGGATCGATGGGGGCACGCCAGAGGGGGACGAGGCCACCGCGAGCCCCTTTGAGCCCGGGCGGCCGGAAAACTTGGAGGGGAACGGCATCGAGACCTACACTTCGGTGGGCACGACCTTGCCGGAAGGGGAGACCGAGGACTCCTACCTTTGCTTCCCCTTGGATCCGCAGCGCACCACCGAGGGCTGGATCACCGGTGTGCAGGTCCATCCTGACAACACGGATGTCGTGCACCACGTGGTGCTGTTCACCGACCCCAGCGCGGCGAGTCCGCAAATGGTGGACGCCACGGGCTCCTACCCCTGTTTTGGCGGTTCGGGCGTCAGCGACGCGGACGTGCTGTACGCATGGGCGCCTGGCGGACAGCCCCTGTCCTTCTCCGACGACATGGGCGCCCCGCTTCCTGCGGGGGGGCAGCTCATCATGCAGGTGCACTACCACCCCACGGGAAGCGAGGCCCAGGACGCGAGCAGCGTCTCGGTGCGCTGGAGAGAGGACGCCCCGGGCAAGACCGCTGCGCTCTTTGTGTTTGGTGGCCTCTTGGACTCCCAAGAGAGCAGCTCCCACTGGGAGGACCCACCCTTTCTTGTGCCGGCGGGGGCTTCAAGTCACCAGGAGACCTGGAGAGAGGACATCGACGTTCCTGACGGGGTGGATGTACGCCTTTGGAGCCTGTTTCCCCATATGCACCTTGCCGGGACCGACATCAAGATCTGGGTGGAGCGGGCAGACGGGACCGAGACCTGCCTCGGGCACCTGCCGGCCTGGGATTTTGAGTGGCAGCGCTCCTACTTGCTAGACGGTGCCTTCGAAACGCTGCCAAAGCTCCTTCCCGGAGACAGGCTCGCCATTCGCTGTACTTTCGACAACACGACAGAGAACCCCATGCTCCAGGAGTACCTGGGGGGGGCTGCGCCTGAGGATATCGGTGTGGGAGAGGACACCTTTGACGAGATGTGCGCCGCGATTCTCGGGGCGGTGTATTAGCGGTTGAGAGCGGGTCAGACCGTAGAGTTCCAGAGTTCCGGGAAGAGTTCCGGGAAGAGTTCCGTCCGAGAGTTCCGTCCGAGAGTTCGAACTCTGTTGAGTTAAGTATGCTGTCCCCGGAACTCTGTGTTGTGTCCCCGGAACTCTCGGAACTCTCTGCGGAACTCTGGCGGAACTCTGGCGGAACTCTGTCCTCGTCCCCGGAACTCTGTCCCGGGAACTTCCTGCGGAACTCCGCTACTGTGGTGGCGCCCCCAGGGTGGATTCGGCAGGCGTCTTCTTGGGGGCCCCTTTCTGGCGCTTGGCTGTCGCCTTTCCCGCCAGCCAAAGTACGCCCTCGGCGCCCTGCACTTGGGTGATGTCCAGTTGGACCCTTTGTGCACCGACTTGGGTGTTCTTTGGGGTGGGAAGCGCCTGCATGCAGCCCTGGGAGACTGCCTCCAGGAGCCTGCCCTCAGCCAGCATCGCCAGGGGGTCCACCATCCTCGCGCGCCGTGAGTGGCCCAGCTCCTCCACGTGCTCCGGTAGAAATCGAATGCGGTGGGGGGACGCCGAGAGGACACCCTCTACCCGGTAGTCTCGCCACCAGGCACGGCGGCCTACCCGCCACAGCCGAAGCTGGAGGGTGAACTTCTCCCCGTCCACGGTCAGCTCGCGCGGGTCCGCGTAGACCCCAAGCTGGATCTCCCCGTGCTCAAAGGCTGCACGCCGGGCCAGGGAGAGCAGCGTGCCCGTGGAAACGCCGGCAACCCAGTCTCCCGCCAGGGCAGGGGAGTTGCTCGTGATGGGGGCCCGTGCCCCGGCGGTGGTCGCCAGCTCAATGCGGACGCCGCCCCGATTGCTTGGAAGCACGCGCAGATCTGCAATGGGCAGCTGGGTCCCGCCCACTGTTCCCATGGGAATGGGATCCGCCGCGTCGATGAGTCGCCGCTTGGCCCAGGCCACGGTCTCGGCGGAGGGGGTGATGCCCCGAAATTGGCCAACCTTTGCCTCCAGGTGACCCAACTCGGCCATGACCAGGCTCAAGGCAAAACCGGTGTTCCCGCCCTTGGACTTCACCCAGAAGTCCCCCGCGATCTGGAGGGTCGCTGGAATGTCGCCCCCCACCGGGCCAATGGACCAGCGGACGGTCCCCTTCAGCTTTGCCTTGGCATGGAAACAACTCTGGCAGCGGGAGGAAGCTTCGAGGACCAATTGGTGGACGCGAAAGCGGGGGGTCAGCTCCGCGGTCATTCCCATGGGCAGCCTCTTTTCGTAGCCGACCGCATCCTCGGCCAGGGCCTCCTCCAGCAGGTTCTGTACGAGGGATCTCACGAGCCCCCCCTGGATGTGCACCACGGCCTCCGGTGTCCAGTCGGCCGGAAGGTAGGCAGCATCGGCCAGCGCATCGACCCTCGTTCGGTCGTACATCCCGGTGACGGATGGGCCACAGGAAAGCAGACAGACGAGGACTGGAAGAGCTGCTTGCATCCAGTGGTTCAAGGGGTCGCTCTCGTGGGGCTGGTGTTTTGTGGGTCCCACCCGCTACCCTATGCCATCTTTGGAGGCACCTGTGTCGGAACTCCCCTTGGAGGCGCTGGAGTCCACCAGCATTCATGATCGATCGGAGGCGCTTCGGAAGATCGCGCTGCACGGAGGCCACGACCTCGTGGAGCGGCTGATGCTGATTGCCCAGACAGACAAAAGCGCGGCGGTTCGATTGGGGGCTGCTGCTGCGGCGGCGGACGTTCTTTCTCGCTACCGGGTGGGAAAGGCACGAAAGGACCTCCCGGACGCGCGGCGCGTGGAGTTGTTGAATACTTTTCGGGCGCTGGACCCAAAGGTGAACCCGGGGCTCTTTCTGGTGCTCTCCTGCCTGGATCTTCCGCGCTGCCTGGAGCGAATCCGGGTCGGTCTTCGGGATCCCCGCTGGGACGTGCGACAGGGGGCTGTGGTGGGACTTCGGCGCTACTGCACGTCCGCTTCGGTCTCGGAAAACAAGATTCTTCGGGAGCGGGTCCTCGGGCTCTTGCAACCGGAAGGCCGGCTGCAGCCGGATGCCCTCGAGGGGGTGATTGGAATCTGTGCAGAGGCCGGCTGGGAGGATGCCCGAGAGGGAATCATGCGTTGGCAGGGATCGGATGGCACCCTCGGAGGTGCAGTGGACGATGCCGTCTCTCGCCTGGACCGGTTGCAGGATCCCGAGGGGCTTGAGGGCGCATGGATCTCCCTGGGGTTGGATGCCGGTGAGGTCAATGCAAATCCCGCGGCTCGCGGCTGGTTTTTGCTCACGGCAAAAGGGGGCTTTACGGGCTTGGAGGGAGGGGCGTTGAAGCCCCTGGACTGGAAGGCGCCGGAACCAGGCAGTCTGTCGTTGAAGACGGGTGGGCGCTGGAAGCGGGTGGCCTACCGTCGTTTCTGGCTTCTCCGACCGGACACGGGCAACGCCGGACAGGCGCTTCAGTTTGGAGATCGCACCTGGTTCAAGGCCACGGATGAGGACTTTCCGGAGCTTGTGAATGCGGCGGTCATGGGAGGGAAGGGACAGCCCAAAGAGATTCGAACAAGACTCGCTGCTCCCTTGCTGTCCCTTGTACCCGACACGCAAGCCGGAGTCCTTTCCGCCGCGCGTCTCGACGTGTTGGCAGGTCGCGCCAAGAAGGCGATTGATGGGCTCCAAAAAGTGATCAAGGCAAAGAAGAAGGCCCCCGCAGAGACCTGGTTCTGGTTGGGAGAAGCCTACACGGCATCCCGTAAGAAGCCGGAGGCCAAGAAGGCCTTCAAGGCATACCTGGAGAAGGCCCCCAAGCGGGGTGCCCATGTAGAGGCCGCCCAGGCCCGGCTTGACGCCAAGTGACTTCTGGGACGGTGCATGCTCTGCGGCATGTCTCTAAAGCACTCCAAGGCAACCCCCTAGGGGACCCCTTTGAGCGAGACGTGCATGTCTACACCCCACCGGGGTGGGACCGGGAGACTCCGCTGCCGGTCACCATGGCCCTGGCTGCGTTCACCAGCACGGGCTTTGGATTTCTAAACCGCAAGTGGCGCGCTCTGTCCCTTCCCGAGCGAATGGATCAGCTTCTTGCAGAAGGCATGCCGCCTATGCTGGTGGTTATGCCGGACCCCATCACCTGCCTGGGTGGCTCCCAATACCTTGATTCCCCTGGCATTGGTAGGTACCAGAGCTGGATCACAGAGGAGCTGCCAGCCTGGATTGGGGAACGCTTTCCGACCACCGGTGCATGGGGGGCGGTGGGCAAGAGCTCCGGGGGCTACGGCGCCCTCGCGATGGCGATGATGCGGCCCGGGAGGTTTAGGGCCATTGCAGCCCACTCCCCGGATGCGGGCTTTGAATACTGCTATCCCCCGGACTTTCCGGGTGCGCTCGAGACCATACGCGCAGCAGGTGGCTTGGAGTTGTGGTGGAAGGCCTTTCGGGAGGGGCGGGAGCTGTCCGGGTCGGATCACGCGGTGATCAACCTGCTCGGTATGGCCTGTGCCTACTCTCCAGATCCCGCGGCCACACCCTTGCCCTGTGAGCTGCCGGTGGATTTTGACACCGGGGCCTTGAAACCCGCGGTCATGGAGAAGTGGCTGGCGTTCGATCCGGTACGCATGGTTCCCCGGAGCCGAGAGGCGCTGTTGGGCCTCTCGGGCCTGTGGCTCGATGTGGGGCGCCGGGACGAATTCCGGTTGCAGGTGGGGGCCCGTCTCTTACATCAGGCGCTGGAAGGAGCGGGGATACTCCATGAATTCCAAGAGCATGAAGGCGGACACTTCAAGCTGAACGACAGGTTTTCCCAGTCGTTGCCCTTTCTGGCGGAACGCCTTTGGGCAGTGTCTACCGATTGAAGGCCAGGCTCAGCTGCACGACGCCCGAGACTTTTCGGGCGAACTGACCTCGAGAAAGCACTTGCTTGAAGCAGGCCTCTGCAGGTTCTGGTGCCCCCTTGACGGCGAGGGACACAAGTCGGCCCGCGCCGTCCGTCTCCAGGCGAATGGGAACCGAGGACGGGTGCCCGTTCCACTTCTTGGTGCACCCCTCAATGGGGGCCTGAAAGCTTCGCACGACTTGCTGCAAGTTTGCGTGCAGCGCGGGACTGAAGTCTGCGGGGTCAAAGGTCGCCTCCGCCGCCATCACAACAGGGGCAGTGGTGCGGGCAGATTCCGCCCGGATCACGTCCATTTCCGTGCGCTCTTCGTGAAACCGGGCCCTTGCGACAAGCGAAAGGGCCAGCACCACCACGCCAAGAATGACGATGGAAGCGTAGATCGCGGTGCGGGGCTCTTGGGTGTCGCTCACGCGGTCGTTGCTACCCCACCGAAGGGGGGTTCGTCAACAGGCAGCGCCTGCGGCACGGGTCGCAACCCTGAAAACCGGGATGTTCGACACCAGCGCAACACCTGCACGGTCTTTCTCCAAGCGAAACTCTGCTGCGGTGCGGTCGATTTCCACGTACCGCGAGACCACCTCAATGATCTCGGTCTTCATGGACTCCAATTGCACCGGCGTCAGGTCCACCCGGTCGTGGACCAGGAGAAACTTCAGTCGCGCCTTCGCGTCTTCCTTGGAGCCCTTTTCGAGGCCCAGAAGTTTTTGGATTGCGAGCACCATTACACAGCTCCCTGCGCGGGCGTCATGCCCATCCAGCGCTTCACGTGGGTCCAGAAGCCAGTGGGGGAGAGGGCCACGTAGGGCACGTCGATCTCCCCCACCAGGCGGCGGGCAATGCGTCGGTAGGATTCGCCGACAATGGAGTCTTCTTCGTAGACCGCGGGGGCGCCTCGGTTGGAGGTGATGATGATGTCCTCGTGTTCCGGCACGATGCCTACCAGGGGAATCGCCAGAATCTCCAGAATGTCGTCCTTGTCCATCATGTCGCCACGGGCCACCATTTTCGGGCGGAACCGGTTGATGACCAGGCGGGGCTCAGGAAGCTCGGCGGCCTCCACCAGCCCGATGATGCGGTCTGCATCCCGGATGGCGGAGACCTCTGGGGTGGTCACCACGATGGCGCGGTCTGCACCGGCCACAGAGTTCTTGAAACCTTGCTCGATTCCGGCGGGGCAGTCCACCAGCACGTAGTCGAACTCCTCCTTGAGCTGGGCCACCAGGTCCCGCATCTGCTCTGGGTTCACCGAGTTCTTGTCCCGGGTCTGGGCGGCAGGCAGCAAGTGAAGCCCCTTGCAGCGCTTGTCCCGGATCAGGGCCTGCTTCAAGCGGCACTCTCCTTCGATCACATGGACCAGGTCATAGACGATTCGGTTCTCGAGACCGAGGATCACGTCCAGGTTGCGAAGGCCGATGTCGGCATCCATAACCGCCACCTTGTTGCCCATGAGGGCCAGGGCGACCCCCAGGTTGGCCGTTGTGGTGGTCTTGCCTACCCCGCCTTTGCCCGAGGTGACGACAATGCATTCGCTCATCTGCTTCTCCTTGGAATTGCAGCTACGATGGCAAGTGTCCCTGGTAGGGGGCCACTCGCACTTCTCCCCCCTCGACCCATGCGATCTCGGGAGACCATTTCTGGGTAGAGGTGGGAATTGGGTTTTCCGGTGGAACACCGATCTTTCTGCCCACCCGGAGTTGGATGGGGCGGAAGTCAAGGGCCAGGACAATGGCGCTCTCATCGCCGCGGGAGCCCGCGTGTGCCATGCCCATGAGGGACCCGAAGATCATGATGTTGCCGCCGGCGATCACTTCCGCGCCCGGATGAATGTCGCCGTAGATGGCGACATCGCCCGCGGTGCGCACCAGCTGCCCGGAGCGCAGGCTGCGGGTGACCGTGAGCAGCTGCTGGGAGCGGCCCTCCATGTGCACTTCTGCCTTCTGCGGGGGATCCGCGGGGGAGGGTTCGACTTCGATCGTCTCGGTGTCCGGCTCGTCGAACGGGTCGTTGCCCAGATTCTCGGTCTCAAACTCCGGAGCTTCCGTGGCGTCCTCTTCCGGAGGCGTTCCGGTCAGTGGCGTCTCTGTCACCGGGCGGGTCGTATAGATCTTGAGCTTCAACTCTCGCTCGGCATATCGCTGAAGTGCGCTCTCGCTGCAGTAGATGCCGGTGACGGTGATGGCGCATTCATCTTTGAGCAGGTGCACGAGGCGCCGAAGATTGAAGAGATCGATGTGCCGGCTCTCCAGGTCAAGTCGGGCATCCTTGCCGCGTGTGGCGGCGCATTCACCGCCCAGGATTTCTCGGATGCTGTCTCGAAGCGTCTCAAAGGCTGCTTCGGGCTCCAGCTCCAGGACGAGAATGTCATCGACCGGTCGCACGCAAACAGGGCGACCTTCACCGGTTGCGTGGGGGAGGGGGGAAGCCATGATGTGGGCCTGGGGAAGTGGGGAAGGGAAAGACAGCCGAGCGGCCGGGTCAACGCGGGGGAATGCGTCTCGGGGGGAGGGGGCGGTTGGAGACCACACCCACAGCTATCCTCACTAGAAAATCTTGCCTTGTCAAGACTTTGAGAGCCCAGAACCAGGAATTTCCCAAGTTCATCGGGTCATGTCTACCGTTCAACCTTCGGAATTCACCAAGGGCAGGAGCCCACCCTCCAGGTGGAGAGCGCGCAATTCGGTGAATCCGCCCACATGGGTCTCTCCCACGAAGATCTGCGGAACCGTGCGCTCTCCTGTTCGCTCCACCAGTGCCATGCGGCCGTCTGGATCGGCGCTGAGATCCACCTCCTCAAAGGGAACCCCCAAGTCGGTAAGCAGAGCCTTGGCAGCCCGGCAGTAACCGCAGAAGTGGGTGGAATAGAGGGTAACGGCTTGCATAACCAAAGCGGCGCCCGGACCGGTCCGGACGCCGCCATAGATTAGCGCGATGCTTCAGTAGGTGAGAGGAATCACTTCCAGAATATCGATTCCCCCAAGCCAGTCGTAGGCCACAAACTCCACCGTGTAGTAGGAGTAGCGACAGTCAAGCCAGGTGGACATCTCCAACCACTCGGCGCTCCACAGGAGCCCATGATCGAAATCCTGCAGGAGCTCAAAGCTGTCGATCCAGTGGCCCTCCCAGTCCATGACGTCCGCGTAGACCGACGCCACATCGTCGAAGCCGTTGGCGTCGAGCACATCGGCTTCGAACCACCACGCGAAGTCGCCGTCGTGGGGAGACCAATCGCAGCCGGCATCGGCCCACTCGATGAAGGGCGCTTCCTCTGCGGGAGGCAGCGGTGCGGGCTCGGGGTGATTGTCGCCCTGCACGGTAACGACACAGCCCGTGAAGAAGAGAAAAGCGAAGACAGTCGGGATGCGAAGCATGGGTTCCTCCTTTTGGAATCCGTGCACACGACGCAGTGTCTTTCACTTCATTCAGTGGGACGGTTGGGTTAGGAGGGATTTGTGGCCTGCATTACCCTGCTCGACTTTAACGAGGGGCACGAGAACCTCGGCGTGGAGGAGCTCGAGAGGGCGGCCTGTGATCTGGGGCACACCGTGCAGCGCATCGATGTGCGTCGAGGCGAGGCCCTGCCCGATGGGGTCGAGGCGGTGTTGGCGTCCGGTGGGCCTGGATCGCCTCTGGACGACGGACCGTGGACAGCCCCGCTCTTTCGATGGCTTGCGGCCCGGGTGGAGGAGGGGACGCCGTTGCTGGCGATTTGCTTTGGCTACCAGATGCTGGTGCGGGCCACGGGGGGCAGCCTGGAGCCACTGGTGACCTGCAGGTTTGGCATTGCGCCCATTGTGCCCACGGCGGCGGGAGAGAAGGACGCCTGGTTGGCACGGGCGCTCCCTTCGAACGGTTTTTTCCAGCATGGTTGGGGGGTGACCCGGGGCGGCGAGGCTTTGGCAAGGGGACCTTCAGGGGACCTCACCGCGTCGCGGTTTGGCGACCGTGCTGTGGGGTGCATGTTCCATCCGGAAGCAGGTCCATCGGCTGTGCAGAGCTGGTTCGAGAATCCCCGGGTGGTGCAGAAGCTCCTGGATCGCATGAACGCCAAGGACCGGGCAACTCTCCGTGCCGGGCTGCCTTCCCTGACGGCAGCCCACGAGGGACTGCTTCTCGGGTTTCTTTCGGCGTTGCCGTGAACGTTCCCAAGCTCGCTTTGACCCAAGATGCCGTGAGGCCGATTCGTCGGGGTCACCCTTGGGTGTACCGGGATGGCCTTCGCGGAAGCGCGGAAATGGGGTCTGTGGTGCAGCTCGTGGATTCGACGAATGCGCAGGTGGCCTGGGGGCTGTTCGACGAAGGAAACATTGCGGTTCGCGTGCTCGGTCTGGGGGAGGCCGAAGATCTCAGGGGCCATGTGGAGAGGGCCATCAGGGCCTCCGACTCGTTTCGTACCCGAAGCCTCGGTCCAGAGACCACGGGCTACCGGGTGGTGAATGCGGCGGGGGATGGCCTGCCGGGGGTGGTGGTGGATCGGTACGATGACCTTGCGGTGCTGCGGGTCTACAGCCGCGCCTGGGAGCCCCACTTGCACCTGTTGGTGGAGGCGTTGGGGGCGCTTCCCTGGGTGGAAAGCGTATTTCGACGCTTCGGTGTGGACCGGGTGGATGGGCGAGAAGGGGGGGAGACCCTGAGCGGCCCGGCGCCGAGGGAGGTCCTGACTTTTCTGGAGGCGGGATTGACGTTCCTGGTTCGTCCCTACGTGGGACAGAAGACAGGGTTCTTTCTGGACCACCGGGAGAACCGATGTCGTCTCGGGACCCTTTCCCCCGGGCGCATGGTCTTGAATCTCTTTTGCTACACCGGCGGCTTTTCGGTGCATGCGGCTGTGAAGGGTGCGGCGCGGGTCACGAGCGTTGATGTCTCCGGACCAGCCCTTGAGGATGCCAGAGAGAACTTTCGCCTGAACGGGCTCGAGCCCGACCGGCATGTTTTTCTGAAGGAAGACGTCTTTTCATGGGAGCCAGGGGACCGATTCGATCTGGTGATCTGTGACCCCCCGAACCTGGCCCGAAAAAAGGCCTCGGACCGGGGTGCCCGGGGCGCCTACCGAGATCTCGCCCGCCGCTCGGGTGCTGCATCAAGTCCCGGTGGGTTGCTTGCAATGGCCTCGTGCACCGCTCGCCTGGACAGGACCCGTTGGGAAGCAGCGATTGCGGAGGGGTTGGCGACCCACGGAAGTTGGAGCTGGCTGGAACACGCGGCAGCGCCTCTGGACCATCCGGTGGCCATGGGACATCCGGAGGGTCGGTACCTGAAGTTCGCCCTGTTGCGTCGTGGACCTTCGGAGCGCCTGACGCGGGGGGCCCGGGAGCGGTAGACTTCCCGTCAGAATGAGCTACCCCCGACACTTCGGCGAATACCTGCTCCTGGAGCACTTGGGGACCGGGGGCATGTCCGAGGTGGACCTGGCACGTCGGGAGGTGGGCAAGGGGGCCTATGTCCGCTTCATGGTCATCAAGCGAATCTCCTCCAACAACCTGAACAACGATCGCCATGTGCGGATGTTCCAGGACGAGGCCCGAATCAACTCGGAACTCCACCACGAAAACATTGCCCAGGTCTATGACTTTGGAGAGCAGGACGAAGAGTTCTACCTGGCCATGGAGTACGTGCCGGGCATGGATCTGCGAGAGATTCAGCGCATCCTTGCGTCTCGGTGGAAGAGGCGCCTGCCACTGCGAGAGGCGCTGACCATCTTGCGCGGTGTGCTTGTGGGGCTGGACTACGCACACCGGGCCATGGACACCCTGGGTCGCCCCATGAATGTGGTCCACAGGGACGTGAATCCGCGAAACATCATGGTGTCCCTCCATGGGGACGTCAAGCTGATCGACTTTGGGGTGGCCAAGGCCAATGACAAGCTGGATGAGACGCGAACCCATGGATTGAAGGGTAAGTTTGCGTACATGGCGCCGGAGCAGGTTCAGTCCAAGGCGGTGGATGGGCGTACGGACCTTTTCGCTGCGGGGCTGGTTCTGCAGGAACTTGTCAATGGTGTGAGTCCTTTCGCCGGCATGAACGAGGTGCAGGTCATCCACAAGCTGCTCAAGGAGGACTTCGGCGAGTTGAAGCCGGACCCGGCCTATGAGACCCCTGAATTGCTCGAGTCAATCTGGCGCCGCGCCCTGGCGAAGAACCCCTCAGATCGGTACCCCACGGGGGAGGCCTTTGTGGAGGATCTGGACAAGGCCCTGGAGCCCCTCGGGGGTCCGTGCTCCAAGAAGCGCTTGAGTGTCTTTGTGCATGCCGTGGACTCGGATCGCATGGCCGATATCTCCCAGCGGCTCGCCCGGTACCATGCCGGGGAACTTCCGGATGTGGAGCCCGCGGCATTCGAGTCCGCGACAGAGAGCGTCTCCCTGGTCAAGGACGAGGACCTGGATGCTGCTACCCGTACCCTGCTTCTTGCGCCGGCGGCTTCCTCCCACTCCAGCGTGGGCAAGAACACCGGGAGCCAGTACCGAACGGGCACCCTGGTGGCGGTGGCGGGAGGAGGCGTGCTTGCAGCCTTGGTGCTGATCCTGGCTGGGGCCGGGGCTGCCTGGTGGTGGCTGAGCCAGCGTATACCCCCTTCGGTTTTCGAGGAACTTCCGGCCGAGACGGTGGCCCCAGCGGAGGCGGTGGCAGTCCCCGTAGAGGAGATGGCCTCCGTGGAGCCGGTGCCCCCGGTCGGGCAGGAGGCCGGGGCGATGCGGGTGCCCTGGTTCATCGTTTCTCAGCCCCCGGGACAGGAGCTCTATGTGAACGGTGCTCGTGCCGGTATGACCCCCAAGCGCCTGATGCTCGAGGTGGGAGAGCATGAGTTCGCCATCCGAGGCCGGGCTGGCAAGACTGTTTCCAGCACGGTGGAAGTCCGGGAGGATGCAGGCCGGAATTCCACGACCTTGATTCTTCCGCCGTAGCCTCTTTGAGAGGCCGCTTCCATTGACGGACTCGGCGAATCGTGTGATGAGAGAATCCTATTCGCAGTAGGCGACACCCGGCAAAAGCACCTTGGTGGGATGCGGGAAAACGTCGCTTGCCCTTCTTCTCCAAGCGGCATCTCGCCGCCCCAACATCATCGAGCCCCCCCAAGGAGGCGAGCCCATGACGAGACCCATGCGCCAGGCAAAAGAGTGCCGGCTGGTCTCTGTGGCACCTCCGATCAAACGGGGAGGGACCAGGAGTTCTTGTGTCATCAGAAATCATTGTCAACGCGACGGGTCGGGAGACCCGGGTCGCACACATGGAGAACGGCCAGCTCACTGAGCTGCATATCGATCGGGGGCGCGACCGCGGCTACGTCGGAAGTGTCTACCTGGGCAAAGTCGTTCGCGTCCTGCCCGGTATGCAGGCCGCCTTTGTGGACATTGGGCTGACCCGTGCCGCCTTCCTCTACGTGGGGGACATCGTCAAGGACTTGATCGATGTAGGGGATGAGGTCGATGAGGACACCGCAGGTGTTCCAAGCGCCATCGGTAGCTCCCGTGCTTCGCCTCGTGCAGGACAGCCCGCGATCCAGGATCTCCTCACGGAAGGCCAGCAGATCGTGGTGCAAGTCAGCAAGGATCCCATCGGGACCAAGGGCGCACGGGTCACCACCCACGTGACCTTGCCCGGTCGCTTTCTGGTCTTCATGCCCACCGTCAACAACGTGGGCATCTCCCGGCGAATTGACAAGGACAAGGAGCGACGGCGCCTCCGGCAGTTTGTGGAGCGCAACCGCCCCAAGAACACCGGCTTCATCGTGCGCACCGTGTGTGCACACCAGACGGATGAGCTCCTGCAGGAGGACATGAACTACCTCCTCGCCACCTGGAAGCACATCAAGGACGGTGCCAAGGGCAAAAAGGCTCCGGCCTGTCTGCACAACGACTTTGGACTGGTGGTTCGCTTTATTCGCGACAACATCCAGGACGTGGTCAAGCGCGTGGTGGTGGATTCCAAGGAAGAGCACCGTCGCATTCACGACTTCATGAGCCATTTCATGCCCGATCACAAGGATCGGGTGCAGATGTACAAGGGTGCGGAGCCGATTTTCGATGTCTACGGCGTGGAGACGGAGATCGGCAAGTCCCTGGGCCGAAAGGTGTGGCTCAAGAGCGGTGGATACCTGATCATCGACCAGACCGAGGCCCTGGTGGCCATCGATATCAACTCCGGCAAGTACGTGGGGAGCTCCTCTTTGGAGGACACCACGACTCAGATCAACCTGGAGGCCGTCAAGGAGATTGTCTACCAGCTTCGCCTGCGGAACATCGGCGGCATCATTGTCATCGACTTCATTGACATGGAGAAGGAATCCAACCGGGAGAAGGTGTACAACGCCCTGGATGCGGAGATCAAGAAGGATCGCGCCCGGTGCAACATCCTCAAGATCTCCGAGCTGGGGCTTGTGGAGATGACCCGGAAGCGCGTGCAGGAAGACCTGGATCGTTACGTGTCCGAGGACTGCTGGTACTGCCACGGTATCGGCACCCTTCGAAGCCGGGAGACACTGTGCTTTGACATCTTCAGGGAAGTCCAGCGCGTTGCAGCCCGAAACAGCGGTCGCGACACCATCTACGTCAACGCAAACCCCAAGGTGGCGGACATGCTCTACGGCGAAGAGGTGGAGTCCATGGAGCGTGTGGAAGGGGAGGTCGAAAAAAGGATCGTGGTGCGGGCCATGGGGCATTACCATCTTGAGAAGTTCGAGGTGTACGCGCGCTGATGCCCCAATCCGGCGACCCCTACAAGACACGGCTGGAGGGGGAGCTGACCGGCTTCACATTCCGCTCTGATGACGGAGCCTTCGCGGTCGCCCGCCTCCAGGAAGAGAGTGGACGGGAGCACGTGCTGGTGGGACCGATCGCCCACCTCTCCCAGGGGGTGCACCTGCGGGTGGAGGGGCAGCAGTCGGAACACCCGCGCTTTGGCACGCGCATCAAGGTGCGCTCGTACCTGGTGGAGGACCCCCGCACCTTGAACGGTCTGCGTCGCTACCTCGCGAGCGGGGCCGTAAAGGGACTGGGAAAGGAGCTGGCGGAGCGGGTTGTCGACGCCTTTGGGCTGGAGACCCTCGCGATATTGGACCGCTCTCCCCATCGTCTCAAAGAGGTGTCCGGCATCGGCCCCAAGCGAGTGGAGCGCATCCTGGAGCACTGGGGAAGGGATCGCGCTCAGAGGGAGCTGTCGGTCATGTTGCGGGGGCACGGCCTGGGGGCAGCCATCACCCGGCGGGTTTTGGATCGCTACGGGGACGAGGCCATGGCGATTGTGACACGGGATCCGTACCGCATGGCGGGAGAGATTCCCGGCGTGGCCTTTCGCACGGCGGACGCCATGGCCCGGGGGGTGGGCATCGCAGTGGATGACCCCCGGCGCTCCCGGGCACTCGTGCGCTGGCTCCTGACCGAAGCCGCAAGCCACGGCCACTGCTTCTTGCCGGACAACGAGCTTCAGGAGCGTGCCCTGGCCCTGCACGGCACGCCGGAGCGCATCCTAGAGGCGGTGGGGACCCTGGCCCTGGAGGGTCGGGTTGCGGTGGAGGAGGTCGCGGGAACCTGCCGCATCTGGGAGTCCCACGTGCTGGCCACCGAGCGCCGCGTGGCCGAGCGGTTCACCAACCGGTCCCGGCGTGCAGAGGTGGACCCGGCGGTGGCACAGGCGGCGGCCGATCGACAGGGCATCGACCTGGCGCCGGAGCAGCTGCAGGCTGTCAGTTTAGGGCTTGGCAGTCGTCTGTCTGTGATCACTGGAGGGCCGGGAACAGGAAAGACCACCTTGGTGCGGGTGCTCCTGGAGGCAGCGCGGCACCGTGGAGAGCGATGGCTCTTGGCGGCGCCGACCGGCCGGGCCGCCCAGCGACTCTCCGAGTCTTGCCGCCTGGAGGCCCGCACGATTCATCGGCTCCTGGGGTACAACCCGGGAAAGGGCGGCTTCACCCGGAACGCGGACAACCCCTTGGAGTGCGATGCGGTCCTGGTAGACGAGGTCTCCATGGTGGACCTCACGCTCATGGATCGTCTGACCGATGCGCTCTCCTCAGGCACCCGCCTGGTGCTGGTGGGAGATGCGGACCAACTGCCCAGCGTGGGGCCGGGCCGGGTGCTGGGGGATCTCATCGCCTCGGGGGCCGTGCCCGTGGTGCGCCTCTCCCAGGTGTTTCGCCAGGAAGGAGGGTCGGGCATTGTGCGCAACGCCCACAGGATTCTGCAGGGGGAGTTCCCCGTGTCCAGCGAGCGGGAACAGACCGATCGCAAGGACTTCTACCTCCTGGGCCGAGAGGAGCCGGCTGCCATCCTGGAGACTCTGCTCAAGGTGATCACCCACCGCCTGCCCGCCCAGGGATACGACCCCCTGGCAGACATCCAGGTGCTGACCCCCATGCACAAGGGCCCCCTCGGCTCCCGTGCCCTGAACACCGCCTTGCAGGAGGCCTTGAACCCCCATGGCCAGGAGATGATCCGAGGCGAGAGGCGCCTTCGGGTGGGGGACCGCGTCCTCCAGAACCGCAATGACTACGACAACGAGATCTTCAACGGTGACGTGGGCATCATCCGCTCCATGGAGGGGGGCGGCGTGGAGGTGGACTTCAGCGGGCGACGTGTGGCCCTCGTCGGCGACCAGCTGGACAGCTTGACCCTGGCCTACGCGATCTCGATCCACAAGAGCCAGGGATCCGAGTATCCGGCGGTCCTCTGCCTCTTCCACACAGGCCACTTTGTGATGCTGCGCCGCAACCTGCTCTACACCGCCGTCACCCGCGCCCGGCGCTTCTGTTGTGTGTTGGGCAGCCACCGCGCCATCGGCCTCGCCCTCCGCCGCACCGAGGGGGATGAGCGGCACACGGGGTTGGCGCTGCGCCTGTCCGGACGCTAAACCCGCCGCCAAGTGGCCAGAAAACTGCCAACCGACGATGCGGGAAGGGTGGACATCAAGTCCCTCTCCCTTGCGGAGCTTCGGGATCGCATGTCCGACCTGGGCAAGGCGAACTACCGTGCGCTCCAAGTCTACAAGTGGATCTGGCAGCGGGGGGTCACAAGTTTTGGCGAGATGACCAACATCTCCAAGGCCACCCGGGGGGAGCTGGAAAGACGCTTCTACATCCCCTTTCTGGAGTTGTGCGAGAAGTTCGAGAGCGCAGATGGCACCACCAAGTTTGTCTGGGTGTGCGCGGACGGTTCCCGCTTTGAGTCCGTCTACATTCCCGATGAGAACCGGGCGACCCTGTGCATGTCCACCCAGGTGGGCTGTGCCATGGGCTGCACCTTCTGCCTGACCGGGGACTTGGGCCTGAAGCGCAACCTGGCCCCGTCGGAGATCGCCAACCAACCCCTGCAGGTCCAGGCCTTGTTGGGGGAGGAGCGCCGCATCTCCAACCTCGTGCTCATGGGCATGGGGGAGCCGCTCCACAACCTGGACAACCTGGTGCCGGCCCTGGAGATTGCCCTGCACGATGAGGCCATGAACTTTTCCCATCGAAAGATCACGGTCTCCACCGTGGGACTGGTGCCCCAGATGGCACGGTTGGCAGAGGCCCTGCCCGTCAACCTTGCGGTCAGTCTCAACGCCACCACGGAGGCCCAGCGCCTGGAGGTCATGCCGATTACCCGCCGGTACTCCCTGGAGACGCTGCTGGGCGCCTGCCGGGACTTTCCACTGCCCCATGCAAAACGAATCACCTTTGAGTACGTGATGATGGCTGGCTTCAACGACTCGTTGGAGGATGCCCACCGCCTGGCCCACCTCATGAAAGGCATCAAGAGCAAGGTGAACCTGATTCCCTACAATGAGAATCCGGACCGGGACATCAAGCGGCCGACCGATGCGCGGGTCAAGGAGTTCCAGCACATCCTGATGCAGAGTGGGCTGCAGTGTTCGGTGCGGGTCACGCGGGGCCGGGACATTTCCGCGGCGTGCGGTCAGCTTGGAAAGGCCGGGGCCAAGGCACCTCCTGAGCAGTGAGGAGAGGTGAGGGAGGGGATGGCGATTCCCGGAGGCAACAGTAGGCAAACAAGCGGGATGTTGGCGATACCCTTGCGCGAGCCAGGAGATCTGGCAGAATGTCGGGACCCAGCACGCGTGGTCCTGGGTAAAGGCAATTTGCACCGGGAGAATGCAGTGGTTTGCCCCCCCCCTCCCCCCCCTGGTAGCGGCTGCTGGCTGATCTTCGGGGCAGCGCTCCTCGTGGCCTGCAACAATCCTCCCGGCCCGGCGACCATCGTGCTGTCCCCATCGGAGCCGATCACCAGCGATGACCTGGCCGTGGTGTTCATCTCCGAGTCGACCGACGGGAACCGCAAGGACACGGTCTCCTACAACACCTACTGGTTTGTGGATGGCGTGAGCCGCCCGGATCTCACGGGCATGACGGTGCCGGCGGCAGAGACCGCGAAGGGTGAGGCCTGGAAGGTGATCGTGAGTCCCACCGATGGGGAGCTGGACGGCCCGCCCGTGGCCAGCGAGGTGGTGATTGGCAACACGCCGCCGGTGGCCGAGGTCACGGTGGACAACGCAGCGCCGCTCTCGAACGAGGACGTGACCGCGACCGCGACGGGGTCGGATGTGGACGGGGATGCGTTGGAGTTCGTGTTTACCTGGTCGGAGGAGAGCGACCCGGAGCGCGTCCTGGAAGGGGAGACTCTCTCCGCGCTGGAGACCGTGAAGGGCCAGATGTGGACCGTGGCGGCAATAGCGAAAGATGACGAGGCCGAGAGCGAACCTGCCACAGCGAGCGTGTCCATTGAGAACGTTGCGCCAGTGGTAGACAGCGTGACTCTGGCCCCAGCCGAGCCGTTGGAGACCGACACAATTGTTGCGACGGTGTTGGCAACCGATGGCGACAACGACACGGTGGCGCTGAACCTCGACTGGTGGGTGGACGGCGTGGCGGTGCAGTCTGGGGAGGAGTCCACACTGACCGGAGCGCTCTTCAACAAGCACGGCGTCGTGTCGGTGGTGGTGACACCGAACGATGGATTCGTGAATGGGGCCGCCGTCACCAGCGAGCCGGTCACCGTGGTGAACAGCGTGCCGTCCTTGGCCGGTGCGTCCCTTGACACCGCGGAAATCTACGAAACCACAACCGTGACCTGTGTGCCGGAAGGGTGGGCGGACGATGACGGAGATGCGGAGGGGTATGTCTTCTCCTGGACGGTCGATGGGGTGGAGGTTGGTGCCTCAGCCACTGGCGCGACCCTCGACGGGGCCTCGTTCAGCCGGGACCAGTCGGTGGCCTGCTCGGTGACGCCCAATGACGGCGAGGCGGACGGTGCGGCCGTGACTTCAGCGGCGGTGGTGGTGTCCAACACCTTGCCGGTGATCACGGATGTGACGCTCTCGCCGACGAGCCCGCGGGAGGGCGACACGATCGCAGCGGCCCTCGGGACCACAACTGACGACGACGGGGACACGGTGACCTGGGGGTACGAGTGGTTTGTAAACAGCGCCTCAATCCTCGCTGGCGAAAACTCCAACTCCCTCTCCGACCTGTACTTTTCCAAGGGCGACGTCATGACCGTGACCGTGACCCCAAACGACGGCACTGATGACGGGGCGGCTGTGTCCTCCACGGCCATCACGGCGGTCAACACTCCCCCGGTTGTGGACTCGGTGACCCTGTCGCCGAGTGAGGTCTACACCGACACGATCCTCGTGGCAGCGGCGAGCTTGAGCGACGCCGACCCGGGCGATACGCCCACGGCGGGCCACGCCTGGTACATCGGGGGTGTGCCCGACGCGACCACCACCGGCAGCACCCTCGACGGCGCCACGTCCTTCGCGAAAGGCGACACCGTCCACGTCCTGGTCACCCCCAATGACGGCGAAGAGACCGGCCTCGCCGTCGCCTCCAACGCGATCACGGTCCTGAACACCCCCCCGACCGCGCCGGGAATCTCGATCACCCCCACCGACCCCGAGCCTGGGGTGGATGACCTGGTATGCAGCGTGGACACGGCGTCGGATGATGCGGATGGGGACAGCGTGACCTACAGCTTCGAATGGGATGTGGATGGGGTGGTGTTCACGGGCGCGACGGACACGACGCTGGAAAGCACTGTGTCCGGGGCCGAGACCAATGCGGGGGAGACCTGGACTTGTACGGTGACGCCGGACGATGGGGAGGAGGTGGGTGGAAGCTCCACGGCCAGCGTCTTCTTTGACGTCTGCACTGTTGGAAGCCAGACGTACTCCTCAGTTGGGCAATTCCAGTTCGACTCACCGGGTGCATGCTCCTCCGTCTTTGTGCAGGTTTGGGGGAGTGGTGGTGGTGGTGGTTCCGGCTGCCAGGGATACGGCGGAGCTGGGGGCGGCGGCGGATATGCCTCGGGAGAAATCGTGGTTTCGCCGGGCTCCAGTTTCACCGTGACGGTGGGCGCGGGCGGTACTGCTGCTGCTCCGAATTGTGTGAACGGAGGGGATGGAGCCGAGACCGCGTTTGGGGGTGTCATTGGGTCCTCGGGTGGCGGTGGTGGTGCCGCTGCGAACAACGGAATGGCCGGCGGGCCCGGTGGCAGCGGATATGGCGGAACCGTCAACCTGACGGGCGAAACAGGGGGCGGTGGACAGAGCACCAGCTGGAATCCAGGAGGGGACTGTGCCGGGGTTGGGGGCGGATCCGGCGGCGGCAATCCGTTTGAAGGGGGCAGTGCGGCCGCCTCCCCCGGGGGTGGCGGCGGACCAGCCGGAGGATCAGGGCAAGTGCCGAGCGCCGGAATGCCGGGCCAGGTGACCATCTCCTGGGGCGATGAGGATGGGGATGGTGTCATCCTTGGGGCGGATTGTGACGATGGAGACGCCCTTTACGGAGCTACCTGCCCAACTTCCTGCTTGGAGATTCTCGGAATGGGGGCCTCGACAGGAGATGGTGTGTACTCGATCAACCCAGACGGTTCAGGGGCGCTCGATGTGTACTGCGACATGACCACGGTTGGAGGAGGGTGGACCTTGTCCTACATGGTTCAAGCGGAGTACTTCGCGGGCCGCTTCTTGAACAACTACGCCGAAATTCATCTCCCTCCTACCGGCTGGAACAGTGAGGCCGACATCTGGAATATTCAGGAGACGATGGCAGTCAGTGAGATGCTCGTTGCCTGCACGACCCAAGATGACAGTAGCAGCTTCTATTGGACCTTTTCGAACGGGAACATCCACTCCTATTGGGACAATTCGACGACCAGCCACGGCTACTTTGCGGAAACGTCCACATCGACCAACTACAACACCATCTACCGGGGCGCCGCATACAAGCACGCTGACCAGGCTTGGCTCTGTGACACTACGACAGGGAGTATGGGTTGTTCCAGTGCTCGGAACATTGTTTGGGGCGGCGGGCAGACAGCCCCCACGTACGGCAATAGCGCGATTTGCGAGACAGATTGCAGTACGTACGGTTACCACCTCAGTCCCTGGGATGGACTCTGGGAAGTCTATCCAATCTGTGGTTCTAGCCAGACATCGAACGGCTCGTTTTGGATTGGCATGCGCTGAGGCGGGGTAACCCCACACTCCGAAGTGCTGTTGAAGGAACGGACGCGGTCAAGTCTGGATTTCTGACTTCTGGACCCCAGAGCCAGGCCCGATCAGGTCGGTCGGTCCGAAAGGGGAGGTCGCAGTCTGCGAGTGGGTGGTTTGGACCGGTGGGGGGTCCGAACGCGGTGTTCGCAGCCTGCGAGTGGGTGGTTTGGACCGGTGGGGGGTCCGAACGCGGTGTTCGCAGTCTGCGAGTGGGTGGTTTGGACCGCCGCCCGGAGGGGAAGTGACAGCCCAACGGCCTAGTACACGCAGTCCACAGTGACGGGAGAAGCGGCCGCAGCCATGGCGGTCCCGGCGGCATCAAAGCGCAGGTCCAGGCTGACCGTGCCCCCGCACCAGTCGCAGTCACTTTGCAGGTCCTCCAGCGGGCCGGTCTTCATCATCGCCACCAGCGTTGAAATGCCGGCGCTGACGTCGACGTCCGTGGGATCTGCCTCAATCTGCTGCGAGGCGCCTTGGCTGTCCTTTGCAAAGAGGAGCGTGGCTTCCGTGAGGTGCAGTGCCACATCTCCGGAGCCGTTGTTCATGGCGGAAAGGCTCCAGGTCGCGGTGAAGGGGTCATCCATCACCACAGGCATGCAGTTGGCAAAGACCTCCAGATCCTGGAGTTCCAGGACAAGGGAGTCGGTGGGGTCTGCGTCTGCGTCTGCGTCTGCGTCTGCGTCGGCGTCTGCGTCTGCGTCTGCGTCGGCGTCGGCGTCTGCGTCTGCGTCTGCGTCTGCGTCGGTATCCGCATCCGCCTCCTGGCAGGCCTCGGCCCCCGCACAATCGGCGTCCTCACAATCGAAGAGCCCGTCCATGGCGTTGTCGGCGTCGTCGCTGCACTCCCCGGCCTCATCTCCCTCTCTCTCCAGGGGCTCCCGGCAGGATTGGGCCAGGGGGAACAGGAACAGAAGTGCCAGAACCGAATTGCGCATGGGGAGGTGATGGTAGCCCCCATTCTCCCCAAGCGCTATGCCAGGGGGAGTGGAGACAAGATGGCACTTAGAATCGGCGTGATTGGAGGCAGCGGCCTCTACGACATGGAAGGCCTCTCGGACATCCGGGAAGAGGCTGTTTCGACTCCCTTTGGGGACCCCTCGGATGCGTGCCTGCTGGGCCGAATGGGGGAGGCGGAGCTCGTGTTTCTGCCCCGCCACGGCAAGGGCCATCGGTTCAATCCGTCCGAGGTGAACTACCGGGCGAACGTGTACGCCATGAAGAAGCTGGGGGTGAGCTGGATCATCTCCGTCTCGGCCGTGGGCTCCCTCAAGGAGGAGATCGTGCCGGGGCACATGGTGGTCATCGACCAGTTCATTGACCGCACCAAGGGAGTTCGGCCTGCCACGTTCTATGAGAACGGCGTGGTGGGACACGTGGGGTTTGCGGATCCGGTCTGCGAGACGCTTAGGCAGATCCTCCTGGGGGCCTGCCGGGAGGCAGGTGCCATCGCCCACGATGGCGGCACCTATGTGTGCATGGAGGGACCGGCCTTCTCGACCCGCGCCGAGTCGCACCTGTACCGATCCTGGGGAGCCAGCGTCATCGGCATGACCAACATTACCGAGGCACGCCTGGCCCGGGAAGCAGGCATCTCCTATGCATCCCTGGCCATGGCCACGGACTATGACTGCTGGCATACGGGCCACGACGACGTGACCGTGGACCAGGTCATCGCCGTGCTGCAGGCCAACGTCGCCACGGCTCGCAATGTCATCCGGGCGGCGGCTCCGGCCATCGCAGCCTTTGAGGGCCCCGCACCTATGGCGAACGCCGCGGAGAACGCCATCATGACCGCGCCGGACCGCATCGCGGAAGCCCGCAAGGAAGCCCTGGCGGTTCTTCTGGGTGAGTACGCATGAGCTGTCTGCGCCGTGTGGTTCTTCTGATCGTTGCGGTGGGGTTGACCGCATGTCCCTCCAAGGTTCGCCAGGAGAAGGCACAGGCCCGGGTTGATCTTGGGAGCGCCTACCTGGTGGAAGGAGCCACCGAGCAAGCGATCGCCACTCTGCAAGAAGCCACCAGGCTTGACCGGCGGAACATTGACGCCTGGAACCAGCTGGGCATGGCCATGATGAAGCGGGGGGAATTTGAGAAGGGAGAGCACGCCTTCAAGAAGGGGCTGCGCCTCAACGAGACCAACGCTTCAATCAACTTGAACTACTCCTATTTCCTGATCAAGCAGGAGCGCTGGGAGGAGGCGGTGGTCCACCTGGAGGCGGGGACGGGCGACCTCACTTTCCGGGAACCCGCAAAAATCCTCAACAACCTGGGCTACGCCTACTACGCCCAGGGCCGCTTTGGCAGCGCCGAGCGCCGCCTGAAGGAAGCCGTTCTTCGGGCCCCCCACTACTGCCAGGCCTGGTTCAACCTGGGCCTGGTCTACGAGGCGTTGAACCGCCCCCCAGATGCCATCGATGCCTATGACCACGTGGTCATGATCTGCCCGGACGATGCCGCCGGCTCCTACCATCGCAGCGGCGTGCTCTTTCTGGCAACCGGCCGCACGGACGAGGGCGTCCACTACCTGAACCGCGTCTGTGAGAATTGGCCCGGCAGCGACCTGTGCAGGGGTGCCCAGACGGCCCTGGCGGGGGTGGAGACGGAGGAGTGAGTGAGGTTCCCGGGCGCGAACTTCCCCTGGCGCGGGTGCTCGGCGGGGGGGTACTGCTGCTGGTCTTGGGGGTGCTCATCCTGCAGTTTGTTGGCAGGGTCCTGGGAGACGATCTGGAGAGCTGGGAGGTGAAGGCCCCGGTGGCGGAAGCCGAGACGCGCGCCGGGACGGCCGTGGTGAAGGTGCGCGGCGTAGAGCGCCAACGGGTGCAAATCGAAGTGGATGGTGCACCCTTTTTCTCCGGGTTGTTGCGTGCAGGAGAGAGCCAGGAGACGCCGCCAGCCCACGAGATATCCGTGGAGTTGCCCGACCTGACCCGTTCTGTGGTGATATACAACGGCGTCCGCGTTGCGCCTCTGGGGAAGCTCACCGCCGGACGGCGCCTCGTGTTTATCGACGACGGGAGCTGAATCCCTTCCTGGAGGAGGCATGGCTGAGAACCTCGTCCAGGTCCGGGTGGATGCGATCCGTCGCCTCACGCGCCGCCGGGCCGCGGGTCCCTTGGGTCGCGCCATCGCGAAGTCCCCGATCGAGGACGTCGCCGAGGCTGTCTCACACCTGACCCGTGGGGAGACCCTGTACCTGGTGGACCAAATTGAGGACGACGTGCAGGCCGGCGAGCTGCTCTACGCGGTCGACGATCGGGACCTGCTCAACATTTTGGAGGGGGTCTCTGTAGAGCGGGTGTCTCTTTGGATCGCGGGCATCGAGCTCGATGACCAGGCCGATGTGCTGGCCAGGGTGCCCGATGAAATCCGCGAAAAGGTGCTGGCCCACCTGGAGGAGGAGGAGCGGGAGAACGTCGAGGAGCTCATGGCCTGGCCACCGGACTCGGCAGGGGGAATCATGTCCCCGGTGGCATTCCGCCTGCCCGAGCACATCACCTGCCGGGAGGCGATTGAGGCCCTGCAAGAGCAGAGCGACGTGGAGATGGTCTTTTATCTCTACGTGGAGAGCGAGACCGGGCAGCTGGTGGGGGTGGTGTCCCTGCGAAACCTCCTCATCAACCCGCCGTCGACCCGCCTGAACGAGATCATGTCCCCGGATGTCATCTCCGTGACCGCCGAGACCGACCAGGAAGAGGTGGCCCGCATCGCCGCCCGGTATGACTACCTGGCGGTGCCGGTGGTGGACGAGACCCACCACCTCCTGGGAATCGTCACCATCGACGACGTGATCGACGTCATCCGAGAGGAGGCCGCCGAGGACCTGATGAAGATGGCCGGCGTGGCGGACACCTATGATCCCCACGCAGGGGGGGTGCTCCACGACATGAAGACCCGGGTGCGCTGGCTGTTGGTGACCCTGATCGCAGGCATGGTGCTGGTAGAGATCATCGCGGGTTTTGAGCGGGTGCTCTCCAAGCACTTGATCCTGGCGGGGTTCATCCCGGTGATCATGGGGCTGTCTGGCAACGTGGGCATCCAGGCGGCGACCATCACCATCCAGGCCCAGGCTGCGGGTCGCATGGCCCTGGGGCAGGGGATGCGGGCACGTATTTTTCGGGAGGGGCGCGTGGGGGTGCTTCTGGGGCTCTTTTTTGGATCGCTCATTCTCGGATGGTGTGTGCTTCGGGGACAGGACGTGGCCCTGGGAATGGCGGTCAGTGTGTCAATCTCCCTGGCCCTGGTGGTGGCGGCGGTGCTGGGCACCTTGACCCCCATTGTGCTCAAGAGAATGAATGTGGATCCGGCGGTGGCGGCAGGACCGTTTGTGACCACTGTGATCGACCTCTTGGGCATCCTGGTGTACTTCGGCGTTGTCTCGGCTTGGCCGGGTCTCTAGGTACCCAATCTCCATGGGGCGCACGCAAGAGGTCGCGGCCATCGTGGTGGGGCAAACGGACTACGGGGAGTCGGATCGGATTCTTCGCCTGGTCACGCCGGGCCGGGGAAGGGTCTCGGCCATGGCCCGCGGTGCTCGAAAGTCCAAGAAACGCTTCGGGGGCGCCCTGGACCTCGGCAACCGGGTCGACCTGACTTTGGCGAGTGGCCGGGGCAAGCTGGCCGTCGTGGCCCAGGCGAACCTGGTGCGCGGCACCGGTCATGTGCGGGACTCCCTGGAGGCTCTGGCGCTGCTGCCGTATCTATGCGAATGGGTGAATGCCCTGGCCCAAGCGGATCGTCCGGAACCCAAGCTCTTCGGGGTGCTGGATGTGGCCCTGGCGGTGTTGGACGCCGTGACGGCTCCACCCACCCCGGTTTTTCGCTGGGGGCTGGAGGCCAAGGCCCTGACCTTCGCCGGGCTCACGCCGGTGCTCACGGTCTGTGCGTCCTGTGGCGAGTCTCTTGAACCCGCTGACCGTAGGGGCGGGTCCCTGTGCCCGCCCGCCGTCTACCAGCCCTCTGCCGGTGGCGTGCTTCACCCGGACTGCGGCGCCGGAATCGAGCTTTCGCCCGGGTGGTGGTACCAGGTGGAGCACGCCCGCCGCACGCCCCTTGCAGACCTTGTGGATGTCCCGCCGGTCGGTGTTCTCGGCACCTGGGCCCTCCACAGCCACCTGGAGTGGCACACAGGAAGGGGGCTGCGGTCGCAGACGCTGTTGGCGGAATTTGGCAGGCCAGTCTGAATCGCGCTGAAGCCAGGACCCTCTTCGTAGAATGCCCCGTGAACACACGGGCACCGAATCGTTGCCGTTGGCATTACGACTGCGAATGTCCAATGACCGTCGGCGATGTTAGTCTCCGCTACATTCTCTGATCCGAGGTAGATGATGATACTTTCCCTTCCTTTTGCAATTGCGGTCCTACTTTCTTGTAGTAATGGCGGGAACTCGGATACGGTCGATACAGTCGAGGCCAAGGACACAGGAGAAGGTGATACGGGGTCCGCGAAGGTAGATGATCCCTGTTTTATGGCAGCACCGCCTCCCAATGATATTTCGTACATCGCAAGGATTCAAAGCACGTGCAATGCACAAAAGGCGGACGAGTTGGCCGTCTTGTCGCTCATCAGCGGCGATGAGGAGGCTATCTGGCGCACGCAAAAAATCGAGGCATTTGAAGCCGTCTCCGATGAAGTCATCGGTGAGCTGACCGTTGCTGGCGAGTCCAACCTGCTCTTGGCCATGCTCTCTAACGCCGACGTTGTTCAACTCAATGTGGTTGGCAGTGGATTCCTGGAGGATGGGAGCGTCGCATGCCAAAGTGGTCTGCCAGTATTTCGCGATGGCGTCGGTGAAACAGAGCAGTGCTTCTTGGCGAAGGACCCAAACGAAGGAAGAGATGCCAGGGCGTCACTTCCCGTCATTCCAGTTGACAACGTTTTCGACTATTGTGCCCCTGCGCAGTCGGCCGCTACCTCCACAGCGATTGCGGCGATTGCGGCGATTGCCGATTATGTGCCGGCTGGGCACCGCTCGCCCTGCTGAGTGACGGAGCGGCTGCAACCCTGCATGCCGCCGGCCACGGTGGCGGTGCCCCAGCCGTTCAGTCCTGCGCCGACGGTTTGCCATATTTCTTTGATGCCTTGGGCTTCGGCAACCCCCACCAAGAGGTGGCTTGGAACGGTCTCTCTTGCGATTCCAGCAAAACGGAGGCAAACATCAACAAGTGGGCTTGGCCGATATACTCTGGGAAGCACTGCTTTAACAAAAGCGCGTTGTGGATGATCGATGGCGCTTACATATCAGGTTCCGGGAACGTGGTTGCGCCGGACATTCTTGAAGTGCTGGGCTCCGGTCTGGATCAAAACGTGCCACTTCTTGGTTCAGTAACGGGCTATCACCAGTTTTGGCACTGCGACAATGGTGACTCGCAGGGAACAAGAAGCAGCTACGGCCAAAGCCGTGGTGAGGCATGGAGTAGGCTCACCCAGTGCTTTCAGCATGTGTTGAGTCAGCGTGCGAACTTGGTGGCTCTTGGCGGACAGATAGTGGATGCTGATTTGGAGGTTACAAGTAGGGCGGCAACTATTGATGCCGAAACTGGGGTAATGGGCTGCCCCCCGCCCACTTACACGGGAGTTAATCCCGGCACCGATCCCCTTTGCCAGTTCTATTTTGGTTTGGGAGCGATCATTCACACTGTGAGTGACTTCTATTCCCACTCCAACTATGCAGAACAGGGCCAAAGTCCAATTGGGCTAGACTTGGGGGCCCCTTTCGATGGGTTCGACGACAACGCCGTGAATACCGGCATCTTGAGCACAAGGCCGTCCAAGTACGACAATTTGATGACTGGTTGCGTCGCCAACTCGTCCTGGGAGGATATCCCAGTGTGGCCGGAGTCCGATGATTATGATGCAGCCTTGTATTCGCTGCCAACTGATGACAGCTGCGCCAGCGGTGGAAGCCGGGACTTTACCCACGAGGCGCTTAACAAAGACAAGGTGTCAACGACCAGGGGCGCGATGGTCAATGGCAACAAGGCAGGGGCGACCAATTTCTCCTGGACCCGGTGGGAAGCGTCGGTGGAGACCGCCCACCAGTGGAGATACATCCTGGCAGATCTTGAAGCTGCGTATGGGGCGACCCGAGCAAACAAGATTGCATGTGTCGTCGCGTCAAAGGAGTCCAACTGCTACTAAATGGCGATGTAGATGACAATCGGCGGCTCAATTAGTCAAACCGTCGGTGGGTTGGTGATGGCCCACCTCTCCACGCCGAGCTTTCTCTCCAATTTGGAGAAACATCTGTCTTTTGTCGGGACGGCGCAGAGAAGTGGTCTTTTGCTTCGCATAAGACAGCGTGCGAAAGAAGTGGTAGCAGAGGAGGCCGACCGACTCGTGGTGGACGCCGGGTCCCGGGGTATGCTGAAGCTTTCCGCCGCGGTTTTGGCCTCATACGAGCTGCTAAGAGAAGAGGTAGGAGACAAGAATAGGACGATCTTGTTGCTTCAACATGTCTTCACAGAGTCCACGGCACGAATGAACTCAGCTGCCAGTGGTTTCATGCTGCGAAGAAAGGGCCGCCAGCTTGATGTTGTTGCGTCGTTCCTGGAGCCGCTAACCAAGCTTTACGGCGAGTCCATGTCATTCGAATTCGAAAGACACGAAGACGAGTACTTGGAGATGCGGGTAACGCGATGTTTTTTTAGGGATTTCTTCGATGAAAGGGGGCTCCAGGATGTCACTACGGTTTTGTGTGCCGCTGATGCGTTCTGGATGAAGGAGATCGATCCGGCAGCGATGGGAGTTCGAGTGGAGCGATCTGCGATCATGTCCCTTGGCGACCCATGTGACATATTTCGTGTCTACACCTGCAGCGATCCCTTGGCGTGCAATGTTGATGTTTTGGACACCAAGGGGCCTGGGCGTGGCGGCTTGTGATGAAGTGAAGGGTGGTTGACGAAGAGGTGGTCCTGGATCAGGGAGAGAGCCCGTGTGAAACTTGGGCCCCCCGAGTGACAAGTGGCGTCCTTCGATGGGAGGGTCGGCGGGATGGATCCAGCGCGGGTCACTCCAGGAGGGGTAGCAACCGGGCGGCGGGTCGTGGAGTGCGTACCCAGCGCCTCCAGTGCGGACCAGGCGGCGGGATCCTGGGTCTGGTGGTGGTAGGCGGCGAGCGCAGACATGGAGAGGCCGCCGGAGATGGTCCCGTCATGTACCGACGGGGGAATCGCGGCGATCTCTTCCACGAGCCAGGCGGCGTGTGACTTTGCTGCTTCTTGAAGGCCTTCATTTTCGGTTCCCTCCAAGGGGCGCTTGGCGAGCAGGCCATCCAGAGCAACCAGGTTGTTGAGCACCCAGGCATATCGCCTGGTCTTGGCGGGTTTTGCCCCCGTGACCTGGTCGTCCACAGCGGCCTTGTCCAGGGTTGACATGTCGCTGGTCGCCTGGAACCTCGCCGAGTCCAGAGCGGACTGCAGGAAGATGGGGCTTCCGCTCAGGTAGTAGCTGTAGACCAACATCTCGGAGAGGGTGTGGGCGCCCTGGTGATGCAGGTTTTCATGAACGGTGTCATAGAAGAGCGGCAGGGGAAAATCAGTCCACATGGGCTGCTGTCCACCCCCATAGCGAGCAAAGTGGCCGGCGTAGGCTGCCTCGAAGAGATCCTCCAGGTTGGGATCGTCGGGGGAGGTGCCGAGCAGGTCGACAAAGGGCGAGCAGAAGTAGATGGCCGCGTAGTCCCGGGGCCAGCTCTCCTCGCTCTGGAGGCCCGTCACTCCGTCTGGGGTGATGAGGTTGGCGAGACAGTTCATGTGGTTCGGTGAGTCGTTGATGGACTCTTCCCAACCGTAGAGCGCCTCCCAGGCAAGGAGCTCGCTGATGTGCTTCTCCCGCTCCACTGGTTCTAAGGTCGCGGTGTCCGCCAACGCCTGGTTCATGAAGTCCTCCACACCGTGTGCCTGGGCCCAGGAGAGGTGCTGGGCTTCGGACGGATAGGGCTCGCCGCTGCTCTTCCACAGGCCGCGGACGGCCTCGGCCAGCGGCCTCATGAGGGCCCCCACGATCGCGTGTTTTGTGGCCCGGTGCTGGTAGGAGCCGCCCGACGGGCTGAGGCCGTGATCCGCGTACTGTTGAACCATCTCCAGGCCAAAGTCCAGCAGATCCGCACTACCGGAGCGGAGGTATTCCAAGAACATCGCCGTGGCGGGGTCGTACTCTTGCTTGATGTACCCCAGGTAGTTCAGGTTCTTGTCCTCAAAGAGGATCTCGAAGCCGCCAAGGGCCACCCAGCCTGTGTTGCGCAGTTAGTTGGTGGTGGGGTTGTCAGGGTCCTGCTGGCTGCGAAGAACCTCGACGGTCTCCAGGATTGCAACGCTCAAGGGGTCTGTGTGACCCTCCCACGGGCCGATCGCCCCTGCGGCGCCCGTCTGGGCCGCGTTCCCGTCGTCGTAGACCACTCGTAGGGGGCTCGCGGCCTCCTGTGCAAGCTGTGTGGCTTCCTTCTGGTGGGCGAAGTACACCGTGTGGGAGACTCGGAAGCCCAGGTCGGCCGGGTAGAAGTTCGGGGTGGCGCCGGTGGCATCGAACAGCTGGATGGAGCCTGTCGCTCCTTCTTGGGAGAAGGTGATCGGACCGCGCTTGTCCTCGTGGCCAGGCTTGACCGCGACGCTCCAGTCGCCAAAGTCGGCGGCCCCCTGGGATGCATCGGCGCTGGGGGCACCCACCTCGTCCAGCAAGATCCGCAGCCTCCTCCACTCGCCGTCTTCCTCAAGTTGGTGCGCCCGGGTCATCAGTCGCCAACCCCTCTCACTGGTGGGCAACAACCAGGCCTGGACCCGAAGACCGTCCCTCTGGGCGTCGCTCTCGTGGGACAGGTCAAAGGCGTGGCTCACCCCATCGGAGGTCTCCACTTCAAGAGACAGGGGGGAAGGTCAGAGGGGGCCGGCGCCCAGGCGCTCGGGTGCCCGGCCCAGACGCCATAGGAGACGGTCTCCAGTGGCTGAATGGAAGCGGGAAAATGGGCGAGCGCCCAGCGGACGCTTCCGTCCTCCCACCAGGCGAGCTCCTGAAAGTCCACTGGCAGCCAGCTTCCTTCGGCGCTTCGTATTCCCAGGGTAGAGGCGGAGGGGACCTCGCCCGGAGAAAAGGGGATTCCCTGCTGAAGGAAGTCGTCTTCACGGGAAACCCCGGCGCGTTCGGTCACACCGAAGCGGGTGATCTCCTTGGGAGTGGTGGCCGAGTCTGCGCTGTCGATTTGTGGGGGCTTGTCTCCCGGTGGGGAACAGGACAGGGAGAGGAGGAGGGCGAGAAAGGGGGGGGGTGACATGGGAGATTGTGGTCCTCTTCTTGAATCTACAACCGGGTAAGTCGACGCCCTGCTCCCTCGGAGGAGGGCTGGGTTGGTGAAGTGGGCCGTTCTATGTTGAAATGCCGTTGGCACTTTCATCCCGAGGTCTCTCATGCGCCTTTTCCTACTTACGATTCTCCTTTTCGTAGGCTGCCGAAAGCCGGAGCCTGAAACCGTGGAAACTGGAGGCGGGGACTCGGGCGTCCAGGTGGAGACCGGGCAGATTGAGGACCGGGATGGGGATGGGTTTACCGATGACTGTGATGACAACAACCCGGACGTCTTTCCCGGCAACACAGAGGTCTGCGACGGGCTGGACAACGACTGTGACTCCCTCATAGACGAGGACGCTGTCGATGCCTTCTCCTGGTATGCGGACGGAGATGACGACGGCTTTGGGGACCCGGAGGCGCTGATCGAGGCCTGCGAGGCGCCCACCGGGTATGTGGCCAACGATTCGGACTGTGATGACACGGACGCCCGCTTCAACCCGGGGGCCATCGAGACCGACTGCGCGGACCCGGCCGACTACAACTGCGACGGTTCGGTGGGCTACGCCGATTTGGACGGCGATGGTTTTGCGGCCTGCGAGGAGTGTGATGATGCGGATGCGGCTGTCCACCCGGACGCGGCCGAGGTCTGCAACGACCTGGACGATGACTGCAACGGGTTTGCAGACGGGGACGACCCCGACCTGGAAGGAGGAAGTACCTTCTACGCCGACGCGGACGGCGACGGCTATGGCGGGACCCAGTTCCAGGCGATCGATTGCGAGGCGCCGCTTGGGTATGTCTCAAACGCCGATGACTGCGATGATCTCAACGCGGACAGCTACCCCAGCGCCGTGGAGGTCTGCGACGATGCGGACAACGACTGCGATGGATCGGTGGACGAAGGCGTCGGTTTGACCTGGTACGCGGATGCGGACGGAGACGGTTACGGCGATGCCAACGCCACGGCCACGTCCTGCACCATGCCCGCCGGCTACAGCGCGAACGGCGATGACTGTGACGACAACACCGCGGCCACGAGCCCGGCAGCGTACGAGATCTGCGACGGTGTGGACAACAACTGCGATGGCACAGCGGACGAGTCCGGCGCCCTGAATGCCACCACCTGGTACCTGGATGGGGACTTGGACGGATACGGCAGCAGCGCGGACAGCACCACGGCCTGTGCGGCGCCCTTCGGCTACGTCTCGGACGGCACCGACTGTGACGACGCCAACGGCGCGGTCTCCCCCGGGGCGAGCGAGACCTGTGACAGCATCGACAACGACTGCGACGGCCAGACCGACGAGTCCGATGCCATCGACGCCACCCTCTGGTACACCGACCTGGACGCCGATGGTTTTGGAAACCCCGCCAGCAGCACCCAGGCTTGCAGCCAACCCAGCGGGCATGTGGGGGACAACCAGGACTGCGATGACACGAATGCTTCCAACTACCCAGGAGGCACTGAGATCTGCGACTTCAGCGACAACGACTGCGACGGTGTCACTGACGAGGACGACGCCGCAGATGCCACCACCTGGTACTTGGATGGGGATGGGGACGGATACGGGCTCTCCTCCACCACGGCCACCGCCTGCACGGTCCCAGGTGGCTACACGGGCGTATCGGGCGACTGCGACGACGGGAACACGGCGGTGAGCCCGGGGAGCACCGAGATCTGTGATGGGGTGGACAACAACTGTGACGGCGGCGTCGACGAGGAAATGATGGGCACGGGCTCCCAGTGTGCGGGGACGACTTGTCTTGCCATCTTCCAGGCTTACGCATCCCCGCCCGCGGATGGGAGCTACTACATCGACCCGTTCGGAACGGGCTCGATGCAGGTTTTTTGCGACATGTCAGGCGGCGGCTGGACCTACGAAAGCAGCGGCACGCCCTTTCGTCTGGAGTACACCGGGGCGATGCAGACCGTGACCGTGCCTGTGGTGGACACGGAGTTTGCGTTTGATTTGTACGGCGCGTCGGACGGGGGCGGACCAGGGAGCTCGGCGCAGCAGGGGGGGCAGGCCTGGGGGAGCAAGACCTTCCTGGCAGACACGTCCATTTACGTGTACGTGGGGGGCCAGGGAGCCACCGCTGGAAACGCAGACCAGGGGAGCTGCAATACCCGCACCGGGGGTTGGAATGGCGGGGGACGGGGCAGCCAGGGTGGTTCCGGCGGGGGCGGCGCAACGGACATTCGAACAACACAGGGCGACCTGAACACCCGCTTGCTCGTGGCCGGAGGTGCGGGTGGTTGTGGGTACGGTGGTAGCCCCGGGTGTGACTACCAGGGCGGTGACGGCGGGGGACTTGAAGGAGGCACGGGGAGCAGCCCGTCGGGCAGCGGCGGCGGCGGCGGCACCCAGACCGCCGGAGGCGCCTCTTCCTACACCTCAAGTGCCAACGGCTCCTTTGGGCAGGGCGGTGACAACGCCCAGTGCAACGATGAAGGGGGAGGGGGCGGTGGCTACTACGGCGGCGCCGCGGGCGGAATCGCCAACACCGTGGGCGGCGGCGGTTCCTCCTACTACGACGGCATGGACAGCGACACGGGCACCACCGCTGGCGTCAACACCGGCCATGGGTACGTCGAGTACATCTACAAGTAGGGGTCAGGGACTCGTGAGAAGGGGGCCCAGGAACGAGACCAGCGTCTCCGATGCGACCCGGTGCCCTTCTGCGGTCCAGTGACCGTCCAAGGGAAAGTACAGAGCGCTGGGGTCGGGCTCTGCTCGCAGGGCGGGGCCCAGGTCAACGATGGGCATTCCCATCGGCGCTGCCCGCGCCACGGCCGAGGCGGGTGCGGACAGGTCCAGGGCTGCGGAATCCAAGTCGAAGTACTCCAGGGTGGAGGCAGCCCGAGATGAATCCACGGCGTAGGCCGGCGGCGCGATGGCGAGGAAGCAGGCAAGTTTCGCCTCGGCGCAGGCTTGATCGAACTCGTCCAGGGCGGTGCGTGTGGCAGGAAGACGAGAGGCCAGGCCGGCGTCGCCCAGGTACACGGATAGCTCCTCTTGGCGCCGCTGGCGTGCCCGGGGGTCCCGGCTGGCGGAACGTATGCCAAGTGCCAGGCGCAGGTAGTTGTAGAGCGCAGACCGACTGGCCACGGTGGAAGAAAGTCGATCTCGATTTTTCTGAACCAGGGGGGGCTGCTGGCGCACGTGGGAAAAGTTCTGGTTGTCCCAGAAGTCGTTGCCCAAGAAGAAGGTCAGAAGCACCGCGTCGGCCTGCACCTTTGGGGCCAGCCGGGTGGCCAGGCGGGTGGCGGCGTGGGTGCCATACCCGTCCACGCCCACGTTCATCAGGCGCACCGTTCGGCCTGTCTGTTGGGACAGGGCCCGCTCGGCCAGGGCGGAGAAGGTCGCGTCATCGGCCACTTGCAGGCCCAGAGTGAAGGAGTCGCCCACAGTGAGGATGCGGAATTCGTCGTCGGCCTTTGCGCCGAGATCCCCGCCGCGAACGCCCAGTGAGTTGATGGAAGTGGTCGCGGTGAACTCTGGCGTGCGGGAGGTCCCCACAGAGCCGGGGCGCAGAACCTGACCCAGTTCGTCATCCGGCTGGAAGATCGACAGGTCGTAGAGAGAGGGGGTGTCGGTAAGCAGAAACTCCCAACCGGTGGCCTGGCGCATGCGGAACCAAGCCTCGGCAGCCAGGAGGGCCAGCACCAGCGCACCGCAGGCAAGGGCCAGGTGCTTTCGGAAGTCTGGGGACAGGGAGGGCATCCACAAGAGCCTACCGCTGCCGGAGGCCCAGCGCTGGTAGACTCCAGGTCGGATGGTCAGCCCCGACCCCGTGTCCCGCCCTTCTTGGCTCCGGCGTTTGCTGCAGGAGTCGCCCCTTGTGGTGGGGGTGGCTCTGGGGTGGTGGCTGTTGTGGCTTCGGGGCAGCGCCTGGGTGGTGCCTGACTTTCCCTCGGGCATGGGGTGGGAAGCGTACTTTCAGCTGGCGAGGAATCTCGCCCAGGGGGAAGACTCTGGTCCTTCCAATGTGACCTTGCCCTTGTATCCGTGGCTCTTGCAGCTCGTCGGTGAGCGCAGCTCGTACAACGGCGCAGCCGCCTTGATCGCGTCGGTGGCCCTGGATTCCATTGTGGTGGCCGCTGGGCTGATCGCCCGTCTTCTGGCGGGACCCTGGGCGGGGGGGATCGCAGCGCTTGTGGTGCCCATGATCGACGAATTCGCCCAGGCAAGCCGCTGGTCGAATCTTTACCCGCTGCTGGGGGCCACCACGGGTCTCTCTCTTGCGGCAGGGCTCTTGTCTTGCAAAGACCGACGCAAGGTATGGCCTGTTTTAAGTGGATTGTTGGCGGCAGCGGCGTGCTGCACGGATTGGCGCGGGGCGATCGTGGTCCCGGTTTCGGCGGCCCTGGTGCTTCTCTCCGTGGGGCGCTCCTGGCGCTCCTGGTTGGCGTTGGTTGGATTCGGCGCGGGGTTGGCCGCGGGGCCGGTCTTCGTGAAGGCCCTTCCGGTGCGGGTGGATCAGCCCTGGGACATGCAGCTGGACGGAGAGCGTGTGGCACGGCTGGAGAGCATCGCCCTTGTAGAGCCTCGCTTGCGCAAGGCTTGTCAGGGAGCCATCGCGGGTGATTTGCCCGACCGTGCCTGGTTTGGAACGGATTGCTCCGAGACCATTTCCTGGTGGAACCGCTTGTCGGCGAAGGGGCATGTCCCCATGAAGCTGGACCTGTTGGGTTGGTTGGCCTTGTTGGCGCTGGTGCCTTCCCCCACGCGCCGGGTGCGTTCGGTGCTGGAGTCAGCGGGGGTGCTGGGAATCGGGGTGGGTCTCTTGTGGGCCCTGGCCGGATGGGCGGTGCTGCCCGGGCGCTACGTGGTGCACCTGGCGGCCCCGGTGTGTGCGATTCTGCCGGTGGGGGTGTTC
>CAZRYF010000028.1:0-445 GCA_964604165.1 uncultured Enterobacterales bacterium
GAACTCGAACTCGAACTCGAACTCGAACTCGAAAATCGAAACTCGAACTCGAAAATCGAAACTCGAAACTCGAAACTCGAAAATCGAAAATCGAAAATCGAACTCAAACTCGAAAATCGAAAATCGAACTCAAACTCGAAAACCGATACTCCCCCCCCCCTCCTTTACACCCTCTCCCCCATCCACCCCTCCACCACCGGCCAAACATGTTCCGTCGCAAACCGCCCCAAAACCAAATCCAGGTGCCCCCAATGCACCTCATCATGTTCAAACCCAAAAACCCGAAGCGTCTTGTCAGCACTCCCTGACACATCAAACGCCCTCCGCCCATCCTCCGGCGGCATCAGGCTGTCTTCATCTCCCAACACCACCAGAAGCGGCGTCTCGTTCTCTTTCCATCCCTTCTCATAGGGAAACCCATCCACCGCCCAGCGACTGATCTCCC
>CAZRYF010000028.1:455-55028 GCA_964604165.1 uncultured Enterobacterales bacterium
GGGTGCTGGTCCAGTCAAATCCTGAGACCAGGCGCTCATCAAGCAATTCCCGCTCCACCGATCCCGGCCACCACCCGGACAACGGAAACCAGTACCCCAACACGTCGGTCAGTCCGTACAAGCGCGAAAGAACCTGCCCCGCAAACCTGGTGCGCACGTCGATTCCGGCGTCCAACATCACAGGCTCGAGCGCCATGGAGGCCCTGCACACCGCGTTCAAGAGTGGGTTCCCGTTTCCAAAACCGTACATGGCGGCAATGCCCACCACCCCACGCATAGGGGCCCGGGTTGCAGCGCCGTATATGGCCCCGCCCCCCATGGAGTGCCCCACAAAGAAAGCCTCCCCCTTGAAGTGATCAGCCACGGCAGCGATGTCGTTGACGTAGTCCTCGAAACACTCGGCGGCCCGAGTGCCGGGCTCCCGGGAGAGGCCTGTCCCCCGTAGCTCCAGGTTCCAGACGTCCCACCCGCGGTCGGCCAGCCAATTCTCAATAGAGCGTACCTGGGTGTGCCACGAGTAACGATTCTGGGCAAAACCATGCACCAACACCACTGGAGGCTTTGTCGGACCCGCCACGCTTGTCTTTCGCACAAGACTCAAGGGCGCCTCGGCCTCCAGTCGCCAGAATTCCCGTCGAAAAGTCTGGGTGCAGCCGTTCTCGACAACCTGCACCACCTCCCCCTCCGAAAGACACCTCACCGGGGGTCGCCCGAGAGCGCTTTGGTGGCCTCCTCCACGAGCGATGCGTTCCCAATGACAAGCGGCGTGCGCTGGTGCAGCTTCGTGGGTTCAATGTCCAAGATGCGGGAGCGCCCATCCGTGGCGGCCCCCCCCGCCACTTCAGCGATGAACGCCAAAGGAAACGCCTCGTAGAGCACCCGAAGCTTGCCGCCCGGTGACTTCTTTGTGGCCGGATACAGGAAGATCCCTCCCTTCAGCAGGTTGCGGTGGAAATCCGCCACCAGACTCCCGATGTAGCGCTGGGTCATGCCCCGCTCCGGTGCCTTCAGCGACTCCACGTAGTCCACCACCTCAGGCGTCCACTGGGACTTGTAGCCCTCGTTGATGCTGTAGATCTTGCCTGTGGCCCCCAAGGTGATGTCCTGGTGGGAAAGGAAGAACTCTCCTACAGAGGGATCCAGGGTGAACCCGTTGACTCCCGAGTCCTCCGTGGCAAGCACCAGAAGCGTGCCTGATCCGTAGATCACATAGCCGGCTGCCACCTGCTCATGGCCCGGCCGAAGCACATCCTCCAGTCCCCCAGGCCCTCCATCCGGGGTCTTTCGGCGGTAGATACTGAAAATCGTTCCGATGGTGGCGTTGACATCGATGTTGGAGCTGCCGTCCAGCGGATCCATCGCAAAGGCGTAGCGACCGGAAAGGAACTCCTCTGGAATCAAGGTAGGCCCTTCGTCCTCCTCTGACACGATGATCGAGACCACCCCCGCATGTTCCAGCGCCTTCTTGATGGTGTTGTTCGCATACAGGTCGAGCTTCTGGACGAACTCCCCCTGGACGTTGGTGTCTCCCGTGGCGCCGAGCATGCCCGCCAGGCCCGCCCGGTTCACCCGGGAAGACACGATCTTGGAGGCCATGGTCACCTGCTGAAGCAGGGACACAAACTGCCCAGTGGCCTCCGGGTGGGAGCGGCTCGTTTCCATGAGGAAGCGGTCCAGTGTGGTTCCCTCTTCAAAGTGTGGGTGCACGAGGCCTCCGTTCGCTTGGCTTTTCTTCGAGGGACATGGTTCTCCCGTTTCGGATTCTAGAACGGACGCCTGGACTCCCGGACCACCCGGTCTACAAATTCCTGGAGCGGCATCGACCCCAGATCTCCCTCGTCCCGAGATCGCGGTGACACCCCTCCACTCTCTTGCTCCTTCTCACCAATCACGGCCATGTAGGGCACCTTCTGCCCGTGACACTCCCGGATCTTCTTACCAATCTTCTCGTCCCCATCATCCAGGGTGGCCTTGATCCCCGCTTCCAACAACGCTGTGTGAACCGCCCGTCCATGGACCACAGACTTCTCGCTCACGGTCATCACTCGCACCTGCTCCGGCGCCAACCACGTGGGGAACGCCCCGGCGAAATGCTCGATCAGGATGCCAATAAAGCGCTCAAATGAGCCAAAGATCGCCCGGTGAATCACCACCGGCACGTGCTCCGCATTGTCCGCCCCCACGTAGGTGAGTTCAAATCGGCGGGGCAGCTGAAAATCCAACTGAATCGTGGCGCACTGAAAGTCACGCCCCAGGGCATCAAGCACATCGAAGTCGATCTTGGGTCCGTAGAAGGCACCGTCTCCCTCTTTGACCTCGTACTCGATTTCGTGACTGTCCAGGGCATCCCGCAGCGCAGCTTCAGCCTTGTCCCACAAGGTCTCCTCCCCCATCCGATCCTCCGGGCGCGTGGAGAGCTTGACCTGGAACCCCATTCCAAAGGAGGCGTACACCCGCTGCGTGAGCTCAATGAGGTCTTTCACCTCGCCTGTGATCTGGTCCTCGGTGCAAAAGTGGTGGGCATCATCCTGGCAGAACTGGCGCACCCGGGTGAGACCGCCCAGGGCTCCGCGCAGCTCGTTTCGATGGAGCACGCCCTGGTCATGAATCCGCAGGGGCAGCTCGCGGTAGGAGCGCTTGGCGCTGCCGAAAATCAGCATGTGGGAAGGACAATTCATGGGCTTGAGCCCCATGATCCTCTCCCCGTGCTCCTCTGACTCCTCCCCTTCGTGGAAGTGGCCCTCCCCAAAGTGGAACATGGCGTCCTGGTAGTGGTCCCAATGGCCCGACGTCTGCCAGAGAGCCTTGTCAAACAACATCGGCGTGCGCACCGGCGAATAGCCGCTTCCCAAGAGGAGATCCCGCATGGCCTCGGAGAGGGTGTGGTAGAGGTCCTCCCCTTTGGGCAACCAGAAGGGGGCTCCGGGCGCGTACTCATGAAACAGGAACAGGCCCAGCTTCTGGCCCACCCGTCGGTGGTCTCGCTTCTTGGCTTCCGACAGGCGGAAGAGGTAGGCATCCAGCAGGTCGCGCGTGGGCCAGACGGTCCCATAGATGCGCTGAAGTTGCGGGCCCTTTGCGTCTCCACGCCAATAGGCACCGGACACCTTGAGCAGCTTGTAATGCTTGCAATTGCCTGTGCGCATCACGTGGGGACCGCGGCAGAGATCCGTGAACCCTCCCTGGTCGTAAAGACTGATGACCGCGTCCGCGTCGAGCCCCTCAATGAGCTCCAGCTTGAAACTCTGGTTCTTCTCTCCAAAGAGGGACAAGGCCTCTTCCCGGGAGACCTCAGATCGTTCGAAGCGCGAGTTGCGCTTCACGATGCGCTTCATCGCCTTTTCAATGGTGCCGAGGTCATCCTCGCTGATCGGGCGCGCAACATCCACGTCGTAGTAGAACCCGTCCTCAATCGGGGGGCCGATCGCAAAAGAGGCCTCAGGAAAGACCGTCTGGATCGCTTCTGCCATGACATGGGCAGTCGAGTGCCGAAGGGCATGCAGCTTGTAGGCCTCGTCGCTTGAGAAGGCCTCTCGTCCCTGTTCGTGTTCTTCCACGGCTGTTTTCTCCCGGAACTGCCGCTTTAATCAAGTGGCCGGGCCGGGTCGATGCCTTTAGTCTAGTGGCAGACGGACGTACCATGGGCATTGCAAGAAACCTGCTGAAGACCGCCGCCAAACGCGTCAGTACACGCCTCATGGACAAGGTAGGCAGCCGGGTGGTGGCCATGACGACCGACACCTCCTCCGATGCACCGGACGCGTTTTACGAACCCAAGCGCAGCCTGTACGAGGACATGGTGGCCAACGAAAAGGCAGTGGAGGCGACCTCCTCAGACGAGCACGACCACAAGTAGCCTCCCCTTCTGGATGGGATAGGAGTTTCGACCACCAAAGGAGAGCTCCATGAAGCCCACTTTGTTTCTGCCGATTGCCTTGGGTCTGGGCGCCTGTGACATGACCCCCGACTACGTGAGCATCGAGGATGTGGGCGGTGCCATGCAGCTGGGCCGGTACAACGTGGTGTGCAAAGGCCTGGAGATGGAGGAAGAGGAGACCCGCTCCTATGCGGCCGGGCACCTGAACGGCCTGGAGCTGCCTGAAGCACAGGAGTGTGTCTGCGAGCACGGAATCGACCTGGAGGCTGGCACATTTGATGCGGCCATCTTGCAGGGTCTTGGCACCACCAACCGGGACGAGATGGTGTCGTGCTTTCTGGAGGGGCTGGATGTTCCCCACATGGAGAAGAAGCTGGAGTTGGTGGTGGCCCTGGCGCGAACCAACGCCCCTTCCGCACGCGCTCGCCTGCAGGACCTGGTGTTCGACTCCTCAGCAGACGGAGAGCTTCGAGCGCGGGCAGCAGGTTCGCTCTCCGGCCAAGGTGGGGACGACTACCAGTCAAAGCTGATCGCCGTGCTCAAGGAAGACGGAGAGAACCTGGGGGGAGTCAAGTCCGCGGTTGCCATGATTCTCAAGACCAATGAGTCCCCGGAGGTAAGCGATGCCTTGCTTTCGGTGTCCACCGGCGAGGAAAACCCCCCGGCCCTGCGCTCATCCGCCCTGGACTCCCTCTACCGCATTGACTTTGCTGCCCACCAGGAGCTCGTGTGTACCGCCGCCTTGACCGACCCGGCCCCGGAAGTTCGCCTGGCGGCCGTGAAGCTCCTCCATGGACCACGCAAGAACCAGAAAGGAACCGGAGAGCTGAACTGCCTCAAGAAGAAGATCCTCACGGAGGAAGAGGATGGCAACGTGCGCCAGGCGGTCCTGGATGCCATCAAGGCCTCCCCCCGGGACGAGGTGGGCAAGGTGCTCTGCGACGCCACTCCATGGTGGGTTCGCACCTATGTAAAGGACAAACACCCGGACCGGATGGTCGGCGCAAACATCCTGGCCGCCCAAAACGAGCGGGACTGGGAGAACACCGAGGCCTGCCTGCGCAAGGCCTACAACGCCGGGGGCTACACTTGCCACGGCACCCAGTACATTGCCGCTTGGGCAAGTGATTACATCTACTTCAACCCCCGGGTGCCCAAGTGCCCCGGCGACCTGTAGGAGACACCCATGGGAGCGTTGAGCGACCTGATTCAGGACCCCGCCAAGAGAAAGGCCGTGGTGGACGACAGCGTCCGGGCCATTGATGCTGAGGTCGCAGGAAAGCGAGGCCTCTCCGGCACCGTCGTCAAGGCCGGCTTCAAGATGGTGAAGGGTGTCTCTCCCGGGTTTATCCCCATGGCGCTGGACCACCTGCTGGATGACTTCGCCCGGCAGGTGGATCCGTTCTACGCGGACTGGCAGAACGGCGAGAACGGCTCCCTTGACAGCTACTTCCAGCGCCGGGCGCCGGAGATCGCGGATGCGCTGCTTGCCATCACCGACGACCGGGCACGGAATGCCAAGAATCGTGGCGTGAAGAAGGCATACGACAAGCTCCGTGGAAAGGCCGCTGAGCACACGATTGCAGCGATGCCCCGGGTCTCCAGGATTCTCTCCCAGCACGTGGGAAGCTGATGCAGACACGGGAGAGACGCGGGGAATGAAGACCGGGCGCACCGTGTCCGCCCTGGTCCTGATCGGCGCCCTCGCAGGCACCATCTGGTGGTCGGGGCACGCCCGTGACGAAGCCACCTACGTGGTCAAGAGTGGGGACACTCTCTGGAAGATCGCCAAAGCCCAGGGCATCACCCTGGCAGATCTACGAACGTGGAACAGTCTGTCTGGCGATTTGATCGAGGTGGGGCAGGTTCTTCGCGTGGGAAGCGGCAAGGAGGTGCCCGCGCCCGAGCCCACCTTTGCCCCCAAGCAAAAGGCTCCCCCCCCAAAAAGCAAGTGGAAGTCGCTTAAGAAGCCAAAGCCCGAGACTTGCCTGGAAATGAAGGGCGATCCAGGCGAAGGAGACATGGTGGCCTCGGCCGGCCTGCCCATGAATGAGGTGCAAGCAGGCTTGCACGGCGTCATCGGGGAGGCACTCCGCTGCGAGGCAGACCCGGGATCCACCCGCGCGGACCTGGTCTTTGAGATCCTGGTGGGGTGTGACGGTGTGGTGGACAAGGTCACACTAAACGACCGAGGAGCCTCCTCGAAACGCTACGCGGACTGCGTTCGGGAGGTCCTTGGCTTCGCTGACTTCCCCCCCCATGACATGCCTGACGGCATGCGTTTCTCCTACCCGGTGACGGTCGAGTTCTGAGCTCTCTGGACGAATCAGCCGCCCGGAGTTGTGGATTCCACAAGGATCAACGTAGAGAGCACAGTCAGCCCGTCCCCTTCTGTCAAAGTCAACTCCGAGGCATCTGCACTGACCTCCACCGTCCCCACGCGGTTCCAGGCAAGTCCGATGTAGGAGGCTTCCCAGGCCTCATAGGTCACCCCTGCATCCCATCCCCAGGAGTTGGCGATGCGAAAGTCCAGGGGCACATGCTCGCCTGCAGCATCCTCCACGGACTCCACGTCAAAGGGGGACAGGTACCACACCGCCTTCACGGCGCCTTCCACCTCCACATAGGGCCAGGACGCCTCAGCCACTTGCACACCAGCCGTGGTGGTCGCTGAGGAGAAGCCCATGTCCAGGACATCAAACCCCAGGGAGACAAACATGCCGCTTGTCAGCTCGAGCTCCGTCGCGTTCTGTGGAATGTCCTGCGCTGTGGAGAGAGCGGGCACCAGGAAATCCAGGCTTCGCTCTTCTTCGTGGGTCGTGGTGAGAATGACCAGCACGGTGGCAAGGCCCTCCTCGGCGGGAATCACGTCCAGTGCATAAGAGAGCCCTTCGATGCCCTCGAAACGATAGCCACCCGCTGCATCTGTGTCGGAGGTACGACAGACGGTGGCACACAAGGAGACCCGAGCACCCACCAGCGGAGCGCCGTCTTCGGTGGTTGCGGTGCCTTCCAGGAACCCGCCGAGGGGTTCGCCGGTGTCCACCGGTCCCGTGTCGTCATCCTGGACTTCCGTGTCCGAGGTGTCCACAGCCGTGTCGTCCCCAGCCTTGCCGGGGAGGCAGCCCACCAGGGGAATGAGAGCCAGTGTCAGGATGCGCATGCGTTTCTCCTCGACTTCCAGACTAACCCGGTTTCCCCTCGCCCGAATGGCGCCCTGAATCCCCCTTTGCGTTAGCTTTCGCCCCGGAGGCCCCATGCTGCCCATCGTGACAAGCGCCCCTACTCCCTGGAAGATCACAGGCATTGTCCTGTACCTCGCCATTCTGCTTGGAATTGGCATTGTGGCATCCCGCCGCATGAAGGACCTGCGAGAGTATTTCGTGGCTGGAAAGAGCCTGGGCTTTTGGTCCACCGCCTTCTCCGCCCGGGCCACGGGAGAGTCCGCCTGGCTGCTCCTGGGACTCACCGGAATGGGAGCCGCCCTGGGGGTGCGGGCCTTCTGGGTCGTGCTGGGCGAGGTGCTCGGGGTGGCCGGCGCCTGGATCCTCCTCAGCCGGCGGTTCAAGCGCCTCACGGACAGCTACGACTCGATCACCGTGCCCGACTACCTGGAGTCGCGCTTTCGAGACGAGAGCCAGAAACTGCGACAGGTGGCTGCCTTCGCGCTGGTTGTGTTTGTGACTATCTACGTCAGCGCTCAGATCGACGCGACGGGCAAGGCCTTTCATGACTTCCTGGGATGGAATGAGACCGTCGGAGCGCTGGCGGGCTTTGCCGTGGTCTTGACCTACATCACGAGCGGAGGCTTTCTCGCCGTGGCCTGGTCCGATGTCTTTCAGGGGGCCTTGATGTTCCTGGGCCTCGTATGCCTGCCCTTGGTGGGACTGGCCGCCGCGGGGGGATGGGGCGAGGTAGCCGCCGGACTGCGGGCAGCCGACCCCTCACTGCTCTCCCTTGCGGGCCCCGAGGGCTGGACGACCATCAGCATCGCAGGCGCCATTGGACTCTCGCTGATCGGCCTGGGGTTTCTGGGCAGCCCACAGATCTTTGTGCGCTTTATTGCCATGCGATCGGAGAACGAAATCACAAAGGGCACGGCGGTGGCTCTCGCCTGGACCCTCCTGGCGGACTCCGGCGCCGTGCTGATCGGCATGGTGGGGCGCCACCTACTGGAACCCACGGGCCAGCTCACGGTTTTGGGAGCCGACGGGGAGAACGTGCTGCCTCTCCTGGTGGAACACCTGTTGCCGGCCATGCTTGTAGGCCTGTACATCGCGGTGGTGTTGTCCGCGATCATGTCCACGGTGGACTCGCTGCTGGTGGTGGCCAGCAGTGCGGCGGTGCGAGATTGGTACCAAAAGGTCAAACACCCGGATCTCGAGGACTCCGCGCTGGTCGGCACAAGCCGCAAGGCCACGGTCGCCCTGGCGTTCGTGGCCCTTGTCATGGCACTGGCGGTTTCGGCGCTCTACCCGGGACGCACCATCTTCTGGTACGTCATCTTCGGATGGTCCGGGATTGCAGCCACATTCTGCCCCACCTTGATCCTCTCGTTGTTCTGGCCCGGGATGACCGCCAAGGGTGCAATGGCCGGCATGGTGACCGGCTTCTTCAGCGTGCCCCTGTTTGCATTCGGCGCGCCGAGCCTTTCGGGCATCGGGCCGCTCCTCTCCGCCCTCACCGAGCTACCCCCCTCGTTTCTTCTGTCCGCGCTGGCCATCGTCGCGGTGAGTGCCTGGGACAAGGAGGGCCAAGCGCACCTGGCCGAATTAAAGGAGGAGCTTGCGGCGGCTGGACAGTAACTCTGCTGTCCTCACCAACTCTGCTGTCCTCACCAACTCTGCTGTCCTCACTGATTCTGAGACCCGTTTTGAGGAAAGCTCCGGGCTACCACCAAGCCTGGCTGGCAACGCGAAGCTGCTCGAACCGATCCCGGTCGGCACCTTCCACACCCAGAAAGCCGAAGACGAGGTCCACCACATCCGTGTCTTCCGGCGCCCCCAATCCATAGCGAGCCGTCAGCAGACCCCGCTGTCGATCCAGCACCCGCCAGGAACACATGACCAGCACCGGGTCCCCAGCGGCGCTCTGCAAGCGCTGGGCGGTTTCCTTGGCAACAGCGGAGAGATCGGCCTCGTAGCTGGACTCCAAATCCTGAGTGCCCCAGGAAGGATCGGCGGAGTACTCCTCCTCCTCCAGGTCCACCACCACGTTCCGGAAGAGCGCCCTACCCTGCTCACGCCACTCGATGACGCTCCAAGACAAGGGCTCGTTTTGCACATTGAAGCGATCCGACGAGAGCAACTGCCCTACGTCATCATCCAGCTCAGTGAAGAAACCTCCCGACTCCAGTCGCACCACGGGCGCACCCGCTACTTCACAAGCCAGTGCGCAGCGCTCATGGTCCGGCCCCCACACGTGCACAGCCTGTTCGCCCTTCCCCCGTCGGACGCGATCCATCCTCGATTTCATCACTTCAACCTCCTCAAGGTTGCTCCCTGTACCGGCAAGAATCCAGCCAAGCCTATCGCAATCACAACCGGGTTGCGAGGGTGGTCCGAACGAAGCTCGGCTATGCTCTGGCTCAAGAGACAACCCGAACCCCCGCCAGGAGAGGAAATTGTCCGAAGTCGTGCTTGTCACCGGCGCTTCCGGCCTGTTGGGTTCCGCGTGCATAAACACCTTGCTAGGCCAAGGATGCGAGGTGGTGGCCGTGGTGCGCGATGCGGATCCACGGTCCAGATTCTACCAGAATGGACTGGTGGATCGATGCGTCGAGGTGCGAGACGAGCTGGCAAACGCCCACCGGTTGTTGGCCGAGTACCAACCGGATCGGATCCTCCACCTGGCCGCGCAGACCCAGGTACCTGTAGCCAACCGGGCTCCCCTCTCCACGTTTGAGTCCAACGTACGGGGCACCTGGATGTTGATGGAGGCTTGTCGAACGGCACCCAAGACACCTCGGGCCATTGTGGTAGCAAGCTCTGACAAAGCCTACGGCCCGGGAGCGGTTCCGTACGTGGAGAGCTCCCCTTTGCTGGCCGAGGCACCGTACGACGTGTCCAAAGCCGCCACCGACATGATCGCCCGCTCCTACGGCACCCAATTCGGCATGCCAGTGGTCGTGACTCGCTGCGGCAACCTCTACGGCCCCGGAGACCTGAACGAGGACCGCCTCATTCCCGGGGTGTGCAAGGCGCTCATACAAGGCCGTACGCCGCAGCTTCGCTCCACGGGAACCATGACCCGGGAGTGGCTCTTTGTGGACGACGCCGTGGCCGCCACCTTGCTCTTGGCGGATCGAGCCGCCACCCACTCGGGCCATGCCTTCAACGTAGGGGGGGGAGAGATCGCCAGCGCCGCGGACATCGCCGAATTGCTGGCGGAACATGCAGGCAGCCCGCACCGCGCACGGGCTGCCCCCGGGGATCCCCCGGGGGAAATCCCCCACCAGGCCCTGGACACGGGCCGAATCCGACGTCTCGGCTGGTCCCCCACCACCACCCTGCAGGACGGGCTCGCACAGACTTTTCGGTGGTACCAGGAGTTGTTGGGCGCTCGAACCTCCCACCTGGAAGTGGTCTGATGAGGATCGTCCTGATCAACCCCTCCATGGGGACCTACTACGAGGACGCCCCGGTTCGCGCTGCCATCACCCTTTCCCCTCCCCTGAACCTCGCCGTGCTGGCGGGAGGCCTGCTCCAGGATGGCCACTCCGTGGAGATCTGGGACCTGGAAGCCGTCCCCATGGACCTGGAGAGCGCCCTTGCCCGCTTCAGTCCAGACCTGGTGGGCATCACCTTCCGAACGCCCTTGTTTCCCGAGGCAAAGCGCATCGCCGCCTTGGTACGCCGGGAAGCGCCAGAGGCTTTGCTGGTGGCAGGGGGGGTACATGCCTCCACCCGTCCGAACGAGACGCTCCAGCGCGGGGATTTCGACATTGTGGTGCGAGGAGAAGGAGACGTCGCCTTGCGGGAGATTGCCAGCGGCGTCCGGCAAGGTCTGGGCATGACCACACCCCGCCACGCAGGGGCAGATCGACCCGCCATAGACAACCTGGACTCCCTGCCCATGCCCGCCTGGCACCTGTTCGACCTGTCCCAATACCAGCAACCCAGTCTCGTGGCCCGAGCGGCCCCCGTGGTGGACCTGGAGTCATCTCGAGGCTGCCTGGCAAAGTGCGTGTACTGCACCAAGGGGGTCTTTGGCAGCGCCTATAGAATGAAGTCACCCGAGCGGTTTGTCGACGAGGTGGAGCACGCCCGCGCCGCGGGTTTCGTCGGGTTCAACCTGGTGGACGACTCCTTCACCACCCGAACCTCCCGGGCCAAGGCGATCTGCCGAGAGTTGATTCGGCGGGACCTTCGAATGCCCTGGACCTGTACCAACGGAATTCGCGTGGCGAATGTAGACGAAGAGTATTTCCGCCTAGCCCGCGGGGCCGGCAACTGGCTCGTGGCGTTTGGCTTTGAGTCCGGATCTGACGCCGTGCTCAAGCGCATCAAGAAAGGGGCCACCGTTCGCCAGGCCGAGCGCGCCGTAGCCTGGGCCCGCAACGTCGACATGACCATTCTTGGCTACTTCATGGTCGGGCTTCCGGGCGAGACCCAAAGGACCATTGAAGAAACAGCACAGTTTGCGGCCTCCCTGGACATCGACTTCGCCAAGTTCAGCATCACCATGCCGCTCCCCGGTACCCCTCTGTACGACGAGTGGTCCCCTGGAATTCGGGATCCAGAACAAACAGACTTTTCGATCCACAGTCCGGGTGTTCAACTGTTCGATCACCCGGATTTCACCTGGCCCGAGCTGGAAGCCCACACCCGGGCCGCCTACCGGACCTTTTACGGCCGTCCAAGCTACATGGCCCGCCGTCTCGCGCGCAGTCTACGTGGTGGACAGTTTCGTCGAGAAGGGCGATACGCACTGTCCATGGTCCTACCGAACGCCATGGAGACATTTGCACGCAGATAGAGGGGTGTTCAAATTTTGAACACCCCCGCAGAGGTGTCCGGATCACAACGACTTCCGCGATCTGCCCCTTGGGTTCCCCATAAGTTATCCACAAGGAACAAGGACAACCCCCAAACCCCTGTAATACCCCTCAACCATCTAATATTACAGGATTCCTGATCCACTCTCGCCCCATACGGATTGTTGACAGGGGGAAGGCCAGGCCGGTTTTCCACAGGGTTCACGAAACCCACCACAAACGAAAGCAAACCACCCCCTGAAAGCTTATAGATGAGCCCATGGAACAAGACGCCACAGCTCGACGGGAGCAATTGGAACGGCAAGGGGAGGACGCAAGTAAATTGCAGCGACTCGACCCGTCTCTTCTCCTGGCCCGAGAGGAAGAGCTGGCCCACCATGCCCTCCCGAGCACCCTGGGCGGACTTCGGAGGCGTCGGCTGCTGGACCAGGATCCCATCAGCACCACGTGGGAGTGCTGGGAGCTTTCCACCGGCCACCGGGCTGCGATCCGGGTCTTACGGCCCTCCTGGTGCAAGGATCCGGTTCTCAGGCGTCGCCTGGTCCGAGGTGCACGCCTGGCCACAGGTCTCGCACATCTTGCCCCTGTAGAGTGGAAAGAGGCAGGTGACTGGCCTCACCTGAAGGTTCACCTGGGAGGCCCCTCACTCTCTGATCTTCTCCCTGCGGAAGATCCCCCAGAGCCTCTCCAGATTGCAGCCTACCTGGCCCATGGGCTCATGGGCCTCACTTCCCTTCACCAAAGAGGCTTGGTGCACGGCACATTGGGGCCCCATCACCTGATCCACAGCCCTACAGGTCCGATTCTCGCCTGGTTCGATCCCTTTCTGCGGGAGAGAGGATCCCCGAGCCAAGACATTGCAGACCTCGGTGCGGCCGTGGCCCAGCTGGATCCAGACGGCATGGACCCCATGGGAGACATCGCCAGGTCCTTTGCCGAGTCCCCCCCCCCGAACGCAGAGATTGCCTCCGAAGTGCTGGTTCGCGCCGCTGCCACCTGGTTGGTGGACACGCGCCACAGGCTGCTGATGCGTTCCCGACAGGTCCATGTGCGCAAGGGAGAAGCGAGACTTCTTCGGGCAGTGTCTCGACTTGCGAGCTCCCTTCCCCCCCCACTGGGCACCGTCTGCTTGCGGGCCGGTCACGATGCCGTGGTGGTGGTGGCAGAGAGCGATGGGGCGGAGGTCACAGGAGGCGCAGTGGCAGGTCTGCCCGCCCGACATTTGCCGGTGATCTGGTCCAATCTCGGAGGCTTGGATGCCGCCGCTTGTCGGGTGCTTCTGCGAGCTTTCGCGACGCGCACCGGAGGAGACGAGAAGCGACGGGCCTTGCTTCAGTCCGAGGTGGGGGGAACCGATGTGCTCGCCAGCCAGTTGTGCCGCTGGCTGTCTGCCCAGTCCAGACTCCGCGCCACCCGCCGACTGCTTGAACTGAACGGGCGGTGACCACCGGTCCCGCCTGAGCCCCCGGCCCTGGGGCCAAATGTCGGTTATCCGCATGGCTCCCCCTTGCCGCCGAGTTTGCCCATGCGCCTTCTCTCGCTCCTGCCACTTCTCGCAGCCTGTGGCACAGCCCCCGAGGGCCTGCGCCTCACCCCTGACGGGGAAGGTCCTTTGGTCACCATCGACTGGGATGCCCGCCCGCTCCCTGAGATCCCCTTTCCAAACGACCTGGCTGCCCGGGCCGATCCAAACTCGCCCACTGGCCTTCGCCTGAACTTGTCCGAGTCGGCGCCCACGGAGATGGAGTCCAGGGCCCGCCGCAAGGTAAACGAGTCCACCGGATTTGGAGTCTACGCCCCCATTTCAGTCGGGTTCGAGGCCCCCCTGGATCTCGACGAGATCGCTGCCCGACACAGCGACCTCCACTTCACAGATGACGATGCCTTTTTTGTGGTCAACGTGACTCCGGGCTCTCCGACCTACGGCCAACCCGCTGCCCTCGATGTGGGCCACGGACGTTTTCCCCTGGATGTGGAGCAGACAGATCGGTACTTCCCCAACGACCCCCTCTCCGAGTCCCCGAGCTTGATGTTCGACACCCGGGACGAGGACGAAAACGGCAACGGCGAGTTGGATCCGGGGGAAGACAAAGATGGCGATGGATGGCTGGACGTTCCCAATGTGTACCCAATCGATGGCGATCCCAGAGAGGATCTGCTCACCTGGTATGAGCGCCTTACCAACTCCCTGATCCTCCGACCGGTGGTGCCCCTGAAGGAGGAGACCACCTACGCTGTCGTGCTGACCGAGCGAATCATCGGAGAGGACGGGCATCCCATTCGGTCCCCCTGGAAGTGGGTCAACCACACCCGGCAGACCACGGCCTTGGCTCCTTTGGTGGACTTGCTCCCGGAGCTGGGCGTTTCCGTGAACGAGGTGGCTTTTGCCTGGACCTTCACCACGGGACGAATCACCGGCGACCTCGTGGATGTACGCCGCGGTATGGACGGCAAGGGACCCTTCTCCCGGCTGGAGGAGGACTTTCCCGCCCAAGTGACCGAAGCCCTCGCCATGCACAACCTGACCACGGAGTCCGAGGTGCACCGGCTTCCACTCCACTTCATTATCACCACCCTGGACATGCTCGGACTCTTCAGCGCAGAGTCCTCGGAGTTGATTCGCGCCACCTACGAGGCCTGGGGCGATGCGGTGGTGGCAGGAGCCTTTGAGACCCCCTACCTCCTGGCCGACTACGACGGCGATGGTGACGACTCGGATGAATGGTGGCACCTGGACTCCACCACCGGCGCCATCCACGTGGAGGGCGCTCGAATCCCCTTCACCTGTGTGCTTCCGAAGAAGCAGTGGAACACCAGCCAACCCTACCCGGTGGCCCTCTTCGGGCACGGCTATGGAAGCAGTCGATTTGATGCATTTGGGTTCAGCCCGGCCATTCTCCAGGCGGGTTTTGCTTCCTGTTTCATGGACTATCCGGGACACGGTCCCGGCATTGACAAGGACCAGGAAGATCAGATCATCAGTCTACTCCAGCCCCTGGGATTGCTGCCCTTTCTCAGACACCTGGAAGACTCCCGCATGCGGGATCTGGACAACGATGGGCGGGGAGACTCCGGCGGCGACCAGTGGATCGCGGACGCCTTCCACACCCGGGACATGGTGCGGCAGTCCGCCGTGGATGGGGCACAGCTCATCAAGGCGCTCCAGGCCTGCGGCACCGGCACAATGGACCGCTCGGATGGTGAGACATCGGTAAGCTGCGACTGGGACAACGACGGCACCCCGGACATTGGCGGCCCCGACGTAGAATACATGGCCCTGGGGGGCTCCCTTGGCGGCATCAACACGGCGATCTTTGCCGCCGTGGAGCCCAATCTCACAGCTTCTGTGTCCATTGTGCCCGGCGGGGGTCTGATGGATGTGGGGGCCCGCTCTCCATTAAGCGGGGTGGTAGAGGCGGTGCCCGGCCGCCTCATGTCACCCCTGTTCCTGGGCTATCCCACGGAAACCGGCGGCCTGCGCGTCACCCAGATGGTGAACCAGGTCAAGAAGATGAGCGAGTACACGGTGGCCACCCTGGATGTGGTTCCCGCCGGGGGCCGGGTGCGGGTGGAGAACCTGGACAACGGCGAAGTCCGGGAAGGGTTGATTGCTGACGACGGCACCTTCCGGGTTGGCATTCCTGCCGATTCGCCAAATGCCCATGAAAAGCGCCACATTGCGGGCATGCCCGATGCGGGCCCCGACTTGAGTGTCACCTACTCGGTCCCGGACAATGCAGATCTTGGAGACTACCTGGAAGTCACGATCTGGGATGCGGAAGGCGGCCGGGTCGGCGTGTTTGACACCTTTGAGGAAGAGGTGACCCATGAGGCGGTCACCCACCCAGCCGGTTCCCCCTTGATCGCCCTGTCCGAAGGCCTGGGCCATATCCGTTCCACCCCGGACTACCGCCGCCTGGTCATGGCCCTTGCCATGGTCACCGAGCCCGGGGATCCCATCGCCTATGCGCCCCACCTCTATGACGACGTTTTTCCACACATGCGTGGGCCGGTCAACCACCTCATCATGCCCACTCCCGGGGACATGATCGTGTCCATCAACACGGGCATTGCCCTCGCCCGTGCAGCGGGGCTCGTAGAGTGGAAGGAAACCGATGAGCGCTACGGAATGACCGTGGACGAGTGGCTGATCGACCGCCAGGTGGTCCGGGGGCTGGAGGAGCACGGTCCCTGGAGAGACGCCGAGGACAATCCCGTTCTCTTTGATGCCGACGATCTCGATGACGACAGCGACGGACTGGGTGCCCCTTCGGACGACCCGCTGCGAGCCTTGTTGGAGACCGAATCCGGTGTGTCAGGGCTGAGGCTCCCCTACGTAAAGACCAGTGGAACCCACGGATTCAACCTACCGAATCCCAGCCTTCCGTTCGACATTCACAGCTTCTCCATCAACCAGATCGCCAGGTACTTCCAGACCGGTGGCCAGGAGATCTCCGATGCCCCCTGCCTCGCTACCTGGGACTGTGACCACATGTTGCCCCTGGAGATGAAATGACCCCCCTCTTCTGGATCTCCCTGGCCCTTGCGGAGGCTCCGGTCCCCGCCGACCCAGCCAGCGCGACCGCCGAGACTGCAGGCGCTGCTGGCTTGAGCCCGACAGTGACAAGCCGCACCCAGGTCGTGGCGCTCTCCGACTACCCGGTGGATGCCGAGGGGAACACTGTGGGACAACCGCTCTCGGTGCAACAGCGCCTGCGGCTGGCTCTGGAGAGCACCTGGAACGACCTTTTGTTTGCCACCGAGTGGGATGTTCTCGCAGGACAAGTGGCTGGTGATGTCTGGAGCATCGAGGGAACCGCCGATGAGAGAAACCGGCAGACCCTCTCGGCGCTGAGCCTGGACGGCGTGGTGCCCCGCCGGGCTTCCGTCAAGGGAACAAGCTCGATTGGCCAATGGGAAGTTGGTCTCGTTCCCTCCCACTGGGGCCTGGGAATGGTGGCGAACGATGGCGCCCACGAGAAGCTCTTCGGCCAGGGTCAATTTGGAGACCGCGTGTTTCGAGCACGGCTCACCGCTCAGCCCTCAGATGGCGATGGCACCGCCATGCCGGTGTACGTAAGCCTTGGAGTGGACAGGGTCCTCGCCGATGACATGGCCCGCATGTCAGAGGGCCAGGAAGCGTGGCAGGCACTTGCTTCCGCTCTCTACAAGAACGGCGACCTCTCCACAGGATTCTACGCTGTGGTTCGAAACCAACAGGAGCCCGCAGAAGAAGGGGAAATCCCCCGAGACACCTTCGTCTCCATGTTGGACGCAACGGTCTCTGTTCCCATGGCGCTTGGCGAGCTCGGTTGGGGTGTGGTGTTGGACCTGGAGGCTGCGGGGGTGGTCGGCCAGACCGATCGAGCCACCAGCTACAACACACCGGAGCAAGTGCGCATCAACTCGGGAGCCGCCGCAGCCCGTCTCAGGATTCGGTCCCCCGAGGACCGGGCGATACTCCACGTGAGAGGTGGTTTCGCCAGCGGCGACGGCCTGCCGGATGATGGTGTCTCCACCACCTTCACCATGGATCGGGACTTTGATGCTGGCCTGGTGCTGTTTCACGAGCTGCTGGGAAGCGTGGATGCAGCCACCCACGCCCTCCTCTCCGATCCTGAACGTTCGGGTCAGCCCCCAGATGGCCTGGACACACTCACCGCAGAAGGCGCCCTGCGCGGGGCAGCCTATGCACAGCCCGTCTTGCAAGTGCAGGCGGGAGACAGGTTGGATCTGCGCCTTGGGGGCATGATGGCCTGGTCCACGGCCCCGGTCAGGCAGGCGTTCTACTCCTACCGGGCGGGAGGGGTCAATCGAAACCACCACAACCAGCCCGCCGGTGGGAATGCGCTGGGATCCGAGGTGGACTGGGGCGTGGGCGGCGACCTGGGCTCCTTGACTGTGGCCAAACAAGACCTGGCCTTCCAGGCACAGATCCAGGGGGGACACGCCTTTCTCTCCGACCAACTGGCCGGCCAGGGCGTCGACAGGGTGCACCTGGGCCTGGCGACCCTCCACGCCACCTGGTAGCGGTCAGCTCTCGCGGACGACCGAAAGAAGGTAGGCGCGGGAACAATCTGCGCCGGCGACCGCTTCCACCGACAACTCGAAGTCTCCAGAATCATCCACAAACTGGGTGTCGTTCAAGGTGATGCTGACGGAGCCTGTGCCGAATTCCTGTTCGAGCTGTCCCGGGGTGGACTCCCCGGTGTCACTGCTCGTCCGGTTCAGAGTGAGCAGGTAGGTGGCATCATCCGGAATGTTCGACAAGGTGATGGTCACCGTGAACACCTCGGTCGACCAGTCCGAAAGGGTGAGGTCGTCCATGTAGAACCCATAGCGGTCTACATCTTCGTCGTTGTACAGGAGAGCCGTCACCTCCAGGGGCGACCCTTCCACCAGGTTCCCCAGGTCGCTGGCCACCGTGTCGTTGGGCTCGTAAGAGTCATCCAACAGGGCGTCTTCATCCACCTCGCCATCGCAGTCGTCGTCCACGCCATCACAACGGTCCGATGCGCCGGGATGAATGGCCGGGTCCGTGTCGTCACAGTCTCCCTCATTCTCCGAGACGCCATCACCATCGTCATCGGTGTCGCTCGTGGCGCCTGTATCGACCGCGTGGTCCGTGTCCTGGCTGCTGCCCGTTTCGTCACCTCCATCCACACCGCGAATGGTTCCACCGGCCTTGAAGTCACAGGACAGGAGGAACACAACGGGGAGGACGCGGAGCATTGGGGTAGTCTAACCTCCGTGGAACCACCTCCCTTGAACTATCCTCGCGTTCTTGTCACCGGAGCCAGCGGCTTTCTTGGCGGCGCCGTTTGCAGGGCCTTGCTCTCACAAGGCCACTCGGTCCACGGAACGTGGCAGAACCACCCCGTGCCCCAGGGCGTCACACCGCACCGGGTGGAATTCAACGGCGAGCCTTGCACGGGTGGGTGGGAGGAGGCATTCTCCCAGGCTGCCCCCAACCTGGTGGTGCACCTGGCCGCCCCGGTCCAGCCAGAGCGAATTCCAGCGGACGCTGCCCTGACCGCCGCGATTGTGGGAGGAACCCGGCTCGTGACGGCCTCCTGCCTCGCTGCAGGCACGCGCCTCCTTGTGGCGGGGACCTGCGATGAGTACGGAGACGGGCCCGCGCCCTTTGTCGAGGATCAGCCCTCCCGCCCCATCTCCCCGTACTCGGAGGCAAAGGCCCAGGCGACGCTCGAGGTACTGAAGAAGACTCGACAGGAAGGCCTTCTGGCCACAGTCGTGCGGCCTTTTCTGACCTATGGACCCGGCCAAACCGGCCCACGGTTGATTCCCACCGCCATCGATGCCGCGCTCTCCAGGGCGCCCTATTCCATGACCGACGGAACCCAGATCCGGGAGTTCACACATGTGGAGGACATGGTCCGGGCGCTTCTCTCCGCATGTATACCCGAGGCCATTGGCCAGCTCCTGAACCTGGGAAGTGGCGACGAGCACTCGGTCCGCCACGTGGTCCAACGGATCTTCACCCTGTGCGAGGCCCCCCTCTCCCTGGTGAATTTCGGTGGACTTCCCCGGCGAAGAGGTGAGGTGGAGCGATTCGTAGGCGACCATGGGCGCGCCCGCGCTTTGCTCACCTTTCGGCCACAAGTCTCCCTGGATGCTGGCCTGACACACACCATTCACGCACGGAGAGGCCATGCCGCCGTTGCGGGTTGAGCCGATTGTCCTGCACAAGGACGAGCGTGGCACGCTGCACAAACTGCTTCCCCGGGCGGTTCCAGGCGAGGTCTACCTTGTGACCGCCCGACCGGGGGCCTCCCGGGGCCACCACATTCACCACCAGGCGGGGGAGTGGTTCGCCGGCATCTCAGGGACAGGGGTGGTGCGGGCCATCGATCCGGAGAGCGGGGAGGTGGAGGAAGCAGCGCTACAAGGGGTGCGTGTCCATGTGCCGGCAGGCTGGGCGCACGCACTGTTCAACCGGGGAGATGTGGACCTGGTGGTGGTGGCCATGGCGGACAATCCTCATGACCCGGAGGACTCCCACCCCTTCCGGGTGCCACCCAAGTGATTGCTCTTGTCATCTGGGCCCTCGGTGCCGGGGTCCATGCCGCGTCCGCACCTTGGTGGATCCAGGGTCTTCTCGTCCTTCCCGCCGTGCTGTGGGCCCCTGGCGCACCCTGGGCCCGGCGCCTGTTGGGATCTGGGTCTCCTCTCCAGGCCGGCGTCGATGCGGTGTGGATCTCCATTGCGCTTGTGGTGCCCGGCGTGTGTCTTGTTCGCTGGCTTGGGGGAGGCCCGTGGCTCCTGATCTGCATCAGCGGAATCTGGGCTGGACTCGGTCTTTGGTTGAATTCCCCCGAAGAGAGTGAGTGGACCCCGAAGGTGCTGCTGGGGCTGGGAGGAGCCGCGGTCTTCCTCAGCCTCTTTGCAGGAGCACACTCCCCTCGTCTCTCCCGGGGCCTGGACACCTGGTGGCACGACACCCGGATTGACGCCCGCCTGGGAGACTCGGTGGAGTGGTCCCTTGGGGACGGCTGGAGCGCGGAGCAACGATTTGGGTGGCCAGAAGACCGGCCCGCAGCCCTGGGTGCCCACCTCTCAGATGCGGACGGCGATGGCGGAACCTTGCAAGTCCAGGGAACCGGCACCATTGCCGTCCTGTTGCAGGGACCTGTGGGGGCCCGGATCACCCTGTCACAAGGCACCGACAGCTGGGACACATCAGAAACATGGGGGGGATCCGACAGTGCCACCATCGAGAGCGATCCCGTCGTCGACGAGGCAGAGGGCCCGGTCCCCCGGTACCAGGAACGCGGAGCGGCAGCGGCCATGTTGGACGTGCAGCCGGGCGAGCTGCAAATCGCGGTTGACTCTGTCCAAGAGCCTGTCCGGATCACAGTGCTCCCCGGACGCCTGGCGGTGGACTCCCTGGATGTCTCCGGGGAGGCGCGCTTTGTCCACTACTACCAGCTGCTCAACATCGTTGAGAACCAACGATGGGCGGCAGAGGTGTTGGAAAGCCGGGCCCTCACAATCAACCAGCCCCCCCTCTGGAGCTACGTGTTGGCGGTGCCGACGCTCCTGATTGGCTCCGATTTGCAGGCCGCTGGCATGTTGTTCCTTTGGGTGCTCTTCTTTGTGGCCGCCTCGGGGCTTGCCCTGGTGGAGGTGGCCGCCCCACGAGCTCCCTGGCCAGCGTGGCTGCTGCCGGGGCTTTTTGCAGCCGTCCACGGAAAGCTGATGCTTGTACCCGGTTCCATCAACTTCCCGGACAGCTTGTACGCAGCAGCCATCGTGGGCGGCTGTGCAGCCCTCTTGCGCCAAGGACCCGGGAGAATCGCCCTCCTGTGCCTCTCCGCCGGACTGCTGCGGTACCCAGGCACTGTGCTCTTGACCTTGATCGCGCTCCTTCTTGGCAAGAGAACTCCCTGGCGAGGGCTGGTGCTTCTCTGGGCATGCGTGGGGGCCGTGGCTTCTCTGGTCGGACTGGGCGCCCTGGTGCAGGGTTCGTTCTCCGAGTGGCTCAGTATTCTGTGGTTTGAGACGATTCCCGAGCACTACAGCAACAACCCGGATGCTGCGCCGATCTGGTCGCGTCCACTGGACTTTTACCAGACCTGGTTTCTGTATATGGGCGGGGCTCTGGTCCTGGCCCTTCCCTTGGCGACCCGAAACGCCCGCTGGCTGGCGAGCGCCGCAGGGGTGGCATCGGCCATGCTCTGCACCATCGATCATCTCACCACCCACTACTTCCTTCCCCTCATTGCCCTCAGCGCCGTGGCCATCGCAGCCAATTCTGAGGGGCTCAAATTCCGGATCTTCCGCATTTTCGCACCCTTGGCAGCTCTTGTTGCAGGTGGGTTGTTCATAGTAGGCGGAATCGTGTAAACCCAACGTGGAAGCGGATTTCCACCTGGGAATCTCTCTGCTCAACCACTTGTCCATAGGCTTCTCCACAAGTTGACCCCATTAAGAACCGCTCTCCTGTGCGCTGGGCTGCTGTTTGCCACATTTCTGGTCAGCAACCTGGCGTGGCTGGATCGGGATCTTGGGATCCGCGACGGAGATGAAGAAGGACACGTGGGAGCAGCCGAGCTCTTTCTCCAGGATCTCTCGGAAGCGAGGGGGGGCAGAGCCCTTCACCGGGCCTTTGTGGCAGACATGGGGGACTACCCCTCCCTGTACCCGGCAGCGGTGGGCACCTGGTGGTGGGGAGTGGGAGGGGGGCTGCCCAGTCGGCTACCCGTGCGCATGATTCACCTTCTGGCGCCGCTCTTGGCAGCAGGAGCGGTCTACTCCCTGGCCCGGGGCACGGGCCGAGGCCCCGCGTTGGTGGCGGCTGGGACGGTGCTACACCTGCCCATGGTGGCCGGGATAGGTCGCCACTTCATGCCCGAGGGGCTCCTGGTGGCCACGGTGGCCCTGGCCATTGCAGCCGCACAGCGCCACCGAGACCATCCAGCACCTGCCTCCGCAGCCTTGCTCGGCCTGGCCCTGGCCATGGCATTTCTGACCAAGCAAACCGCCCTGCTGTTCCTGTCTCCCCTTCTCTTGCTGTGCCGCCCCCACCGCTCCCTGCTCTGGGCGCTGCCCACTGCCGCGCTGGCTCTGCCTTGGACATTGACCAACCTGGGAGAGCAGCTCCCCTACCTGGCTGGTTCCGCCGGTCTGGGTACCGACCGGGGCCTGGCAGCCCACCTTTTGTTCTACCCCCGCTCCCTGTGGGCCCCCGCCCTGGGCCCAATCTGGCTCGGACTGGTGGCAGGAGCAGCAGCCGCGGCTTGGCGCACCCGCCACCGACGGCTGGTCCTGCTGGGACTTGCCTGGCTCGGGGGCAGCATTCTCCTGTTGACCCTGGTGCCCCGAAAGTACGACCGGATGTTGGCCCCGGCCTTGCCCGGCGCCGCGCTGATCCTGGCAGCGGGTGTGGCGGCACGCCCCCGCCTCGCCTGGTTGTCCTTGCTGGGAGCGGGTTGGACCACGTGGTTGTCCTACGACACGAACCTCGGGGCGCCTTCTGCCGCCAACACAGCCTTCCAGACCGGATGTCCCCAGGTCTGGTTGCGGCCGCCACAAGAGGCCGACCCGGGGTTCGGCCCGATTGTCGAGACGCTGCAAGCAGGCGACCAGGAGCGGGTGGTGGTCCTGCAAGCGCCGGAAATCCCCTGCTCGATCCAGACGACCTTTGGCTGGGGATCCCACTTGGGGCCGTTTCTTAGGCGTGCCGGTGTCGATCGGAATCTCGCGCAGGATGAAGTGCCCCAACCCGGGGACCTGGTGGTGGACTTCGACCCCGCAGCACCGGGCGAGGCCCACCCGGTTCCGCTCCTGGACACGTCCTACCGGATTCGAACACCCTGATGCGTGTCTCCTGGCTCATTCCTGTGCGGGATGGGGGCGCCTGGTTGTCCGAAGCCGTGGACAGCGCGGAGGCGCAGTGCAGCGCCGGGGACGAGGTGATCGTGGTGGACGACGGCAGCCAGGATGGCGCCGTGGACACCCTTGGTGACACTCCCTTCCTCCATCGGATCCGCCAGGCCCCCCAGGGAATCGTCGCGGCCTTGGAGCGCGGGCGTTCCGCCGCCAGGGGGGAGCTGATCGCCCGGCTGGATGCGGACGATGTGGCCCTGCCCGGGCGGATCGATGCCCAACGAGCGATGTTCCTGGCTGAACCGGGCTTGGGGGCGGCTGGAGGCAGGGCCCGCATCCACAGGGATGGGGGGGCGGTCCCCGGTGGCATGCAGCGGTATGTCGCCTGGCTGAACGAACTTCAGGACCTGCATGCCTTTCGCCTCGAGGAGAGCCCTCTCTTCCACCCAGCCGTCACGTTTCGGGCGAGCGCCGTCCAGGAGGTGGGAGGCTACGAGGCAGGCCCTTTTCCAGAAGACTACGATCTCTGGCTTCGGCTGGTGGCAGGCGGCTGGAAACTGCGAAGCGTTGGTCAAGAGGTCGTGGTACTGCGAGATCGGCCGGACCGACTGACCCGCACCGATGAACGCTACAGCCTGGAGGGGTTTCGAGAGGCCCGCAGGCGCCACCTGCGCTCCACGCTTTCTCCCTGTCGCGTGGTGCTGTGGGGTGCGGGAAGAAGCGGCAAGCCCTGGGTCCGATTCTTCTTGAAAGAAGGATACGACCTCGTGGCCGTGCTGGACATCGGGCGCGCCACAGAGCGCCACGGCGTACCTGTGCGCCGTCCCGGTGATCTGGCCACCCTGGAATTCGATCGGCTCTTCGTGGCGGTGGGCATTCCCGAAGCCAAACGTGAAATCCGGGCCTTGATCCGTACTCTCCGTCCAGACCTTGTGGAAGGAGAACACTGGTTCGCCCTCACGTGAGTGCTATTGTCCGTCTCATGGAACAGGAACCTCCCCTGGAAAAAGAACCGGCAGCAGGTGCTGCGGATGAGGAACCGGAACGCACGCTGACCGCTGAGCTGCCCCAGGGCCGCACAAGCCTGATCGTGGAGTTCTGGGATTTCATTCGCTACAACAAGGCTTGGTGGATGACTCCCATCATCTTGGTGCTGCTGGCCATGGTGGCCTTCATCTTGTGGGCCGAGTCCAGCCCGGTCCTGCCCTTTATCTACACCTTGTAGTGCTTCTTCCCGGACACAAGCGCCTTGCGCTCATGGCGGTGGTGGGGGTGGTCATCGTGGGCGCGAGTGTGGCGACCTCGCTGCTGGTGTGGGGAAAACTGGGCGGGTAGCCCGGATATTTCACCAGGCTTCGTTGCGAGGGCTCGAAGTGCGCCAGCGAGGCAGATTTTGGCGGGGGCCCGCGGGCGACCTCCAGGGCCAGTCGGTAGACATCAAGGTTCTCGTGGTCGAATCGGTGCTCCATTTCTTCCCTCCGGAGGACCGCAGGGGGGTTCGAGAAGGCGGCCCTCACAAAGCGGCCGCAGGCCGATGGGCCGCCCTCGCAGAACCCCCCGTAGGTCCGGAGGGGAGTGGGGCGGGCTCGATGGTCGGTGCTCGAGGCTCGGTGCTCGGTGCTCGGTGCTCGGTGCTCGATGGTGCAAACCGGGGACATGGGTGACACCCACCGCCACAGGGGGTGAGGTTCGAGCTTGTCGAGCTTGTCGAGCCTGTTGAGCGTCGAGCCTGTCGAGCGTCGAGCCTGTCGAGCGTCGAACGTGGCGACTTTCAAGCGTTGAGCCCCACGACCTGCTCCTCCCTCCGTTCTACGGCCTGCGAACTTCTGACTCAAGGGGCTAGAACATCCGCCGGGCCCGGTCCATGGTCACGGGATCGTCGGTCCTAGGCACCCAGTAGCTACTGCCCGGCTGCTCTGGGTCCCCCCGGTGCAGGAGATCCTGGCGAAAGAGCTTAAAGAGGATTGCCACCGGCGCCATGGCCACCACATACACCACGGTCATCAGCACGCGATTCTGCAGGGAGATCACCGCATGCATGAACGCGTGTTGCCAGCGCCAGAGACTCTTGAACAAGCGAAGCATGCCGGTGTTGTAACGCGAAGACAGGGTCTCCATGCACACCCCCCGCCGCCGTGCTAAATCCCCCCTCCAACCGGCTCCTGCGGAGGCTCCTCTTGCTGCTCTTGGCCCTTAGTGTTCTGGAAGTTCAAGCTGCAGAGGTGATCTGGGACGGTCACTACCGGGCTTGGGCCCTTGGGCAGAACTCCCTCTCCCTGTCCGCCGACCATGAAATGAGCGAAGGCCTCGCGCTGGGAATGGAGCACCAGCTCCAGCTGCGTCCCACCTGGGCCATTACCGCCAACGTGGCTCTTCACGCCCAGATGGACCTTCTCTCCAACGAGCCCTGGGGCGGCGCAGCCGACACCTGGACCGACCCGGTGACCGGCGATGCCATTGTCCTGGCCGATGCTGACGGGGTGGCCCCGACGGTGGACGATGATGTCACCTCATCGCTGCTGAACAACATGGCCGTCCGGCGCGTTTGGGGAGATATCTACACCCCCTATGGCCGCCTTCGTATCGGTCGCATGCCCCTGGAGTGGGGGTCGGGCATTCTCTTCAACGGGGGCACAGACCCTGACGATCGTTTTGGCGACAGCGTGGATCGGGTGCAGTTCACCAGCCGATTCGGTTCGGTCTACGTGGTAGGCGCATGGGACTTGATTCACGAAGGTCTTCCCAACGCCCAAGACGACATGCAGGCGGCCAACCTGATCGTGGCCTACCGAACAGAGACCACCGCCGTCGGTTTGCTCAACCGGGTCCAATTCCAACCGAACCCGGACTATCGCGCCTACACCGGCGACCTCTGGGGCAAGGCCCAATTGGGTCCGATGCAAGTAGAGGGCGAGCTTGCCATGGTGCTGGGATCTGGCGATCTAGGAAATGGAGCAGACGACGTGAGCGTCTCCGCCTTCGGCGCCATGTTGGCCTTCCAGGGCAACATGGGGGATGTTGATCTGGGGGCGGAGTTGGGTTGGGCCTCAGGGGATGAAGACCCCAATGACGGGGAGCTGCACACCTTTACCTTTGACCGGGACCACGACGTGGGCCTGCTCTTGTTTGAGCAACCCATGCCCACCTTTGCAGCGGCGGTGGCCAACGCCACCAACGATGGCCGCGACCTCTCGGGGGTGCTCACGGGCAACGCGGTGCGAAATGCCCAGTACATGAAGCCGTCGATTGGTTACGCGCCCCTGGAGGGCGTGGAAACCACAGCTTCCGTGCTGTTGGCAAGAGCCGCGAAGACCGCTGGCGACTCCGGGCGCGGCTACGGCACCGAATATGGACTGGATGTAAAGTGGACCCCGTATGAAAACTTCTGGATCCAAGGCACCGGCGCACTGCTGATGCCCGGTGCACAGTTCGAGAACCACGCCCCTGAGGACCTGGGGACGGATTTCACCGATCCGGCATACGCGGGTCGGGTGCTGGCCACCGTGGAATTCTAAGATGCTGAAGGGCATACACACCGCCCTGGTGACGCCTTTCAACGATGCCGCGGTCGATCTGGACACCTTTCGCGCTCTCTGCCAGCGGCAACTGGATGCGGGCGTCCACGGCCTCGTGCCCTGCGGCACCACCGGGGAAACCCCTACGCTCTCCACAGATGAGTGGGCGAGCCTCCTCACCGTAGCGGTGGAGGTGGCCGGGGGTCGGATTCCCGTGACCGTGGGGTGTGGCACCAACGCCACCGCCTCCACGGTGGCCCACATCCGCCGGGCAAAATCCCTGGGCGCGGATGCCGCCCTCGTGGTGCTTCCCTTCTACAACAAGCCCAACCCAGACGGACACCGCGCCCACATGGAAGCGGCCTGCGCCGAGGGCCTGCCTGTCGTGGCCTACCACGTTCCCGGCCGCACCGGGCAAAAGGTCAGTGTGGATCTGCTCGCTGAATTGTCCTCCATCAAGGGGGTCGTGGCTGTCAAGGAAGCCACCGGCGACGTGCACTACGGATCTGACCTCGTGGCCCGGACCCAGACGAACGTGCTCTCCGGAGATGACTTCACCTTCTTTCCATTGCTTTGCGTTGGAGCCAAAGGCGCCATCTCCGTGCTCTCGAACCTGGCCCCCACCCACTGCGTGTCACTGTATGAGGCGGCCACCCGCGGAAACATGGAGCAGGCCCGCAGTCTGCACCACGCCGGTATGCCCCTGGTGGAGTTCCTCTTCTCCGACTCCAACCCCGTTCCCTGCAAGGCCGCCATGGCCTCTCTTGGACTCTGCGAAAACCAGGTGAGGTTGCCGCTTTCCCCTGGAGGCCCGCCCCCTCCTGAACTGCTGGAGGGAATCAGATGATCCAGATCGGTATCCAAGGGGCAGCCGGCCAGATGGGCCGGCTGCTTGTCCAGAGCGTGGATGCAGCCGAGGACCTGGTGCTCGCGGGTGCTTTTGATGCCCAGGACCTGGGAGCAGACGCCGGGGAGCTCTCAGGGTCAGATCCCAACGGCGTGGCCGTTGCCTTTGTAAACAAGGCGTCCTTGTCCCACTGCCATGTGGTGGTGGACTTCTCCTTGCCCGCAGGCACCGAGGCACTCCTCGCCTATGGAGGTGACACGCCACTCGTGCTCGCCACCACGGGGCTCAATGAAGATCAGCAAGCCCAGGTTCAGAAGGCTGCAGGCAGTCGCCCCATTGTGCAAGCCGCCAACTTTTCGACCGGAGTGAACGTTCTGCTGGACCTGGTCGCCCGTGCCGGGCACCTGCTTCCGGATGCCCACGGAGAGATTGTGGAAATGCACCACGCCCGCAAGCGCGATGCCCCGTCCGGCACGGCCATCGCCTTGGCGAACGCGCTGGCATCTTCCCGAGAGGGAGGCGGCGAATTCATCCATGGCCGCTCCGGGATCAGTGGTCCTCGAACGCCCCAGGAAATTGGCCTCCACTCCCTGCGGGGGGGAGATGTGGCAGGAGAGCACCGGGTGGTGTTGGCCTGCGAGGGGGACCGATTGGAGCTGAGCCACGTGGCCGGCTCGAGACAGGCATTTGTCCAAGGGGCCCTCCGTGCCGCGCGATGGGTCGTGGACCAACCGCCCGGTCTCTACGGAATGGACGACGTCTTGGGGTTCTCCAAGCGGTAATTAGGGCTGTAGGGCTGGTGACAGTCCCTGCACAGGTCACGGTCCGGCACGCCGCGACCCCGGGTCGAGCGCCGCAAGGCCGCCAAGGTCTCGTCCTCTCGCCAAACCCGAGAGAGGCGATCCGAGGTGACCTCCCCGACCTTGTTCTCCACCCGCACATCCCAGGGGCACAAGGTGATGTCTCCATCCCAGGAGACTGTGGGCGTGGCATGCACGCCGGGACATTGCCTGGGACCGCGCTCTTCCCCGGTCTCGGCCGGAATGCCCAACGCCGCTGCCACTTCAGCAAGCCGGGTGCGTGCGTCCGAGTTGGCCTGGAAGTGATCGTGATCGCTTCGGCGGAACCAGATGCCATCCCCTTCCCCGGGAAGCACCCCGGCCGCCACCCAGGGTGAACGCAGCCGAGGAAGCCAAGGCTCCATGAACCCCTGAGCATCCACAGGTCCATCCACCACCCAGCTCGGAACGAGGCGTAGTCGGTCCCCTCGCACCGAAAGAAGATGATCCATGTTGTGCAGCACCCCCTCCTGCCACGCCCCCACCCCGTTTCCGTGGAGCACCCAGGTCTGATCGACTTCCCGGTGGGCTGCGGCTACCTCGGCCACCTCTTCACTGAGCAAGCGGCCATCCGTGCGGACTTGCAGGACGACAAAGCTCTCGAATCTACGCCCGTGGTCGAGGACCCAGTCCAGCACCAGGGCAAACTCCGGGTGCATCAGTGGATCGCCGCGCCAGGACAGGTTCAGGGTGTGGAAGGAGAGCCGGGACCGGGCAAGATCTTCCAGCACCGAACGCACCACGTCGAAGCCGAGAAAGCCCCTCCCGAAGTCAATGTATCCGCGATCACGAAAGGTGGTGAAGGCATCCGGGTCCTTCCAGCACGCCTCAAAATCTACCGGACTGTTGGCCACCAGGTCCTGGAAACGCCGCAGAGGGGCCGGGTCGCCTCCCAAGGGCCAAGGGGCGCAATCAGAAAGCTCCAGAGTCAGGATGCCCGGCTCGACCCGCTCCATCTCCTGCATCCCCAGGTGGGCGACCCTATCTCGAAAGCCCACCACAGCCTCTCCCAGTGCCTGCTTTCCCAGGTGGGAAATGGAGTCAGACTCCCGGCGCAGGTAGCAGCCCTGCATGCACGGCGTCGTGCAGGACTTCACCACCTCTCGGCGGGCCTTCAATTTCGGGCTGGACCAGATCTGACGAAGAGTCTGCTCCCGCACATTCCCAAAGCGTCCCTCCAGGAACTCCAGCTGGCCATCGCACATGATCGCGCTTCCGTCCGAGTGGATGTACAGCTCCTTCCATCCACTCCAACAAGGCGCATCCAACGGTGTCAGCGCATCACGGTAGTAGCTGGGAATCAGCCCCAAGTCCTCCACTGGATTCAGGATGCGGTACCCAGAGGTGCCTTGTTTCTTCACCCTCGCCACCAGGCGCTCCACCAGATCCTCCAAGGCATCGATCTGCTCCGGCTGAATCCAAAGCCCGCCGGGATCCTCCCCGTCACTCTTTCCGTGGCGAAAGAGGTTGAGCAGCTGCACCCCATCAAAGCCAAGGGCCTCTTGCGCATCGAGAAATCCTGGCAGTTCCTCCAGGTTTCGGTTGTGAATCAGAGTGTTCACCAAGACCTTCCGGTGCTGGTTTCCGGCAGCAGCATCTGCCGCCCGCAAGTGCCGGTACCCCTCGATCGCACGCTGGTATTGACCGGCCCCGCGAATGGTGTCGTGAATAGCCTTGGGGCCGTCCAAGCTGATGTTGAAGTGCAGCTTGCTCGGAGGAATCCGGGCCAGTGCCTCAGCTCGACTCTTGTTGATCAAGGTCCCGTTGGTGGTGACCGTGATCGTGAAGTCCTTCTTACAGGCGTAGGCGAGTAGCTCCTCGAGGTCCTTTCGAACGAAAGGCTCTCCCCCCAGGGGATTGAGCACCTTTACGCCCCACTGAGCCGTCTGGTCGATCACGCTCTTGATCTCATCCGTGTCCAGCTCCCCAGGGGCGTCGTAGCAGGTGGTGCACATGGAGCAGGAGAGGTTGCACTTCATGGTCAGGTTGAGACTGACCCAGTCCGGCGGTGCCAGAGAGCGATTCCACGCTCGGGAAAAGTACATGGCCGCGTCGCGACGGATGCGAGGGAGTGCGTTCACGGAGGGTAGAGTAGCCCGCAGGAACCCCAGATGGAGGTACGATGGGGACCATGCGTGTCCTCGTCGTTTTTCACGGCTGGCTTCCCCAGGCCGATCGCCCCATCAGCGGCGGGGCTCTGCGCGCCTGGCACCACGGGGAAGCGCTCAAGGCGGCCGGCCACGAAGTGCTGTACACCACCCGGGACCAGGATGCCCTCGAAGGTGGCCCCCCGGTGTTCCAGTCCCCAGCGGCGCTGCGAACCTATGCCAAGGCGGTCAAGCCAGATCGCATCCTGTGTGTGCAGCCCGAGGAAGCCCCGGCCCTGGCGGGACTCGACATTCCCGTCTGCCTGGATCTCTACGCGCCGCGGCTGTTGGAGTCCGTGTTCGAGGAGTCCACCTCCATTGAGGCCGTGCGCACTCTTCGCGCCCTGTCCGCCGCTGATCACTTTCTCTTTTCCAATCCACGACAGCGCTGGTTCTACCTGGGCCTCTTGACCCTTGCCGGCGTGGATGTCCGAGAGGTCACCGGGGACGTCGTTCCGCTGGTGGCTCCCGCAGCCCCCAAGCGCCAGGACCCCAAGACCCCCCAGTTCGTCATGGGCGGCGTGGCCTGGCCTTGGCAGGACCCCACCGTTGGGCTCGAGCGCACCGTGAAGTATCTGAGAAAACGCCGAAAGGGAAAGGTGGTTGTCTTTGGAGGCAAGCCGGCCATCGGCACCACCCAGGTGGTCGATCTTCCCGCGCAGGTGCCACCGGGCAGCCGCATCCAGTACAAGGGCAACGTGCCCTGGCACTCCCTCCTGAGCGCTTATGCCAGCAGCACCGCCGCCCTGGACCTGATGGAACCAAATGCGGAGCGGGAGATTGCCCTGGCATTCCGCCACGTGGAGTACATGGCCTGCGGTCTTCCCATCGTGACCGGTGCCCAGCACTCCCTCGCCGGCCTGCTCAAGGAAAAGAAGGCTGGTTGGGTCGTGGAACCAGCGGACCTGGAAGAGGTCCTCCAGGAGATTCTCGCCAAGCCCGAGGAAGCCGCCCGGAGGGGGCGCAATGCCCAGCGCCTCGCCCAGGCACAATTTGGACGAGACCACTGTGAGGCCCCCTTGTTGGCTTGGATGTCAGCTGCCACGGTGCGGGAAAAACAGCCCACACCCATCGCCGAAGCGGCAGAACTCGCAGCCGACCTGACCGGAGCCCAGGGCGAGGTGGACAAGCTCTCCACCCTCTTGAAAAAGGCCGAGCGAGAGGTGGCCGACAAGCGCACGGAGGTTCAGGACCTCTCAGGGCAGGTACGCTCCCTCACGTCCGTCACCGAGCGCCTGGCCCGGGCGGTGGACGAGGTCTCCGGCTTCAAGCGGGAGGCGATTCACGTGCTTGGTTCCGAGCGCGATGCCACCGCGGCCGAGGCAGAGACTCTTCGCCGGGAGCTGGCCGACCTGACCGCCGACCTGGCGAAAAAGGAGGCGGAACTTCGGGCCACCGCGCGGGAGCGGGATCGTGCGGGACAAGACCTGGCCACCGCCCAGACCGAGGCACAGGCCCAAGATGACCGCATGGCGCAGCTGGGAGAACGACAGGCAGCACTTGCTGCGGAGAACGGCCGCTTGAGAGCTGCGTTCGACTCCCTTCGCGCTGAGCGGGATCGCCTGGCCGCAGAAAAGGAAGGGGTGGTCGCGCAAAACGCGAGCCTCTCGGACGACCTGTCCAAGACCTCCCAGGAATTGGCGGAGTCCAACGGCGAACTTCACCGGGTTCACGACAAGGCGGGCCGATTTGAGTCGGAGCTGGACCGGCTCAACCGGGAGCTCGCAGCTCTGATAAAGGAGAACGAGCGGTTGTCCCGGCGGAAGCTCTTTTAGCCCGATCCGGTCGAAGTGCGCCTCATCCGCTGCTGGTACTCGGGCCACGCGGAAGCCTCTCCCACTTCCTTCAGCCACTTCCGTACAAACTCCGGGGGGGTCTGGTACCAGGAGATTCCGCCGCAATCCGCGCAAGGCCCCACCTCGCTGAAGCGCCCCCGCACGTGGGCCAGGCGCCGACGGTTGGCCTCATCCCCTTCCCACAGGGCGCGAAAGGAGTGTTCCGCCAGCGAACCCAGGTCCAAGGCCCCGGGGAGATCGACGCAGCACATCATCAGGTGACCGTCGTGGCGAACCACAGGAGTCATCCAAAGCCCCGGACAAGGCTGTCGAGGTGCGTTTGGGCGCGCGGTGCTCTCCCAGCCGCGCCCCTCCCAGACCTTTAGATGTACCCAGGGCTCTTTCCGCTCCGAGATCCCCTGGGCGGCGCAGGTTCGCTCATACAGCTCATCTGCTTCCAGCTGCCCTTTGCCTCCCGCACCTACCGCCAGGCGTTTGACCAGGATTTCGTCGTAGCCCTTCTCATTGCCATGCAAGAGCAGAAAGTCGCTCCAGTACTGCACAAATTCCCCCACCTCGTGGGCGTTCCCTTCCTGGAGAACGAATTGGAATTGGAAATTCAACCTCACGTCCCCTGGAAGCTGCGCTCGTCGCTTGACCAGATGCTCGACGTTGCGTTTCACCTGCGCCAAAGCATCGCGCCCCTTGACCCGCTCGTAGGTCTCCGGGGTGGCCGCATCCAGCGTAAAGACCACCAGGAGGGGCATTTCGTCCTGCACCCGGTACGCATCAAGCAGGCGATCCATCCGCGCCGGAGCCAAGGTGATCGCGTTGGTGTCAATGCGAAGGTACCCCACTCGCTCCCAGAGTTTGCGCCGAGCAATCACGACCATTTGCTCCAGCTGCGGATGAAGAGAGGGATCCCCCAGCCACTGAAGAATCACGTGGTCGAAACGGAGGTCCTCTTCCACGATCCCGTCCACAATTCGCTCGAACAACCCCAGGTCCATTCTCCCCTTGGGAACTCCGTGAATCTGCGGGCGCTGCTCAAAATGGGGCAGGCACATGGAGCACCCAAGGTTGCACTGGTCCGTGGGCTCAATCTGAAGCACACCCCCACTTTCGATGGACACGTCCATGATTCGTCAGCTTAGCCCGGCGCTGGTTGACCGGGTGGCTGCACCGCGGATAGTAGAATCACCGGCAGGAGCGGGAATGTACTGGATACCCCTGGCATTTGCAGCAATTCTCGCGGGTTGTCACAACACGTGTCAGGATCTATGCAAGGAAATGGCGACCCTGGCTGAGTCGGATTCCTGCCAATACACCCTGTCGGACGGAGAATTACGCGAGTGCATTCGCAACCACACCCGGGATCAGCTCGCGGAAGGCGACTTGGACGTGTGCGAAGAATTCGCCGATACGGTGCAGCAGGAGTGGACCTGCGACGACTTGCAGCCCTACTTCCCGAGCGCAAAGAGCAACACGGAAAGGTGAGAACCGTCGAGTCCTTCGGCGAGGAGTGATTTTTGGGCGCGTTCATTCCAGAGGTTTTTGGCAAGTACTACCTGGTCGACAAGATCGCAGTGGGTGGCATGGCCGAGATCTTCAAGGCCAAGAGCTTCTCCCACGCCGGATTCGAGAAGCTGCTGGTCATCAAGCGCATTCTCGCCCACCACTCTGAAAACGAAGAGTTCGTCTCGATGTTCATCGACGAGGCGAAGATCTCCGCCCAGTTGCAGCACCCAAACATCGTCCACGTGTACGACTTTGGCCAGCTCCACGCGAACTGCTACATCGCAATGGAGTGCGTTGATGGCAAGGACATCAAGCGCATCCTTAAGAAGATGGCTGAGCGGCGAAAGCTGTTGCCCGTGGAGTTCGCCCTGTTCATTGCACAGCAGGTGGCGCTGGGCCTGGACCATGCCCATACGAAGACCAACCTGCAAGGCGAGGCCCTGGGCATCATTCACCGGGACATGTCTCCAGCCAACGTGTTGGTGGGCTACTCCGGCGACATCAAGCTGGCGGATTTTGGAATCGCCAAGGCCCAGTTCTCCGGGTACGACACGGAAGTGGGCGTGCTCAAGGGCAAGTTCGAGTACATGAGCCCTGAGCAGGCGCGGGGTGAGCCCGTGACCCAAAAGTCCGACATCTTCAGTCTCGGGATCATCCTCTACGAGATGCTCACCGGTCGTCGGTTGTTCAAGGCCAAGAGCGAGATCGCCACCCTGGAGAAGATCAAGGCCCTGGATTTCAAGCCTCCCTCCCACTACAACCAAGCCGCCAATGAGGAAATCGACGCCTTGGTCATGGGGGCGCTGCAAAAGCAGCCCGACGAGCGATATGCAAGCGCCCACGAATTTGAGCAGGCACTCTCCGAGTATCTTCACAAAAAGACCGCCGCCCAGACCCAGCGCCGCCTGTCCGAGTTTCTGTGTGAGCTCTTTTCCGACGAGCGGACCCAGGAGCGATCAGACCTGGAAGAGGGCAGCCGAATTGCCCTGGAGCTGCACGAACAGGAGCCAGAAATTGAGCTTCAACCCGAGTGGGAGGAATCCAACTCCCACGGCGGTCCGACCCTTCGAACAGATCCGCCCCCCCGCCGGGTCGGCCCGGTTCTCCTGGGTGTGTGCGCTTTGGCCGCCCTGGTGTTGGCACTTGTTCTGAGCCTTCAGCCTGAACCGGCTCCAGGACCGGCACCACCTCCAATCGCATCAGCGCCCACCACAGGTGCCATCAGCCTGCTCTTGGAGCCTGCCACGGCGGTGGTCTTCAAGGGAGAGGAGAAACTGGGTGTGGGCCCGACCCTGGCTCTGGAGGAATTGGATCCTGGCACCTGGGTCCTGCGCATCGAGGCTCCGGGCCATGTCACCAAGACCGAGACCCTGAACATCGAGGCCGGCACCCGCACCATGTTGCCCGTTCGCCTTGAGAAGGTCACCCAGAGGACAGCGGTCGCCAAGCCTCCACGACTCGTGTTTGAATCCTCCCCCAGCGGCGCCCAGGTGTTTGTGGACAACCGTTCCGTGGGCATCACGCCCATCACCTGGTCCGAAGGGCGGCCCGACGTCAGCTATCGAGCCCGCTACACCCTCGAGGGACACCAGGCGCTGGAATTCCAGGTCACCACCCCCGGCTCCGGGGAACGAGACACCGTGAGCCGCACCCTGAAGCGCCGCCCCATGGGACGGGGCGGAGTAAACGTCAACGTGCGTCCCGGATGGGCCTACGTGTACGTGGACGGCAAGAAGATCGGAGAGACGCCCCTGACCGCGGGGGACCTGACCGCCGGAAACCACACCATTCGAGTGGTCAATGAAGCCACGGGCCTGGATGACACCCGGACGGTGGTTGTTCGCCCAGGAGACACCGCTACGGTCTTGTTTGACACGCCGTAGGAGCCCATCGCCTGGCTGTCCTACGGAATTGGACCCAGCACCACTGTTCCCCCTTCTGGCTCCTCTTCGCCCGCATTCAGCGCCACTGCCACTGCCGCGACCCCTCCTGCAGCGAGGGCACCCGCGCCAGCCCAGACCACCCACCTGGGCGCTCCCGCTCTCTGGCCAGGCAACAGGCCCGGATCTAGGGCGACCGGCTCCAGCAGGAGGGTCGTAAGCACTGGATTTGTATTGATATCCAGGGGCGGTACATCTGATGAGACCCGATCCATTCGCAACCCCCTGGAATCGTTAAGCGTGCCTTCAAGCGCCGGCAAAATCGGAAACAGCGCCGCGGGGTCCCCCGTCCCCTGGATGCTCAGAGCTTGGGAGAACTGACCGGACTCCACGCCGTGCAGAAACAGGACCAACGCACCATCAGCGCTCTCCCCCGCGACAAGCAACAGCGGGGTCTCGGCATACCTTCCAAGTGCAATGTAGAGCGAGCGAACCTGCCGGGTCTTTCCCGCCGGGGTCTCGGAAGTGTCACCCAGCGTGCCCCTCACCGGCTCCACTTGAACATGGCGTTCCTCGCCTTCCCGAAGCACCAATGCCCCGTGGGTTCGCTGGGCTCCTTTGCCAAGGACGCGCAGGTAGTGCCGACCCGCGGGAAGCCCCGGCACAAGAACAGGGGCGGCTCCCAGGTCTTTGCCATCCACCTCGACCTGAAAGGTCCCCTCCCCCACTGCTTCCACCCGAAGGCTGGCAGGCGAACGCCCCAACACCACGGCCCGGGCCTCCTGGTAGAGGGCCACATATTTCGGTGCATGATCCACTGGATTCAGCTGGCGATCCGGCTGCAGAATGGCCACCTCTTCAAAGGCCACTCGGGCGGAATCGACCTGCCCGTTTCCCGCATGGGCAAGCCCCAGCTCAAGCCAGGCATCGGCCAGAAGGCCCACTTCTCCGGTGAGTGCCACCGTATCGGACAGGCCCTGGGTGGCACGCTGCAGCATGGGAATCGACTGGTCAAACAGAAAACGGCCCGAGAGCACCCGCCCCTCATCAAGCCACTCCTTGCTTCGGGCCAGGGCAAAGTCTGAGAGAACCAGATCTTGTCGCCCCTGGAGACGGCGCGCCAACTCGTCTGGGCGAACGGCGTTGAATCGTTCTGTGGCCTCGAGGGCATCCGCCAGGCGCTCCGTGAACGCCTCGACCTCAGCCTCCGATGCCCCCGGCAGGTGGACACCCACCACACCCACGTCCACCCGATCCGGGTGAAAAGACCAAGCTGGACCCGCCAGCAGCCAAAGGGAAAGCGCGATAGACACCATCGTCCTCCGGGAGCGGATCGCGCCCCCTCACCATACCATTTCGTGAGTTTCGAGCCTGTGCTGCCCTGTTTTTCCCTCCTGCTTGGCTTCTCACTCGCCCAAGCGTCCCCTGAGGCTACCCTTCGGCGGGGGGATGTGGAGGGTGCCCTTGCAGAAGCCCGCGCCGCCATCGTCAAAGAGCCTGACCACGTGGAGGCCCACGAGGTCGTAGTCGACATCCTCGTGAACCGGGGCATGGGCGCCACAGCCCGTTCGGCCTACACCCAACTCACCCGAGACAATCCAACGGCCGCGTGGGCGTGGGTTCTTCTTGGACGAGCGAGCCAGGATCCAGCCTCAGCCCTGGAAGCTTATGGAACGGCACTGGAGCTGGACCCGGCCCAGGCCCGCGCCTGGGCGGGACGCGGAGATGTCCAACGTGCCCTGGGTGAAAGCGAGGCTGCTCGCACCTCTTATGAGACCGCGATCGCCGTGGACTCCACCCTGGCAAGGGCCTACACCGGGCTTGGCGCACTCCAGGTGCAGGAAGGCCAATTGGACGAGGCGCTCGCCACCTGCGAGCTGGCTATTGTTTCGGCACCCGGGGATCCGGAAGCCTACCTGGCAGCCGCGCAGTTGGCCCCCCAGCGAGCCCAGGATTTTCTCGCAAAGGGATCCCGGGCTGTTCCCGACGATGTGCGGTTGCATACAGCGTTGGGGAGGATTCACCTGGAAGCGGGTAATCTTCCGGCGGCGTCCTCAGCCTTTGCCAGTGCCCAGGCGGTGTGGCCCAATCATCCGGACAGTGCACGCGCCCTGTATGTGATTGGCTGCATGGAGCGAGGCCAACTGGACTCCCAGGGGCGCGAGTCCCTTGAGCGGGCCATGCTCCTCGGCCAGGAGATGCCCGTGGCTGCATTGGACCTGCTCGAAGCCCTGGCAAAACAGGCTCCCAGGTGCAACGTGGTGCTCGCCGGGCTGGGACTCCAGCAGTACCAGGCCGGCCATGTAGAGAACGCCGAGAACTCGCTGCTCTCAGCACTGAATGCCGCCAGTCCCGACCCCGGGGCCACCAGCTGGATTCAAGGTTCCCTCGGGATGCTCTACGCCTCCGAGGGGGGCCACACCAAGGCGCTGCCCCTCCTGGAGGCAGCCACCGCGGCTCGCCCAGGGGATGTGGACCTCGCTGTGGCAGGGGGTGTGGCGCGAGCCCATGTGGAAGGCCCCGCCGCCGGTGCCCGGGACCTGGACCAGGTGGCGCGTCGATTCCCAGGCGATCCCCGTCCCATCATGGCTCTGGCGTCACTGCTGGCCTCGAACGGAGATGCCCAAGCGGCCTACACGGTCCTGAAGCGTGCCAACGCCGCCCACCAGGACCCCACGTTGCTTCTGGCCCTGGCCGGAGCAGCGCGAGATGCAGGCAACATTCCAGCCGCCGTCCAGGCCCTTCGAGATCTGGCGACCATGACCGCCGACCCCACCTGGTCCCAAGCCGCGGATCGCTTGAACGCAGGCGATTGAACCCCCGGGGAGTCCACGTTAGGTCGCCAGACCCAGAGGAGATCGCATGGCTGGACATTCCAAATGGGCCAACATCAAGCGCCGCAAGGGCGCCCAGGATGCCGCCCGTGGAAAGCTGTTCACCAAGCTCATTCGTGAGATCACGGTGGCGGCGCAGATGGGTGGCGGAGACCTGGACGCCAACGCAAGACTGAGACTTGCCGTGGACAAGGCCCGTTCCAACTCCATGCCCAAGGACAATATCGCCCGGGCCATCGCCAAGGGATCCGGCCAGTTGGACACGACCAACTACGAAGAGTTGACCATGGAGGGCTACGGAACCGGGGGGGTTGCGGTCCTCTTGGAGATTCTCACGGACAACCGGAACCGAACGGCTTCCGAGGTGCGTCATGCGTTCTCCAGCTGCAATGGCAACCTGGGGACAAATGGGTGCGTGGGGTACATGTTTCACCGAAAGGGGGTCATCCTCGTCGTGGGAGAGGAAGTAGACGAGGACGAGCTGATGCTTACGGCGCTGGACCTGGGGGCTGAGGACGTCTCCCAGGAGAGCGAGGGATGGGAGGTGCTGACCGATCAGGAGTCGTTCGAGACCGTGCGAAACGGTCTCCAGGTGATGGGGCTGGAGTTGGAGAGCGCCGAGCTGACCTTTGTTCCAGACAACACCCAGGCCATCGACGGTGCACAGGCCGAACTCTTCCTGCGCATGGTAGAGACTCTCGAGGAATGTGACGACGTGCAGGGCGTCCATCACAACGCAGAGATCTCCGACGAGGAACTGGCCCGAATTGTCGGCTGACGTCCCCTTTTCCACGAGCTTTCGACCGGTTCCAAGAACCGGCGTCATCTACGTCATGGCAGAGGCCACCAGCGCGGGCTTTCACTATGGACATCCAGACTGGTGCAACCTGGGACAGGGTGCCCCCGAGACCGGCCCTCTGCCGGGCGGTGCGCCTCGCCTGGAGACCATCGGCCTGGATGAGAGGACCCATGAGTACTCTCCGGTGCAAGGGCTTCCCCAGCTGCGGGAAGCGGTCGCGAACCTCTACAACCACCGGTACCGAAAGGGCATGGGCTCCCAGTACACTGCTGAGAACGTGGCCATTTCCAGCGGTGGCCGGGCTGGACTGACCCGCATCGTGGCCTCTCTCGGCTCCATTCACCTGGGCCATGTGCTCCCAGACTACACGGCCTACGAGGAGCTCCTCGACATCTTCCGGGCTTTTGTCCCCATGCCCATCGTCCTGTCCAAAGACCACGGCTTCCGTTTGGGGGCCAAGAGACTTCGGTCCGAGATCGTTGGCAAGGGCCTGGGCGCCGTCCTGCTCTCGAATCCCTGCAATCCCACAGGACAGGCCATCGACGGGGACGAGCTCGCCGCCTGTGTCCGGATGGCCTCCCGCCTGGGCTGCGCCTTGATCCTGGACGAATTCTACTCCCACTACTTGTATGGCGACGAGGCACCTTGTTCTCTTTCAGCCGCCGCCCATGTCCAGGACGTCAACGCCGACCCGGTGCTCCTGGTGGACGGGCTCACCAAGAACTGGCGTTACCCCGGATGGCGCTTGTCCTGGACTGTGGGGCCCAAGTCCATCATCGAGCGCATTGCCTCTGCCGGGTCCTTTCTGGATGGAGGCCCTCCCCACCCTCTGCAGAGCGCCGCCATTGAGCTTCTGCAGCCCGAGGTAGCGGACACCGAGGCTCGTTGCATTCAACAGGTCTTTGGGGAGAAACGGGACCTGGTGGTTCGCCGTCTTCGGGAGATCGGACTGGGAGTCGAAACAGCCCCAAGTGGGGCCTTCTACTGTTTCGCCTCCCTCGCGGATCTGCCCCCTTCCCTGCAAGACGGCATGGACTTCTTTCGGGCCTGTTTGGCCAAACAAGTCATCGTGGTTCCCGGGGTGTTTTTTGATGTGAACCCAGGTAAGCGGCGAAGCCACATTCCCTCGCGCCTGCGGGGCTATGTGCGCATTAGCTTCGGCCCAGAGATCTCCCAGATCACCGCGGGCCTTGATCGGATCGAAGCGCTCGTACGGGAAGCAGAGACCCTCTAAACACGCCACTGGCACAGTGCAATGGTACCCATTCCACAATGATCGCCCTACTTTCCGCCTTGGCCCTCTTGGGATGCAAGCCCACCCCCGAGGCCCCCAAGACCCTGGACGAGCTGGCCAGCTACTTCTTCGAGCACTTTCTCGATGAGGATGTGGCTGCCATCGAGGCGGGCCTTGCCAACCTGGACACCTGGCTGACCGACAACAAGGACATGGCCTATGAAGGCTACCGAATCAACGATCTCAAGCGGGAGATCGTCGAGGGCCTGGGTATCGAGTACATCGAGGAAGGCGTGGCTGGCGCAGCGGTGGGCTACGACATTGCCTACCCCTTGGACGACGTAGTGGCTGTCATGATGCTCGGCAGGGCGGACCCGGACGATGAGCCCACCGGCGAGGTCTATGCGCGGGAGTACATCGAGGGAGATCGCAACTGCATGGTCACCAAAGAGTGTGACCTGTTGGACTACACCACCCACGCCGTGGACTTCTTTCCCATGGGGCTGGAAATTGAGAGCCGCTCCCACACGCAGCACCGCAGAATCACCACCGAAACGGGCGACGCCTTTCTACAGAGAAGCTGGCTGACCGAGCCCGCCAGCTCCAACTACGAGTGGCTTCACCTGGACCAACAGTTCTGGATTTCCACCCTGGCACCCTGGAAGGAAGACAAGAGCCGACGCATGGAAGCCGGTTGGGTGGTACTCCGCCTGTCAGACTTGCCAATCCCCGAGGAAGCAGCCCTGAACATTGCCATCAACGAGCTGCGGGCCAACGGGGAATACTATGAGAACTACATCGAAGAGAAGGGTGTTCCCGAGCCCGAGTAACGCCCCGGAAAACCCAGTTCAGCCCAAGGGCTTGTACAGGGCAACCCAAGCCCCCCCAGCTGCAAGAACCGGCAGCAGAAACCAAATCACCTTGGCTGTGTCCGGCTTGCGCATGACCACACTCATGAGGGCCCCTACCCCGCCCCAGAGCAGGAACTTCAACCAGACCCACCCGGGCATGCTCGACGCAATCCCCAGTCGGGCCAGCATTCCCATGCCTCCCACAAGCATGAACAAAAGACAGGTGCCATTGGTAATGACCAGGAGTCTCCGGGAGGCATTGTCCTCGCGGCTTCCCCCGTTCAGTGCGTGAAGGGTCAGCCCACCCAGGGAAGCAAAAACCCCGGCAAGACCAAAAATGTGGAGGATCTTGTACACCTCGTAGGAAACCATGGAAACTCCTTCCGTCGCCCCCCTCTATCCCGCATCGCTCCCATTGTTCCACCCGGATAGAGCATGAACAGGAGGCAAAACGTTCCATGAACACCGCCGAAATGATTGACCTTTGCAAGCGCCACTCCATGTACACCTGGGCCGCCCAGGAAGGGGTGAACCCGATGCCGGTGGAGAGGGCCGAAGGGGTCTACCTCTACACCCCGGAAGGAGAGCGCATCCTGGACTTCAACAGCCAGCTCATGAGCGTGAACATCGGCCATTCCCACCCCAAGGTCATCGCGGCCATGAAGGAGCAACTGGACAAGCTGATCTACGCCTTTCCCGGCACCGCCACAGAGCCAAGAGCGCGACTTTCCAAGCGACTTGCGGAGATCTTGCCCGGAGACATCAACACGTTTTTCTACACCCTGGGCGGCGCCGAGGCGAACGAGAACGCCATCAAGCTGGCCCGCCTCTACACGGGCCGCCACAAGATCCTGGCCCGGTACCGGAGCTACCACGGCGCCACCAACGCCTGTATGCAGCTGACCGGTGACCCCAGGCGCTGGGCCAATGAACCCGGCATGCCCGGGGTGGTCCACGTCATGGACCCGGAGCCCTACCAGTTCTCCTTTGGAGACACGGAAGAAGAAAAGACCGCCCGGAACCTCCAGTACCTCGACGAAGTCATCCAGTACGAGGGGCCACAGACCATCGCCGCCATGTTCATCGAGACGGTGACGGGGACAAACGGCATCTTGCCCCCCCCTGCGGGCTACCTCCAGGGACTGCGAAAGCTCCTGGACAAGCACGGCATCCTGCTGGTCTGCGACGAGGTCATGTCAGGATTTGGGCGCACCGGAAGGTGGCTCGCCTTTGAGCACGGCGACATTTTGCCGGACCTGGTCTGCATGGCCAAGGGCCTGACCTCTTCCTACATCCCCCTGGGGGCCGTGGGCATTCGAGAACCCATCGCCCGCCACTTTGACGACAAGGTCTTCTGGGGCGGCCTGACCTACAACTCCCACCCCCTCTCCCTGGCCACCGCACTCGCCGTGCTCGATGTGCTGGAAGAGGACGGACTGGTGGACAATGCTGCCCGACTTGGGTCGGTCATGCGATCAGAAATGGACAGACTTCAAGCCAAGCACCCCAGCATGAAGACCGGTCGGTGCATTGGGCTCTTCGGCATGATCGATGTGCAAAAGAACTCAGAGGGAGATCTGATCGCCCCCTACAACGGCACCCACCCGGCCATGAAGGAGCTGGGCGCCTTTTTTCGTGCCCAGGGCATGTTTACTTTTGTTCGATGGAGCCACTTCATGTGCAACCCTCCTCTCTGCATCACCGAGGAGCAGCTCCTGGAGGGCTTCGCCATCATCGATGCGGGCCTGGACATTACCGATGGAGCGTTTGAAGGATGATGTTGCCTGTTCAACTGGTCGCCAGTTTGTTGGCCTGCAGCGGTAGTAGCCCCCAGAGCGCCGCGGACATCCCCTACCAGGACACCACGGTGCAGGCAGCCCTGGATGCTCTTCAAAAGGCCGAGGCGGTGGCCGAGGAACCCTCGAGCCTGAAGTCTCTGGAGAACCGCATGGTCCAGGTGGAGCTGACGATCTCCCGCATGGAAAACGGGGGGTTCATTACGGCCGAGAACGTGGGATACGACCCGCGGGCCACGCGCCTTTCCGGACGAAAGGTCCAGGATGCTCTGGACGAGCTGGAGAAGAGGGTCCGAGAGGTGGAGTCGCGGGTGCGGGACGGGGTTGGCAATGCCGGGCCAGGGTTGTTTGAGATTCCAATGGACGAGCCTGGAATGGGACCGAATGACTCCATGCGGCATGGGGGGCCGGAGGGGCAAGGCGAGCATGGCGGGCCCGGTGGTCAGGGAGGGCGAAATGATCCGAGACACCACGGAGGGGCCGAGGGCCAGGGCCAGGGGGATGGGGGGATGCCGTCTAGGGGTGGAGGGCGGTAAGGCGGGCAGTGATCTCCTGCTCCAGGGCGCGCACACTCTCGAGATCCCGCTCCAGGCGGTGCCGGTTTTCCGCAAGGTCGCCAGCGATCTCCCTTCGCCACTGGGGGTCCTGGACCAGACGGGTGGCAATTTCCACGTAGGCATCTGCATCTCTGGCAATCGTCTGGGTCACACCCACTTGCTCCAGAATCGCGGCGGTGTGGCGCATTCGCATCATGGGACCCGGGCAGGTGACCGGCACCAGCCCACATGCGAGACCCTCCAACGTGGTCACCCCGCCGGACCACGACGGTGCATCCAGGAGTACGTCACAAGCCAGGTTCATATCCAGGTAGCCCCTCCAATCCTGGCGACCCAACAGGTGGACCCGAGCGTCGAAGTCCACACCCAGAGACTCGAATGCGGCTCCCAACCGCACCAGAAAATCAGCGGTCACCCGGCCTGAATTGTGGGCGAGAAAGACAAAGTGCGCCTCCGGTGCCCCCGCTGCGATCCGGGCGAAGAGTCCATCGTCCGTCGGCAACAATTTGAAGAGTGACTGGGGGCACAACAGGAGGGGCGCTCCCTCAGGCAACCCCATGCCCCGACGGTCCCGCGCCGGCGGGCCCGGGTCCGTAGGCTTCAGGTACACCGACACACCCGGTAGACGAACCAGGTCCTCGGTGTAGTGGGTGTCCCCTCCCGTGGGCTCCATCAGCTCGGAAGAGAGAAAACAGTCGATCGTCGGGAGGCCCGTGGTGACAGGGTGTCCCCAGCTCACCATCTGCACCGGCGCCAGCCTCAGGGCCGCCAGCTTCAGCACCTGGGCGTCCATGCCGAGTTCCGGGTAGATCAAGACATCAATGCCATCCTCTCGGATGTCCCTTGCCAGCCCTTCCACGTCTCCTATCTTGTGGTGGAAACCCTCACAGATACCCGAAAACGCATCCGTCACTGCGTCTGTGAACTCTCCAATGTGGTAGCCGAACACAGAAAAGGCCGTGCGGTCCAGCTGTTCCATCCAACCGCCAAAGAGCTTCATCACCGTGTGGGTGCGAATCACGGACGAGGCAAACCCAACGCGGATTTTTCGCCCCGTCACATTCGGGGCTGGAATGGGACCGGCAAACTCCGGGTACCGGGCCGACAGGATCCGGTGCACAAGTGCTCCATGAGCCTGTTGGAGGTCTCTGTCATTCCGGCCCTGGTAGTGAAGCTGAAAGGCATCCATGATCGAATTCAAAGCGTCGTTCGCATGCTCCAGGCTGTCCAGATTGACCTGCTTACCCAGAGAAAAAAGGCGTTCCCGGTACCGGGTCCGAAAACGATCCACCTGTGCAGCATCCCGGTAGACAAGGGGGAGCACCCGGGCGTTCTGCCAGGCCCCCACCAGGGAGTCCGGCTCTCGGCTTGCCGCTGCGTCGCAGAGCACCGCCGCCTCGTCCGCTTGGTTCTGGGCGGCCAGGGTCAAGCCCAGGTGCCGCATGGAGCTGGCATGATCTGGATCTCGCCTCAGGGCTTCCCGGTAGGCACCCTCTGCTTCTGAGAGGCGTCTTTGGGCCCGCAGGGAATTGCCCAGGTTGTGCCAGGCGACCACCAACTCAGGCTGCACCCGGACCGCCTCCCGGTGACAAGCCTCGGCGGACTCGTGTGCGCCCGCCTTTTGGTGGATGTTTCCCAAAAGCAAGTGTGCATTCCCCGCCTGGGGAACCAACTGCACCAAAGCCTCCACCACCTCCCGGGCCCGTTCCAGGTCCACGTTCACGTACAAGCACCGTCCCCACTGGTAGAGCGCCTCCAAATCATCCGGGGCATGGGCCACGACCCGGGCGAAACAATCCCCTGCCTCCTCCGGATAGCCCGTCTCCAAAAGCTGGCCGCCAAGCACCTGGATCACATGAAGCAGATCCGGGTTGGGGCCTTGGTCTTCAAGCAGAGTCAAGCAAAGGGCGCGGGCTTCCAAGATGCGCCCGGCCTGCAGGTGCTCGACGGCGGCCTGAATGGGGTGGGACACGGGGAACCTCGGTGAGGGAGACTAACCCGGTCGGGACAGGACAAGTCGAGGCTGGACGACTCGAGACTGGACAACTCGACAACTCGAAAGCTCGACAGCGGTAGGTGTCAAGGTAGTTGCCGCCTGCAGTTTGGTGGCCTGGGAGACCTCTCAAAGGCTCTCGGGCGAATCACAGCCAATCCTCCGATTCTGGCGCCAGGAGCATCGTTCCAGGCAACTCCAGGAGGCACGGAAGTGACAATTCGGGGGGGATTGGTCTAGCGGCCCCGGCTTGGGTCACCCTCTCCCAGCCATTGTCGCTCCGTCCTCGGGAGCTCGCCAAGGACTGAGCCAAACTCTGGGTTGGTTCAACGGTTCCGTGGTGGTTTGCAATGCACTACAGCCTCCTACAGCCCGCTAATGCAACGGCTCCGGCATCGGGTCCTCCAGTGAAACCGGCCTCGGGCCGCGGGGGGTTCCTGCGACCTCCGACAGGGCGTCAATGGAGCGCTTGGAGGCGCCGGTGACCTTCAAGGCCTCCAGTTTCTTGCCCGCAGGTACCACCCGGGCATCGAAGGAGGCGACCGCATCGTTGTAGGCACCCAGGGCCGTGCTCAGACCCCGCCCCATCTTGCCCAGATCGCCGCCGAACTTGGCGATGCGCTCGTAAAGCACCTTTGCCACCTCGAAGATCTCGGCCGCATTGTCGGCCATGGACTGCTGCTGCCAGTAGATTCCTACCGTACGCAACAGGGCCAGGAGCGTCACCGGAGTCGTGACCAGCACCCGCCGCGCGTAGGCCATCTCCTGGATGTCCGGATCTTCCTCGAAAGCTGCCGCGAGAATGGGCTCGGCCGGGAGAAACATGACCGTAAAGTCGACCCCCTCGGGAATCTGCCCCGAGTAGTCCCTCCGAGCGAGCTCCCTCACATGGGCCACCACGTCTTTGGCATGCTTTGCCATGAGCTTCTTTCGCTCCACGGGATCCGTTGTCTGAAGTGCATCCCAGTAGGCGGCGAGTGGCACCTTGGCGTCGATTGGAATTCCACCGCCCCCGGGAACCCGCACCACCATGTCAGCGCGACCTGTGCCCTCGGTGCCAGACAAGGTCTCCTCCTCAGTGAAGTCGCAGTGCTCCAACATGCCCGCGCTCTCTACCAGGTTCTTCAAGCTAATCTGGCCCCACTGCCCCCGGGCCTGGCTGGATCCCCGCAGGGCTGTGGACAAGGACACGGAGGAGTCCCGCAAGGACTGGGTCTCATTCTTCAGGGACTCCAGGTGGGCCTTGAGGTCCCCGTAGGCCCCGGCCCGCTTCTTTTCCAGCTCCTTGTGGCCAACTTCCAAGCGCGACAGGGTCTGCTTCATGGGGTCCAGCATCTTCTCGATGTCTGACCGGCGCTTGTCAAGGTCCTTCGTGGCACGCTGCTGGGAGACCTCAAAGTTCTGGTTGGCCAGCTCGAGGAACTCCTTGCGGAAGGTCTCGCTGTTCTTTTCCAGCACACCTGCTGCCAGGGACTTGAAGCGATCCTCCATGGCCTTCAGTGAGGTCTCAAGGGCGTTGCGTTCCGCTGAGATCCGCTCTTTGTGCAGATCCAGGGCCGACTGCGCATCCCTCTCCAGAATTTCCACCGCGTGTCGGTGGGCTTGCTCGACAGACAGGAGTCGGCCTCGAAACTGGCCCCGCGCCAGCAGAAAACCAAGCCCAAGCCCCACGAGAAGACATGCCACGGAAGTCAAAAGAACAATGGACGACATGGGTGCACCTTCTTTGTCTGCCTATCGTGTACCCCGAAATGCCCTGCACCCCTGGCCAGAATCTGTCCGCCCCCCCAAAAAAGCCTCGCTACCGCAAGAACCGCGACGCCTCGCCCGGACCGGGCAACCGACAAGAGGAAGCCCCTCCTTTGAGTCGGTGTCGGATGGACGCCACCCACCGATACCCCGGATCCGTCCATCCCACGGGCAGCACCCGCAACCAGGAAAGCACCCTCCACAGCCCCCCCATCAGCGCCAACACCCGAAAGACCGCGCGAGAACGAAGCAACACTTCTCCCTGATCCACCAACACCGCAGTCTCCACGCCTTCTGGAATCCCCGGGTGCTTTGCTCGCAGCTGCGCCGCGGTCTCCCCTTGCAGCGCCGCAAAGTGAAAGGTCCCCCCTGGATCACGCCCCAGAACCCACTGGACAAACCGGTCGCAGAGTCCACACTCGCCGTCGTACAGCAGAATCCGACGAGGCAAATCCTCCCTCATCTGTCGTCTCCCCAGAGCCGCCCCAGTCGCCGCCTTTCCCGCTTTGTGGGTCGCCCCTGCCCTCGCTCCCGCCGCATTGGAGGCTCCACTTTCTCCGGGGGAGGAGGCGTGTGGTCCACATAGAGCGTCCGGGCGATGGCGGCGGATCCGCGTCGGTCTGCCAGCCCCACCACCTCCAACAGGCAAGCCCCCCCCGGTGTGAGGGCCTCCACGCGATCTCCGATCTTCACCGACCGGGACGCTTTGGCCCCCAGACCGTTTACCTGCACATGCCCTCCATCACAGGCAGCCGTCGCACGGGTGCGCGTCTTGAAGCACCGGGCCGCCCACAGCCACTTGTCGACCCGCACTGAGTCCACCGTTCACCGCCAGGTCAAGGTCACGTCGTGGAAGAGACATCCCTCGGGCATCTCCTTTTCCATCACCCAGGGAGGCCGCTTGCACAAGAGTGCCCGGTAAGAGCGGGTCTTCGACTCGTCCAGCTTCGGACGGGGAATCCTGAGATCCTCCGCTGGCTTGTGAACGCCATCTTCCACCTTCCAAGAAGAGGGATCCAACGACGGATACAAGGGACGAACGCCGTCGGTGACATCCAGAATGACCAGGTATCCGTTGCCGGTGACCTGCACAGAGAACTGCGGAGACTCCGGGGTTTCGATCACCCCCCCATCCTGGAGCGGCCGCATGCCCATCAACGCCACAGCCACCGTGCTCATCCGAACCCCCACAGGCCCTCCCAAAGGATCCGCAGTTCTCTGGGTCTGAGGGGTCTGCGTCCCCCCCCCTTCCCAGGGCATTTCACCCCCAATCAACGTGTACACCCAAAGCCCGGCCACCAGGGCGAGAATCGGCAAACTGACGGCGAGGGGGCGACCGCCAGCAGTCCCCTGCAGCCGGGAAAAGGTCTGGGTGGCGTACTTGGCCCTCGAGAATACATCCTGCACATTGGGCCGTTCCGAAGAGGCCGGGGGAAGGGAAAGCCTCCTCCCGAGGTCCAGCTCTCCCACGTGCCTCTCCCGCAGATCAGGCTCCTCCTCAAGCCGCCGGCGTTGGTCCACCGTCAACTCGTCGGGACGCAGACCCAGCCAGCTTTCCGACACAGCTTCAGCCCTCCGGAAGTGCGTGCCGAAGCAGGTAGCGGGCATAGGAAATCTGAAGGGGAACCTGGGTGGGATCCGTATCCAGCAGGGTCGCGATCTGTCCTGTGGTCAACTCCATGGTGTAGTACAAGAGGAGCACGGCCCGGTAGCCCTCGGCCATGGACGAAACAGCCCGCTCCACCGCAGCCCTTTCCAAGTCCTGGGCGGCCTCCTCCGGGCTTCCCGGGACCACCACGCCAAAGGCCTTTGCCTCTTGTCGGGTACCTCCCATGCGGCGAATATGCGCCACACACATTCCGTGCACCACCTCAGCAAGACTCAAGCGAAAGAGAGGGCCCGGCTTCCAGACCCCAACAATCAACCCAGCGAAGGCCTCCACGCAGATGTCCTCTCCCACATCGCGCCTTCCGCACATGCGCCAGGCATAGGCGATGACCCGCTCCCGATGCCGCTCGAAGAGCCAGAGAAAGGGCTCTCGTGCGCCTTTCTTGAACGCCAACAGCAGGTCCTCGTCGGACTCGTTCGGGGTGGCCTTTCGGGTCATGAACAGGGCCATCAGCGATCCTTTACACGTCGAAGCAACCCCAAAAGTCGGGAGGATCGCTGGGGATCCTGCGGCCGCACTTGAGAAGAAGGCGTCGCGACCTGCGGCTCCACTTTCGCAACCTCCCCACCGGCCTCGTTGATCAAGGCCTCAATGTCATCGTCTGTCCGAATGCCGGGACCGACAACCACCTTGGCCCCTGCTTCCACCAGGTCCCCCACCAGCGGCCAAATCCACTCGGAGGGGTCCAAGTCCACCACCGGGGTCTCTTCCTCCAAATCGCGCACCACAGGGTCCAGATCCCGTCCATCCACAATCCGTCGACTCTCCAGCGTGCCGTCCCGAAAGATCGCATGCCCCCCCGCACCCAGCTCCTCGTCGTAAAACAAATACACCGCCAACCCATGGGCAGCGGAGAGCCCACCTCCCAACACCATTTCGGGATCGGCCTCCGGGGGAAGCTCAACGGCTTCCATCAAAAGCAGCCCACCCACCTCGAACGCCTCCACACCCACGTGAGTGAATTTCCTCCCTTTCCAAGTGCCATGCCCCACGCGCACGGCTCCCGGCCCAGGGGATCGACCGCCTGCCTGGGACAGCATCTCGGCGACCTCCAAAGGGGACACATGCCCCGGCAGGAAGAGGCCGGTGTTGCGCTCCGACATGAAACAAGCCTATCCCATGTAGGGACATGTCCTTACGTCCCAAGGGCAAAACCATGCTTCTTCTGCTCTCGATTCTGGTGCTGGGTCCCGCTTGTTCCCCCGGGGAGAGCAAGGACACAGACCCGGGAAAAACCGATTCAAGCACCTCCAGTGAGACTGGTTCGGACACCGGGGCGGCGCAAGTGCCCACTGGATGCGTGCGGGGCCTGATGCGCACCTACAGCAATGTGGGGCTCGTAGATGGGCCCGTGCGAGCGTTTACCCATCCCCCCTGTGTTCTCCACGCAGAGACACAGACAAGCGCCGACGGCTCCTGGTGTCTTGAGGGGATTCCCGTGGGCAAGGAAGTGGAGATCCAGGTGGAGTTTGAAGAACGATGCGCCTGGTCCCACGCACAGCCGCTGGATCCCGTTCCCCCGGGGACCTGTGACAAGCCGGACACATGCCGTGAGATGGAGACCTGGTTCGAGTGCACGCCGGTGGGGGGGTCCGCGAGCTGCCAGTAGGATTGTCCGCCCGGGTTACACTTTCCTTCCCCCCTTCTGCCTCCTCATCCCCTCCCCGCCATGCTTGTTCTCGGCATCGACCCCGGATGCACCTCCACCGGATACGGCCTCGTGCAGCGGCACAGAGGGCGCTACCGGCTCGTGGATGCAGGAGCCTTTCGCACCCGAGCTTCCGAGCCCATGCCGGAGCGGCTGTTGACCATTCACGCCGGGCTCGAGAGGGTGCTGGTAGAGCACAAGCCGGGGGTGGTGGCCATCGAAGCGATCTTCCGCCACAAATCGTCGGAATCGGCCCTGAAGCTGGGGCAAGCGCGGGGCGTGGCCCTGCTTGTCGCCGCCCAGGCCGGGCTGGAGATCTTTGAATACAACGCCATGACCGTCAAGAAGAGCGTGGGAGGCAGCGGGAGGGCGGACAAAAAAGGGCTCGCCCGAATGGTAGAGATGTTGGTGGGGCAGCCCATCCAGGCCTCCCATGACGCCACGGACGCCATCGCCATCGCCATTACCCACTTTGCCCACGCCCCTCGCCACGCCGCCCTGGAGAAGTTCGCATGATCGCCCACCTTCGAGGAGAAGTGCTCCACGTCGGCACCGACCGCACCATCGTGGATGTAGCCGGTGTGGGCTACCTGGTGCAGATGGGGGGCCGTCAGCTCTCCGAACTTCAGCCAGGGGAAACCACCTCCCTCCACATCTCCACCCAGTTCCAGAAGGAGGCCATCCAGCTCTACGGTTTTGTCACCGCTCAGGAGCAAGCCGTCTTCGAACAACTGATCTCCGTGCCAAACATCGGGCCCAAGCTGGGGCTCGCCCTCCTGGGACACCTGGGGCTCGAAGCCCTGTGCAGCGCCATCTCTACCCAGGACGTCACCTCCCTCTCCGCCACACCCGGCGTGGGCAAGCGCACCGCCCAACGGCTGGCCCTGGAGCTCCATGACAAGCTCCCAGCCGCATTCCTTCCCACAGCGAACGGCGCGGCATCTCCTGGCCGGAGTCCTGCCGATCCCCTACCCCTTGCCCTGGCCCAGCTCGGCTATCGCCGCAGTGAGATCGACACGGCACTGGAAGGTCTCGGGGACCACGAACTGGCCGATGCCACCCTCGAAGTTCGGCTCTCTGCATCCTTGAAGATCCTTAGCGGAGCCGCCCCATGAGCCGCTTGGTGGAACCCAACCCCTACGAGGACACCGAGACCACAGATCCGGGAGATGGAGCCCTTGACCCGGCTCTTCGCCCGCGGAATCTCGACGAATATGTCGGCCAAGAGCGCATCAAGGACAACCTGCGCATCTACATCCGTGCCGCCCTGCAGCGGGGAGATCCCCTGGATCACGTCCTGCTCGCAGGGCCCCCGGGCCTGGGCAAGACGTCCATGGCCTTCATCATCGGCGAGGAGCTTGGCGTCGAGGTGCGAACCGCCAGCGGCCCTACTCTGGAACGCGGTGGCGACCTTGCCGCCATTCTGAACAACATGCAGCCTCGGGAGGTGCTCTTTATCGACGAGATTCACCGCCTCAACCGCGCGGTAGAGGAGGTGCTCTACCCAGCCATGGAGGACTTTCAGATCGACATGGTCCTGGGCAGCGGTCCAGGAGCCCAGTCCGTACGGCTTCCCCTGGCCCCTTTCACTCTTGTGGGCGCCACCACCCGCTCTGGGCTTCTGACCGCCCCCCTTCGGGCCCGGTTTGGGATTCAGTTCACCCTTGACTTCTACACAGCGGAAGAGCTCCAGGGGATCATTGAGCGCACGGCTGACCGTCTGGAGATCCGCATCGAACCAGCTGCGGCCTCCGAGCTGGCAGGCCGCTCTCGTGGCACCCCCCGCATCGCCAACCGCCTGCTTCGTCGGGTGCGAGACTTTGCCGAAGTAGAGGGCAGCGGCACCATCAACCTGGCCATTACCCGCCTGGCCCTGGAGCGTCTGGAGGTGGATTCCCACGGCCTCGACGGCATGGACCTGCGGCTCCTGCGGGCGGTTGTGGAGAAATTTGATGGCGGCCCCGTTGGGCTGTCCAATCTCTCCGCCGCCATCGGCGAAGAGCAAGACACCATCGAAGAGGTGTACGAGCCCTTTCTCATTCAGCAGGGCTTTCTTCAGCGCACGCCGCGTGGACGGGTCATCACGTCGCGGGGACTGAAACACCTGGGAGTAGACCGTCCGGCCCCGCTGGGAGCCGACGAACAAGTGGATCTCTTTTGACGCTTCTGGCTGCATGTCTCTTTGCCTGCGGCGCCAGGACACACCTCCCTACGCAGAAGCTGCTGGTCGACGGACACCCGGTGGTAGCCGAGGTGGCCGACGACCCCGAAGAGCGGAGCACCGGGCTCATGTACCGCACCTCCCTCCCCGTCGACGGCGGCATGCTCTTTGTGTATCCAGACGCTGCGCCCAGGAGTTTCTGGATGAAGAACACCACCCTTCCCCTGTCCATCGCGTTTGTGTCTGCAGACGGCCACATCGTGAACATTGCCGACATGAAACCACTCGACCGAACCAGCACACTCTCCACGGGGGACTCGGTCTACGCCCTCGAAATGGTACAGGGATGGTTCGACGAACACAGGGTCGTTGCCGGCGCCACCATCGAAGGGCTACCAGCCCCCTCGGTGCGGTAGTGCCCACGACCCTTGCCCGCTCCGCATCTGTGGAGGGAATTGGGCTGCACTCGGGACTGCCAGTCCAGGTGACCCTGGCTCCGGCGCCGCCAGGAACCGGCCGCGTTTTTGTGCGAACAGACCTACCCGGCGCACCGGACATCCCGGCCCTCTGGTCCCAGGTCTCCGACACCAACCGGGCGACCTCACTTTGCAGAGGCAACGCCACGGTTTCCACCGTGGAGCACCTGCTCGCTGCTCTGGCGGGTCTTGGAATCGACGATGTCCGCATTGAGACCACGGCCGAGGAGCTTCCAGCCCTGGACGGTTCCGCCACCGAATGGGTTGCTGCACTCGATGTCGCGGGACGACAACAACACCCCAGCCCGAACACACCTCTGGCACCGTCCCACTCCATCCAGGTCGGTGACAGCGAGCGCTCCCTCTCTCTCTCCCCCGCGCCGGTCTTTTCCCTTCATGTGCAGGTGGAATTCGAGCACCCGGATGTCGGCTTCCAGGAGATCGACCTCTCTTTGGACGAGTCCACCTTCCGACGGGAGTTGGCCTGGGCCAGGACCTTTGGTTTTGAGCAGGAACTGGAGCACCTCCAGGCCCAAAACCTCGTGCGGGGAGTAAGCCTCGAGAACGCAGTGGTGTACGGGGAGGAGGGAGTCCTCAACCCGGGAGGGCTTCGATCTCCCGACGAGGTGGTACGGCACAAGGCCCTCGACCTCCTGGGAGACCTGGCCCTCCTGGGTCGACCCTTCCTCGGGCGCCTCACCGCAAGACGCCCGGGGCACAGCCTCGCCCTCGCACTGGTCCAGGCACTTGCGGAGTCCCCACCCGCCCATCTCAACTAGATCATATGGAGTGACCGGCTCCGATTCGGCGGAGCTTCTGTTGGAAGTGCGTACGCCTCTCCCGTCCGCGAAAGGTCCAGCACCGCGCACACCTCCGCGGCACTTCCCAGGGCAATTCGGAAGTGGTTCTTTCCAGCCCCCCCGCCCCTGGCCCTGCCTTCAGCGATGTTGAGCACCACCGAGCCCGCCGCTCGGCAGCCCTGCTCCTTGAGTGACGCCCTTCCCCTAACCCGGATATTTCACCAGGCTTCGTTGCGAGGGCCCGTAGTGCGCCAGCGAGGCGG
>CAZRYF010000029.1:0-54929 GCA_964604165.1 uncultured Enterobacterales bacterium
TAGATGGTGGCGCCGCCGATGATGCAGGGTTCGTGGTCTCCGCGGGCGCGGGCCAGGGCGATGGCGGCCTCGACCGAGTGCACCACGTCCGCACCCTGGAGAACCAGCTCCGGGTTGCGGCTGATGACAATGTTGTGGCGGCCTGGCAGCGGGCGGCCGATGGAGTCCCAGGTGACCCGGCCCATCAGGATCGCGTGGCCCATGGTGGTGCGCTTGAAGTGCTTCAGGTCTTCAGGGATGTGCCAGGGGAGCCCGCCGTCGGCCCCGATCAGGCGGTCCCTGTTCATGGCCACCACCAGGGCCAGGGGCGGACGGGTCACACGGACACCTGGGCCCGGATACCCGGGTGCGGGTCGTAGCCCTCCAAGCGGAAGTCCTCGTATTGAAAGGAGAACAGGTCCGTGACCTCTGGATTCAGGTGCATGGTGGGGAGGGGGCGAGGGTCACGGGTCAGTTGCAGGCGCGCCTTTTCCAGGTGGTCGTTGTAGAGGTGGGCGTCGCCAAAGCTGTGGACGAACTCTCCGGGTTTCAGTCCGCAGACCTGGGCCACCATCAGGGTCAAGAGGGCATAGCTGGCGATGTTGAAGGGCACGCCGAGGAACACGTCTGCCGAGCGTTGGTACAGTTGGCATGACAGGGCGCCGTCCTGCACGTAGAACTGGAACAGGGTGTGACAGGGGGGGAGGGCTACCTGGTCGGCCTCCACCGGGTGCCAGCCGCTGACGATGATGCGGCGGCTGCTGGGGTTCTCCCGGATGAGATCCAGGGCCCGCTGGATCTGATCCAGGCCATCGGATTCATAGGTGCCGTCAGGACGCGGGGTGCCCCCGAAATTCCGCCACTGGTGGCCGTAGATGGGACCCAGCTCGCCCGCGGGCCGCCCAAACCGAGCACACTGCTCCTCGGTGGCCCAGTCGTTCCAAATGCGCACCCCGGCCTCTTGCAAGGAAGCGACGTTGGTCTCCCCCCGGAGGAACCACAGCAGCTCTTGGATGATCGAGCGCAGGTGCAGCTTCTTGGTGGTCAGCGCTGGAAATCCCGCCTGGAGGTCGAAGCGCAGCTGGTGTCCGAAGACCCCCACCGTTCCCGTGCCGGTGCGGTCCTCCCTTGGGTTTCCATGGGCCAGGATGTGGTCGAGGAGATCAAGGTAGGACTGCATGGTCTGGTTCCCCTTATCCGAGATTCGGGGCGCGGCCATGGCGCCCCCTCCATTTCCCCGCCCAAGCCTGTTAGAGTTCGAAACAACGGAGGCGAAATGATCCAAAGGTCGGCTGGAACTTTTCTGGCGCTTGGATGGCTGCTGGCCCCGGCTACTGCCGTTGCGGGAGCCCATGTGGTCTACGAGGGGGAAGACCCCGGACTCGCCTTGGCCAGGGTGGCGGTGGCGGTGGCCCGTCCGCCCGGTGACTTCACTGCGGTCGATTGGCCGTCGCACCGAGCTGGGTTGGAGCCAGCTTTGTTGGGGGTGGGGTCGTTGGCTGAATGTTCTGGGGAGGCGACGAAAGCCAAACCCTTTGCTGAACAGATCAAGGAGGCGGAGGGCGCGCTCAATTTCATGGAGCACGAGAAGGTGCACTCCATCGCCAACGCGGCCTTGAAGGGCTTGTCCTGTCTGGAAGAGCCAGTGGACGCGGGGGTTGTGTCCCGTTTTCATTTCTTGAAGGGCGTGGTCTTCATGGACCAGGGGGACAAGCCCTCGGCGTGGGCCTCGTTCCAGTCCGCGCTGGTGGTGGATCCCGGGCTCGCCTGGGATGAGAACTTCCCCCCGGATTCCCGGCCTGTCTTCATCGCGGCCCAGGCCGAAATGGGGGCTACGCCGCCCACAAACTTCACCCTGGTTCCTTCGCCGGGAGAAGCGCGGGTCTGGATGGATGGCAAGGAGGTGGCCCCGGGCACCGAGTCGATCCCCCTGGTGGGGAGCACCCATTGGCTCCAATGGCAGGACGACTCCTTTCACACGGCCGTCCTGACCCTGGAACCCGGTCCCCAGGTGGGCATCCTGCTTCCGTCTACGTTGGGGGAGGCACCGCTGCACGCGGTGACAGATCCGGCGCACCACGTGCAGGTCTCCGCATTGATGGCCAGTGTGGGCGCCCCGGGCGACGAGATTTTCGTCACGACCTTAGGTGGGGTGTGGCGCAACACCGTGGGGCAGGCGGACTTTGAGCGGTTGGCAGCACCCACCGTGCCAATCCCCGCCCTGGAGGGAACGCCTCAGGTGGAGTTGCCGGTCGAGAAGACGCCCCTGGACACAACGATGTTGGCAGCTCGCTCTCTGCTCTACGGCGGCGTGGGGGTTGCCGTCCTTGGGGGAGGGCTGGCCTACAAGGCCCGTTCGGAAGGCATGGGCATCTACGGCCAGATGGAAGACGCAGCGGACAACGACGCCTACGATGCCTTGGTGGATCCCTACATGGCCGCCGCCACCCAGATCCGGAACATGGGGCTGGTCGCCGTGGCGGGCATCGCGCTCGCCGGGGCGGGGTTTGCCATCGACAGTCCTGTGGCTGCCGCAGGCTGGATGAACACCCAGGAAGCCGGGCTCACCCTGACCTGGCGCCGCTGACGCGCCGGATTCTTCGAAGGACTACGGGGACACCCCGTGTCGCTTCTGTGGCCGCTCCACGGTCTTGTTGCGGGTCACCTCCAGGCCGCGAATCAGCTGGTTGCGGGTCTCCCGCGGATCGATCACCTCGTCCACGAGCCCCAAGCGAGCCACCTGGTAGGGGGTGATGTAGGCCTGGATCATCTCCACAAGCTGGGCCTTCATGGCCTCCGGATCCTCGGCGGCCTGCAGGAGCTTGCCCCCGGCGATGCCCAGCATTCCCTCGGCGCCCATCACGGAGATTTCGGCTGTGGGCCAGGCGAGGATCAGATCCGGCTCAAACGCTCGGCCGCACATGACGTAGTAGCCAGCCCCATAGGCCTTGCGCAGGATGATGGTGAACTTGGGCACAGTCGCCCGTGCCACGGCGTACAGCATGCGCGAGCCATGGCGGATAATGCCGCTCTTCTCCGCATGGCTGCCCACGATAAAGCCCGGGACATCCTCCAGGAAGACCAGGGGTATCTGGAAGGCATCACACAGGTTCACAAACCTCGCGGCCTTGTCAGCCGCATCGGAGTCCAGGACGCCGCCCAGGTACCTGGGGTTGTTGGCGACGATGCCCACGGAGTAGCCGCTGATGCGGGCGAATCCGGTCACCAGAGACTTGGCCCACTTGGCCTTCATCTCAAAGAACTTGCCATCGTCCACCACGAAGGGAATGACCTTGCGCACGTCATAGGTGCGGCGCGTGTCGTCCGGCAGGACCGAAAGGATTTCGTCGTCGATAAGGTATGGGCCCGGGGCATTCTCCATGCGCGGGGGCTTCTCATCACAGCTCTGTGGAAAATAGGAGAGGTAGTCTCGCACGGCCTGCAGGCAGGCGGCATCGTCCTCGACCTCCATGTCCGCGCAACCGGAGTGGGCGCAGTGCACCTGGGACCCCCCAAGCTCGATCTCATTGATGTCCTCACCGACCGCGGCCTTGACCAGGGCCGGCCCCGCGAGGGCCATGGAGCTGGTGCCCTTCACCATGGGCACAAAATCCGCGAGGCCGGGAATGTAGGCCGTCCCCGCGGCGCCTGGACCCACCATGGCGGAGATCTGCGGTACCACGCCGCTCATCACCACCTGCTCCCGAAAGAGGTAGCCCGAGTCTGCGAAGGTTGGGATGCGCTCCATGGACCCGGGGCTTGGGTTCAAGCGAGCGCCGGCGGAGTCCACCAGCCAGATCATGGGAATGCGATCCCGAAGGGCGATCTCACGCATGCGGGTGACCTTGACCTCGCTCACCTGGCCAATGGTGCCCCCCAGGACCGTGAAGTCATAGGCGGCGATGCACACCAGGCGGCCGTCTACCTTGCCCGTGCCGGTGATGACCCCGTCCGCCGCCAGCAAAGGCGCGGAGGATTCGCTGCCGTGAATGCCGAGCTCCATGAAGGAGCCTTCATCACAAAGGGCATCAATTCGCTCCCGGGCGGTCATTTTTCCCCGGCCATGCTGGCGGGCGATCCTCTCTTCACCGCCCATTTCCATGGCCTTTTCCCGGCGAGCAGAAAGCTCGGTGAGGCGTTCTTCCATGGACACAATTCCGTTGGTCATGCGGAGGTCCTCACCTCGGCGATGCCGTTTGTGATCACCGGGTCGCCGTTCTGGTTCAGGGTCAGAAGCGAGAGGGTCTGCACACCGTTCTCCTCCTCCTTGAGCCAGCCACGGGTGGTGAGCACGTCTCCTGGAAGTACGGGCCGCGCAAAGCGGCATGCGAGCCGCTGCACGCGGGAGGCGTCGCCTCCCAGGTGATCCTCGATCACCGCCTGGCCCACAAAGGCCATGGTGCACAATCCGTGCAGGATAATGCCCGGGTGTCCCGCGGCCTTGGCCGTCGCGTCGTCCATGTGAATCGGGTTCTTGTCGCCGCTGGCGTTGCCGTATTCAATGGGCTGCTTCTCGCCGACCGTCACTGTTCGGGTGAACAAGGGCTCGCCGGGGGGATCCTCCCGGGGTGGCTTGGGCTTTGTCGCCCCACCACCTTCCTTTTTGGGAGCGCGAACAAAATACCCGCTGATGGTCTCGCAAGCGACCTCGCCGTCCACCATCAGGTTCTGCTGCACCTTGAGTAGCTCCCCGGAGGACTTCTTCTCAATGGAGTGGATGATCGCCCGGGGTGCCACGAGATCGCCGGGCTGGATGACCCGGTGAAACCGCATGTCCTGTTCGCCGTGGAGAAGGCGCAGCAGGTCCGCGTTGAGATCCTTGTCCAGCACAGCCTGTCCAATCACATCCATGTAGGGGACCACCGGAAAGAGCAGGGGAACGGCAGCGCCGGACTTGAATTGCTCGTTTGGATCCGTGCTCGCTCGGGCATAGGCCATGGCGGCTTCACTGGTGACGAACCGGGCCTGGGCCCGGGATACCTTGCCGATGCATGCCTCGTTCATGCCGTCGCTGGCTGTGGCCGCGGTGCCTTCTCCGGCGGCCGCCTGTTCCCGCATCTTGGCCGCCTGCTTCATGTCGATGCAGGCGGCGAACTTCATGAGGATCTGCATGTTGTCCGCTTTGATCTTGCCCGCCATGAAGGCTTGTTGGGCATCGGTGTTTCCGTCTGCAATGGAGAGGAAGGTGTCCACCGTGTCGTAGGTAATCGTGCAGTCTGACGACTCCGGTGCCCCCTTGGCGGTGCTGCACTGCTGGTCACGTATGGTCACAGTGTAGGAGGCCTCTCCCCCCAGGTCGAAGTGAATGTCGGCATCCACCCCGCTGGCTCGATCCGCCACGAACGCGTCTGGCATCCTCTCAAAGACCGTGTCCAGCTTGTTGCCGCCCCCGTCCTTTTCGGCAGCTGCGGCTGCCGCCTTGCTCATGTCGAACACGGTGGCGAACTTCATGAGGATCTGCATGTTGTCGGCCTTGATCTTGCCGGCCATGAACGCCTGTTGTGAGTCCACTGTGCCGCCCACCATGCCCAGCCAAGTGTCGGCGGAGTCAAAGGTGATGGTGCAGTCTGGGCTGTCCTGGGCACCACTCATGCCCTCGCAGGTGCCCCCGTCGATCTTCACGCTCCAGGTGCCTGCGTCCCCGATCACGAAATGGATCATGGCGGACATGTTGCCGGCCTTTTCCGACAGAAAGGCCTCGGGCATGCGGGCAAAGGTCTCGTTGAGCGTGTCGGTCACGGACCCGCTGCTGCTCTCCTGGGTAGCTGCCGCACCCGGCAGGGCGGAGATCTCTGAGAGCCTCTCTGAGAGAAGCTCGGGGGTCCAGGCTCCATCCAGCTTCACGCCGTCCGTGGGGATCATGTGGTACTCGAAGACCTGTGGTCCGTGGGCACCAAAGATGCGGCCGTTCAGCTCGCCTGACAGATCGCTGCACAGCCACAGGGCCACGGGGGCGATGAGGTCGGGGGTGATGTCTTCGCTGACCATGTCGATGTCTTCGGTCATGCGGGTCTTGGCCATCGGGGCAATGCAATTCACCCGCACGTTGTACCGGGCGAGCTCCTTGGCGCAGACCCTTGTGAACCCGGCGATGCCCGCCTTTGCGGCCCCGTAGTTGGCCTGACCGAAGTTGCCGATCAGACCGGAGAAGCTGGAGGTGTTCAGGATTACCCCCGACTGCTGGGTCTTCATGACCCTGGCTGCGGCGCGGGTGCACTGAAAGGTGCCGCGCAGGTGGACCGCCACGACGGAATCCCACATGTCGTCATCGATCTTGAGCATCGTCTTGTCCCGAAGGATGCCGGCGTTGTTGACCAGGATGTCCACCTGGCCCCACTTGTCCGTGGCCGTGGCGACGATGGCGTCTCCCTCGGTGACCACGTTGTGGTAGTCGGCGATGGCTTCGCCCCCGGCCTCGTTGATCTCCTTGGCGACCGCGTCGGCCATGGAGGTGCTTCCTTCGCTTCCGTGGCAGTCTCCACCCAGGTCGTTCACCACGACCCGGGCGCCCTCCCGGGCAAAAAGCAAGGCGTATTCGCGGCCGAGGCCGCCGCCGGCCCCCGTGATGATGGCGACTTTTCCGTCGAGCATTCCCATGGCTAAACCCTCTCGATGATGGTGGCGATCGCCATGCCCCAGCCGATGCACAGGGTGGCGAGTCCAGTGTTGGAATCACGACGCTCCATCTCATTGAGCAGCGTCGTGACGAGTCGGGCGCCGGAACATCCCAGGGGGTGACCCAGGGCGATGGCGCCTCCGTTTACGTTGGTCTTGTCCAGATCTCCACCGGTCTCCCGAGACCAGACCAGGGGCACGACCCCAAAGGCCTCGTTGACCTCAAAGACATCGATGTCACCAATGGTCATGCCGGCCTTGGCCAGGGCCCGGTTCGTGGCCTCAATCGGACCGGTGAGCATGAGGGTCGGGCAGCTGCCCACGACCGCCATGGACTTGATGCGCGCTCGGGGGGTCGCCCCGAGTCGCTCGATGCCGCTCGCGTTGGCGAGCATCACGGCGGCTGCGCCGTCGCTGATCTGGCTGGAGCTGGCCGCCGTAATGGCGCCGTCGTCTTTGAAGGCTGGGCGCAGTGTCGCCAGCTTCTCCAGGGTGGAGCCGGCTCGGGGACCTTCATCCGTGGTCACACCATCCACAGCGTGAATCTCCTTGGCGAACCGCCCCTCTTCTGTGGCCGCAAGGGCCCGGCGGTGGGACTCCAGGGCCAGGGTGTCCAGTTCGTTTCGCGTGATGCCCCACTTGGTGACCATCAGCTCGGCGGACAGTCCCTGGGGAATCACGTCAAAGCGGTTCAAGACCTCGTCGGAGAACGAGCCGCCGTCGGAGCCCATGGGGCAGCGGGACATGCTCTCCACCCCCGACCCGATGGCTACGTCCATGGCCCCGGAGGCCACGGCCTGCGCCGCAAAGTTCACCGCCTGCAGCGAAGAGCCGCAGAGGCGGTTGACTGTCGTGCCGGGCACCGAAATCGGAAACCCGGCCGACAGCACCGCCAGCCTGGCGACGTCGAGCGCTTGCTCCCCTGTCTGGGTCACACACCCCATCACCACGTCCTCTACCTCTGAGACAGGCACCCCAGCGCGATGGACGACGTCCTTCAGGTTCAAACCTGCGAGCACGTCGGGTCGAATGTGGGAGAGGACCCCATCGCGCTTTCCGATGGGGGTACGAGTGGCTGCAAGGATGTATGCGTCCATGGTTCTACCTGGAGAAGAGGAGGTGACGGGGTCTAAGCGCGGCTGAAGAGGCGGGTGTCCTGCAGCTTCATGACGTCTGCCATGTTGCCGGCGATCTTGATCTGGCCGGACATGAACGCCTGCATGGGGTTCACCGAGCCAGTGATCATGCCAATCCAGGTGTCCGCGTTGGTGTTGATGGTGGCGGTCGCGTTGTCGGCGGTGCCTTCTTCCACGGTGCAGTTGCCGTCGGCCACGTTGAGGATCCAATTCTCCTCGTCGAAGTGAAACTGGACACAGGTGGTCCAGGAGCCGGCGGCCTCAGAGTTGAATCGGCCGGGCATGGCCTCGAAGATGTCTTTGATGGTGATGTCAGCCATGGTTTTGTCTCCAATGGTGGGGGTTTGAAAGAGTCCTTGTGGACTAACAGTTGAAGTGTGGGGTGCCACCTGATGCTCGGCCAAGGGCCTGTCAATCAGCGGTGGGCGTGGCTCCGTCGGGGAGGAGTGCAGTGGGGTCTTGGGGGTGGGAGGACGGCTCCGGCACCGGGGAGAGACGCCCGAGTCCTCGTCCGAACAAGAGGGAGACAATGCGGCGAATCAGGGCGAATCCGCCGCGGGAGTACGGGTACCACCAGATCTCCCGGGAGAGGGGGTTTGGAACAAGAGCGTGGTTGACGTGGTGGGTGCGACACATGTCCCGCATGGAGTCATCCGAGTGGATGCGGCCCAGGCCGCTGCTCTTGATGCCCGCCCAGGGGGTCTCCGGCATGGAGTAGGTGCTCAAAACGTCGTCCACCATGACCATCCCGGACTCGAGGCGTTTTGCCACCTGAACGCCTCCGGGGCCAAAGACATAGGCCATAAGCCCCAGGTGGGAGTCGTTTGCCAGGGCAATGGCCTCGTCCACATCGTCAAAGGCGAGAATGGGCAGAAGGGGCGCAAACGATTCCTTTTGCACCACGTCTGCTTCCTGGGGTACGTCGGTGATCACCGTGGGGGAGAAGAAGGAACCGGCGGTATCGGGGGAGGTGCCGCCCGTGCGAATGGTGGCGCCCCGGGCTGCGGCATCTGCCACCTGAGAGCGGGCGTTGTCGATCTGCATGGGGTGGATGATCGCTCCCACATCCACGGAACCGGTGGCCGGATCTCCTTGCCGCAGGCGCTCGGTGAGCTCCACCACCCGGGCGACCAGGGGGGCATAGAGGGAGCGGTGCACATAGGCCCGCTCCACGGAGACGCAGACCTGGCCAGAGTTGACGAAGGCCCCCCAGACCATGGCCTGGGCGCACCGCTCGAGGTTGGCGCCGGGCAGGACCACAAAGGGAGCCTTGCCTCCAAGCTCCAGTGCACAGGGAACGAGGCGCCGGGCGCAGGCCTCGCCGACCTTTCGTCCTGTGGCCACCGAGCCGGTGAAGACGATCTTGTCGACGCCGGCCTCCACCAGGGCGGCACCCGTCTCCCCATACCCGTTTACCACCTGCACAAGATCCGAAGGCACGCCGGCCTCCACGAAGATCTCCCGCAGCTTCATGGCGATCAGAGGCGTGGTCTCAGAGGGTTTCAACACCACGGCGTTGCCCGCCAACAACGCCACGACGATGTCTCCCCCGGGAATGATCAACGGGAAGTTCCAGGGGGAGATCACCCCGATGACGCCTCGAGGGGTGTAGTGCAGAAAGCTCCGGCGGTGGAGCATCAGGTGAAGGCGAATTCCCTTGGGCTTCAAGATCCGGTGGGCCCGGCGGGCAAAGTAGGTGGTGAGATCCAGCAGGGTGAAGATCTCGGCCATGTAGGCCTCCATCACCGGCTTTCCGCACTCCAGGGACAAGAGCTCGGTCAGCTCGCTCCCGCGCTCTCGGACCAGATCCCGAAACCGCATCAGCACCCGCGCCCGTTCGCGCACCGGCAGGGCGGCCCAGGCGGGCTGCGCCGCACGGGCACGATCCACGGCAGCTTGCACCCGGGCGGCGTCGTCCACTGGAACATGGGCGAACACAGCACCGGTGGCGGGGGCACGGCAGGGGATGGGATCCATTGCCTTGTCCTGTAGTGCGGTGGTGAGGGGCTGGACAGTCATTTCACAAAGTGTCATGTAACAGGTGACACTTTACATATACCGGGCTACACCGATCATCCACTCTGGAGTTGTCGTGGCGGACGTTCTCATCACTGGCGCAGGCGGATTTCTGGGAACAGAGCTGACGCGGGTTTTTCTCGCGTCGGGACATCGAGTGAAGGCAGGGGACCTGGAAGGCGTGCCCCTGGAGTGGCATGCCGAGCAGGGGGCCCATCCTGTGCACCTGGATGTCCGGGACATGGACAGCCTCAAAGCCGCCTGTACTGAGACGGACGTGGTGGTGCATGCCAGCGGGATCTTTGACCTCACGGTGGACAGGGACTTGTTGTGGGCGGTGAACGCGGAGGGTGCAAAGAACATGGCCCAGGCCGCTGCGGACGCGGGAACCAAGCGGTTCGTGATGGTGAGCTCCACTTCGGTGTACGGACGCTGCGGACAGGACGTGACGGAGGAATCCCCCCACAACCCGACCCACGCCTACGATATTTCCAAGGAGGCCGGCGAGCGAATGGCCATTGATGCTTGTGAAGAGAACGGCCTTCCCTGGACCGCCTTGCGGCCCACGCTCATCTATGGACCCCGCGGACGATACGGGGTGGCCCAGGCGGCGGCCTTGTTTTCCTTGCGGACCCAGTTGGGTTTGAACACGCTTCGAATCGCAGAGGGTGGTCCACTTGGACACCATGTGCACGTGACCGATGTGGCCCGGGCGGCCGAGTACCTGGCGAGCCATCCAGATGCGGTGGGCTCGGTGTACAACGTGGCCGACGATGCCCCCCTGGCGGCCGGGGACATGATCCGCGTGCTCTGCAAGAGCGTGGGGATGGAGGTCAAGTCTCCGGCGCTGCCCTGGTGGTTGGCCAGGCTCGCCCGCTACTTCAAGCCGCTTGCACGAAAGTTTCTCGGCCGGGAGAACGCCAAGCTGGCCCATATCTGGGGAAAGATCACCGACAAGCTTGGATTGAAGAAGGCCCTGGTGCCCCGCATGGATCTGGACTGGCTCGACTACATGTTCATCGATCACACCTACAAGAACGACCGAATCAAGCGCTTGGGTTTTACCTTCCACTACCCGGACTCCTCCCAGGGAATCGACGAGACCCTTCAGTGGTACAAGCAGCAGAAGTGGCTGCCTGAGTAGGCAGCGTCGCAGCGGGGAAGTTTCCCCCACGGCTTGTGGTAGAACTCTCGGGTCATCTCCCGAGGTCTCCATGCGCCGCTCTCTTCTTCCTGTGGTTCTCCCCCTTGTGCTCTCTTCCACAGCGTGCCGTGACACCGACAAGGGGGGCGTGCTTGAGACCGGCGATGTGGTGGACACGCAGGACCCGAGCGTTGACTCCGGGGACACGAGTGTCGACACCGGCGAGCCGATCGATGCGGATGCCGACGGCTACTTTGCCGGGGAGGACTGCGACGACACAAATGCGGAGGTCCATCCCGGGGCCGAGGAGTCCTGTGACGGCGCCGACAACGACTGTGACGGGGAGGTGGACGAGGACGACGCGGCGGATGCGATCACGTTCTATGTGGATGCTGATGGAGATGGATTTGGCGATGAGGCGACGGTCGTGACGGCTTGTGCGGCCCCGGTGGGCTTCAGCGCGAGCGGAGGGGACTGTGACGACACGGACCCGGCGTTCCATCCTGGCGCAGGGGAGTCGGACTGCACGGACCCCCTGGACTACAACTGCGATGGATCCGTCGGCTGGGCGGACGGAGACTCGGACGGGTTCGCGGCCTGTGAGGACTGCGATGACGCGGACGCGGGCGTCAACGACAACGCCACGGAGATCTGCGATACGGTCGACAACGACTGCGACGGGCTGGTGGACAGCCATGACCCGGACGTCGCGGACGCCTCCACCTGGTACGGGGATGCGGATGGAGATGGCCACGGGGGAACCCAATTCCAGGCCGCGGCCTGCGAGGCGCCGGCCGGGTATGTCGCCAGCGCGGATGACTGTGATGATCTGGACGCCACCAGCTACCCCGGGGGCACGGAGGTCTGTGATTCGGCCGATAACAACTGCGATGGTGCGGTCGATGAAGGGGTCGAGTTCACCTGGTACGCCGACGGGGACGGCGATGGCTATGGTGACGCCACCACGACCTCCAGCGCCTGCACCCAACCTCCGGGCTACTCCGCCAACGGCGACGACTGTGATGACACCAGCGCCTCTACATCCCCGGCCGGGCTGGAGGTCTGCGATTTGGCCGACAACGACTGTGACGGGACTGTGGATGAGGCCGGTGCCTTGGGAGGATCCACCTGGTATGTGGACGCCGATGGAGATGGCTGGGGCACGACGGCGGGCAGCGTGGTCGCGTGCAGTGCCCCTTCTGGCTACGCCGCCGTGGATGGGGACTGCAACGATGACCCGGCAGCGGGGGGGGCGGACCAGTACCCGGGTGCGACGGAGACCTGGTACGACGGGGTCGACCAGGACTGTGATGGGGCGGATGATGACCAGGACGGGGACGGAGTGCTCCTGGCGGAGGACTGCGACGACTTGGATGCGGGCTCCAACCTTCTGTCCGAGGACGGCGACTGCGACGGCATCCTGACCGCCGACGACTGCAACGACACAGACGCCGCCTCCACCGCCATCGCCGACGACGGCGACTGCGACGGCATCCTGACCGCCGACGACTGCGACGACACAGACGCCGCCTCCACCGCCATCGCCGACGACGGCGACTGCGACGGCATCCTGACCGCCGACGACTGCGACGACGCGGACGCTGCCTCCACCGCCACCGCCGACGACAACGACTGCGACGGTGTGCTGGCCGCCGATGACTGCGACGACTTGGACGGCGGGCGCTCCTTGTGCCGGACTTGCAACGAAATCCTCAGCGTGGGCCTCTCGGTGGGAGACGGGGACTACACCATCGATCCCGCCGGTGGGGACTCCTTTCTGGTGACCTGTGACATGACCACCGACGGCGGTGGCTGGACGGAGATTGCCTACAGCCAGGACCTGGACTTCCTGGGCCACGGGGGTCCTGGCGACAACTGGGAGTGGCTCTCAACCGACTTCTCCCTGGATCTCTCCACCGCCAGGATCCAGGCGATCCAGGCGCTCTCAAGCGAGGGGAAGCAGCGCTACGTGGGCATCTGCGACAATGTGATCCACTACTACTACAGCGGTGGTTCCAGCTACGACTATGCTTTTGGCTTCCGTTTTCTGGACGGAACCGAGACCCCCAACGGCACCTCAGATTTCAGCCCGCACGTGATCTCTGTGCCCCAGGATGGATGCGCCTCCAACAACGCGGACGGCAACACGGCGGCCACGGGCACCTGGTTTGACATCGAGAGCGTGCTGGTCCCGGTGGTCAACGTCCTGAGCCGAGACAACGAGCCGGGTGAGGAGTATGGCTCACCCCTCACCGCCAACCCGGCGTGGCTGCGGTAGGCGTCTAATACCCCCGCGGAAGCCCCAGCTCGTGCTCGCTGACGAAGTTCAGGATCATCTCGGCCGTGATCGGCGCGGTTCGCAGCAGGCGGGCGGACTCGTAGTAATGAATGATTCCGTACTCCTCTGAGAAGCCGTAGCCGCCCAGGGTCTGAATCGCGCGGTCCACGGCTTCAATCGCCATCTCCCCGGCCTTGTATTTTGCCATGTTGGCGTAGGTTCCCACCTTGCCGGGGTGCTCCCCCTGGTCAAAGGCCCAGGCGGCCCGGTAGGTGAGCAGGCGCACGGCATCGAGCTCGATGCGGACCTTGGCGAGGGGGTGGGAGATGGCCTGGTAGGCCCCGATGGGGCGGTCCTTGAAGACGGTGCGCTCTTTGGCGTAGCTCACGGCCTTGTCCAGGCAGTTCTGGGTCATGCCGCAGGCGGTGGCTGCTGCAAGGATCCGCTCTGGGTTCAGGGAGTTGAACAGCGCCATGCCCCCCATGTCGGCCTGGCCCACCAGCTCGGAGGCCGACACGCGGACATCGTCCATGTAGACCGTGTACTGGGTCATGCCCTCAATGCCCCGGGTGGGGATGGGCTTGAGATCAATGCCGGGCAGCTTGGGATCGAGAATGAACAGGGCCAGGCCAAATGCCTTGGGCAGCCCTTGCTCCTCGCATTGCTCCCGGGAGGTGGTGCGGCACACCAGCAGCAGGCGATCCGCCACATCGGCCCCGGTGATGAACACCTTCTGGCCGCTGATCAGGTAGTCATCGCCGTCCTTTTTGGCGAGGGTCTGGATGCGAAAGGCGTTCGAGCCGGCGTTGGGCTCCGTGAGGGCAAAACCAAACTTCATCTCGCCGCTGGCCATCTTGGGCAGGTAGCGGCGCTTCATCTCCTCGGAGCCGTTGCGCAGGATGCACGACGCATCCATGGTGGTCAGCACGAACAGGGCGTTGCCGAATCCAAAGGTAGCCAGGGTTTCCAGGCCGATGGTGGTGGCCAGCAGTCCCATGTCGTTGCCGCCGTACTCCTCGGGAATCACGCACCCCATCAGGCCTGTGGAGCAGATGGCATCCCAGACCTCCTGGGGGAAGATCTTGTCCTTGAGCACCATCTTCACCAGCTCTTCCCGGCGGCCCTTGAACGGCTCCAGGCACTTCTTCATGGAGTCCTGGATCATGAGATGTTCTTCGGAGAATTCGAAATCGAGGGCCATGGGGCGCTCCGGTGGCAGAGGTTTTGTCCTGATATTTCATCAAGTGTAAGGTGACACCTCACGCTCGGCAAGGCGTGCGCACCTTCGGCCATATTCGGGGTTGCCTCTGGCCCCGGAGCAACCTTGGGTCAGGGCCCGCCGTAGAAGAGAAAGGCCGCGCCTGGGTGCCCCAATTCGCTGCCATGGTAGGAGACGCCAATCACGAAGTCGTCGTAGGAATCGTTGTTGATGTCTCCGAGTCCCGCCAATGAAACGTTGGCATACATTCCTGCCTCCCCAACGAACTTTGCATCCGCTTCCGACAGGTCGATTACGCCCGCTAGCGGTCCGTAGAGGAGATGCGCTGCGGCTGCGTCGTATCCATCGACTTGATTTACCCGGCCACCGACCAGAACATCGGCGAGGCCGTCCCCGTCGACATCGCCCGCATCCGAGACGACCCCACCGGCTTGATCTTCAGCATTCTCGCCCACCAATTTCGCAGTGGCGAGAGAAAGGCTCAATTCTCCTTCAACTCTGTCTGTTACCAGGTAGGCCGCACCTGCGTAAACCCCACCCGTGGAATTCCGTGGCGCCCCAACCAGCAGGTCCGGGAGTCCGTCTCCGTTCACGTCTCCAGCGCCGGAAACGCTGTAGCCGGCATAGGCGCTCTTGTCTTCACCTTTCAGGGTGGCGTCTGCTCGTGCACTGATCGCATGGGTTCCGATGATTGGCCCCCAAAGGATGAAGGTCCTGCCCGGCCATCCAGGGGCACCCATGACGATGTCGGCAAGGCCGTCTCCATTCAGGTCGCCGGTGGCGGCGACAGAGGTCCCTAGCCTGCCGCCATAAACGTAGCCGAGGAGATGTGCGGTGGGGCTGTAGTTGTTTTCGGGCTCCGTCGGCGGTTCGGTATACAGGTAGACTGAGCCGCCATCAAGGGAGTCATTAACATCGCCGTGACGATCGGTTGTCCGGCCGATCAAGATGTCGGCAAGGCCATCGCCGTCCACATCTTTGGCTCCAGCCATCCCGGAGCCTCCAATCCTGGTGCCATGCTGGTCTTCAAAAACCGCGTCGGCGTCCGTGAGGCTGACGCTACCGCTCTTGGGGCCCCTCAGGAGAACCACCCCCTGGTTGCTCCCGAACAACAAATCGTCGAATCCGTCGGCGTCGACATCCCCTGCTCCACAGATCTGGCGGCCAGCGAATTCCCTTGTTTCTGTGCCAAGGATTGTTGCGACGGCTACCTCAGAGAGCTGGACCACTCCTCGCACTGGGCTTGTCACTAGATAGGCCGAACCTGCACTCTCCCACGGGAGATCTTCGTAAGGGGCGCCAACGAGCAAATCGGGTCGACCGTCTGCATCCACGTCGCCGGCCGCCGCGACTGCTTCTCCAGCTCCACCGGATGGTTGTCTCCCAAGTAGCGTTGCGTCGGCGGTTTCTGGGCCGAGGAACCCCTTCGGCCTCGTGTAACAGACCTCGTCGATTCGTCCGTCGCAGTTCGTGTCTTGGCCGTCGCAGGACTCCGCAACGCCGGGGTTCACAGCGGCATCTGTATCGTCACAGTCAGATTCGTTGGGGTACCCGTCCCCGTCCCCGTCGTGATCGGGATCCCAACTTCTGTTGACGTCTGTATCTGTTGGTTCGTCTTGCATTGAGATGGAGCCTTCCTCTTTACCGTTTCCCAAGTCCTGGCAGGCAGCCACCAGGAGCAGCGCGAAAAACAACGGTCGCTTGATGGATTCCATTCGCCGGGCTTCAATGCAAGAAATTCATGGGGCGAGCCCTGTACACTGGATGATTGTTCGGGTTTCCGTTGGTACAATTCACCTCCATTTTCCAGACATAGGACCCTTCTGACTGAGTAAACTCCATGAAGGTCGGAGGGCCTTCCAATGGGAACTGGTCGTTCTTCCCACAAGTGGTCAAGGTATTTCCACTTTGTTGCAACTGAAAAGAACTTCCCACAACCGGACATTCCAGAGCCATGTCGAATTCGGACACCACTTCCGCTGTCCAATTGTTGTAGTTAAGGTCGATTTCGATGCCACGGGCCAAATTGGCAGGAGGGTCCTCAGGTTCAGCGGGATGATTGTCGAACAGACTGAGGTTGCCACCGGGTGCCCAATGAGCGTGGTGCTGTCGAACGAAGGAGTCCAGGCCGCTTGCAAGGTTGGTCCAGAGGGTCCAATCACCTCCGGTGTTGTCTCCGTACATCTCCCAACCCAAGAGCTGCGTGGCCCCATCGACCTGGATGACCCGGCTGAGATCATTCAGGGACAGGAGCCAATCTCCAGCGGAGTCGACCCAAACCGAGTTCATGTGCGCCCAATCACAGCCGATCAGCATGCCGCTCCAGTATGGACTGAAGCAGGGCCCTCAGAAAGGAGTCAGGATGTCACTGAGTTGCCAGTCCTCTAACAACTGGCCATTGTTCGCGTCGAAAACCATGATGCCATCATCGACGTAGGGGATTGCTGGAGAAGTCCCGAACATGACTTCCTTGGCGGTTACGACATAAATGGCGTCCGTACCGTACACAGGATCGGCCCTTTTCTTGAGCACGTCGTGGTGAATAAACCGGGTGTCTCCGATGGTGTCTACCAGATCGCCGTCGGCTTGGGACAGAATGAGACCCATTTAGCCGTCCAGGCGGTACTCGGCGAGCCACTCATGATCCAGGATTGCCAGGAGGTCCCTGTCCGGTGTCACGGAGAGGGCGTTCACTATGGACTCTGATGCTCCCGTGACATTCCTTGTGTCCTCATACCAAACGATGTTTCCGTCGAAATCCGCGATGATCAGGTAATCGCTGTCATGGTCTGCTGGGTTGTTCTTGCAACTAAAATTGAACAACACGTTTTCCACGTGAAAGTCCACCCCCTGCACACCGCCCAGATTGTCGATGTCCAATTGAATGGAGAACAGATCGTCCACGGAACTACCGTCCTGGTTCGGGTCACTGAGATCGTCTGTCATGAAGATCGGAAGCCCAACCTTCCCCTGAAAGTCTTGGTTGACCTGATTCCAAGCGTGTGCCTCCCAATGGTAACCAGTACTCGGCTTGAGATTCCAGAGCTTGATGATGGAGCGATAGCAGGTTGAGGGTGGCGGGGTGCCGGGGCTGCCGCTGCAACCACTGGTACGAAACACACCTTGCTTGACTTCGCTGAATCTGTCAGCTTGGCATAGAACGCCGCCTTCACAGAACTCGATACGGGTAAATCCCTGGGTGTCGGTCTCTACTATGCAGGTGTAGCGCAAGACATTGTCGGGCTGTTGGTAGCAGTCCGTGTGGGTGATGTTGATGGCGTATGCTGGGACCGAAACCAGCGAGATCGTCCCCGTGAAGAGGATTGCAAACAAGGAACCAAGTTTCATAAATGCTCGTACGGGGAGTGCTGTCTTCGCAAGTCTGTTGTGCGGGGGCGATCGCCTGATTCCGAGCCTACGTTCTATGTTAAGCTCCCGTCAAGGATTTTCCGCCGGATCTCTTGGGTTCAGCTGTTGTGCCGAACGAATGCCGCGAAGTCAGCGCAGCACTTCCCCGTCCATCGCCCTGGAAATCCGCTTCAGATAAGCCCCGATCTGCTTTTCGGTCATGTCCCGGGCGATCTTGTTGGCCATTCGCGCGATCATCCTGGGCACCGGGAGAACCACCACCAGGCGGTTCTGGAATTCCAGGCGGGTGCCGTCTCCGTCCGGGGTGACCACCCACTGGCCGTCGGCCCGGGTGTTCTTGGACCCGGCGTCGGTGGACCAGGTCACGGTGCCGGCATCCGGGTCGGGGATGTACCGGGCCGCGTAGCTCACCGGGAAGGTGAACTTGCCGACCTTGAAGCTCGCCAGGTGCCACCGGTAGATGCCGTCTCCTTTGTCCTCCAGGCGCTCCAGTCCCGGAAAGTGGGAGGCGGAACGAGGCACGTCGGCCACCATCTCAAATGCTTGCTCCGGAGACCAATTTACACGCAGGGTGCGGCGGATTTTGACAGTGACTTCAGCCATGGGTCGACTCGTTTGTGGGATTGCAGGGGAGGGCAGGTGCGTTAGCACGGGACCCATGATGTACCGAATGCTGGTCTTGTCTCTTGGATTCTTCTTCTCCGCACCGGCGCAAGCTTTTGATGCCTCCAAGGTGGATGGCGCCACGCTCGCGCGCCTCGCCGGCACAGGCCAGATCGTGGTGGTTGAAGAGGCGCCGAACGGAAAGTTGACCCTGGTGACAGCGGGTCAGAAGGTCAACGTCCCGCCGGAGAAGGTCTGGGCCTTGATCACCGACTACGGCAACTACCACACCTGGATGCCCCAGGTGGACAAGGTCAAGAGCAGCAACCGAAAGGGCGACACGGTCGATGTCTTCTTTGACCTGGACTTCCAGTTTTCGGTGATCTCCAAAGAGGTCACCTACACCATGCGACACATCGAAACCCCCATGAAGAGCGTGCGCTGGTTCTTGACCGAGGGGGACTTCTCCTCCTCCCGTGGGAGCTGGCACCTGGTGCCCACAGACGGCGGCCAGGCGACCTTGATCTTCTACTCCACCTACACGGACTTGATGTCCATGGGGTGGATTGTGGCCTCGCTCCTGGAGGAGCAGCCCAGTATGGAGCTGGCGATCCAGGCGTCGACTGCAGTGATGGTGGTCAAAGCGGTCAAGACCGCGGTGGAGTAGGGTTCCACAACGGCCGCTCGGGTGCCGCCAGCGGGCGCCAGGGGAAAGGGCTTGACGGGTGGGTCGGGTCCACATACAAAGTATTAGGTAACACCTTACACTTTGAGGGGCCCTGCATGCTGGTTCCGGACCTCCTCCGAGAGGCTGCATCCAAACAGCCGCAGCGGGTCGCAGTCCGCGTGGACGGTTGCGGTGAGATGACGTACGCCCAGTGGGAGTCTCGCTCGAATTGCCTGGCCCGGGCCCTGGTGGAGCGGGGGATTGAGCCGGGGGATCGTGTTGCGCTGTCCTTCACCAACTTTGATGGGCTCTCGTTCCTGGTGGGGTGGTTTGCCATTCACAAGGCCGGCGCCGTGGGGGTGCCCACCCATCCGGCGGCTCCGCCCCGAGAGCTGGCGCACGTTCTGGACCACGCCCAGGTGAAGTGCGTGCTGGGGGCGGGGGGGTGCGCCGAGCGGTTGGCCCAGGTTCTTCCAGAAGGAGCCCGCGTGATCGAAGGGACTGACCTGGAGGCCGCTTGGAGCAGGGGGGACGACAGCGCATTCCAGGTGCCCACAGATCCCGATGCCCTGGCGGACATCCTGTACACCTCGGGGACCACGGGGCTTCCGAAGGGCGTGGCCTGTACCCACCGGAACGTGACCTTCCAGGGGGAGTCCAAGCTGCACAAGTTCTTCAAGGGACTGCGCTATCTGCACGCGATCCCCCTGTTCACGTTCGCTGGATCCCATGCCATGACCCTGTTGTGCCTGCGCGGCACCATGACCCACGTGATCCAGCCTCGATTTGAGCCCGGGCGTTTCCTGGAGCTGCTGGTCGAGCAGCAAGTCGCTCTTGCCTATGCAGTGCCAGCGATGCTGCTGCGCTGCTTGGACCATCCACGGATCCAGGGCGGGGGTTTTGACTCACTCCGATTGCTCATGTACGGCACGGCCCCCATGCCGCCCCACGCGGTTCTGGGTCTGGCCGAGCAACTAAAGGGCACCTTTCTGGTCAACTTGTACGGCCTGACCGAGGGGGGCGCCGCGGTCTGCTCTCTCCCGCCCCAGGAGGCCCTGGTTCGCCCAGACTCCCTTGGAAAGCCCCTGCCCCCCACGGAAGTGAAGATTGTAGACGAATCAGGAGCGGTGGTTGGACCGGGCGTACCAGGGGAGATCTGCATCAAGGCGGCTCTCTCGGGTCGGAGCTACTTTCGCGATGAGAGCGCCACTTTGCGCACATGGAAGGACGGGTGGCTCCAGACCGGGGACATCGGGCGCCTGGATGATGATGGGTACCTGTACCTGGTGGACCGAAAGAAGGACCTGATCATCGTGGGCGGGCACAACGTGTCGGCCCCGGAGGTGGAGGCGGCCCTGTTGGAGCACCCGCTGGTACGGGAAGCGGCTGTGGTGGGATTGCAACACCCGGTCCTCGGGGAGGTTCCCCAGGCTTTTGTGGTGGCGCGGGAGGCGACACCGGCACCGGAGGTTCTCCAGTCCTGGCTCGAGGAGCGCCTCGTCTCCTACAAGGTGCCTCGCACGTACACCTTCCTGGAGGCGCTGCCCCGGAACGCCTTGGGCAAGGTGCTCAAAAGAGAGCTTCAGGGGAGGGGGCACCCATGAAGACCCACTTGTTGGATCTCGGTGGCTACTCACTGGCAGTCCACGAGGTTGGGGCGGGCCCGGCCCTGGTTCTTGGTCACTCCCTGACCTTCGATCACCGCATGTTCCTCGCCCAGGCCGAGTCGCTCTCCAAGACCTATCGGGTGCTCCTGGTGGACCTCCATGGCCAGGGAGAGTCCAGCGCCCCGGACGAGCACTTCAGCCTGGAGGACATGGCGGACGACGTGGAAAGAGCGCTCCAGTCCCTGGATGCCGGCCGGGTCTGCTACCTGGGGCACTCCATGGGGGGGATGGTCGGGATGCGGCTGGCCCTGCGACACCCGGAGCGGGTGGGGGCCCTGGTTCTGATGAACACCAGCGCTGAGGCGGAACCTCCTTCGGTGCAGGATCTGTACGACAGCGTCAACGAGGGCTCCCGGGGCAAGCCGTCCAACCAGGCCACCGTGGGTTTCTTGATGAACCTCATGTTCTCCCCGGCGTTTCGGGAGGCCCACCCGGAGCGGGCCGCCTTCTTTGAGCACCAGCTCTTTTATCCCCCGGATCCAGAGGGGGTCTACCATGCAGCCCACGCGGTGATCTGGCGGGAGGAGGTTTTGAAGGACCTGGAGGCTCTTGAAATACCGACTCTGGTCGTGGGGGCAACGGGCGACACCTCGGTCCCCTTGAAGCACCAGGAGAACATTGCGGCCCGCCTGCCGGGCGCACACCTCGTGGTCATCGACGCCTGCGGTCACATGGCACCGGTGGAGCAGCCGGAGGTGCTGTTGGGGCACCTGTGGGCCTTTCTGGACACCCACTGGAGCGCTGCATGAGCACCGTCCTGCTGCAGATCGAGGAAGGGGTCGCGTGGATCACCTTGAACCGCCCGGAGCGTCGAAACGCCATGGATGCCCAGATGGTGCGGGAATTCCCCGGGGTGGTGGCGCAGGTCGCAGGGGATGACTCGGTGCGGGCGGTGGTGGTGACCGGGGCAGGGAGGTCGTTCTGCGCGGGCGCGGATTTCACCACCTTGCAGGCCCTCTCCGAGGAGAGTCCCCTGGATGGGCAATTGGGGGCCCACAAGTCCATTGAGTCTCTCTACGAGGGGTTCCTGCCCCTGGCTCAGCTGGAGGTGCCCACCCTCGCTGCCATCAACGGCGCATGCGTGGGCGGCGGCCTGGGGCTGGCGCTTTTATGTGACATGCGCATTGTGGCGGAGCGGGCCAGGATCGGTGCGAACTTCTCCCGCCTTGGCATTCACCCGGGCATGGGCATCACCGGCCGTTTGCCAGCGGTGGTGGGCTACTCGGCGGCAGCCAGGCTCCTGTTCACAGGAGAGCTGATTCGCGGTGCAGAAGCGGTGGACCTGGGGTTGGCACTGGAGGCGGTGGGCTTTGATGCGGTGCTGCCCCGGGCGATGGCGCTGGCCCAGCAGATCGCCGCGAGCGCCCCTTTGGCGGTCAAGTGGATCAAGCGCACGCTCAAGAACGTGGCGACCCGGGACATGGGGGATGTCCTGGAGATCGAGGCCATGGCCCAGGCCCTGCTGGCCCAGTCGGAGGATGCGGCAGAAGGGATTGCCGCCAGCATGCAGGGCCGTCCCCCACGGTTTCAGGGCAAGTGATGGACTTCTCCTGGACCGAGGAAGAGCGGATGGTGCTGGATACGGCTTCCGCGTTTTCTGTGCGATTTCTTGCAGGGGAGGCGGAGAGAAGGCACGAGGCCGACGGAGGGATCTCCCAGGCGGTACGGGACACCTTTGAAGCGTTCGGGTTGGGGATGCTGGCGGCCACCCAAATGGACCCCGAGATGCCCGTGAGCTGGGAGGCGCGGTGTGGACTGCTTCGATCGCTTTCGGCGGCAGATGGGGCCGCCGCATTCTCCCTTTGGATGGAAAGCTGGACGGCGTCCGCCCTGGGCGCACTGGGGGCGGCGGATCGACCCGTCGCGTTTCGCCTGGTGCGAGACCTGGAGAGCGTCTGTTGGCCCGCGCCTTGTCTTCCCGTGGGGGCTGCAGAGCACCTCCTGGTGTTGGACCCCGCCGGTCGTTGGGGGGTGGCCCGGATCGCCCACGAGCGGATTCAATCTCTTGGGTTTTCTGCTGCAGGTCCCGCTCGCTGTGGGCTTGTGGCGTGGGAAGAGGAGGGCCAGACCGAACCGGCACTGGCCCAACACCTGGTGGCCCAGGCCCGCCTGTGGATGGCAGCGATTCTGTTGGGCGTAAGCGAAGGTGCCACGGCCTACACACACCGGTACATTCAGGAGCGGGTCACCTTTGGCCAGCCGCTTTCGCAGCACCAGGGGGCTGCCTTTCTGGCGTCCGATATGGCCATTCGAACAGAAGGGGCAGGCCTGCTTCTGCAGCGCTCGGCCTGGGCCCTGGAGTCCGATCCAGCATTGGCGGCGAGCGCCTATGTGGAGGCTGTGGAGTCCGCACTTTTTGTGACAAACACCGCGGTTCAACTCTTGGGGGGGCACGGCTACATGAAGGACCACCCGGTGGAGAAGTGGATGCGGGATGCCCGGGCGTTCTCCTTGATCTGGGGGGGCGTGGACGAAGCCCTGGAAGCAGAGGTCGCTTCTGGGAGAGCCGAATGAACTTCGAGATCGATCCGGGCTTTGAGAACCTGCGGCAGATGATCCGCATGCTGGGAAGGGAGCGCCTCAGGCCCCTGGGGTTGGAGGCGGATGCACAGGGAGGTGCGCTCTCCCCAGAACACCCCTTCTTCCAGGAAGTCCTGGACATGGGGCTCACCGGGGGGTTTCTCGGCAAGACGCCCAAGGAGCGTCCCGATGACGATGGCCGTCCCCGGAGAACCATCCGCCGGGCCGTGGTGATGGCCGAGGAGGCTGCCTACTGGGACCGGGGCATGGCCACGTCCCTGCCCGGACCGGGGCTCGGCGGTGCGCCGGTGATGCTCATGGGCACCCCGGAGCAGAAGGGGCGGTGGCTGGCGCCGTTCAAGGATCGCACGCGGCCCCGCTGGAGCGCCTTTGGCATGACCGAGCCCGGGGCAGGGTCGGATGTCGCAAGAATTCGCACCCGGATCCGGGAGGACGGGGACCAACTCGTCATCGATGGGGAGAAGGTCTTTATCTCCAACGGGGCCCGGGCTTCCTTTGTGGTCTGTTGGGGAACCGTGGACCCGAAGGCGGGGAGAGAAGGCCACCGTGCAGTGGTGGTGGAGGCAGGAACGCCGGGTTTTGAGGTGGCGAAAGTCGAAAAGAAGATGGGGCTATGTGCCTCGGAGACCGCCTCCCTGGTGTTTTCAGACTGTCGTGTGCCCAAGGAGAACCTGTTGCGCCCGAAGAGGGCCGGGGGAGGGGACAGCTTCAAAGAGGCCATGAAGACCTTCGACATGACCCGTCCCATGGTGGCGGCCATGGCGGTGGGAATCGGACAGGCGGCCCTGGACGAGGCCACGCGGTTTGCTCGTGAGAACTTCACGGGGCCCGCGGCCTGGCGATTGGCCCGGGTGGAAGACCGCCTGGCTCGCTGTCGCAGAAAACTGGAGATGGGACGTCTCTACGCCTGGAAGGCGGCCTGGCAGGGGGACCACAAACAGCCCAACTCCCTGGCGGCGTCCATGGCCAAGGCCGCCACAGCTCCGATCGCCCTGGAAGTCGCGAGTCTGGGCATGGAAGTCCTGGGGGAGGCCGGGGGGGGCACGGACCACTTGATCGAGAAGCTGTTCCGGGACGTGAAGGCCCTGGACATCGTGGAAGGCACTGGCCAGATCCAGCGCATTGTCATCGCCCGGCGGATGTTCGGGTACAAGGGGAATCGAAATGGCTGAAATGGGACGAGCCGCGGTCTTCCGCGGAGTGAAGGAGCCCTTTGAACTGGCGGAGTACCCGGTCCCGGATCCGGGCCCGCGGGATCTCGTCGTCAAGATCGAGCGGACCAACATCTGCGGAAGCGATCTCCACATCTGGCGGGGTGACACCAACCTCGCCAGCATGGGGCTGACCTACGGAATCGTGCTCGGGCACGAGATGACCGGAAAGGTCCACGCCCTGGGTGGCAAGGTACGCACGGACTCGCTGGGGCAGACCCTGAAGGAGGGCGACGACGTCGTCTATGCCTACTACTGCCCGTGCTCCCGGTGCCTGCCCTGTCTGAAGGGCGACCAGCACATGTGCATGGCAAGTCTGAGCAGCCCGGTGCGGCCTTGCGAAATGCCGCCGCATTTTCTGGGTGGCTTTGCCGACTACTACTACGTGAAAGGCCGCCAGGCGGTGTTCAAGGCGCCCCAGGGCGTGGAGCCAGAGCTGGTAGCTGGCGCCAACTGTGCTCTGTCCCAGGTGATCTACGGGCTCGAGCAGGCCAACCTCCAGTTTGGGGAGTCGGTCGTGGTGCAGGGCGCAGGGGGTCTGGGGCTCTTTGCGTGCGCGGTGGCCAAGGAGATGGGGGCTGGGAAGGTCATTGCCATCGACGGCATTGATGCCCGCCTGGAATTGGCGCGGTCTTTCGGGGCCGACGAGGTGATCTCCATTACCGAGATGACTGATCCCCGTGCCCGGGTCGGCGAGGTCATGAACCTCACCGAGAATGCGGGCGCCGACGTGGTGGTGGAGGTGGTTGGCATTCCCGAGGTGGTGCCCGAGGGCATTCGCATGCTGGCCCGCGGCGGCCGGTACCTGGAAATGGGCAACATCAACCCCAAGAAGACCTACAAGGCGGACCCCTCCCTGCTGGTGGGGCAGAACCGGTCCATGATTGGCGTGTCTCTCTACCCGCCCTACACCCTGAAGCAGGCCCTGGACTTCCTGGTGCGAGCCCGCCATCGCTACCCGTTCGAGAAGCTCCTCTCCCACGCCTACTCCCTGGAGGACATCGACAAGGCGTTCCAGGAGGCGGATGCCTTTTCCCACCAGCCTGGCGCGGTGGTGCGAGCCTCGGTGGTGCCATGAGCATCGACCATGGCTGGGCCATTGAGAAGTGCGGTCTGGGGGGGGAGCTGCCCATGTGGATTGGTGGATCCCTGGGGCCGGCGGCGGAAGGGGGCACCCTGGGGGCCACCAACCCAACCACCGGCGAGGAGATCGCCCGCTTTCCCAACGCCCGGGCCGCGGATGTGGGCCGGGCTGTCGCCTCTGCCCGGGGTGCGTTTGATGAAGGCCCCTGGTGGAATGAGTGGGGCACGAACAAGCGGGCCCGGTGCCTGAAGAAGCTGGCCGGGCTCGTCAAGGAGCACGAAAAGGTTCTCGCCCGCACCGAGACCATGGACGTGGGCATGCCCTACGGCATGTCCCTCCGATTTTCTGCGACAGCCCTGCGCAAGAACCTCGAGTACTTTGCGGGCCTGGGCGATGCCCTGCACGGGGAGACCATCCCCCAGGCGTCTCCGACCCAGCTGGACTACACACGGCGAGAGCCCCTGGGGGTCGTGGCGGCGATCATTCCCTGGAACACGCCGCTCTTGGCCGTTGGATCCAAGATTGGGCCCGCGCTGATCGCTGGGAACACGGTGATCCTCAAGCCCTCGGAGAAGGCGAGTCTTTCCGCGCTCAAGTTCGCAGCGCTTGCCGCCGAGGCAGGCTTTCCAGACGGGGTGCTCCAGGTCCTTTCGGGCGATGGGGAGACCGGCTCGCTCCTGGTGGGGCATGCGGGGGTGGACAAGGTGAGCTTCACCGGCGGCGGCCGCACGGCCAGCGCCATCCAGCAGGCCACGGCAGAACAGCTGACGCCGCTGACCTTTGAATTGGGCGGAAAGAGCCCGAACGTGATCTTCGCTGACGCCGACCTGGACAAGGTCTCCATGCAGTCCGCCATGGGGGTCTTTGGGCTCTCGGGGCAGGCCTGTGCAGCGGGCTCCCGGGTGCTTGTTGAGCGACCGATTCATGATCAAGTCGTGGAAGAGCTGGCCCGGGTGGCGGGCAGCTTGGGCCTGGGGGATCCCCTCCAGCCCTACACGATGCTGGGACCACTCAACAGCGAGGCCCACGCGGATTCCGTGCGGTGCATGATCGCAGAAGCCCAGGAGGACGGCGCCACCCTGCACCACGCCACGCCCGTGCCCGACGAGTGCGGCCCGGCCTTTGTTGGCCCCCACCTCTTCACGAACGTCACCCCCGAGATGCGCCTGTGGAAGAACGAGGTTTTTGGCCCCGTGGCGGCGGTCACGGCATTCGACACTGAAGAAGAAGCCCTTGCGTTGGCCAACGACACGGAATTCGGCCTGGCAGCCGGCATCTGGACGCGGGATCTCGGCAAGGCCCACCGCATGGCCCATGGTGTCCGCGCCGGGGTCGTTTGGGTCAACTGCTACGGCAGCCTGCCCAACAACGTGCCCTTCGGCGGCTTCAAGAAGAGCGGTGCCGGCCGGGAAGGCGGTGCGCACGCCCTGGTGGAGTTCACCCAGGTGAAGAACGTGTTGATCGACGTGGGGTAGGGAGGGACCTATCGCGCGTTCGTACAGGGCGGTTCAATCTTGGCGTTGTTGCTGGTACGCAGGCGGACCGAGTCGGGTGCCGGGGGAGCGCAGCCGGTGGTGAACTCGTCCTGGAAGTACTCGAAGACCCCCAGCTCGTCGCAACTGTAGTCGCCGTCCAGTTCGTTGTCGCGGAACTCGTTTCCCCAGGAGGGGCACTCGGCGGTGGGCTTTGTGCAGTCGTCCCGCTCGTCGTGGTCGCAGTACCAGTCGGTGTAGCCGGCGGAGACGCCGGCCTTGATGTAGGTGTTCTCCTTGATGTGGTTGCCGTTGGAGAAGTCGCGCAGCCGGACCGCATCCCCAGAGTTGTTCTTGAACCGGTTGCGCTCGATGCGGTTCCGGTCGGACATGTGGGCGATGTACAGGGCGTGGATCAGGCCCGCCGATGTCTCATTTTCCACGTCCACGAAGTGGGAGTTGGCTACCACGTTGTCATCGGAGTTCACCATGCGCACGACCGCCGTGGAGGGGGAGAGGTGGGGTGCGAATGCGTTGCCAATGTCGCGAAAATAGCAGCCGTAGATCCGGTTTGACCCGTTGGACATGGCCTCGTCGTTCCGGTTGCCATCAAAGCTGATCGCGGTCTGGTACCTCCTGACCCCGATGTACTCGAAGTTCAGGTGGGTCTCCTCCCCGGCGCTGTGGCGAAGCCGGAACCAGGAGCCTCCGGGACAGCCGGTCTCCAGGTTGCTTGGATTGTGCTCGAGACAGCCATCAAATTGGGGGCGCTCCCCGCCATCCGCCAGGGGGAGGAAGTTGATGTGGGTGTCGGGGCGGGTCCAGGTCCACTCGATCTTCTGGCCGTAGTAGGTGCCAGGGCCAATGCGGATCTCCACCTGGCCGAGGGGATTGTCCGCCACCAGGATTTCATGGGCTCGAACAAGGGTGTGGATGGGGGAGAGGGGGCTCCGGCCGTCGTGGCTGTCGTTGCCGTCCACGGCAAGGTAGATGCGAAACGGCTCCACGGGTTCTGGGGGGGCGGTGTCCTGCGGCCCGGTGTCCTGCGTGTCTGTGTCCTCGGGGTCGTCAGTGTCCGTTTCCGGTGCCCCAGAGTCTTCAGGATCCTCCGTGTGGGCGGTGTCTTCCTTGATGTTCACACCGGGGGTGCAGGCGAGGACCGCCAGGAGGGGAAGCAAAAGGGGAGACAGGGTGCGCATGCCAGGCCCGTATGCCACCCGTTGCGGAGTCACGAGGGGTCTCCCACCACTCGAACTGCGTACACCGGCGGAAGGTGGGCACTCACCAGCTCCCAGTGCTCCCCACCGTCCTGGCTCACCCACAGGCCGCCGGTCGTTGAACCCATGGCAAGGACTCGTCCGTCGGGCCCTACGTCCAGGGCGTGTCGGTACACGAGGTCGTAGGCCGGCGGCAGGGGGAGCCCCTGGTCGAGAGAGGCAAAGGTGTTTCCGCCATCGCCCGTCCGGTTGACCACCACCCGGCCGTCCACGGGGACCCGGCAGCCATCGTCCACGGCGGGGACAAACCAGGCTGTGTCCGCGTCTTTGGGGTGTGCCGCCACGGCAAATCCAAAGTTGGAAGGAGCCGGGGTCCCGAGGTCCACCCAGCTCTCCCCCCCATCGTCGGAGCGGTACAAGGCGTTGTGGTGCTGGCACCAGAGGCGATCCGGCGCGTCACGACACCGGGCGATCCGGTGGGGGTCTTGGATGTCCGGGTCTTCTTCCTGCTCCGGGGGCATGTAGTTGGCGCGCATGCCGGCAGCAGTGTTTCGCCAGGTGGCTCCGTGATCCTCCGTTTGCCACACCCCGCCACAGCTCACACCGACCAGCACCCGCGCCGAGTCCTCCGGGTGCACGCAGATCGAGTGAATGCCTGGAAAGTCCGCGCCCCCGCCAAACCATTTTCGCCGCGCGGGATCGTTCCAGAGGGAGGTGACGAGAGACCAGCTGTTGCCGCAGTCATTACTTGTAAACAACCCCCCGGGAATGGTGCCGCACCAGAGTCTACCCGGCTGGTCTTCGCCGCCGGCTTCCAGGGACCAGATCTGTTTCACGCTCCAGTCGAGGGGGTCCTTGCGGATCGGATCCAGGTCCTCGGCCTCGGCTGGTTTCTCTGGAAAGACCGGCATGGGAAGTTCTTTCCAGGTCTCGCCGTTGTCATTGGAGCGCTGGATCTTGGAACCGAAGTGTCCGAGCGAGAGACAAGCAAACACGGTGCCGTTTCTCGAGTCCACCTGCACAAGGTTCGCGGGGTCCCCCAAAAATGCCGTGTGGGCCAGCACCGGCCCCTTCTCATCCAAAGTGAAGTGAAAGAGCCCCTTTCTGGTACCTACCCAGATCTGCATTTCAACCTCCTGAGAGTGCTTGCAGGACGTGGACCTTGCCCCCGTCCGGGACCGGATCGGTCAGGTGCTGGCGGTCCTGGATGTTGGAGCCATCCACAAACACGGCCACGTGGTGCCGCACCGTGCCCTGGTCGTCGAGCACGTAGCTACGAATTGGGGGAAATCCGTCGAAGACCGCCCCGAGCACCTCGCCGACGGTGCCCGCGGGTACTTCCCATTCCTTGATCGGTAGGTGGCGGGCAAGGGTGCTGGTGAAACGGACGGTGACCACCGGAGCATCCTACTCTGAACCGGTGCGTAACGGTGTCAATACAGGGGATTCCGAGCTCAGACGTGCTGGTTTCGTCGCATCAATTGCCTCGCGGATATCCGAACTTTCGCCGGGCGAGGATGATGCGCTGGATTTCACCGGTTCCCTCGAAGATGTCGAAGACCTTGATGTCTCGGAAGCACTTTTCCACCAGCATGTCGTGGCGCACACTGGCCAGGCCCACCACGTCCATTGCAGCTGTCACCGCGCCGAGGGCGGCGGGGGGCGAGTAGACCTTGGACATGGAGGCTTCAAGGGTGTTGTTCATGCGGTGGTCCATCTTCCAGGCTGCCCGCCAACACAAGAGGCGGGCTGCGTCCAGGCGGCGACGGGATTGTGCCAGGCGATCCAGTACCCGGTGCTCAATGGGGGACGTGGGGTGGGGGCCAAAGGCCTCCCGGGCGACCTCGGCAGCCCGGTTCCAGGCGCAGCGACCAATGCCCACAGCCATGGCCGCCACCATGGGCCGGGTGATGTCGAAGGTGGCCATGGCCGCCTTGAAACCCGAATTGCCTGCGCCGTTGCCGAGCATGTTCTCAGCCGGGACCCGGCAGTTCTCGAAGAAGAGGGTGGCCGTCTCAGAAGCGGTCAGGCCCATCTTCTTTTCAATGCGGCCCAGGATGAAACCAGGGGTGCCCTTCTCCACGATGAAGGCCCGCTGTCCCGCTCTGCCGGCGTCGGGATCCACCGTCGCGAAAATCACCACCCAGGAGGCCCGGCCTCCGTTGGTGATGAACATCTTGTTGCCATCGAGGATGTAGTGGTCGCCGTCCTTTCGGGCGGTGGTGCGAATACGGGCCACGTCACTGCCTGCTGCTGCCTCCGTGGTGGCGTAGGCCCCCCAGGCGGGCTTGAAGGGGTCCTTGAACGGGGCCTCCAGGAAGCGCTCCTTCTGTGCATCGGTGCCCAGAATGCGGATCGGGGGGCCCCCAAGACCCGCACCGGGCAGGGACATGCAGGCGCCCTGGTCCCAGAAGGCCATCTCCTCCGCAGCCAGAATCGCGGACCGGTTGATGCGGGAGGAGCCCTCCTTGGCGGAGTGCTTTCCGATTCCCACGGCGCCGAAGGTGAGGCCCGTGCGGTTGAACTCCACGAACATGGGGTCATCCACGGGGATTGGCCCCCCGCGGCGTTCCGCAGCGAGCCCCGCCGGTCGGAGCATGGTCTGGCCCACATAGCGCATCATGCGCAGGACGTTGTGAAAGCCGGCATCGAGCGTGGTGTCGATCATCCGTCCACCTCCAGGGGGTCGGAGAGGGTGAGGATGCCCATGGCGGCATCGTGTTCGCTGCGCAGGACGCCGCCGTAGAGGGTGGCCACACAGCGCACATCCCGCATGCGTTTTTCCACTCGGTGGTCGTACAGGTAGCCGTGGCCGCCCAGAGCCTGCACGCTCCGTTCGCACACCCGGTCCGCCACTTCCACCGCCAGGGCGTGGGCGTTTGCGGTCAGGATCGGGCACCCGGCGCTGGCCTCTACAAGGAGCCGGGCAGCATCGAGATCCGTGGCTGCATCGGCCAGTTGAAACGCCATACCTTGGTGGTGGGCGATGGGGCGCCCGAAGACCACGCGCTCCTGTGTGTATTGGGCAGCCAGCTCGTGGGCATCCAGAGCCGCCCCCAACATCACAGCGGCGGCCAGGCGCCGACACTCGGCCAGGGCCTCCAAGGAGGTCTCAGCATCATTGATTCGGGTACAGGGCGTGTTTTCCAGCACCACCTCGACGCCACCGCAGGCCTGCAGGCCACACGGGCGATCCACGAGGGGTTCAAAAGGAGGGGCATCGACCCGGTAGAGGCCGTCGTTTGCAATGAGCACCAGCCAATCCAGGGAGTTTCTCGGGATCCAGGGAATCCGGCCGGACACGGTGCCCTCTCCCAGGGACAGACCTTCCATCGTGCAAAAGGCCCCGGGTCCGCCAGGCAGGTCAGAGAGGACCGCGCCCCCCGGTCCGATGGGATCCAGCCCAAAGGGAGCTGCGGGATCGGCTGCGGCCAGTGCCGACCAGACAGCCAGTCGGTGGCAGGAATCGAGGCCGGTCTCAGCCCGGTTCAGATCAGCCAGTCCCATCTCTGCATAGGCGGCCACCAGATCGTCCGGAAAGGACTGCGCCTTTTCGTGGTCGCGCTCGGATTCGCGAAGATGTTCGGTGGCGAAACGCGATGCGGTGTCGGCGAGGAGTTGCTCTTCTTCCAGGCGGGTGAAGTCGATCATGGCCTTTCTTGTGTCAATGGGAGGTGTCTTGGAGAAAGGAAAGCAGCGCCTCGTTGAACACCGCTTCGCACTCCACAGAGATGTTGTGGCCCGCTCCCTTGAAGCTCAACCAGCTCGAGCCGGTGAGTCCATCGTGTAGAAGCTGTCCTGCCACGTAGGGGATGATCATGTCCCTTGTGCCATGAAGCACGAGGGAGGGGCAGCGGATTTCCCCGAGGCGCTCCCGCGTCGAGTAGCCGACCGTGGCGTGCCAGGCATAGGCCCGGGCCGGGTCGGCGGTTTGGGTCATGCGCTTGATCAGCTTGAGCAGCCGCTCGCCGTTGGGCAGCTCCTCGGAGATTGTGCCGTTCAACTCCGCCCGGACGGTGGGATCCGCCAGGAAGTCCACCGCCCACTCCACCTTGGAGCGAAAGGACGCGTCTTCCATGGCCTTGTCAAACCCGTGGTGGGCCAGGTGGCTCAAGGCGGCCCCGTAGGCGGACCCCCGCTGGCCGCTGTGGGAGGTGGTGGACGCCAGGGCAAGGGAGGTCACCCTCTCCGGGTGCGCCAGGGTGTAGTGCAGGGCGCACATGCCCCCGAGGGAGTGGCCCACCAGGTGGAATTCTTCCAGGCCCGCGGCTTCTCGAACGGCCTCCAGGTCCCCCGCCAGCTGCTCAATGGTGAAGTTGCTGGTGGCAGGATCTGAGTCCCCGAATCCCCGGAGATCGCAGGCCAGAACCCGAAAACCTGCGCCGAGGAGGGCCTCCTTCTGGGAGGCCCAGAGGGCCCGACCGAAGCCAAGACCGTGGACGAGCACCACCGCCGGCCCCTCTCCGGAGCACTCGGCCGCGAGTCGAAGGCCGTCGGTGCTGGTTGCATTCAGTCGGGACAAGCCGTTGTGCCTTGACAGAAGGGTTTCAGGGTGCGAAGAAGTATAAACTGTAAGGTGTCACCTTGCACTTTGAAAGAACGGAGTTCCCATGAAGTCAGGCCTTTTCTACTTGTTCGACACGCTGGGGGAGAAGGAGCCTGGACAGTTCTACCGGGAGGCGCTTGAGGAGACCCAGTACGGGGAGGAGCTTGGGTTCTACGCCTCCTGTCCGGCAGAACACCACTTCTCCGAACACTATGGGATCATGCCGCGGGTGGAGCACTTTCTGTCCTATGTGGCGGGGGGGACAAGCACGATCAAGCTCTGGCCCATGGTGATCGTGGTGCCCTTGAGCCACCCGATTCGCCTGGCCGAGGATTGCGCCTTGATTGACCAGATGAGCGGCGGGCGCCTGGTGTTCAGCGTGGGCTCCGGCTACCGCAAGTACGAGTTTGAGACCTTGGAGCAGCCGATTGGCCAGAACGCCGACAGGGTGCGGGAGATCACCGATCTCACGATCCGCCTGTGGACCGAGGAAGAGGTCGCCCATGACGGGCAGTACTACCGGGCCAACAAGGTGACCCTACAGCCCAAGCCGTACCAGAAGCCCCACCCGCCGGTGTACTTGACCACCACCCGAGAAGACCAGATCCAATGGGCGGCCGAGCGAGGCTATGGCATCGTGCCGGCGGCGGGTTTCAACCCGTCGACCCTGAAGCACGACTACGAGCGCCACACCCGGTTCGCTCTTGCCGCGGGCCAGGCTCCCATGGAGATTCGACCGTTCTTCAAGTGGATCTATGTCCACGAGGATCACGATACGGCCGTCCAGGAGGGGACAAGGCACATCCTGCGGACGCTGATGGCGTTCGCCCAGGGGGGCGGGCGGCTCTTCTCCATGCTCATTGGAAAGTCCAACGAGACCTGGGATGAGGATGTGGAGAAGCCCGAGTGGCTCGGTGAGCGAATTGAACAGGTCATGGCGTCGGGCCTCACCTATGAGGACATGGTGGAGTCCGGATGGACCCCCTTCGTCTGTGGGGATCCGGAGCACGTCGCCGAGGTCCTGCAGTCCTTTGTGGATGTGGGCGGGAACTTCTTCATCGGAGGCTTCAAGTGTGGGACCATGACCACCGAGGAGGTGCGGGAGTCCATGCGCCTCTACCAGGACGAGGTGGTGCCTCGTCTTCGCATTCCAGAGACACAGACCTTGCCTTCTGCAGTGCCTGAAGCAGCAGGTGTCACCCCATCCTTTTCTTGACCCCGGGGCCGGGTCGTTCTACTTGAGCCCAAGGACCGCACATGCACAAGGAGTCGACGAGCGCCATGGGAGAGGGAATCAAGATCGGAGAGCTTGTGAAGCGCACCGGGGTCACCCGGGCGACAGTGCACCACTACGTGCGAGAGGGGCTTCTCCCGGAGCCAAGAAAGACCTCGCGAAACATGGCCCTGTACGACCCGAGCTGTGTGGACCGGGTTCTGCTCATCAAGGGGCTCCAGGCCCAGACCCGGCGCTCCCTGGCAGAGGTCAAGGGCCTGCTGGAAGATGCCACTGGCAACGAGGGCATTGTCCGGCTGCAGGACCTGCTGGAGAACGAGGCCATGCGGGCCCAGGTCTCTCCCCTGAACCCGGAGAAGAGCCGAAGCCCCTTGACGTTGAAGCAGCTCTGCGAGCGGAGCGGCTTTGGCAAGACGGACATCGAGGAGTTCTGTGAGCACGACCTGATCGTGCCGACAGGCACGGGCCGCGGTCGCAGGTTTGGTCCCCTGGATGTGGCGGTGGTGGATGCTCTTGCGGGCCTTCGAGAGGCGGGTTTTGACGAAACCCACGGCTTCAACGCGACCCACGCGGCCATGTACCTGCACGCCATGCGGGACCTGTTGCACACGGAGATCTCGTCTTTTCTTGAGACCGCCGCCAGCTATGACGACCCCGATGAGCTCCTGCGCCTCGCGGAGCTGGGTATCGAGCGCGTCACGCCTCTGATGCTGGCCCTGCGCCGGCGGGTCATGCACGAGTTGATTGCTGCGACACCGCTGACGAACGGCAGCTGATGGCACAGGAGATCCCTCCGTTTGAGAGCTTGATCTACGCGCTGGAGGGGCATGTCTGCACGGTGACCCTGAACCGGCCGGAGAAACGAAACGCCCTGTCGGGGCAGCTGGTCAACGAGTTGATCGTGGCCCTGGAGACCGCCGGGGAAGACCCGCAGGTCCGGGTGGTGGTGCTGACGGGGGCTGGCAAGGCCTTCTGTGCGGGGGCAGATCTCTCGCAAATGAGTGGCGCCGGCGCGAGCGGCGGCTCCGCCATCGCCTGGCGGGGTGGCTTTGAAGAGCTGAACATCGCCTTCATCGAAATCGGCAAGCCGGTCATCTGCAAGGTTCGTCGCTACGCTCTGGCGGGGGCCCTGGCGCTGGTGTGCAACAGCACCTTTGTGCTGGCGGAGGACAACGCCACCTTTGGCGCCCCGGAAATCGACCGCGGCATCTTTCCCATGATGGTCATGGCCAGCCTGTTCCGCACGGTGCCCAAGCGAAAGGGCCTGGAGTTGGTGCTGTGCGGCGAGCGCATCTCGGCTGCCGAGGCCACCCAGATGGGCCTGATCACCCGTGCGGTCCCTTCTGATGACCTGGACGACGCCGTGGCTGCCTTGGCTGCTACCCTGGCCAACAAACCGCCGGTCGCTGTGCGGCTCGGGCTCGAGGCCTACCACGCGCAATCTGAAAAAGACTTTGCAGAAGCCCTGCCCTACCTCCAGGAAATGCTGATCAAATGCCTGGGCACCGAAGACGCCCAGGAGGGCGTGATGGCCTTCCTGCAAAAGCGCGAGCCGGATTGGAAGGGACGGTAGTGGATCGGGTCAGCGCCTGATCTCCCCCATCACGGCCGCCAGCACCTCCGGGTCCCGGAGCATTTCCGTGTGGCGCAATCCGCGCAGTACCTGGCAGCGCACCTCTTTTTCATCGGCAAACGGGATCATGCCAAAGGGATGGATGCACAACGGGTCCCGCTTGCTCACGATGGATAAAAGTGACACGTCTTCCGGCCAGGGGGCCTGGTTCAGGCGGCGAATGGCGGGGGAGAGGGGGACCATCTGGTAGGGGGCACTGCTGATGACCCCCAGGCCCACGAAGAGGCCAGCCACAGCGGCGGGGGTGCCCCGGTGGGGGGTGCCGATGGTGATCAGGCCGCGGATGAAGCGGCCGGCGCCTTCTTCCTGGATGGCCCAGCGGGCGATGATGCCGCCGATGGAGTGGGCGACGAGGTACGGCCGGTGGCCATCCGGCAGGGTCGAGAGGTACTGCTCCAGGCGGCGGCCGGCGGTCTTGATGCCCCGGGTCTGCAGGTAGCCGAAGAGGCCTCCGAGGGGGGCGGCCGCGCCGGTGAGGCCTTTCCCCGACAGGTGGTCCCTCACGGGGTTCATGGCCCGGGGTGAGGTGCCAAATCCCTGGATCAGGACCACGTCCGGGGTGCCTTCCTGCCGGCGCTGGGGAAGGTAGAAGCTCGGTGTGCCGAAATTGTCTGTGAGAAACCTCATCGCGCCCCCGCTGCATGAACAAACACCGGGTAGGGGGAAAGATCAAGGGAAAAAGCCCCCCCACGGGCGTGAATCGTTGTTTCTGCGCCCGTGAGGTCCCAGTGGGTGGCCTTGCCCCGCCCGGGCAGCAGCGCGTCGGTGGTGCCCTCCACGTTCCAAAAAGCGTAGGTCTCGCCGCTTCCTCCGGAAAGGCGCAAGGCCCATGTGTTCTCGTCCAGGCCGAGCCACCCGGAGAGGTCCTCCACAGTGTCGTGTTCCGCCAGGGCGTCTGACAGCGCGGCAAACGCGTGAGCTGCCGGTTTGGGGGCGGCCTCCTCGCCGGCCAGGGGGTCGTCGTCGTACTCGTAGAGGCCGAACATGTGCTCCTGGTTCTCCGGGTCTTCACCCGAGTCCCGGAAGGTGTACCAGTCGAAGACCTCGACCCCCTGGGAGAAGGCCACCAGCGCGCCTCGCACCAGGTACGCGGCCTGGTCTTCGGGGGACACGCCTACGGCAATCGCCTCCGGGGCCGTGTGCCAGCCCAGCTCGGTGATCCACAGGGGAAGCTCCGGGGCGCCGAACTCCGAGACGAGCTCCTGGGCCGCGCAGGCCGTCGTCACCAACGAGTCCTGGGTGTCCGTTTGCTCCTCCGGTGCAGAAAACGGGTAGCGATACGGGTGGTAGGAGAGTGCATCGATGTGGTCGGCGAGGTCGGGCACAAACCCGTGCACCTCCCGCACAAAATCGAATCCACCCGTGTTCAGGAGCAGCCGGGGCAGAAAGACACCGCCAAAGGAGATCATCGCGTCGTCGTCCACGGCTCGAATGCGGGACGAGGCCTCTACCAGCAGCTCCCCGTAGCGTTCTGGATCTTCTTCCGGGCGCCAGAAGGCCAGGCCCGCGTTGGGTTCATTCCAGATCTCGTACCAGCGGATTTCATCGCCAAATTCTGCAGCAATCCGTTCGGAGAAGTCCCCGAAATCAGCCAGGTCATCTGGGGGGCGGAAGTCGTCATCAAACTCAGGGCTCGCCCAGGTGTTTCCATAGTTTAATAGCGCCATGAGATCGGCGTCCACTGTGTCCAGTGCGTTGAGCAGCCGATCCATCGGCGCCAGGTTCCACTGGCCGCGCGCGGGCTCCAGGTCTCTCCACAACACATCTCGTCGCACGTTGCCCGGCCCAAGCACTCCCCATTGTTCAGTCTCAAAGGAACGGCGGGCATTGGAAGCGTCGTCGTCCCCCCACTCCAGGTGGGACGAGAGGCCCAAACCCCGCGCCAGCCCGTGGGGGATTGTTGCGACATCCACGCAGCCCTTGGCCACGCCATCCCCCGGGGGAGTGAAGTGGTTGCAACCCAAGAGGAGGAGTCCAAACACGGACTACTGCACCTGCTCTGCGATGTGTTCGGCAGCCCGGTGGGCCCAAGCCATGATCGAGAGCTGTGGGTTGACCCCCAGGGAGGTGGGAAAGATGCCTCCATCCACCACGTACAGGCCGGGAACCTCCCAGGACTGCAGGTTGGGGTCCACCACACCCCCGCGGGGGGAGGTGGACATACGGGCAGTCCCGAGGGGATGAAAGGCCATCAGCTCCAGGGCCCAGGGGTCCAGAGGCCTCGCGAGCACCTCCAGGGCTTCCTCCAGGGTGTCCTGGGACTCGGCGCCCGCCAGGGGCAGGAAGATTCGCTCCGCCCCTGCAGCAAAGAAGACCCGGGCCAGGATCTTGAGCCCCCGGCGGACTTGTTCCAGGTCTTTCCGGGACATCCAGTAGAAGAGAATGGCCTTGCCATCCGGCCCTCGCAGCACCCGCCCGTTGGGCCCATCTGACACAAAAAGTCCAAACATGGCCAAGTGCCGGAACTGCTCCATGACCTCGGTGTAGGCCCGGCCCACAAAGGGCACGGCGATGCTGGAATAGGCCGGAGGGACAAAGGCCCCCTCGAACATCAGGCCCTCGTCCGCATACTCGGTGATGCCATAGCCCTGGGGGGTGTCCTTCCAGCCGTCCACGACCTCGGGCATGAGGGCGGCGATCTTGGCGGCGGGGTGCAGGGTCAGGTGGCGTCCGAGGTGGCGGTTCTTCAGGCCGACCCCCTTGAGAAAGGGCACCCCTGAGATGCTGCCGCACGCGCTCACGACCGCATCGGCGCGGACGGTCAGGGCTGGGCCGCCCCGGGTCGGGGAGGCGATCAGGCCCCCCGCCCGGCCGCCATCGCGGAGGATCGTGTGGGCGCGCAGCCCGGTGTAGAGCCGAGCCCCGGCCCGCAGAGCATCGGGCACGTAGGTCACGTTCATGGACTGCTTGGCCTCTCGCGGACATCCAAAGGCACAGACTGCGCTGCCTTCGCAGCCCTGGATGTTTCGCTTCAAGGGCCCGTGCTCCAGGTTCAGTGCGCTCGCCCCCCGGGCAATGACGTGGCTCGACCCCCCCAGCAGTGGGTCGGGCACTGGTTGCACGGACAGGCGCTTCTCGATGGACCGGAAGTGCCGGTCTACGTCTGCACGGTCCACAGGAAGACCAAGTGCCTCCCACTTCTTCAGAATTCGCTCCGGCGTGCGAAAGCAGGTCCCGGAATTGATGGTCGTGGTGCCGCCCACGGTCATGCCCAGGGGAACGGGCAGCGCGGGACGGCCCAGGGCCAGGGTGGTGCCTCCGTCCCGGTAGGTGTTGCGGAGGCTCTTCATGGGGTCGCCGCCAAACTCCTCTGTTTCGTGAATGCGCCCCTCCTCTACGAGCACCACGTCGATCCCCTTTTCGGCGAGCTCCGCGGCCACCACCGCCCCGCCGGCGCCGGACCCCACCACAGCGACCTGGCAGCGTACCTCCGTGTCCCGCTCAAAGACCGTGATGACCTGCTCCATGGGCAGCTCCAGGGGCACCCGGGGCGCCACGTCTTTCAGCCGATCCGGGGGGTGCCCGATCGCCGCCTGCACTGCTCGGCGCCCGATATGCGCCGGCTTGACCAGGGTCAGCAGCAGGCGGGCAGCCTGACGGATCAAGAAGATCCGGGACTCGGTCCATCGTCCCACCCAGCGACCTTGCGCGGACTCCTCCAGGGCGGTGAATGGGCGGGCGTGAAAGAGGAGGCATCCCCACTCAAAGAACCAAAGGGACAGACGCACCGCGATGCGCCCCTCGGGTGGCATGCTCGCCAGGGTCAGGCCCAGCTTGTGGACGAGGTCCTCCTCGTCCACTGGCAGCTTCAGCACTTCTCCCGGAGGGATGGCTGCGTGCACAATCGCCAGAAACAGGCGGGTGTGGCGCCGAGAGAGGGGGGTGGGGTCGAGGGTTTCAGGTGCCATTGGAGTCACGGGATCTTTAACCCGGTGCTGGCCAATGTTAGCCTCTGTACATGGTCCTCTTTGACGTGGCATTCAGCTTCGTGGCGGCAGGCACAATGGGCTGGCGTGCCAAGGGCTCCCGCCCGGACCTGCCCCTGGTTTTTACCGGCTGCGGGCTTGCGCCAGTGGGGCTGATCTTCCTGGAGCGCTACCCGGCCTGGGACTGGCAGTATCTGGTGGACCCAGCGACGGTCCCGGACACGGCGCCGGCGGTCTTTGTGGGGGCCATTGGCGTGGCCGCGGTTGCGGGCCACAAGGTCGGGAGTCGGTCCATCAAGCCGGTGGCTGTGGCGGCAGGGTTGCTCGGGCTGTTCTGCCTGGTGCTGATCAAGCAGATGCTTTTTGTGGGCACCTACGCAGAATTCCACGCTGGAGGTGGGGTTCAGATTCCAATGGAGTTCGTTGTTTTTGCGGTTCCATGGTTGAGTTTGGGGGGAGGAATCCTTGGAGCCTGCCTGTGGGCTTCTGAAAGAGCGGGGCGCGAGATCCGTCGTTCCCGCAAAGAGGGAGGCTGAAAGACCATGCGTGGTGCCAGTCGAACCGCCGTGCTCGTGGCCGCCCTTCGGGCCCGGGCGACCTCCCGGGAAGACCCGATCTGCCTGGACCCCTGGGCCAAGTGGCTGTGTGGCCCGGAAGGGGAGGCGATGGCGGAACAAACCCTGGCGTTTTTTCCGCCGGCGGAGCTTTGGATTGCCCTCCGCACCGCCTTTTTGGATGGATTCCTGCGCCGCCGGTTGAAGGAAGGGGTGGACCAGGTCGTGATTCTCGGGGCGGGGCTCGACACCCGGGCGGTGCGACTCCAGGCCCCCGGTGTGCGCTTCTTTGAGGTCGACCACCCGGACACCCAGACCGCAAAGGTGGACGGGTTGACCGCCCTGGGGGACTACCCGGTGGAGGCTGCCACCTATGTCGCCTGTGATTTTGCTCACCAAACTCCCGTGGAGCGGCTCATCGAAGCGGGGATGGACCCGAACCGTCCCACGGCCGTGCTCTGGGAGGGGGTGGTGCCCTACCTGGATCGGGAGGCGGTGGTGGCGACGCTGACTCAGCTTCAGGCCGGCTTGCACGGTGAGAGCGTCCTGGCGTTCGACCTGGTCAACAAGGCCCTGGTGGAGGGGCGCTCCTCCATGTCCTCGGATGAGCAGCTTGTCGGCATGGTGGACGAGGTGGGGGAGCCGTTTCGCTACGGGGTGAATGACCCGATGCCGCTCTTGGTGGAGTCTGGCTACCGTCACGTGCGCACCTTGTCGTTTGATGAGATCTGCCTGGAGATTACCGGGACCTACAAGCGGGAGCGTGCCTTTCGTTTTCAGTCCGTGGTGCTGGCCAGCCGGGCCCGCCGGTTGAACTTCTGACGCGCTACGCCCGGGGCAGCTCGTAGAGCGCCTCGATCTGGTCCGCGTAAAGACTGGCGATCTCCTTGCGCCGAAGCTTCATGGTGGGGGTGAGGGTGGCCTCTTCGATGGAAAAGTCCCGGGGCAGGATGGCGTGGCGCTTGATTTGCTCGAACCGTGCCAGCCGGGCGTTGGTCTTCTCAATGGCGGTCTCCATGCGGGCCACCACGTTCGGGTGGGAGGGCAGGTCCCCCTCGCTGCATCCAAGCTCCTCGGCCACCCGGGGGGCTTCCCTCTCGTCCAGGGTCAACAGCGCCACCACATAGGGCTTTCGGTCCCCGTGCACGTAGACCTGGCTCACCAGGGGCTCCTCTTTTACCAGGGCCTCCAGGCGGGCGGGCACCACGTACTTGCCCCCGGCACTCTTGATCAGGCTCTTCTTGCGATCCGTGATGCGCAGAAAGCCCTGGGCGTCGATCTCGCCGATGTCTCCGGTGCGAAGGAATCCGTCCTCGTCAAACAGTGTGGCGTTTTCCTCGGGGAGGTTGTGGTAGCCCCCAAAGACAGTGGGCCCCCTGAGAAGAATCTCCCCATCCTCGGCCACCTTCACCTCTACCCCTGGAATGGCCTGTCCCACGGTGCCCAGGCGGGTGTTGTCCAGGCGGTTTGCAAAGGAAATGGCTGTGGCCTCGGACAGGCCGTAGACCTCGACGATCTGGAGTCCCATGCCGTAGAAGAACTCCAGGATCTCCAGTTGAATCGGTGCCGACCCGGTGACAAAGACCTTGACCCGTCCGCCGAAGACCGCGCGGATCCGGGTGTAGACCAGCTTGTCGGCCAATCGCCACTGCAGGCGTCGGGTGCGGGACATGGGGCCGCCCCCCATTTCGCTGTGGGTCTTCTCGAGGGCGAGGTTCTTCGCCCAGCGGAAGATCGCCTGGCGCCGGGGGTTGGCCTTGGCCACCTCCTCGTGGATTCGGCCGTACATCTTCTCGAAGATGCGCGGCACGGCACCGAAATAGGTGGGGCGAATCTCCTCCAACTCGTCCAGGAGCGTGTCGTAGCTGGTGGCGTAGGCGGTGGCGAGACCGATGTTGATGCGCCCGAAGAACCCGGGCACGTGCTCGGCCACATGGGCCATGGGCAGAAAGGAGATCGTGATGTCGTCTTCGGTGATGTCCTCCACCATGCCCTCGCCGGCCCGCAGGCTCGCGAGGATGTTCTGGTGGGTGAGGGGCACGCCCTTGGGCCGACCCGTGGTCCCAGAGGTGTACACGGTCAAGGCCGGGCTTGTGGGGTCCACCTGCTCGCTGACCCGGCGAATGAGGTCGCCGTCCTCCTCGAGGTCCCGGGTGCCGCGGGCCTCAATGTCGGACATCTGCACCACGCCCGGGAGCGAGTCGGGGGTGTGATCCCAGACGACGATGTGCTCCAGGCAGTCCACTTCCTCCAGGAGCGGGACGACCCGTTCAAAGTACTCGGGCCCCTGGACGAACAGCACCCGTGTGCCGGAGTCCGCCAGGATGAACGCCACCTGGTCTGGCAAGAGGGTCTGGTAGATTCCCAGGTTCATGGCGCCGAGCATCATGGTGGCCAGGTCGATGCTGCACCAGGCGGGCACCGTGTCTGCCAGGATTGCCACGGTGTCCCCGGCGCCGACGCCCAGCTCCTGCAGACCCGCCGCCAGGGTTTGCACCTCCTCGGAGAACTCTCCCCAGGTGGTGGAGGTCCACTCTCCCTTCTCGTTGCGAACCCTGTAGGCCTCTCGGTCTCGGGAGAGCTCCACCCGGCGCCAGAAGAGATCGCAGAGGGTGCTGGACTCGGGGGCGAGCATCTTCATGGTGTGGATCCTGTCGGGCGAAACCGCCATGCGCACAGGCCTTCGTGGAGGTCGAGCACCTCCGGCTCCAGGGCGTCGCCAAGGGTGAGGGACTCTTGCGTGCCCGCGATCGGGCTCATGACCAGCCCCACGTCGGGAATCTCCACCACGCCGATCACGTCCGGGTAGGTGAAGCGGAGACCGCGGTTCTGGGTGGTGAAGGCGTACAGCGTGGCGCCGCTGCCAATCTCTCGCCAGGTGACCGCATCCGAGAAGCAGGTGGGGCAGAACTCCCTTGGGGGAAAGGTGGTCTCGTCGCAAACGTCACAGTGGGTGGCGCACAGGGTGCGGTCCTCGGCCAGGCGTCGCTGCAGCTCCTTGGAGGCGCTGCTTCCGTACAGGTCCATGGCCTGGAGGGTGAATTCCTGGAGGGGATTGCCCATGTCAGCTCCTGTTCTCGAAGGCCATGACCACCGAGCCATTCATCATGCCGTGTTCCGCGTGAACCAGTCCGACCCGTGCGTCTTCTACCTGGCGGCCCGGGGCCTGTCCCCAGAGCTGTCGCACCACCTCCGCCACCTCGTAGAGGGGCGTTGCCCCCGCTGGGTGGCCAAAGCTCATGCGGCCCCCGGTGGGGTTGATCACCACGTCTCCGCCCCAGGTGCTTCTACCCTCTGCCAGAAAATGGGCCGCCTCTCCCTTGGGACAGAAGCCCAGGTCTTCGTAGAGGATCAGCTCTGTGGCTCCAAAGACCCCGTAGACCTCGGCCACGTCGACATCCTCGGCGTTGATGCCGGCTTCCTCATAGGCCTGCCTGCTGGCCTCCACGACGGACTCAAAGCGGGTGATGCTTCCTCTTCGGGGAATGAAGTGGCTGGGGTGGTGGTGCTCGCCGTATCCGGTGACCTGCACCACATCGCGCCCGTTGTCGCAGCGATCCGCGGTGGTTACCACGACCGCCACGGCCCCGGAGGAGATGCTCGCGGCCTGGAGCAGGTGAATGGGAGGGGAGAGCCGCTTGGAGGACAGGACGTCGTCCACGGTGATCGGATCCCGGAACTGGGCGAGTGGGTGGCCCGCCGCGTGTTCGCGAAGTCGAACGCTTGAGAGCGCAACTTGGGCCTCGTTGACCCCAAACTCGTGCATGTAGCGCTGGTGGGACATCGCGTAGATCGGAATGGGTGGGCCGTGGCCCAGCACGGAGTTCACGCCTCCGTAGAGGGCCGCCGTGGTAAAGGCCACGTGGCGCACAAAGGACTCGAAGTGGTTGGTGTCGAGCATTGGCCGGGTGTCGGAGGCCACCACCAGGGCGGCCTTGCAGCGGCCGAGGGCGACAGCGTCCAGGGCAGCCCGGAGCGCTAGCAGGGCGGTGGCTCCACCGTTTTCTACCCCCACGAGCCCCTTCGTGGTCAGGCCCAGGTGCTCCGCAAAGTTGGCAGCAAACATCAGCCACGGCTCGCCGGACATGGCGGCGGGGGTCAGGAACAGGCCGTCGATGTCGGCGGGCTGGAGCCCTGCGTCGATCACGGCCTCTCGGGCGACGGTGGAGCAGGCGTCGAGCACCGAGGTGTCGAGGTCTCGTTGCACTGGGGTCGCGGAAAGACCTGCGATGGCGAGGGGAGTGCCGGTCACGTGGGCCTCACAAAAGTATAAGGTAGCACCTGATACATACTGCTTGAGGTGATTCGGGGCAACCTACAGGGGTTTAGTGGAACCTCGCTCCATCCGAACCTTGGGGTGCTGCTCGTAGTTGACTTCCCGCGAGGCGCGACCTGAATGGTGCAGTAATTATTACCTATAGGTAGGAAATAACTTCCAAATTGGGGGTGTTTCCCCTACCCGTACCTGGGGAATCCCTGGCACGGGAAATGCAAGAACATGAAAGTGGTCCCGTGCGGCTTCCGGAGGATTGATGCTTTCCACTTCCAGCGCTTCTACCCGTCGAGCGCGAGATTCCCAAGATGCCCCTGTCCGGTCCTACCTGCAGCGGATGGGCTCTATTCCCCTTCTGACACGGGAAGAAGAAGTGGCCCTGGCCAACATGATTCGACGCGGCGGACCCGATGCGGACCTGGCTCGCATGAGCTTTATCAAGGCCAATTTGAGGCTGGTGGTGTCCATTGCCAAGCAGCACACCTACCGGGGGCTGCCCCTGTCGGACCTGATCCAGGAAGGGAACATCGGCCTGATGACAGCCGTGGAGAAGTTCGACCCGGACAGGGGCTTTAAGTTTTCGACCTATGCCTCCTGGTGGATTCGCCAGTCCATCACCCGGGCCATCGAGTCGAAGATTCGGACCATTCGAATCCCCGTTTACAAGCTGGAGATGATCAACCGCGTTCGGCAGTCCCAGCGGGCGCTGTACCAGTCCCTGGGCCGGGAACCGACCCTGGAGGAGATCTCCGTCCAGGTGGACATTGAGCCGGACAAGATTGAAGGTCTCATGCGTCTCAACAAGGAGCCCATGAGCTTGGATGCGCCGCGGGCAGACGATCCCTCCTCTACCATTGGCGACTTCATTGAGAACCCGGACGCGGTGCTCCCCAACGAGTCCCTGGAAGCGCGCTCCCTGGCGGACGAGATTCCCGAGGTGCTTGGAACGCTGTCTCCACGGGAGGAGAAGGTCATTCGAATGCGCTACGGCATCGGTGAACCCACGACCTACTCCCTGGAGCAGGTGGGTGCCGAGTTCAGCTTGACCCGAGAGCGAATTCGGCAGATTGAGATCAAGGCCCTTCGTAAGCTCCGCCGGGCTGCGCGTCGCCGGGGACTGGCAGAAGAGCGCGTGGCGTAGCGGGGGCCTAGGAGGCTGTATACAGCCTCCTAGGCCTGGGACCGATAGATTCCCTCGGCCGCGGTCCAGTCCGGGTGGGGGTGACAGTTTTCGCCCAGCGGCATGCGGCTGTCCAGGAACTCAAGCTCGCCCTCGTCAGAGGTAAAGACCCGGCCCCTGTGGTGGACGCGTACCTGGGCGAATTTGGTGCAGCGGCAGAGCACCCGCCCCCCCTGGGGTTGTCGATAGATGAGGTGCACAAAGTCCTCGGGGGCGGCCCGTGCGGAGACGTGCATCAAGGGGAATCTCATCTTTGCGTTGCAGGCTCCGGGCGCCCCGCCAGACCAGAACCCCACTCCCAGGCGCCGGTGGTCTCCATCCGGGTCGCGAAGGGTGGCTCTCCGAAATGTGGGCATCCAGAGGCGGGGTTGGGCGATGAAACCCTCCAAGGCGCGGCTGGAGCTGTCGGTCCATTTGTTGACTGCCAGCCACGTGTAGCGGAAGGCGTGTTCCTGGCTCCAATTGTGGCCCCGAAGGCCCACCCATCGCTCCAGGTCCCAGGTGCGTGCACCACATTGGAGGATGCCATCGAAGACGAGGTTGGTGGCGGGGGTCAGGGCCTTGGCCGTGGGGGAGCGGGCGCTGTAGAGCCACCGCCAGGGTAGGTGAAGCAAGGCGCCCATTCCTCCGCTCAACGTGAGCTCCCAGCGCAAATCCGACATGGAACCCCATGCTCTGTCTGGCTCCAGACGGGCGTGCTTGCTGTTGATATACGGCCCCGGACCCACTTCAATTTCCGTCCAGGGAATCTCCATCTTGGCAACGACCGGGCGGTAGCCCCGCTCAAAGATCATGGCCCACAACTCGAGGATTCGATGCTCAGGTTCGGGGCCGTGGCAAAGCAGGGTGTGTTTGAGCCAAAAGGCGCGGTGCCCATCAGGGCTGTTGCCCTTCAGGTAGTGGGACTCGTAGAGGGGGCGGCGCCAGTGGGTCGCCACCACCTCCTCGTGGTTCTTCACCGTCTCGTTCGACACGCCCCGATTCTACGATGGACACGCGAGGGATATCATGGGTTCATGCGCTCCTACACCTTCGTGGCCTTTCTGCTGGGCTACGCGCTGGCGGTGGGGACTCGAACTGCTGGGTTTGAGTGGGTGTGGGATGACCGCCCTCTGGTACAGGAGGCTGCGCTTTCGCCCGCGGGAGAGGCCCTCGCGACTGCATGGACTTCGGATTTCTGGGCCCTTGCGCCCGTGGGAGATCGGTTTTCTTCGGGCATGTACCGGCCGGTGGTGACCACCACCTACGTGGTGGAGCGTGCCTTGGGTGTGGGGCCCGGTGGTGCACACCTTGTAAACCTCGGCTTGCACCTGGCCGTGGCGCTTGCAGCGGGATGGCTTGCTCTCGGGGTTGGCTTTTCAGGGCCGTGGACGGCCGCGCTTGTGCTGTTGCATCCCCATGCGTCGGGCCTGTTGGGGAACGTGGCGGGCCGTACGGATCTTCTGGCCACCCTGGGTGTTGTGTTGGCCTTGGGGTGCCAGGTGCGGGGCAGGGCGGGTTTCGGTGCGCTGGCCTTGTTGTTGGCGTGCCTCTCCAAGGAGACCGGACTGGCCGGTGCGTTCCTGTGGTTCATCTGGGCCTTTCCGAAGGAAGGACTTCGTGGCGGAAGGGTTCCCGGTGCTGTTGCCTTGGGTGTGCTTGTGTGGCGATCGGTATGGGTGGGCACCCCGCCTCCCTCACAGCTGGAAGGGGCGGGGGGGATCTTGGTCGGCCTCTCCTCGACGGGCTGGGCCTTTTTTGACCTGGTTGTGCCGCTGGATGCGGGGCCCTGGCCTGTGCCCCATGCGCTCGCTCCCGGCCTTTTCTGGATGTTTGTGGCAGCCTTGGCGGTGCGCTGGGGGCAGAGAGGGGTGATCTGGGTGCTGTTGACTTGGGCACTCATGGCGGGCTGGGTGGGGCTGGAGGTTCGGCACGCGCGGGCCTTGCTGTATTTACCGGTGGTCGGACTGGCTCTTGGTGTGGGACAGGGGATGCGGAACAGAAGTCGCCGGGTGCAGGGGGCGGCTGTGGCGCTGGGGCTTCTTCTCCTGGGGTTGCAATTCCAAGCGCTCTCCCATTGGAAGAACCCCGAGTCCCTGTGGGCGTTTGGGGTAGAGAAGAACCCGACGGATCCCTTGCCCCAGGTCAACTTGGGCCGGGTCCATGCGGAGGCGGGTCGCAGTAGCGCCGCCAAGGTGCACTACACCAACGCTGCTTCTCTCGCTATGGCCCAGGAGGACGCCACCTTCTTTGTGAAGGCCGCTTCATCCCTGGGGGAGCTGGCGATGCTCGAAGGCGACATCGAAGGGGCGCGGCTCTTCTTTCAGGATGCGATCAGCGTGGCAGGTCCGGGGGGAGCCCCCGAATCGGAGCGCTCACTTCTGGAGCTTTCGTCACTCCCGCCGGCGACGATGAAAGCCGAGCCCAACCAGCAGGAGCCAGCCGAACCCGGGAGCGGTATGGATTGAGCTGCAACCCACCAAGGTGAGCTCGTCCCGCATGTCGTCTGGTTCCAGGTCGTCCTGCCCTGAAATGCCCAATTGGCGATCCACCCAGTAGAAGGGCGTCTCGCAGGCGCCGGTCTGGTAGCTGCCTTCCTCTGGAAAGCGGCTCGTGCGCTGGGAGTCCACGGCAATGAAAAAGTACTCATGGCACTCTCGGTCCTCTGGAAGGTTCATGGATGTGCGCCAGACCCCCTCGTTTGGGTCGCCCCACTCGAGCTCCATGTCGTAGGGGACGCCGTTGACCACAACCCGAAAGGACTCTGGACCGGGTCCCTTGTAGTCAGCCATGAAGCGAACACCCCACCCGGCCCCTGCAGCTGCAGGCGTGTGGACGCCCATGGCAATGGCGGCCTGGGTGTCTTGGGCTCCGGCGCCAAAGTCCTGTGTGTAGTAGCGATACCAGTCAGTGGCGCCCTCGAAATTGGTGCCGGTGCCGAGCTCGGTCCAGTCGGCGTGCATGATGTTGGAGCGGTGTCCGGGAGAACACATCCAGCCGTGCATCACCGTGTCGAATCCATCCACGTAGCCATAGGCGATGTTCTCACCAACGTAGGTGGTCTCCGTGTAGTAGCGAGCAGTGCGTTCGGCAAAGGACGTGCCATCGGAGCTGTCATGGTCGAACCACTGGTTCTCCTGCATGTCGTCCGAGTGAAACCGGGCGGCTTCGTTCAAGGGACGGCTGTAATAGATTGGGGACTTGGGCTCTCTTTCCGAGGACTCGAAATCCGCCAGGGTGCAAGCGTTCGGTCCGCTGTTGTATTCCTCTTCGAAGGCGGAAGGGTCCACCCGCACGGCGTTGGTCCAGAGGTGCAGATCTCGCTCGCCGTGGCTTGGATAGCCGGCGTCGTCCACATCGCCGTATCCGGCGACGAGTGCGAGGAGCACTGCGGTGGTCATTGCATCCATGGGGCCCGCCCGATGGGTGCAGTTTGGCAGATCGGAGGCGGACTGTCGAAAGAGTGCGAGGCAATGGGCAGATCCCCAACCACTGCTGGATCTGGGGGATATGTTGTCCCCCGCGCCGCCGGGAGCCCGCCATGTCTCTCTTCGTTTTGTCCTTGCTTACCTTTCCCCTGGCTCATGGGGAGGTGCCCCTTCCGCTCTATCCGGAGTGTGGAGAGGCCTATCGTCCGGATCTCTGCCCGTCGGATCTCGGGGACCGGTGGTGGATGATTTCCTACATTCCGGAGCATTCCCTGGAGAGCGTTCGCGCGGGGGAGATTCCCCTGGGCAGCGGGGGCTCGGTGGACCGAGCTTTGCGTACGACCACGGGCAACTGGAACGTGATCGTGGCGGTGGGGGACTCGGGGATCGAGTGGAAGGAGGAGGACCTGGCCAACAAGATCCACCTGAACGTCCAGGAGCTGCCGGCCCCCTGGTGGGTAGACGGTGACGGAACCCTCGTGGAGACCGTCTGCGATGCCGGCCAGCCCCGGGAGGACTGCTACGACCTGGATGGCAATGGACTGGTCAACCTGGCGGACTATGGGCAGGACCCACGAGTGCTCGTAGATGCGGGGGTGGCGGAAGCGGACCACATGCTGGATCCATCGGATCTCATCTACACGTTCTCGGATGGCGTCGACGACGATGCAAACGGCTACGCGGATGACATCGCTGGCTGGGACTTTTTTGCCGACGACAATGATCCGTACTCCACGCTGGACAGTGGCTACGGCACCCATGGCACTGGTGTGTTGGAGGACATTGGCGCCGAGGGAGGCAACGGTCACGGCATGGGAGTCTGTCCCGGGTGCTCACTGCTGCCTGTCCGGGTGGGCGACACCTTTGTGGTGGATGGCACTCGGACCGCACAGGGAATCGCTTTTGCGGCGGACTCCGGAGCGCGGGTCATGAACCTCTCGGTCGGTGCCTTGTCGGACCCGGATCTGGCCAGACAGGCCGTGGAGTACGCAAGGGTCAAGGGAATGGTGCTGGTAGGGGCAGCCGGTGATGAAAACGCCTACCACCACAACCTGCCCGCTATGCACGCAGATTTTCTCTATGCCCACTCGGTGCACTACAACACTGCGGATCGGGACGATGCCGTCTACAGCTACTTGAATTTCTTCAACTGCAACAACTACGGCCCCCGCATGGATGTCGTGGCGGGATCTGATGCATGCGCCACAGGTGCTGCAGCCATTACCTCCGGCGCGGCGGGCATGATTCTTTCGGTCTCAGAGGAGCTGGGGCTGGATCTTGACGTGGATGAAGTGAGGCAGCTTCTCATTTCCAACCTGGACGACATTTGGCTGACCGCCGCGGAGACTGAAGAGGCCAAGACCTATCCCTCCTCCGAAGGATGGGATCCTTTCTACGGATATGGACGCATCAACGTGGCCAAGATGGTGGAGGCCGCGGCGGCCGGAGAGATTCCACCGGTGGGTCGGATTCTGAGTCCCGGTTGGTTTGAGCTTGTGGACCCGGGGCAGGGAGGCTCCCTTGAGGTTGCTTTTGAGGCCCGGGCGAACCGGGCCAGCAGTTTTTCATGGGAGCTGGCTTGGGGACAGGGATGGGAGCCGTCCGGTTGGACAGTTCTGGAGGCCGGCACGGGGTCCGCTCCTTTGGAGGAGGTTCGGGTCACGCTCGACCTCTCCGATGTGGAGATCTCATCGGTGCCCGAGCCGGACATCTTCGAGGGTGTGATTGAGCGGGTGGAACGCGTCCATGGGCCCGCCGTGAGCTTTCGCCTTCGGGTCACAGACGACGCTGGACGGGTCGGGGAGTCCCGCCGCACGGTTTTTGTTTATGAAGACCCGGACCTTCTCACTGGCTTTCCCCTGGACCTGGAGGGATCTGGAGAATCGAGCCCGGTGCTTGCGGACCTGGACGGGGATGGGGTGTTTGAGATTCTACTGGCCACAGCGAGCGGGGAGGTGCTGGCCGTCGCAGGAGATGGCAGCTTCGTCCCCGGGTGGCCGGTGACTCTCCCAGTGCAAGCCTCGATTCTGGCCCATGCCGATGCACCGGCCTACGCAGATGGGTTCCTGGATGCGGATCAGCCCCCTGGCATCATCGCAACAGTCGCTGTGGGAGACTTGGATGGGGATGGAAGCCCGGAGGTTGTGACGGCGGATGGCACGGGCGGACTCCACGTCTTTTCAGCACTGGGCGCCGTGGTGCCCGGTTTTCCTGTGGCTCTTCAGGGACGAGAACCCGAGGAGTTCGATGGAAACCACGCATACGACAACGGCTTTGCGGGAGCGCCAACTCTCTACGACCTGGACGGAGACGGGGACCTGGAGATCCTGGTGCCGGGTATGGACTCGCGCCTGTACATCTGGCACCACGATGGATCTGAGTTTTCCGGGTACCCCAGGGAGATCTGCCACCCAGATAACTGTGGTACCCGGGGGCACCGAATCATCACCTCGGTCACCGTGGGGGATGTGGACGGCGATGGGGATGCGGACATTGGCTTTGGCTCCAACGAGACGGTGCGAAATGACTCCTACTCTGTGACCCACCTCTTTGATGCACTCTCAGGCGTGCCGCTGGATGGTTGGCCCAGGGAGGAACACGGTCTGGTCAATGAAGCGGCGCTTCTGCCCACGATTGGGGAAGGGCACCCGGCATCCCTGGCTTTCGGTGACATGGATGGAGATGGGGACCTGGAGATCATTGACGCGGTCATGCTCGGGCAGGCGGATGTGCTGGACCACCGAGGAGGGGTGGCCCTGGATCTGCACTACGCGGCGGATCAATTTGGCCAGGAGACCAACTCGGACGAGCCTTCCTTTGTTGCCATGTCCAACAACCCGGCTTTCGGGGATCTGGACTGCGATGGCGTCCTGGATCCGCTCATGGGCGGCGCGGGGACCTTTGCGCTGGTGGGGCTGGCCCTGACCACGGCAGTGGATTTCCAGCACGTGTTGGGGGGCTGGCGCGGGGCGACGGGGGAGTTCTTCGAGGGCTGGCCTCGGCAGGTGGAGGACTTCCAGTTTCTGGTAGCGCCTGCCGTGGCGGACGTCAGCGGAGATGGTGTGCCGGAGGTAATCTACACTTCGGCGGGTGGTGTGTTTCACGCCTGGGATCGGGACGGGGACGCCCCGGATGGGTGGCCCAAGTTCACGGGGCAGTGGTTCCTGGGTTCTCCGGCGCTAGGAGACATCAACGGAGATGGTTGGCTGGATGTAGTGGCCACAACCCGAGAAGGTTGGCTCTATGCCTGGACCACCCGGGGAAGGGCAGATCAAAAGGTTCAGTGGGCCGGCCTGCACCACGATCCCCAGAACACGGGAAACTACGAGACCCCACTTGTGCGCCAGGAAGGACCGGAGGAAGGAATTGGAGGGTGCTGCAAGAGGCGCAAGGGCGCCGACCAGGGCTGGCTCCTGGCTCCTTTGATGCTTCTCTCCACTCTGCGACGCAGGCGGCTCTGAGAGAGGGCCTACGCTTCGAGGACGGCGTCCAGGGCGCCGATTTCTCGGAGGGCATCCTCTTCGTCTTCCGTAAAGAAGTCCTCGGGTCCAACGCGGGCGAGGATCTGCGGCTCGTCCGTCTTGCGGTTCAAGGTGCGGCGTCGCTCCTCGAAGTCCCGAAGGCGTCGCTCTACCTTGTCTACAAGGAGGTCGATGGCTGCATAGGCATCTTCGTGATGGGAAGAGGCCGTGAGAGTGGGGCCCTTGGCGCTGACGATTCGGGCACGCACCTCGACTTCCTCTCCTTCCTTCCGACCGTCAACGTCCACGGTAGTGGTTTCATCATCTAGCTGGTGACGTCTCAAGGGGCGCGCGAGCTTTTCCTCGCAGTACTCGCGCAGTGCATTGGTGAACAGGTCGTTTTGTGTATGGATCGTGAGTTGCAATCCAGTCTCCTTGTTGCTGAGGAAAGGGCACACCGCGGTGAAAGGCCGTCCGTGGAGTTGCAAAGGACTCCGTGTGCCCTGAAGCCCCATGCCCTCCAAGTCTACAACAGAAGAGAGAATCTGCGTAGAAACTCGCGCGTGACCTCTACCGCATTGTGAAGGGGGCGCTTATACTTCCGGCCATGTTGATCATGATTTTCTTGTTGGGCGGATGTGGAACCGGTGGTGGCACGGGAGACTGCTTTCGTCCTGATGACTGGCGGGAGGCCGTGGTCATGGACGACATGGTGCACACCGTGGTGATTGCTGAAGACTGCGGCAACGACCTGGAGATTACTGAAGCTGTCCTGATGGGGACCGGGTTTTCGGCGGAGCTTCCGGAGGTCGGCGACATCATCGATGCGGGAGAATTCTCCATTGACGTGGAGTGGCTCGACCAGGTGGACACGTCCGGTGACTACTCAGCTACCCTGAAGATCAGCGCCGTGGGACTGGACGACCAGCCCCCCAAGGAGCTGTCGTATACGGTGATTGGGGACTCGGAGTAGGTCTTGGACGCTTTTGAGGTCTTGGCGGGCCGCGGATTCGTTCAACAGCAGACAGTGGGGGCGCCATCCCTTCTTCGGGAGTCCGCTGTCTTTTATGTGGGGTTCGACCCTACGGCGGACTGCTTGCACGTGGGACACCTGCTGCCCATCATGGGCATGGCGCACCTGCAGCGTGCGGGGCACATGCCCATTGTCCTGGTGGGAGGGGGTACGGCCATGGTGGGCGATCCGTCCGGAAAGGATGAGGCCCGGCAGCTCCTGACCCGTGAACAGATTGCCCACAACAAGGAAGCCCAGAAGAAGCTCCTGGCTCGGTTCTTGGAGTTTGGACCCGGAGGCGCGACCCTGGTGGACAACGCCGATTGGCTGCTCGACCTCAACTACATCGGGTTTCTGAGGGACATGGGCCGACATTTCTCCGTCAACACCATGCTGTCCAAGGCCTCGGTGAAGCTGCGGTTGGAGCGAGGCCTGTCCTTTCTGGAGTTCAACTACCAGCTGCTCCAGGCCTATGACTTCCTCGAGCTGTACAGGCGTCACGGGTGTCGACTCCAGTTGGGGGGGGACGACCAGTGGGGCAACATTACTGCGGGGATTGATCTGGTGCGGCGGGTGGAGGGTGCGGAAGCACATGGGCTGACCTTTCCTTTGCTTACAACAGCCAGCGGCGCCAAGATGGGGAAGACTGCGGCTGGAGCAGTCTGGATCGATTCGGATCGACTTCCCGTGTACGACTACTACCAGTTTTGGGTCAACGTGGAAGATGCTGATGTGGGGCGTTTCCTCAAGCTCTTTACGTTTCTTTCCCTGGACGAAATTCGCGAACTGGAAGCCCTCGAAGGGGCCGACCTCCGGCAGGCCAAGGAGCGCTTGGCGCTTGAAGCAACGGCCATCGCCCACGGCCGTGCTCACGCGGAAAAAGCCCAGGCAGGCGCCAGGGCGGCCTTTGGAGGCGGAGGGGATGTGAGCGCCATTCCCCAGTACGCGGGAAACCTACCTGTGCCCTTGATTGCACTCCTGGTGGAGAGCGGACTCTGCCAGTCCAAGTCGGATGCCCGACGGCAGATCCGCGGGGGAGCCGTCAAGGTGGCGGGAGAAAAGGTGGAGTCTGAGAACTTCGAGCTGCGCGCAGAGCACCTGGACGCCGATGGCTTCGTCCTGGTGTCCCGCGGAAAGAAGAAGAAGCTGCGGGTGAGCGAAGGCTAGGAGGCTGTAGGGCGTAGCAGAGGTCGCCGCCGAGACGGTTCAGGGGTTGAATCGATGCCGGTGTCTTGACCGACCCGATCAGGCCGGTGCGGGTTCTTGGTTCAGCCGGAACAACTTGAGCAGGTTGTGGCAGGCGCAAATGAGGTTCCACTCGGCGTCTACGTTGGCCAACCCGCGGAAGGAGAACTGCCGGAACCCTCTTGCTTCCTGTATCTGACCGAAGACCGGCTCGACGATGGCTTTTCGCCGTCGGTAGAGGGCGCGGTCGTACATGCTCGCCCTACCACCCCTGTCTCGCGCCGGCACAAGGAAATACAC
>CAZRYF010000030.1:0-54763 GCA_964604165.1 uncultured Enterobacterales bacterium
AAGCCCCCCCCCGAGCCCCAGCGCCCCCGCAGAGAGAAGGAGCTCAGTCATTCGAACCCTCCACGCTCTCCACCGGGTACTCGACGGCCACCCACACAAACACCGCGTCCAATCCAAGGATCAACGCACAGAACGCCAACAAGAACACCCAGAACGGAAGCGATCTCTTTGGGCCAGGGGCGGTCATCTACGCGGCCCCAAGAACCAGGCATCCATGGGATGCTCCGTCCCGTTCACGTCCAAGAGAACATCCATGGTCAGGGGACCGGAATAATCCGCTTCATCCACCTCGATGAACATGGGCAGCTGCACGCCCTGCTGGCCCTGCAAGTCCAAGGTCTGGATGGGAGCGATCAGCCGCAAACCCTGTGGGAGCCGGGCATCCAGGGCCAGCGTCAGTGGGTCGGTGCGCTTGTTTTCGATGTGCAGCACAAAGCCATTTCGCACGACGCCGTCCACCACCGTGTACGGGGGGCCCTCCACCCGGAGAATGTTGGCGTTGAAGGGCTCACTGTGTCCCCAGGCAAGGGTGAGCGCCCCCATTCCTGCGAGGCCCGCCAGCCCGTACAGAAACACCCGCGGCCGCCAGAACTGGCGCTTGTTCTCCTGGAAGCCCCGCTCCGAGTCGTAGCGAATCAGGCCCACCGGCCTGTCCTTCTTGATCATGATCGAGTCGCAGGCATCAATGCAGGCCGCACAACCAATGCACTCCATCTGAATGCCGTCCCGGATGTCGATCCCGGTCGGGCAGACGGCCACGCACAAGTGGCAGTCCAAGCAGTCCCCACGAGGGGTCCCGGCGCCGCTGCGCCCCCGTGGCTCCCCGCGAGCCTCGTCGTACCCAATCACCAGGGTGTCTCGATCAAACAAGACGCTCTGCATCCGACCGTAGGGACAGATCGCCAGACAGAGCTGCTCGCGAAACCAGGTGAAGTTGAAGAACACAATGCCCGACACCGCAAAGGTCCACAAAAACGGCACCCAATTCTCACTGGGCCGATGCCGCATTCGCTCCAAGAGCCTGGGCATGGAGGCGAAATAGGAAACAAACACGTGGCCGATCACCGCCGACAGGAGACCGTAGATCATCCACTTGGTGATCTTGCGGCGCCAGTCGTCGAGCCCCCACTCGCTCATGGGCCTGGCATCCCGACGCCTGCGCAAGGCGGGCTTTCCCTCCACAAGCTCCTGGATCGGGCGAAAGAGGGTCTCCAGGATGACCGTGTGGGGACAGGCAAACCCACACCAAACCCGGCCCCAGAAGGCACTCACAAGGAACAAGAAGAAGGCCAGGCCGCTCACAAAGAAGAACCCAAGCCACGCGTCCTGGGCGTTGAAGCTCTCCCCGAGGAGGTGAAAGCGCCTCGCCGCGATGTCGAACTGGATGATGGGGCTCCCCCCCCGCTCCAGAAACGGCAAGGTCAACCAGGTCAGCAGGAAGAACCAGTACGCCCCCTTGCGAATCTGGGCGAACCGACCGTCCACCTTCATCGGATGACAATGCAGCCTATGACCATCCTGCGCCACAGAGGCCAGGTGGGCCAGCGGGTCGCCTGCGTCGTCTCGGATGGTTGGCATTCAGCCCTCTCTTGTGACGACGCCTAGGGCGCACCCGCATCGGCTGGATTCAAGACCTTTTCCCCACGGGGCACCCCCTGTGCCTCGCGTCCGGCCACATGGGTGTCTCGAATGCTCCCGAGAAACGCCACAAGTTCGCCCACGACCTTCTCGCCGAGTATGGGTCCCCAAGCCGGCATCCCTTTGGCGGCGCTGCCATCCTTGACGATGGCGTAAATGTCCGAAAGCCCCCCCCCGTACAACCATGCGTCGTCGGTCAAATTGGGGCCAGTGAGACCGCCCCCACCCGGTCCGTGGCAGGCCGCACAGTACAGAGCGTAGGACTCCTTTCCAGCGGCGACCTTGTCGGGATTCTCCGTTGCCCGTCCCAACGTCTCCTCGGACACCACGGCCTTTGGACGGGCCGCCTCCGCCTCTCTGGCAGCCACGATCTGCGCCTCGAAGGCCTCCGCGGTGCTCTCTCCCACCCCGAAGGTGTGGTAATACGCCCAGTACCCCATACCAAAGAGGACCGTGGTCCACAGGGTGACCAGCCACCAGTTTGGCAAGCTGTTGTCGTACTCCTCAATTCCGTCGTACTCGGAAACAGTGTTCGGCTCGTCAGACATTGCACCCCTCTCCTATTCTTCGTCCAAAGGCAGTGACGCCAGGTGTGAAACCATGCCGCTGTCGCGGCGGAGCACCCAGATGGTGACCGCAACAAACACGGCAGCGAAAAGCAACGTGGGCACCCACGCCGCGATGTTCACGCTCTGCGTGGCCAGAAAATCCGCCTTCACTGGGCACCTCCGCCCAACGGAGTGTCACCCAGGGACTGAAGATAGCTGATCATGGCGACCATCTCGCTGTCCCAGTCAAGCTGCGCCGTTGGGTCCTGTTCGCCAAGCTCCGCCACAAGGGCCTTGGCCTCGTCCTCATAGGCCGCTTCGGAGTTCAGCACGTCCTCCTTGGTGTACGGAACCCCAAGCTTGGCCATGACCGCGACCCGACCCGCCGTGCGCGAGAGATCCATCTTGTCGGTCTCCATCCACTTGTAGGCCGGCATGATCGACCCCTTCACCACCGCGCGTGGATCCACCATGTGTTGGAAATGCCACAGGTGGCTTCGCTTGCCACCTTCCCGGTGAAGGTCTGGACCTGTCCGCTTGGAACCCCACTGGAAGGGGTGATCGTAGATGAACTCCTCCGCGCGGGAGTAGTCATCTTCCACGCCGGGTCGGCCGTATCGCACGGTCTCATCCCGGAAGGGACGGATCATCTGAGAGTGGCAGTTGTAGCAGCCTTCTCGAATGTAGAGGTCACGACCCGCCAGCTCGAGAGGCGTGTAGGGTCGCTGCACCCGGTCCCCCAGGGGCACGGCCTCGGCCAGGGTCACCGCCGGGACCAGTTCGATGATCCCTCCGATGAGAACGGCCACCAATGTCAAGACCGCAAACCACATGGGGTGCGACTCCAGGAGGCGGTGGAAACCAACCGTTGTTCCCGACTTTTGCGCCTTGAATCCCGCCAGCCCAATCACGACCAGGGCCAGGATTCCAAGGGCAAAGGTCACGGCGGTGGGCCAAAGCATCACGAGCAAGGCGACAATTCCAGCATAGGAGAGCACCATCGCCCGGCTGAACAACAGGCCAGTGGCGGATGTTCTGGCGAGCTCTCGCCGCCAGGAGGGCACATCCACCACCTCTGCCTCACCATCCACCGCCCGGCCGGATCGAATGGTCACCCCGAGGTTGTAGACCATCAGCAGGAATCCAACAAAGTACAGGGAGCCGCCGATGAGGCGGGTCCAGTACATGGGCTCCATGGCGATGACCGTCTCGACAAAGCTTGGATACTGAAGCAGGCCGTCTTCTGTCCAGGCCCGCCACATCAGGCCCTGGGTGATTCCGCCGAACCACATGGAGCCCATATACAGCACGATTCCAAAGCTCCCCATCCAGAAGTGGAGGTCCGCCAAAGAGCGACTGTGGAGCTTGGTTCCATACAACCGGGGGACCAGCCAGTAGAACAGACCCGCCGCCATAAACCCGTTCCATCCCAGGGTTCCGCCGTGCACATGACCAATGATCCAGTCGGTGTAATGGCCCAGGGCGGAGACGGACTTGATAGAAAGCAGAGGCCCCTCAAAGGTGGCCATGCCGTAAAAGGTCACCCCCGCGGCGAAGAACTTGAGAACAGGATCTGCGCGAACCTTGTCCCAAGCCCCGCGCAGGGTGAGCAGGCCGTTCAACATGCCCCCCCAGCTCGGCGCCCAAAGAGCCACCGAGAACACCATTCCAAGGGACTGCGCCCAGTCTGGAAGCGCGGTGTTCAGAAGATGGTGGGGGCCCGCCCAGATGTACACGAAGACCAGTGCCCAGAAGTGCACAATGGAGAGACGGTAGCTGAACACGGGGCGTCCAGCCGCCTTGGGCAGGAAGTAGTACATGATGCCAAGCACGGGCGTCGTGAGGAAGAACGCCACCGCGTTGTGGCCGTACCACCACTGGACGAGCGCATCCTGCACCCCACCAAAGACCGAGTAGGAGGACGTCAGCCCCAGGGGAATCGCGAGGTTGTTCACGATGTACAGGACCGCAACGGTCAGGATTGTGGCGATGTAGAACCACAACGCCACGTACATGTGTTTTTCGCGCCGCTTGGCGAGGGTCCAGAAGAAGTTGACGGCAAAAAGAACCCAGACCACGACCACCGCAAGGTCAATGGGCCACTCCAGCTCCGCGTACTCCTTCCCCTGGGTGATTCCCAGGGGCAACGTGACCGCCGCTGCGACAATGATCAGCTGCCATCCCCAGAAATGGAGCCGACTGAGAAGATCGGAGGCCATTCGGGTCTTCAACAGCCGCTGGGTCGAGTAGTAGATGCCCGCGAAGATCATGTTTCCCACGAAGGCAAAGATGGCCGCATTGGTGTGCAGCGGTCGCAATCGCCCGAACGAAAGGTAGGGCAGATCGGTGTTGGCCGGCCAATAGGCCAGCTGAAGGGCGATCAGGACTCCCGCAAGGAGTCCAACGACCCCAAAGAGGGTCGACGCCAGTGTAAACATCCGAACGACGCCGTCGTCGTAGGTGATTCTGACTCTCTCAGGTGACTCACTCATGAAAACCCCGCCTCGCGCTGTGTGCGCTGCCCATCGACAATGCAAACTGCGTGCCAAACGGTCGTTTCACCGGATTCTGCTGTTCCTCGGTGGGCGGTGTAGGGAAGGCAGCGCCCTGTTTCGAAAGCTCGGGAGTCAACCTCATCCAAAATCGGGGGTAGCATGAGGCGAATGTTCCCCTTCTACCTGCCCTCCTGCCCAATGACGGAGTCCTGAGTGGATCTTCTCTCCCTGGGACCCATCGCCCTGTGGAACCCCATTGGGCGGGGCGCCTCCGGAGAGGTCTGGGCGGGAAGCCACGTGGAGAGTGGGGCCCGGGTCGCGGTCAAGGTGATGCGCACCGATCTCGGAATCGCGCCGGGTGGTTCAGGTGACTTTCGCCGGGAGGTCGAGGCCATCTCCGGGTTGTTGCACCCGCACATCGTGGAGGTCTTCGAGCATGGGCGGATTCCACGAGAGACCGCCGAATTGAGCGAGGGTCGCCTGGAGCGCGGTGCCCCCTACTTGTGCATGGAGTTTCTCTCCGGAGGCTCCCTCGCAGCACTCCAAGGCCGCCTGGACTGGGAGTCCCAGCGGGCCATCCTTCTCGGCCTGCTCGATGGTCTTGCCCACATGCACGCCCGCGGGGTGATTCACCGGGACGTGAAGCCCAGCAACGTGCTCCTGGATCCCAGCAGCCGCCGATGGAAGCTCACGGACCTGGGGCTTGCCAAGGTGCAGAAGGATGCGCGTTCAGGCGACTCCGGCCGGTTTGGGGGCACGCCCCAGTTCGCCGCCCCGGAGCAGATTCTCGGCGAGTGGCGTGACCATGGCCCTCCCACGGATCTCTACTCCCTCGGGTGCCTCGCTTACGCGCTCTCCACCTCCCAGTCCCCTTTTGAGGGCGCCGGAGATGCTCCCGAGGTCGTGCTCGCCCAACTCGAACGGATTCCCCCGCCCATGTGCCCCGTGTGTCCGGTCCCTGCCGGGTATGAGGCCTGGGTGGCCCGCGCCCTCGCCAAGGATCCGACGGATCGGTTCTCAAGCGCGGTCGATGCCGCCCGCGCACTGTTGCGACTTCCCGCAACAGCAGGACTCGTGGCTTCCCCGCATGCTTCAGCGACCTCTGCACCCCCGGCCATCGACGTGGTGCACCTCTCGCTTCCGGTGCGAGACGAAAACGCCGAGGAGGGAGTTCCCTCCGACTGGCGTGCCACCTCGAGTTGGGGAAGGAGCAAGCTCCTCCCGGGTGTGGGCCTCGGTCTCGTTGCAAGTCGCACCCACCCGGTGGTGGGTCGCGAGACAGAGCGAGATCAGCTGTGGGAGAGCCTGCGCTCGGTCACCGAGAGGCGGCGGGCAGAGCTTGTGATTTTGCACGGGCCCATGGGAACCGGAAAGAGCCGACTGGCCCGCTGGGTCAGCGAGCGCACCCTGGAGACCTGCACGGCCTCAGTGCTGTCGGCCTCCCACAGCCCGATTCGGGGACCAGAAGATGGAATCGAGCCCATGCTGGATCGCCACTTCCACTGCGGAGGCCTGTCCCACCGGGGCGTCCTTGCCCGGCTCTCTGCCCTCCTGGGCTCACAGGAGGGACCGGGGGACCTGGCCCGCGGCCTGGCCGAGTTGATTCGACCCTCTTTGGCTGTGGACTCCAGCCCCGTTCGATTCGAGCGGCCCCAGGAGCGCTACCACCTCATTGCCCGGGCCCTCCAGAGAGCACACAGCCCGGTCGTGATCTGGCTGGACGACGTCCAGTGGGGGGTCGACTCCCTGGAATTCATCCAGTACCTGCTGGAGTCCCAGGAGGCGCTCCCGAACCCCGTGCTCCTCCTGGCGACCGTGCAGTCGGAGGCGCTGGCGGTGAGGCCGCTGGCAGCCCGACGTCTTCAGGATCTCGCCTCTCGCGAGGACAGCCGAGAGGTGCAGGTCTCGGACATGCCCGAGGGAGATGTGCAGCGCCTGTTGGAGGATCTCCTCGGACTGCAGGGGGCGCTTCTGACCCGCCTGGGGGAGCGCTGTGGAGGCAACCCCCTCTTTGCATTGCAGCTGGTGCGAGACGGGATCCAGCGGGGAGTGCTGGATCCCGAACCCGGTGGTTTCCGGGTGCGAGAGGGCACGAGCCTGGCCCTTCCCGATGACCTCTTTCAGGTCTGGGCAACCGCTTTGGATCTCTGGGTGCCGGCCGAAGACACGGTGCCGCGAGAGGGCCTGGAGTTGGCCGCAGTCCTGGGAAGAAGAGTGGTCAATGAGGAGTGGGCCGCCGTGTGCGAGCGAGCGGGATTCGAGGTGCCCTGGGAGCTGGTAGACAGCCTGGAAGAGGCCGGGCTCGTTCGCCGGGACGAGACCGGGGAGTCCTGGGGGTTCGTACACTCCATGCTCCAGGAGAGCATTCAGCGCCTGAGCGAGGGGCGGTCTCTGGGCCACCACCGGCTGTGCGCTGAAGTGTTGGTGGAGAGAGGGGCTTCTCCTGCCCGCGTGGGCGCTCACCTTTTTGCCGCAGAGGCCTGGGAGGACGCCGTCGAGCCCCTTGTGGAGTCTCTCAGGGTTCACCGGATGTCCCTCGAGTTCCTGGCCGCCTCGGAAAGCCGTGGGATGGCCGCACTGGCCCTTGAAAAGGCTGGGATTCCAGAAGGTGACCGGCGACACGCGGAGTTCCGTCTTCAGAGCGCAGATCTGCACAGGGGCATGGGGGAGTTCGAGGAGGCCATTGGGCTGCTGGAGTGGTTCGACGAGGTGGATGCCACCGACACCTGGTCTCGCCTCCTGGGAAAGGCCCTGTCTTTGAAGGGCTCCATTCTTCGACTTCGAGGACGGGCAGACGAGGCCCTGGTGGCCATGCAGCGGGCGGTGTCCCTCGCCAAGAACCTGGGCGAGGACGATCTGCTCTCCCGCTGCCTGGTGCGCACCGCTTGGGTGTGGTCGGACCTGGGCCGATCCGACGAGGCGCAAACCTGCCTGGACGATGGCTGGGACCTGGTACAACGCCAGGGGGACGAGCGGCAGGTGCCCTTCGTTCTCTACTCCATGGCGAGGCTCTACCACCAGCAGGAGCGGCATGGGGAGTCCGAGAGAGCCTTGTTGGAGGCGGAGCGCGCCGCCCGCCGGCAAGGCAGCCGGCTCTTTTTGGCCCAGGCCCTCAATGGCCTGGGGGAGGTCAGTCGATTCCGGGGAGATCTGGCCGAAGCCGAGGACCGGTACCGGGAAGCGTCGGCCCTGGGAGAGGCCATCGGGTCGGCCGAGCAGGTCTACCCGCTGATCAACCTGGGTTCGATCTGCGCGGAGCGAGAGCGCTTCGAGGAGGCGTCCGCGGTGTTTCGGGAGTGCGCGGAGGTCGTGAATCGACAGGGTCTCACCATCATGGCCGGCCCCGTGTCCCTCCTCCAGGCCCTCGGGGCAGCAGGCCAGGAGGACTGGGCCGAGTGGGACCGCTCAATCGCCCTCGCAACCCAGCGCATCACAGACACCGGATACGTGGACTGGGAGATCGGCCGAATCGCCGTCCACGCTGGAGATCTGGCGCAGGGAGCAGGGGAGAGTGAGCGGGCCTGCAAGGCTTTTGGCCTGGCCCAGCTTCAATTCGAAGCCCTGGGGGATGCTGAAAAGGTCCGCGACATCCAGGCCCGTGTGGAGGCTATCGCACCCACCTCATGAGTCCGACGGATGGAGGGCCGTCTCCACCGTGGAGACAAACTGCTCTATGGTCCAGGGCTTGGCCAAGAACCCCACGAGACGCCCACCCTCGAATTGCGTGGAGGCTGCCAGCTCCTGGTAGCCCGAGGTGAGCAGGGTGGGAACATTTGGGTTGAGCTGGCAAAGTCTCGCGAACGTCTCCTCACCGCTCAGGTCGGGCATCGTCAAGTCCAGCACCACCAGGTCCAGCTCGGCTTCATGGGCTCGAAACTGCTCCACACCATCCAGCCCCCCGGTTGCCGCCAGCACCCGAAACCCCCGAAACTTCAACACTTCGGCCATGGCGTCACGGGCTTCCTTCTCGTCGTCGATGATGAGGACGGACATGCCGCGGGTGGGCTTCTTCTTATCTCTCGGCCTCTCGGCTCGGGGCAGCTCGTCGGTGGTGGGAAACAGAACCCGAATGGTGGTGCCCTGGTCGGTGACGCTCTCCACCCGAATCGCCCCCCTGTGGCCCCGGACAATCCCCTGGACTGCGGAGAGACCGAGGCCACGCCCGGTCTGCTTGGTGGAAAAGAAGGGATCGAACATTCTCTCCACGACGCCCTTGCTCATGCCGCAGCCCGTGTCGCTGACCTCAAAGAAGGCGGCGCCCCCCGGCAGAAGATCCCCCAAAGAGGTCTGGGGATCCAGGGGCTCCATTGAGGAGAAAAACTGTCCGGTGACGACCCGCACGGTTCCACCAGACTGGCTCATGGAGTCGGCTGCGTTGGTGATGAGGTTCATGACGACCTGGCGAATCTGCCCCGCCTCCCCGGTGATGATCGTGGGGTGGTCGGCGAGGGAGACCTCGACTGACACCCCGCTGGGGAGAGCGAACTCTAGCAGCCCCACCATGTCCTTGACGAGCGCCGTGAGGTCCATGGGCCGGGTCTCGAAACCCCCGCCCCCTGAGTACGCCAGCATCTGGGAGACGAGGTCGGCGGCTCGTTGGGCAGCCGAGATGGCCGACTCGATGTGGCGACGAGCCGGGCTCTCCAAGTCCAGCTTCTCCAGGGCGATCCCCGTCTGGCCCATGAAACCGGTCAGTAGATTGTTGAAGTCGTGGGCGATTCCGCCGGCGAGCACCCCCAGGCTTTCCAGCTTCTGGGCCTGCAGCATCTTGGCCTGGAGAACGGCGTGCTTGAGCTGCTGGCTCTCCCAGGAGCGCCGCTCCTCGTCATGTTCTCGCATTCTCCCCGCCAGACGCAGAGAGACCTCCGCCATCCGCACCAGGTCCTCCAGCAGCGCCAGGTCGTCCCCATCCAGCGGCGCCCTGTCCGGTGAATTGCCCAGGAGAATCACACCGAGGTCGGCCTCTTCCCCCAGGGGAACCGCCAGGATTTCGGTGGTCTTCAAAAGACCAATGGAGTGATGTGCAGCGGCCGGGGTCAGCATGCGCATCAACCCCTCGTCAACTCCCATCTCGTGGACCACCTGTCCGCCGCTGGCGGCGCGACCGACGACCCCCTCCCCCTCTCGCACGGGCTCCTCTCCAAACAACGCGGCCGCATGGCGCTGCAGATCCGGGTTGGGGTGGTGCACATGGACCGGGTCCAGGCGCTCAGGATCCGCCGAGGAGCGAAGCCAGATCACGGCGAAAAGGTCGAGGGCATCGCCCAGGCCCGAGCCTGCAACCGAAAGCAACTCCTCCCTCTCCATGGCTGTCAGGAGGAGCCGCTCTGCGAATTCGCTGGTTGGCTTTGCCATATCGCCTCACAGGCCGGACCCTGCCCTTATTGCACAATGCCGCAGATCCTGAAAAAAGGCGAGACCGGCATCCTCCGGGGAAGCTCTTCCGCGCCTACCCGGACTTCTCCTCCACATCCGCCCCGGCCACCAGGCTCCCCAGCTCCTGGAGTATCCAGCGCACTGCCGGCCCTCGGGCTGCGTCCACCCGGGTGACCAGTGACAGGGGCACGCACAGAGGGGTGGGCCCGCGATCGGCCAGGTCCAGCTGAATGACCTTTCCGCGGCCCAGGTGAGGCCCTACTCGCTCCAGGGGGAGGAATCCCCAGCCCAGGCCCGCGCGAATCAGAGCGAACTTGGTCGCACCGTCTGGCACCCGCCAGGTGGTCTCGGAGTAGACGTGGGCGGTGGCCGTGTCGGCACCTTGAACGCCCTGGGCGATGACAATCTGAACCGCGCTCTTGAGCGCCTGCTTTGTGATGGGCCTCTCGGTCCTCGCCAGGGAATGGTCGGCGCTCACCACCGGAACCATGTCGGTGCTTGTGAGAAAGCGGCTGTCGAGCCGCGCGTCCTCCAGTCCCGCCGGCTCGGAGATGCCCAGGTCCGCCTGGCCCTCCAACACCAGGCGCGGGACCGCATCGAGCACCTCGGTCCGAATCCGCAACGCGACCGTGGGAAACCGCTCCTGGAACGCCCGCCCCAGGGAGACCAGGAGACCGGGAGGACAAAGCACCGAGATGGCGACGATCACCTCGGGCTCGAGCCCCTCGGAGAAGGAGTTGGCCGCCACCCCCAGCCCCCGCGCCGCCGCCAACACCTCCCGGGCACGAGGCAGCAGCGCCTTGCCCTCTGCGGTCAGAGTGGGGCTCCGCCCGGAGCGCCGAAAGACCGTCACCTCCAGGTGCTTCTCCAGATTGGCGATGCCATAGCTCACCGCCGACTGGGCTCGATTCAAACGGCGCCCCGTCGCCGAGAAGCTGCCGTCCTCGGCCACGGCCACAAACAGCCGAAGCTGATCCAGGGTGATGGAGTCCAGGGAAACCACGCCCGCGGGGTATCAGAATACCTGATTGGATGCATGGAGATTTTATCGGTTTTTCTGATGACAAATCCGGGATATCAAGGAGGGGGAGTCAAAGGGATCTGCCCTTTTTGTCCTCGCCAACCTTGGAGGTCCCCGTGAAACGATTCTTCCCCATTGTTCTCCGAATCCTGACCGGGCTCCTGTTCACCGGCTCCGCGGTCGCGGTCTTGATGGGAAAAGCCCCTCCGCCGCAGAACGAGGCCGCGGGCGAATTCATGGAGATGCTCTCGTCCAGCGGCATTATGCGTTTCGTCAAGATCACCGAGCTTCTCTGCGGGCTGGCGCTGATCTCGGGCTTCTTCGTGCCCCTGGCCCTGCTTGTGCTCGCCCCGATCATCGTCAACATCCTCGTCTTCCATCTCGCCCTCGCCCCGGAAGGTGCTGTGATGGGCGTGGTGATGATGGCGATTTGGACTGGAATCGCGCTCCCCTACCGCGGCGTGCTCCTGCCACTTCTCCAGCCCAGGCCCACGCCGGACGCCTCCAATTGAGACCGCAGCAAGGGAGGCCCCAGTGAATCGCACACTCCTGATCCTCGCCCATCCCAACCTGCAGGAGTCCCGCGTAAACCGGGCGCTCCTTCAAGGAGTACAGGACCTTCCCCAGATCACGGTCGCAGACCTCTACGGACAATCCCCGGAAACACCGTTCTCCCTGGACGTGCAGAGGGAGCAGGCCCGCCTGCTGGACCACGAAAACCTCGTGTTTCAGTTTCCCTTCTATTGGTACAGCTCCCCGGCGCTGCTCAAGGAGTGGCAAGACCGGGTGCTCACCCATGGATTCGCCTATGGAACGGGGGGCGACAAGCTCCATGGAAAGCGGCTGCTGGTCGCCACGAGCTCAGGGGGGCCGGGCTCCTCCTACGGCAGAAAAGGGTACAACCGCTTCACCATGGACGAGCTGCTGCGCCCCTTCGAGGCGACCGCCCACCTCACCGGAATGTCCTATCTGAAGCCTTCCCTGTTTCAGTGTGACCAGGGCATCTTTCGACTGGAGGACAGCGAGCTGGAGACCTGGGTGAGCCGCTACCGAGCGCGGCTTGAACAGCTCTGTCAATCCCCAGGGGATCTCGAATCCCAGGATACGACAACCTGACCATCGTTCCGCGACCGAGGAGACACTCCATGAAACCCACCCACGAGCTTCTGCACTGGGAGGCCCACTACCGGGAGCATGACCCGGAGACGATGCCCTGGTTTCACCCGGTGCTGGACCCGCAGGTCGAGGCCGCCCTGGCGCGCCACGTCCCCGCCTCCGTGAGTGGTAGCAGTTCTGGGGACACCATACTTAATTCCTAACCTGGGCTGCTGTGCATTCCCGCTTTTGTCTATCTCCAAGCCATGACGCTATCGAAACACTTTCGCCCTTCTGCCCTCCTTCTCCTCCTCTTCCTTTCCGCCTGCCCGGTGGTCAGCCCGGAGCTGGTGGAGCAGAAGATCGGGATGGTGTGAACGCGGACGGGGACGGGGTGTTCTCCGTGGCGCTCGGCGGCGAGGACTGCGACAACGGCGACTCCGGTGTGCATCCCGGCGCGGACGAGGTCTGCGATGGGAGGGACAACGACTGCGACGACACCAACGCGACCACCTTCCCGGGCGCGGTCCAGGGGCTGCTGGACGACGACTGCGACGGCGTGAGCGGCAGCGGATCGCTGGCCCTCGCGGACTAAGGGTTCGTAGGGGAGAACGCCGGCGACTGGGCGGGAGACTCTGTCGCCAGCGCCGGCGACGTGGACGGCGATGGGCTCGACGTCCTCCTGGGAGCCCACTTCTATGACGACGGAGTCAACGGTACCGGAAAGGCCTACCCGCTCTTCAGTGGTTCCTGAGGGGAGTTTGGGAGAGGGGGAGTTCCAGCGAACTGCGTGGGTTAGGTATGCGCTCCCCGAAACGCCGCGTCCACGCAAGCCTGCGGAACTCGACAAGGAGTCCTCCCATGATTGTCAGCCGCCTCGACCACCTGAACCTCTCAGTGCACGACCTGGAGGCCTCCATCGACTGGTACCGGGATCTCTTTGCATTTGAGGTGGTGGAGCGCGGGCGCCTCGAGGACGGAAGCCCCTGGGCCATCATCCGTGGCGGGGACGCGCTCTTGTGCCTCTACCCGTCCCCGGAGCGCCGCCTCTTGGATGGAGACGCCCTCGCCGAGGAGAAGGTCCACGGCATCAACCACTTTGGGCTCACCCTCACAGACCGGGAGGCCTTTGAGACGAGGGCGCAGGAGATGGGGGTCACCATCCGCTACGGTGGCGCCTTCCGCTGGCCCCACGCCACGGCCTTTTATGTGACAGACCCCACAGGATGGGAGATCGAGGTTGCCCTTTGGGATGACGGCGAGCCCCAGTTCACATGATTGATTCTGGGGACACCATACTTTTCTCCGCGCCCCCATGGCGCCAACACGACTGCCACCCGACCTGCGACGCCCCCTTCAGGTAACAACACGGGTCATCGGGCCGGTGGAGCCCCATTCGCCGCGGCGGTACCCTCCCGGGATGATGCCTGCCGCGAGGACGTTCGCCTTGCTGGCCCTCCTGGGGGGATGCAAAGCGCCGAAAGACACGGCGGCCAACTCGACCTTGTCCGCGGAGGAGCTTCGAGATCCCTCAACCTGCGCGGGCTGCCACCCGGACCACTACCGGGAATGGTCCGGGAGCATGCACGCATACAGCTCCGTTGACCCGGTGTTTCGCGCCATGAACCAGCGAGGCCTTCGGGAGACCGGCGGTGATCTGGGCGCTGGCTGCGTCTCCTGCCACGCGCCGGCGGCGCTCCTCTTCGGGCTCACTGAAAACGGAGACAACCTCGCAGAACTGCCGGGCCCCGCCCAGGGGGTGACCTGTGCTGTTTGCCACGGCGTCGTCGCCATGGCCAATGGGGCCGCACCGCCTATCGAGGTTTCGGAAGACGGCGTCATGCGCGGCCCGATCGCAGACCCAATCCCAACGTCCGCGCATGGCAACCAATATTCGGAGCTACACGATCGCAAGCGCTACGCCTCCTCCAACCTCTGCGGCGGGTGCCACGACCGCTCCCTGCGCGAATGGCACGGTTCGGTGTTCGGATACGACGATCCAGAGCAGATGTTGACCTGCGGAGCCTGCCACATGGACGGACGGGACGGGGTCGCCTCCAGCGTGGCGGGCGTCCCTGTGCGTCGGGTCCACAGCCACATGAATGCCGGCGTGGACCTTGCCTACGGGGACTTCCCGGACAAGGAGGCACAGGCCGCCGCCGTGGCCCAGGAGCTTGCCTCGGCTGTCCTCACTCAGATGTGCGTCGTGCCCGAGGGGCCGAACACCTTCCTCTCGATCACCCTGGAGAACATCGCCGCCGGTCACAACTGGCCGAGTTGCTCCCGCGACCGCCGCAGCTGGGTGGAGATCGTGGCCTACGGGAAACACGACAACTTGGTCTACGAGAGTGGCCTGGTGGCGAACGACGAGCCCCTGGGAAACGACCCTGACCTCTGGGTCTTCGGGGACACCCTTCGCGACGCTTCGGGGGAGCAGGTGCACATGTACTGGGACGCGGTGGAGGTGGAGAGCACCTTCCTTCCCCCCATGGGTCTCGGCTTTGAAAGCGTTCACGTAAACCAGAGCCGCTTGCTCCAGGGGGTGCAAGCGGAGCGACTGACCCTGTCGGTCAAGGTCCGGCCGACGGATCGCGCCACCCTGGATGACCTCGTGGAGAGCGGGGATCTCGATCCAGCAATTCGAGACGCCTCCCCCACCCACACGCTGGAAAACTCGGTGCTGGAATGGCGTTCTGAGATGGGGGCGACATGCCTTCCTTGATGTGGATGATCTGGCTCGCCTGCGCTCCCGCCCCCCGGGAGACCGGACAGGAGACGGGGCCGAGTGAACGGGAGGCCTACTCCATCAAGGGCATGGTGTGGAACGGCGAGGGTGGGGCCCTGCAACTTCGTGCAGAAAGCGCGACACCTGATCCGCCCAACGAGGGCCTCAACACGTGGTGGGTGCGAGTTCTCGATGCGGACGGAGCAGAGGCGCCCGAGCCTGGGATCGCGTTGACCCCCTCCATGCCGACCCACAACCACGGCACCCTCCCCCCCACCTTCACCGGCGTTCCCACCGAGGACAGTCTCGAAATCGGCCCCATGAACCTGATGATGCCAGGACGTTGGGAGATCAGCGCAGAAATCACCAGCGGACAAGAGACAGTCGACCACCTGGTCTTCGCGCTCTGGCTGGAGGGGTGAGTCCCGTGCGAGCGCCAATGACACGGAGTTAAGTATGGCGTCCCCAGAACTAAGTACAAGTGGAGTTAAGTATGGCGTCCCCAGAACTCAAGACAAGAACTCACACGTCCCCAGAACTCACAGAACTCAACTCACAGAACTCAAGACAAAGAACTCGCAGAACTTGTCAGAACTCCGTGTCAGAGCTCCGTCCCCAGAACTCCCCACGAGGCCTGCTCATCAAGCCCCCCAGGACGCTCTGTGCCTCGATCCCCACCTGGTTCAAGAATCGAACCGCGTCGTAGGAGCGTTTCCCACTCTGGCAGTAGACGAGCAGCGGACGGGCCGTGGGTAGCTCGTTGAGCCGACCGCGAAGCTGGCTCAAAGGGAGATTGAGCGCCCCCTGCACGTGCCCAGCCTCAAATTCGGCGGGCTCCCGCACATCGATCATCGGCCCCTCATCGCCTATCGCCTCCGACCAGGGGCGAGACGGGAGCTCCCCCCGAAACTGGTTGGCGCCCACCATGCCCACCATGTTCACCGCATCCTTGGCCGCGCCAAACTGGGGTGCATAGCAGAGCTCGGCCTGCTCCAGGTCCGAGAGGGTGCCGCCCAGCTGGATCGCCATGGCAAGCACGTCAATCCGACGCGCCACCCCGGCCTCTCCCACGGCCTGGGCGCCGAGCACCCGGCCATCGCGGGTGTCGTAGGTCACCTGGAGGGTGATCGGGTGGGCTCCCGGGTAGTAGCCCACGTGATCCTTCGGGTGGATCCACAGGGTGCTCCAGGGAATCTCGCTCTGGGCTGCGAGGGTCCGTCGAGAGAGCCCAGTGGCCGCCACCGTCAGATCAAAGAGCCCACAGATGACCGTGCCCTGCACCCCTCGAAACCGGTGGCCACGCCCCAACAGGGCATCCCCGACCAGGCGCCCCTGGCGGTTGGCCGGCCCAGCAAGGGGCAGGTAAGTGGGTCGTCCCGTGATGGCGCAAGCGGTCTGCACCACATCGCCGGCGGCGAAGATGTGCGGGTCGTTGGTCCGCATCTGGTCGTCCACCACCACGGCGCCGCCCGGGGCAAGCTCCAGGCCCGCCTCTCCCGCCAGCTCGGAGCGAGGACGGACCCCGATCGCAGCAAGGACGAGATCGGCCACGAGGCGGCTGCCGTCCTGCAAGCAGACCGTGAGCGCCCCCCCCTCTTCCGACTCGATCGCCTCCACGCTCACGCCGAGATGAAGGCCCACGCCCTTCTCTTCGAGGTGCTGGCCCACGCGCTCCGCGATGCTCGAATCCAGGGGCGGAAGCACCTGGTCCTGGGCCTCCACCACCTGCACGGACAGGCCTCTCTTGACCAGGTTCTCGGCCGCCTCCAAGCCAATGAACCCGGCACCGATGACCACGGCGGTGCGGGCCTGTTGCTTGTCAATCCAGTTGCGAATGGCCCGGGCCTGGGGGACCGTGCGAAGCTGAAACACCCCCGGTGAATCCAGCCCCGGGATCGGGGGCATGAAAGCCTTGGCGCCGGTGGTGATCACCAGGTCGTCGTAGCCCTCCCATCGGCAGGCATCGGTCGACAGGTCGCGAACCCGAACCCGCTTGCCTTCTCGATCGATCTCAAGGACCTCGTGGCCGGTGTGCACGTCCACGTTGTAGCGGTCCTTGAAATCCTCCGGCCCCACGAGCAGCAGGTCGTCTTCTTCGGCGATCACCCCGCTCAGGTGGTACGGAAGTCCACAGCTGGCAAAGGACACGTACGGCCCTCGCTCAAACACCAGGATCTCGCGCTGCTCGTCCAGGCGACGGGTTCGAGTCGCACAGGAAGCGCCAGCGGCCACTCCACCGATGATGATGAGACGTTTTGGGCGCATGGGAATCTCCAGTCAGTCAGGGTTCCTCCCTACGAGCCAACAGCCCTCCAAAGTGTGACGACTAAAGAAAGTCCGCAGCCTGCACCATTTCCCGAAGATGCGAGCGGGCGCGGCTCAAACGCTGACGCACCGCGGCCGGGCTCATTTGGAGCTCGTCAGCGATCTGGGGCCCCGTCCAGTCCTCGGCCTCCGCCAGCAACACGATGACCCTGTCCTGGGGGCCGAGACTCAACAGCGCCTCCCCCAGGGTGTTCGCGAGCTCCGCGCGACGCGCCTCCAGCTCGGGGGAGTCCTCCCCCTCCACGTCCACATCGCTGGCGTGCAGGCTGGGATCGTTCTTCTGGCCCCGCATGAGCTTGTGGCAGGCGTTGGCCACCATGCGTCCGACCCACGCCTGGAGCGCTCCATCCCCCCGCCAGCTGTCCAGGTTCCGAGCCGCGCTCAAAAGCGCCTCCTGGACCGCGTCCTCAGCGTCTTCCGTGTTTCTGCAGTGTCGCTGCCCAATGGCGAAGAGACGCTCTCCGTAGCAACGCGTCAGGTTGTCCAGCACCTTGACATCCCCTTCCCGGGCCAATCGAGCCAGCTCTCCTGGACTGCAGATCGTGAACTTTTCAATGGTCCCCATCAATACCCCCGTCACACTTTGGCTCGTTAATGGCTCATTGGGTTGAACGATGGGAAGCCATGCAGACGGCACCTTCCCAACTCCTTCAAACACCCCACACACACGGTAATCCAATGACGAACATTCAGCACTTCTTCGACCCCCGCACCTGGACCCTCACCTACGTGGCCTGGGACCCCGCCACCCGGGATGCAGTCATCATCGACTCTGTCCTGGACTTCGATCCAGTCAATCTTCGCTTCTTCGAGGAGTCCATGGACAAGCTCCTGGCGTTTGTTTCGGAAAACGAACTTGCGGTCCACGGAGTGCTGGAGACCCATGTCCACGCGGATCACATCACCGCCGCCCATCGGCTGCGAAAGAAGCTCGACGCAAAGGTGGTCGCAAGCTCCGCGGTGCCGGCCATCCAGGCCACCTTCACCGACCTCCTGGAGCTGAATGACCAACCCACGGACGGGACCGGATTTGATGTACTCCTCGACCATGGAGAGGTCTGGCGAGCCGGAAGTCTGGCCATCCGGGCCATTCACACCCCGGGCCACACCCCGGCCTGCGTGACCTACCAGATCGACGACGCCGTCTTCACCGGAGACTCCATGTTTATGCCTGACTTCGGCACGGGCCGCTGCGACTTCCCCAAGGGAAGCGCCGAGGACCTCTACGACTCGGTCATGGAGAGGCTCTACACCCTGCCCGACGAGACCCGCGTGTTTGTGGGGCATGACTACCAGCCAGGGGGTCGCCCTCTCTCGTTCCAGACCACAATCGGCGAGAGCAAGAAGGCCAACATCCAGCTGCAGGCCGACACCCCCCGGGAGCAGTTCGTCCAGTGGAGAGCAGAGCGGGACGCCACCCTGAACTTGCCGAGCCTGATCTTCAACAGCGTGCAGATCAACGTCAACGCCGGACGGCTTCCCACCCCCAGCGAGCGCGGGGGGCGGTTCATGAAGATCCCCGTCCTGCAAGCCTAGGAGTTCAAGTGGAGGTTTCGGCCGAGCGCTCCCAAGCCTCGGCCGAGACCGCCCCACTCCCCCTTTCGCCTCGGGTGCCTTCTGGGCCTTGGGTGCCCATTGGCCTCAATACGCAGCCTTCATGGCGTCGATGCCCGGCTGAAGCACCTCCCGCCACTCCTGGAGCAGCACGTCATCACACCGGGTGTCATGGGCGGCGACCGTTACCAGGAATGCGTCCAGCCAAAGGCTGTACATCTCCGGGGGCACATTCAGCTCGGTTCGGGAATGGCGCTCCGCCAGCTGGGCCACCTTGGCTTCAGGAAAGGAACCGCCCTTGCTGAACATGATGAGAAAGGCCAGCCCCTCCCGGAGCACCCGCTTCTGCACCTCGAAGTCCGTGTCACGGAACATGGCCCGCACTTCATCCGAGGACGCCAGAAAGACCTTGTAGAAGTCATCAAAGAAGGTCTGGCTAATCGTGCACCGACCATAGCTCTTCATCACCCGTTCCATCTTGTCGCTCATGGCCAGTCCTTCCTTGTTCCCGATCACAGCAGGGCCTCCAACAGACCCTCCGGATCTACCCCAGCAACCTCCGAGGCACCACGTAAATTGCCCCAACCTCCAGTCTGCAAGTTGGGTGGGAACCTACCCAAACCAGTTCCCCTCCGGCAAGCCAGTCCGGCGAGGTCCATCCCTAAAACGGACTCGCAAACTTCGGATCGGCCATCATCTCCTCATCCGTGAGGGTCTCCAGAAAGGCCACCAGGGCGTTCCGGTGGCGCTCGGAGAGCTCAATATCGTGCATGTTCAGGGGCATTCCCAGGTTCGGGTGGGCCTCCACGGAGTCCCCGTAGTGGTCGATGACCTCGCGCAAGGAGGAGAATCGACCATCGTGCATGAAAGCGCCACGGACTGCGATGTTCCGAAGGGAGGGCACCCGTCCCCGCTTGCCCAGGGCGGGGCACCTCCACGCAGTGCGTGCGGACCCCCACCTCACTCTCCCTCTCCTCGCGGCCCTTCGAGACGACCCGGACCGGTACGTCACCCGGTCGGTGGCGAACCACCTGGGCGACATCGGCAAGGATCACCCGAACGTTCTCTTCGACACCTGCGAGGCGTGGCTCGAAGACCTCCCGACCTCGGGCGACGTGGCTGCGAAGACCAAGGAGCGTCACTGGCTCGTTCGACACGCTCTTCGGCACCCAGCGAAGAAAAAGGACCCCCGCGCCCTGGCGCTGCGTCAGAGGGCAGCCCGTCAGAGGGCAGCCCGCCCGATCGACGCCCGGTGACCCAGAGACCCGGCAGCCGGGCTTCAAGAACGAGGACCTTCCCGAAAAGAGGTAGCCTTTGGTCCGGGAGGTCCGTTGCGATCCGAGTGGCACCCCAAGAGCCCGCCCTTCTGCCTCCTGGTGGTGGCACTTGCGACCGGCTGCGAATCAGAAGAGAAGGAGACCTTTCCAAGCGGCCACGACCCGGCCCGCATCGTGCGCACGGACGGCGTGCTGCTGCAGTACTTCAGCGGACTGGAGTTTTCCTACTTTGACGACGAGAGCGCTCGCTGGAAGGCGGGTCTCGAGGAGCAATGCGACGGGGACTACTGCATCCTTCGGGGGAAAGATGCCCCAGACTGGCTTGAGGAACACCTGGGCGGAGGGGACGTGGAAGTAGGCGCTGCACCGGGCATGTTGGACGCCCGCACCCTCTACTACACGGTCGCAGATTGGGAAGGAGACGACGGCACCGCCTGCATTGGCCTGGCCCGAGCCACCGGCAGCGCCCCCTCTCTCCAGTGGACAGACGTGGGCGAGCCCGTGCTCTGCTCCACCCCGACCTCGGTGGCGGCCGGAGACACCTTTGCCATCGACGCCGCCCCCTTTGTCGATGCGGAGGGCACAACCTGGATGGTCTGGGGGTCCCACTACTCCGGAATCTGGGGCGTGGAGCTGGAGGAATCCACAGGGCTGCTCGTGGAGGGAGCGCAAGGAGGCTGGAGTGAAGAGGGACCCTACCACCACCTCGCCGTGGGGCCGCAGAGCAACGAGAGCGCGGAGGCCGGACACGAAGGGGGAACCATTGAGGCTGCTTATGTGCACGAGCGGGATGGAGCCTACTTCCTCTTCGTCAACTGGTATGCGTGCTGCAACGAGATCGACAGCACCTACGAGATCCACGTAGGCCGATCGGACCATCCCATGGGGCCCTACCTGGACAGAAACGGGGAGCGCCTGGACGAGGGCGGCGGGACCTTGTTGCTGGGATCAGAAGGACGCTTCATCGGGCCGGGCCACGCGGGCATCTACCGCCACACCGACGGCCGCGAGGTCTTCACCTTCCACTTTTACGATGCCCAGGGAGAGGACCCAACCGGCAGCCTGGCCAGGCGGCTGCTCTCCTGGGACAACGACGGGTGGCCACAGGTGAGCGACGAGGCGTTTGTGCCCTGATCTCGGCGGGAACTATTGCAGAGGTGTCTCCCCCCCGTGGTCCAGCGTGCCCACCAGGTCTTGAAACAGCCCATCGCTCAACCGCGCCACGGTGGCGTTCGCCGTGTAGACCGCGTCGGCCGTCATGACGTCAATCAACCCTCCCACGATCCGCATTTCACTGCCAATGGCGACAACATCGTCGCTCATGCCCTGGGTGCCAGCCTCTGCGATCTCCTGGGTCGCTGCCGCCATGGAAGAGGTGGCAGTGGACATGCCGGCGCGGGCGCTTTGAAATGCACTGGGCAGAGAGGCCACCCCGAAAACAGACATGCCCTACTGAAGCACGCCTCGCCGCCTTCCGCAACGACCGGGTGAACCGTTCAGGTCCCGGAGCTGCCAAATGGGGATCTGGAAGCGGATTCGCGGTCGGTGCCCCCCCGTTTGAACGGACCTCTTTCTTCTATGTAAGCCATCTCTTTGGCCTGCAACTCTCGCTCTTGGGCCGTGGCGAGCGCCACCGCCTCGGCGAGGCCCGGGTGCTTCAACCAATGAACCGAACAGGTCGGCGAAGGCAGCAGTCCCCGCCGCACCTTGTGGGGTCCCTGTGCGCCTGCCTCGAACCGGGTCCAGCCCTGGTCAATGCAGGCCTCAATGGGGCGGTGGTAGCACAGCTCGAAGTGCAATGCGCGGTAGTCCCGCTGGCACCCCCAGTAGCGCCCATACAGGTGGTCTCCCCACTGAAAACACAAGGACATCGCCACAATGCCCGCCGGCCCCTCGGCAAAGAAGGCCACCACCAGGTGCGACAGATCGTCTCGAAGTCGCAAGAAAACAGCGGGCGTGAGGTAGTGGTAGGCCCCCTTTCGATCAAGTGTGTCCAGATAGTAGCTGTGTATCGCCTGCCAGTGAGCCTCCTGCAGCTCGGGCCCCCGCCGCATGGTCACCTCCACCCCGAGGCCCTTGCTCCGGGATCGCTCCCTCCGAACCTCCTTTCGACAGCGAGAACGAAAACTGGAGAGCCAGTCGTCAAAGTCGCGGTAGCCAGCATTCTGCCAGTGGTATTGGTGGGTCGGGCGGGCGATCCGGCGGGGTTCCCGGGACAGCACTTCTGCTCAGACTCCGTAAGAAAGAGCAGGTGAAAGGAGGAGAAGCCCCCGGACAAGGCAAGCCCCTCCAGTCCGCCAAGGAGCGCCGTCCCAATCTCTCCATCCAGGGGCTTCTCGCCCAATGGAAAGCGCCGACCCGCAGCCTCTCAACGAAAGGGCCCGCCGGTTATGGTGCGCCGGCGAGGCCTCGCCGGGCAGCGCAGCCCCCAAAGGGCGACCTCCAAGGAGTCACAAATGATCCAACCCAACAAGTCAGCCCTCGCCCTTTCCGTGGGCGCGGCCTTTCTTTCAGCCTGCATTTCCGGCCCTGAGGAAGAAGAAACAACCGGCCTCGACATTCTCGGAAACGGAAGCCACAGCGCCGACAGCGTGGACATGGAGGAAATGCTCGGCTCCAGCGACTTGAACACCCCCATGGACCTCGCGTTTCACCCGGAAGAGCCAGGAGAGTTGTGGATCGTGAACCAAGGAGACTCGTCCATGACCATCGTTTCTGATGCGGGCGCAAGCAGCTGGTTCGCCAAGAACGAATCGCACCCCTCGGGCGGCCACTTCCTGGCCAAGCCCTCGGGGATTGCCTTCGGTGTGAACGGCATGATGGCCACGGCCCAGGAAGAGGACGAAGTCACCCCCTACACCGATGGCGCCCCCGCCGACTTCATGGGCCCCACCCTTTGGACCTGGGATGCCGACGCATTTGAAGGTGGCCACGCGAGCCACTACGACATGCTCCACAACAGCCCCAACGGCGCGGGCATCGCCTGGGAGTCCAACAACGTCTACTGGGTATTCGACGGCCACAACGCCGCCCTCACCCGCTACGACTTCGGGGGTGACCATGGCCCGGGCGGGGCCGACCACAGCGATGCCATTGTGCTTCGGTATTCGGAAGGCGAGGTCGGCTACGTGCCCGGGGTGGCATCCCACCTGGTTTTTGATGCGGACACCGACTTGTTGTACGTGGCAGACGCCGGCAACGGCCGGGTCGCGATATTGGATACCACCACCGGTTCCACGGGCAGCTCCTACGGCCCCAACTACGACGGCGGCACCCAAAACAGGATCAGCGGCGCCGACCTGTCGACTTTTCTCGACGACGCCGAGGGCCTGGAGATGCCCTCAGGAATCGCCCTCCACGACGACCTGCTTTTTGTGGTGGACCACGCCACGAGCACTGTTTGGGCGTTTGATCTCGACGGCGAGGTGGTGGACTACCTGGAGACTGGCATCGCCACCGAGTCTCTCATGGGGATCGACTTCGATGCGGACGGCCAGCTCTACCTGGTGGATGCTGCAGACGAGCGGGTGCTGCGGATCACAGCGCTGTAAATGGAAGGCTCGCAGTCCGACCTCCTCTCCAGGGCCCGCTCCGGTGACTCAGACGCGCTGGAGGCGCTGCTGCAGTCTGTGCAGCCGCAGCTCTACCGCTTCAGCATGAAGATGTGCCGGCAGCCCCAGGATGCGGAGGACGTCTTGCAAGAGTCCATGATGACCCTGGCCAGGTCTTTTCGAGAGTTCCGTGGCGCTTCGTCTTTTTCGACCTGGCTCTACACCATCGATCGAAGCCTCTGCATCAAGAACCGCCGAAAACGAAAGCTCGAGCCCGATCACATCGAACCCATGGAGACCCTGTCACCCGGAGAGCGCGAGCGGATCGGGTCCCCGCTGCCCGACCCGGAGAAGCAGCTGGAGACCGCTGAGGTCTGGCAGCTCGTCCATGCCGGCATTCACGAGCTCGATCCATCCCATCGCGAAGTCCTCGTCCTCCGGGACATCGAGGGCTTGCGGGCCAAGGAGGTGGCAGAGATCGTGGGCATCAGTGTGGCTGCCGTCAAGAGCCGCCTGCACCGCGCCAGGTCCGATCTTCGAGACAGCCTGATGAACCATGCCTACTCCCCCAAGCCGGGCTGTCCTGACATTCGACAGGTGTTCTCCGAGCACCTCGAAGGCGACCTCTCCCCAGACATCTGCTCCACCATGGAGCTCCATGTGGCCAACTGCCCCATTTGCGCGGCAGAGTGCAGCGGACTGCAAGCCGCGCTGAACGCCTGCAGCACAGCCTCCGTTGAGGTCCCACCCCAGGTACAGAAGCAGGTCCGGGCCGCGATTCGACAGGTGCTGTTGGCTGCTGACCCTTGAAACTACGGCTGCACTTCCAGGGTCCCCATCATGCCGCCCTCTTCGTGCTCCAGAATGTGGCAATGGTACATCCAGTCCCCCGGATTCTGCATGTCGCTCACCACCGTGATGCTTTCCTTTGCAGGAACAATGAAGGTGTCCTTCCAGGCCAGATAGTCAGCCCCCACCACCTGAAACCGCTGGCCGTGAATGTGAAACGGATGGTCCATCGAGGAGTCATTTTGAATCACGAATGTAGAGAGTCCGCGATCTGAGGAGACCAAAGGAACGTTCGGGTAGCGCTCACCGTCGATGGTGAACCCCATGTCGCCGCCCATGCCGCCGCCCATGTCGCCGCCCATGCCGCCGCCCATGCCGCCGCCCATGCCGCCGGTGTCGCCGCCCATGCCGCCCCCGTTCATGTTCCCCATTCCATCGGCCAAGACCCAGGTATGCACCGTTTCACTCTTGGCCAGAGCATTCAGTGAGTCCCCAAGGAAGACCGGTTGGGACTGCGACTCCCCCTGATCGCTCCCGTACACCCACGACAGAATGGTGGCACCGTCCGCCACTGGATCTTCCATGCCTCCCGTGGAGACAAGGCTGTGGGTGTGGTTCAGCAAACGGTAGCTTTCACCCGCCGTTCCCACTCCTTCTACCAGCACGAGCGCCCGCTCCCCGGGAGCAAGCACCACCCGATCCACCGCCACGGCCTCATTGATGAAGCCGCCGTCGGTACCCACCAGGAGCATTTCGTGGCCCTCCAGCTCCATGTCAAAGAAGCGGGTGTTGGCCGTGTTGACGAGCGAGAGGAGCTTCCAGGCCCCGGGCGTAATGTCCACCACGGTGTCGGTCTTCCCGTTGGCCAACAGCACATTTCCATGGCGCCCCATCATGGCCATCATGCCCTCGGTCGCAGGAGCGATCTGTCCGGCACTATCCAGCAACAGGTCATCCAAGACCACCACGGTGTTGTCCACCTCCGGGGCGGCCGGGTCGCGAATCCAGAGCGCCCCTTGCAGACCTTGCTCCACCTGCAAGTCCACATCAAGGTGGGGATGGTACCAATACAGCCCCGCATCCACGAGCTCATATTCATAGGTAAAGCTCTCGCCGGGCTGCACCGGGTTCTGCACTGCCGTGGTCCCATCCATGGCGTTGGGAAGTCGCTGTCCATGCCAGTGGACTGTGGTTTCCACATCCAAGCGATTCTCAAAGATCACCCGCAGGGTGTTGCCCAGATCAGCCTCGATCAGGGGGCCCGGTACGCAGTTGTTGTAGGTAAGCCCCGTCACCCACCCGGTGCCGGGATCCCAGGTGGCCGCAGAGGCCCACAAGTGAACCTCCACCACATCGGGATCCGGATCATGGTCGATGGCGACGGGCTCCTCGCACTGGGTCACGCCCGGCTCACCGGTGTCCACGCTCTTTGAGTTGGCGCACCCCCCGGCAACCAGGGCCGAAAAAGAAAGGACCGACAGGGTCAACAGTTGAGAATGCAAGGATCTCATGGCTCCTCCAAGGCAGCCCAAACAAGTCGTTGGGTGGGTTCTGGCTGGTAAGAGCCAAGATTTCGGAAAAGGATTCAAGTCACACTCGAACAGTCCCGCGACTCACTCTTTCGCAAGGAGCGACGTCACCACCAACTACCAGGTGGGCAGATAGGAGGCTGTCGAATCACCTCGGCCACATTGCCGAGGCAACAGACGCCTTCGGGGTTTTGCAGAAAGCCCAAAGTTCCGTGGCGTCCTCGTCCAATTGCCAGCAAGGAAGTGCGTGACTCTCCACCGTCAGCCGACCCACCCCTCGAACCGCCACACTCCATTCCGGGCAGTTTGACACCAAAGCACCTCCACGCCTCTTGCACTTTCCCCAGGATACTCTCCTCCACAATGCCCCTAGGACCCAAACTCCCCTCCCCCAAGCCCACGCCCTACACGGCAGCCGAGTGGACTGCTGCTCCCTGGGCGGAGCGCCTTCAGATGGCCTGCCAAGCGTGGGCTGTGGATGGATATGGAACGCCGCCGGCGATTTATCTGTTGTACCTCGCCAAATTGGCGGCCTACGTAGGGATCTGGGTCGGGTTCTGCGCCCTTCCCGTTGGCGAACAGGGCGGGAGCGAGCCAGGCTGGCGCTTCCTGTTCACGGAGACCGCCTTCAAGAAGGCCGTGGTCTGGAGCCTGGTCTTCGAGAGCCTGGGCCTCGGGTGTGGCAGCGGTCCTTTGACTGGGCGCTACGTGCCGCCAGTGGCAGCCCCGCTGCATTTCGCCCGACCGGGCACCCTGAAGCTGCCGCTGGTTCCCGGGCTCCCGGTGCTGGGAAGAAGCCGCCGCGGGTGGCTTGATGTGGTCCTCTACCTTGCCCACCTGGGGGTTGCCTTGCGGACCCTCGCAGCCCCCGAGGTGACCCCAGCGCACGTTCTCCCAAGCGTGGTTCTGCTGGTGCTGCTGGGCCTCTCGGACAAGACGGTGTTCCTGGCTGCGCGGACCGAGCACTTTGGCGCCGTCGGGGTCTGTCTTCTGTTTCCCGACTGGCTGGCGGGGGCCGTGTCGGTGTCTCTGGCCATCTGGATCTGGGCAGCGGTCTCCAAGGTGAACCGCCACTTTCCCGCGGTGATCTGCGTCATGGTGAGCAACAGCGCAATCTTGCGGTGGGGCCGTCTTCGACGGGCCCTGTACCGGGACTATCCGCACGACCTCCGGCCCTCCCGGCTGGCCCATGGCATGGCCCACGTCGGGTGCGGCCTGGAGTTTTTGTTTCCGCTCCTGCTCCTGGCGGGAAGCGGCGGCCCTCTCACCACCGCCGGCCTGGTCCTGATGCTGTGCTTTCACCTGTTCATCACGAGCAATGTCCCCATGGCGGTGCCCATTGAGTGGAACGTGCTGGTTGTCTACAGCGGGTTCTTTCTGTTTGGCCTCCACCCGCATGTCTCGCCTTGGGATGTGACGTCCCCTGCCCTGGCGGCCTTCTTGGTCTTCGCGCTGCTCCTGGTTCCGCTTGTGGGAAACCTCTGGCCCCACAGGGTCTCGTTTCTCTTGTCCATGCGCTACTACGCGGGCAACTGGGCTTGGAGTGTCTGGCTGTTTGACAGAAACGCGGTGAACAAGCTGGACGCCATCCCCAAGGCCAGCGCCCTTCCTGAATCCCAGCTGGCCCGATTCTACGACCCGGACACCATCACCACCACCTTGAGCAAGGTCCCCGCCTTCCGAGCCATGCACCTCCACGGGCGGGCGCTGCAGGATCTGCTTCCTTTGGCTGTCGGCGACATCGAGGACCGTGTCTATGTCGACGGAGAGATCATCGCCGGGCTCGTGCTGGGCTACAACTTCGGAGACGGACACCTGCATGATCACAGGCTCCTCGCCCGGGTCCAGGAGATCTGCGGCTTTGAGAGCGGAGAGCTTCGCCACATCCAGGTAGAGTCCCAGCCGCTCTTTCGACCCCACCTGCGCTGGCAGATTCGGGACGCAAAGGACGGCCTTCTGGAGAACGGGAGCGTCTCCGTGGACGAGCTCGTGGAGCGCCAACCCTGGGCCGTTCCTACAGGGTCTTGAGGTACTCCAAGAGCGCCCGTCGCTGGCGATCCCGCAGCCCATCCCCGTAGGTGTGGCCCCCATTGGATTGGCTCCACAAGGTGGTGTCGTAGATGTCCGGCTGGTCCGCCTCGGGGGCCTCGGCCTGGGAGAAACCAAGCACCTCGTGGGGCCAGCCCACGGTATCCTGGTCAAAGTTTGTGCTGTCGTAGTCCACTCTGCGCCAGGTTTCTGGTCGGGTGGAGCTGTCCAGGACCTGTGCCAGCGTGGGCACCGAGCCGTTGTGGAGAAAGGGGGCGGTGGCCCAGATCCCGTCCAGGGGAGGGGCCGTGTACCCCACCACCCCGCTGTCGAGATCCGTGGGTTCAAAACGGGTCACCTGCCCGTAGAACGACTCGTTGTACCACTCCACCAGGTGCGGGGCGTGGATCACCCCGGCGTTGGCTACCACCGGATCCGTGCCCACCACCGAGAGGGGCACAAGCAGGTTGGGGTAGGTCTCCAATGATTCGTCTTCATCGTAGGTGCCGTGGCATCCTGCGCAGTGCTCCTCAAACACGCGCTTCCCGGATGCGGCCAGGCGAGCGCTCACGGAGAAGGGGTAGGACGGGGCCCGGGTCGAGCGAATGTAGGACTGGATGTCCACAAAGAAACGGTCGACGACCTCCGCCTCGGCCACGCTGTCCACACAGACCGAGGTGGCCAGCATCATGGTGCCCCGGGGGTCGCCTCGAGCCATGCCGTTGTAGAACAAGGCGTGCTTCTTGTGGGCCCGCCACCAGGGAGGCGGGTCCGAGGTGACCACGGGATCCTCGATGGGGGCGCCGTCGGCATCCACAATGACCGCCTCCACCAAGGGCTCATCGCTCCAGGCCAGGGTGTCCCGGTCGTGGTGAAGCATCAATGTCACCGCCAGCATCTCCGCCGGGTTGTGCCCAATGGTCCGCATTTCCGTGACCGGAAGGAGCGCCGCCCCGCGGGATCTGATCTTGTTAAACTCGGCGATCTCCGCCTCATCCAGTCCAAACGTGGCCAGGAGGGAGTCAGAGAAAGAGGCGGATCCGACTCCCTCGGAGGCCCGAGAGGTGAAGTCCGCCGTGGCGTTTCCCAGGCCGAGCACCAGCTCCCCGTTGAAGGTGCCCGCATGGCACTGGAGGCAGTTGGGCGTCACCACGTCGACACCGTCCGCGCTCTCAAAGGCATTCAGCATGTGGGGCAGGCCCGCGTTTCGGCCCGTCCGGCCAGACAGAGTCTCTGTCTTGGCGTTCCCGAGCAACATCTCCTGCACCGCCTCCCCCGCCAGATCACTCTCCCAGAGGGTCCAGGGCACCCCGCAGCTCATGTAGCCCTCGTGCAACAAGGTCTCCCAACCCACCTCCGGGTCCCCTTCCTCAAAAGGCTCCGCCGGCAGAAAGACCCCCAGGTCCCAGTCGCCCTCTGAGGGTCCACACCCCGCCACCAGGAGCCCCAGCGCTGCACTGAACCAACCGTGTGACATTCCACCTCCTATCACGCCTCTCGCGAGCCTTCGCACGGGGCTTCATGTTAGATGGGCCTTCCAGAAAAGGAGGGACCCAAATGGGCGAAATGGTCTACCACGGCAAGGTCAAACAGGTCTGGACCACGGACAATCCGGACATCATTGAGTTCCGCTACACGGACCAAATCTCGGTCTTTGACCAGGTCATTCCAAGCCTCGTGCCCGGCAAGGGCGAGTCCCTGAACCGGACCTCCTGCCACTGGTTTGAACTGGTGGAGAAGGAGGGGATCTGCCAGACCCATATTGTGGAGATGTCGGCTCCTGACCGGGTCCTGGCGAGGCGGTTCGACGTGATCCGTGAGCCCGGCGCCATTCCCCGGGATGCAGAGAACTTCTTTGTGCCCTTGGAGGTCATCTGCCGGCACTACCTGGCGGGCTCCGCCTGGCGCCGGTATGCCCGAGGTGACGCCCCGGCCGAGGAGTTCGGGTTTGCCCCCGGCACCGAACTGAAGGAAGGCGTCAAGCTGCCCACCCCGTACCTGGAAGTCTCCACCAAATTCGAGAAGTTCGACCGGCTGCTGGACCGAGCGGAGGCCCTCGAGATCTCCAACCTCACCGAGGCCGAGTTTGACGCGATCATGGACATCGTCGTCAAGGTCGACACCATTATCGAACGAGAGGCCGCCAAGGCCGGGCTGATCCACGTGGATGGCAAGAAGGAGTTTGCCTTGGGTAAGGGGCGTGTTCCCGTGCTGGTCGACAGCTTCGGCACTCTGGACGAAGACCGCTGGTGGGATGCGGAAGCCTACGCCCGGGGGGAGATTGTGCAGCTTTCCAAGGAATTCGTGCGCGGTCACTACATCGAAACCGGCCACCACACGGAGCTCTCGGAGGCACGCAAAAACGGCACCGAGGAGCCCCCGATTCCCGCCCTGCCCCAGCATGTCATTGACAAGACCGCCACCCTGTACGCAGACATGTACGAGCGGCTGACGGGGAAGTCTTTTTGAGGACCCGGACAGGGGCTGGACCCGATGGAGTCCTCTCCCGCACAGCGTTGAAACCGAGAGGCGCCTGACCCCTCCCCGGGCCAGAGGCAATACAGGTCTCCTGTGGAGGATTGCCCATGCTCATTGTGCTCCTTTCTTTCCTGGCGCTCGCCACCCCCTGGCAACAGCCGCCACAGGACACTCTGGATGTGCTTCATGCACCCACGAGCCCCACCACCTGGGTCAGCCCGGACGCGACGCACGCAGTGTTGATGCAGGGGGTGACCTACCCCCCCTTGGCCGACCGGGCGGCAGCGATGTTGCCCCTGGCGGGAATCCGCGTCGATGCCCGCACAGGCGGCTTTCATGGCCGGAACGGCTACGAGGATCCCCTTCTCCTGACCTTTAGGGATGGCAGCCAGGTCCCGCTGGATCTGAAAGGCACCCGGGTCCTGCGGGCGATCTGGTCGGCCGACAGCGAGCGCCTGGCCCTGACCCTCAAGCGGAGCAACCACATCGGGCTTTGGGTGGGCACTGCAGATGGGCAGGGCGCAGTGGTTCCGAACCTGGCCCTCAACCCCCTGCTCGGGCCGGAAGTCGCCTGGCTTCCAGACCTGGACCGGCTGGTGGTACTGGCAATCCCCACGGAGCGCGAACCCGCCCCAGAGGCACCCCTCATTCCCCCGGGCCCCGATACCCGGGAGGGAGATGGGGGCACCGCCATCAGCACCTACGAGGCGCGGGATCTTCTTGGCGACGACCACGACGATGCCCTGTTTACGCACTTTGCCACCAGCCAGATCGGCATTGTCGATGCCGAGACCGGGACCTATTCCCCCGTGGGGGAGCCCGGCGCCTACGCGGACGCCTCCCCTTCCCCCAATGGCAAGTTCCTCCTCGTAGAGCGCATGAAGGGCCCCTGGTCTCATCGACATGCCTGGTGGCGGTTTGCCAGCGACATCCAGGTCTGGAACCTCAAGGGAGAGGTTGTCCACACAGTGGCCGAGCTTCCCCTGGCCGAGAGCGTGCCGATTCACGGTGTGCGTACAGGGCCGCGCCACGTCTCCTGGCGTGCAAGCGCACCGGCCTCCCTGGTCTGGTTGGAAGCCCAGGACGGCGGCGACTGGTCCGCCGAGGTGCCCTTTCGGGACCACATGCTCCAGCACAAGGCCCCGTTTCGAGGAGAACCAGAGGTGGTCTTCCAGTCAGAGCACCGGGTTTCACGCTGGTGGTGGGGCGAGCGCAAAGGCCAGCTGGTCCTGGAGCAGTACGAGCGAGCCCGGCGCTGGCGGCATGTCTGGCAGGTCAATGTGGACAAGGAGACCAGCGAGCCCTGGTTCGATCTTTCCAGAAACGACCGGTACGCGGACCCGGGGCGCCCGCTGACCCGGCCGCTTCCCAGCGGTCACCGGGTGCTGCTGGAACAAGATGGAGCTTTGTTCTTCACAGGAAGTGGGTCGAGCCCTGATGGCGACCGACCCTTCCTGGACCGGCGTCCCCTGGATGCCGAGGAACCCGTGGAGCGGCTCTTCCGCAGCGATTCGGATCGGTACGAGCGGTTTGTCGCATTTATCGACCCGGACGCCATGACCTTTCTCATTCGGAGCGAGTCGCCGAGTGACCCACCCAACCTGTACTGGGTGGAATTGGGGGAGGCCGTGGAGGCCCAGCCAGGCGAGGCTTCCCGAGAGCGGTCGTTGACCCGAATGACCCGTTTTGAAGACCCCACCCCGGAGTTGAGGGGGATCCAGCGGCGAATCGTGACCTATGAGCGGGAAGACGGCGTACCGTTGTCTTTCACCCTCTACCTGCCTCCCGACTACAAGGAAGGCACGCCCTTGCCCACGGTGGTCCACGCCTACCCCCGGGAGTTCTCCGACCCGGTCACGGCAGGACAGGTACGCGGTTCGGAGAACACCTTCACCCGAATCCGCGGTACCTCGCACCTGTTTTTTCTGCTCCAGGGCTACGCCGTCCTGCACAACACGCGCATGCCGGTGATTGGCGACCCGGACACCGCCTATGACACCTTTGTCGAGCAGCTGGTGGCCGGTGCGGAAGCCGCTGTGAAAGAGGCGGTGCGGCTCGGGGTGACCGACCCGAACCGTGTCGGGGTCATGGGCCACAGCCACGGCGGGCTGATGACCGTCACGCTCCTGGCACATTCGGACCTGTTCCAGGCGGGGATTGCCCGCAGCGGAGCGTACAACCACACCATTCGCCCCTTTGGCTTTCAGAGCGAGCGCCGCACCCTGTGGGAGTCCCGGGAGTCCTACCTGCACCTGTCTCCCGTCATGCACGCCCCGAAAATCAACGAGCCCCTGCTGCTGATTCACGGGGCCATCGACGAGAACCCGGGCACGATCCCCTTTCAGTCCGAGCGCTTGTTTGAGGCGGTTCGCGGGGTGGGGGGCACCGTTCGCTGGCTGTCCCTTCCCTACGAGGGCCACGGCTACCGGGCCCGGGAGTCCGTGGAGCACGTGCTCTGGGAGCAGTTCGAATGGTTTGACCGATACGTAAAAGGGCCACAGTAGGCACACGGCCACCGCCGGCAAAAACAGGAAGAACAGGAAGAAGAGCCCGCCACAGGGTGGTAGCAGGGTGGTAGCATGGCGGCATGCGGACCCCTTTGTTTCTGGGCTTGCTCGCAGCCTGCCCCGCGGTGGAACAGCGAGAAGAGGCGGCTGACACCCAGGGTGTCGACGTGCTCGATGTGCGGGCGGACTACCCCGACCCGCCCACCGGCGGAGTACAGATCCTGACCCCCGACCTGGAGATCCCCCCCTTCACCGAGTCGCTGTACTGCTTGTTCGGCCGCTGGGATGAGCCGGATGTGGGTGTCAACCTCTTTACCCCTCTTGCCTCCAACGAGTTTCTCCACCACGCACTCTTCAAGGATGCAAACGACGTGGAAGGGGCGGTGCCGGGCGCCTTTCTCCCCTGTGGCGGTGAGGAGGACACGGTGTCCGCCCGGACCGCGCCGATCTTCAGCTCGATTCGTCTGACCCTGCCCAAGGGAACCGGAAACCAGCTCAACCTGCCCGACGGGGTCGCCGTCAAGCTCTCCTCGGGGCAGATCTGGAGTGCCGACGTGCACTTCATCAACCCCACGGACACCCCGATCATGGTGAATGCCGCTTTCAACCTGGGACTGGTCCCCGCAGAGGAGGTTCAGAGATGGGTGGGCTCTTTCGACCACGATGTGGGGTTCTTGGAGCTGCCGCCGGGTGTGGAGACCACCAAGACTTTTGACTGTCCCCTGGAGGCCGGCACGGATCTGCTGACGGTTCTCGCCCACATGCACGGGTACGGGGTGCGCTACCTGGTGGAGCTGGTCCGGGAGAGTGGAGAGATCGTGGAGGTTCTTCGCGTCGACGAGTGGGAGGCGGACTACCGGTATGCCTCTCCCTCCAGGCTGTTTATGCCCGGTCACCACGTGGTGCAGGAGGGCGACGTCCTGCGCACCCACTGCACCTGGTTCAACTCGATGGATGAGACCCTCGGATTCCCCGAGGAGATGTGCACCACCTCCGGCGCCTTGTTGGGCATGGAGAGCGCCCAGCTCTGCACCGGGACGCCGGTGGAGAGCCGTTGATGCTGCACTTTCTCCTGTGGGCCTGTGCAGCGCCGACCCCTGACTCACCCCTGGACTCCGGAGTCCAAGAATCGACCGAACGGCCCCGCCTGCAGATGGGTCGAATCTCGGGAACGGTCACCGTAAGTTCGTCCATCGACGAGAGCCTCGCAGAGGACCGGGAGATCGCGGCCACCCTGTTCGTCTTTGCCAGCGCGCAGATCAACGTGGACGAGGTGCTCCCCCACCGGGTCCACGCCACCGCCCCGGTCATTGAGCCCCTGGAGGATATTTCCGTACCCTTTGTGCTGGAAAACCTCTTTCCGGATGAGACCCCCTACCGGGTCCTGGCCCTCTTCGACACCGACGCGAGCGTCTGGTCCACCGGGCTGTTCACGGCCACGTCCGGCGACCTCCTCTCCTCGCCCTCCCTCGTTGAGATCCAGGAGGTGAAGGTCGACTCAGGTGACGATCTCCAGGTGGATCTCCTGCTCCAACACATACAGGACTGATATGGAGTGACCCCTTGTCAAGAGTCTCCGACATTGGGGGTGGGATTGTTCCAGCGTGCCCCGGGGAGTGGCAGGGGTCGAACGATGACAGGTTCTCCGACGACGAGCCACCCTGATATTCGCGGATTGCCTCGTTCAGGCAGTGGCCCGACCCAAGAATCAGCTGGAGTGCAGCGCCACCCGGTTGCCCTCGCTGTCGATCACAATGGCCCGGCGTCCATGCGGCCCAATCACGTGAATCGGTTGGCGCACCTGGCCCCCATTGGGCTCCACCTTGGACACAGCGTCTTCCAGTCGACCGTCGCAGTTCAGGTAGATCAGCACCCCTGTCTCAGAAGGGGCCGTGTCGTTCAGCACCGCGAGACAGCCGCCAATGGCCGCGCCCCCGTGGGGCAGCACCCCCATAAAGAAGCCGCCACCGCCTTGCTTCTCCACCTCGCAATCGAGCACCGCCGCGTAGAAAGCCATCGCCCGATCCAGGTCCAAACAAGGGACATCGGACCAGACCACCTGGGTCTTTGGATCCCAACTCGTCTTTGCACGCTCACTCTCTGACATGACGCCTTCTCCTTGGAGTTCATAGCCCTGATATTCCACCAGCCGTTCTACTGCCGCCCCGGACGGGTTTGCCGACGTAAACACCTTGAAGCTCTACACGTCGGGCAATATCACGTGTGGCCTCAAGGAGTTGGGCCACGAGCCACAGATCTGGTGGGATGACTATGCGGTGGGGGCTCTGTAGCGCACCCGTTAGAGGACGGGCCCTGGAGTGGAACCATGACCTCATCCCCGACCATTCTCTACACCCGGACCGATGAAGCGCCCGCCCTGGCGACCTGGTCCCTTCTCCCCATCGTACAGGCCTTTGTCGGCACCACAGGTGTTGCCGTGGAGACCCGGGACATCTCCCTGGCGGGCCGCATCCTGGCGGTCTTTCCCGAGCGCCTGGCCGAAGGGCAACAGGCCGCAGATGACCTCGCGGAGCTGGGCGCCCTGGCCAAGACCCCGGATGCCAACATCATCAAGCTGCCCAACATCAGCGCCTCTGTGCCCCAGCTCAAGGCAGCCATCTTGGAGCTGCAGGCCGCGGGTTTTTCCGTCCCCGACTACCCGGAAGAGCCGGGAACCGACGAGGAACGCGGAACAAAGGCTCGCTACGACCGGGTCAAGGGCAGCGCCGTGAACCCGGTGCTGCGAGAGGGGAACTCGGACCGCCGCGCACCCACGGCCGTCAAGGAATACGCCCGAAGCAACCCCCACTCCATGGGGGCCTGGTCCTCGGATTCCGAGACCCACGTGGCCACCATGGAGAGCGGGGACTTTCGCTCCAACGAGAGGTCCGTGACCCTGCCGGCCGCCACGACCGTTCGCATTGAGCACCTGACCGCCGATGGTGGAACCACGGTTCTAAAGGAGGGGCTGGAGCTTCTCGCTGGGGAGATCATCGACGCCACGGTCATGAGCAAGCGAGCCCTGCTGGACTTTCTGGAGAAGCAGGTAGCGGATGCCCGAGACACGGGCGTTCTGTTTTCCCTCCACATGAAGGCCACCATGATGAAGGTCTCAGACCCCATCATCTTCGGCCACGCAGTTCGAATCTTCTTTGGAGACCTCTTTGCAAAGCACGGGGCCACCTTTGAGACCCTGGGCGTGGATGTCACCAACGGCTTTGGAGACCTCACCGCCCGCCTCTCGGATCTCTCCGACGAGGAGCGGTCTGTCATTGAAACGGACCTCCAGCAGATCCTGGACAGAGGGCCCGACCTGGCCATGGTGAACAGTGACAAGGGCATCACAAACCTGCATGTGCCCAGCGACGTCATCATCGACGCCTCCATGCCTGCCATGATCCGCACCTCCGGATGCATGTGGAATGCCGCGGGGGAGACCCAAGACACCAAAGCGGTCATTCCCGACAGCAGCTACGCAGGCGTGTACCAGGCGGTGATCGACGACTGCAAGGCCCACGGCGCCTACGACCCGACCACCATGGGCACCGTGCCGAACGTGGGGCTCATGGCCCAGAAGGCAGAGGAGTACGGGTCCCACGACAAGACGTTTGAGATTCCTCGCGGCGGCACGGTCCGCGTCGTGGATGGAGAAGGCAACACCCTGGTCTCCCACGACGTGGAGACCGGCGACATCTGGCGGATGTGCCAGGTGAAGGACGCACCGGTGCAAGACTGGGTGCACTTGGCGGTGCGACGCGCTCGGGCCACAAAGAGCCCAGCCGTTTTCTGGCTGGATGCCGATCGGGCCCACGACGCCGAGCTAATCAAGAAAGTCCGCGCCTACCTGCCCCACCACGACACCGACGGGCTCGAGTTCCACATCCTCTCCCCGGTAGAGGCCACCCGGTTCACCGTGGCGAGACTGCGACAGGGCCAGGACACCATCTCGGTCACGGGAAACGTGCTGCGCGACTACCTGACCGACCTCTTTCCCATCCTGGAGGTAGGCACCAGCGCCAAGATGCTCTCTATCGTCCCCCTGATGAACGGAGGGGGCTTGTTCGAGACCGGCGCGGGGGGCTCTGCCCCCAAGCACGTGCAGCAGTTCGAGGCCGAGGGCCACCTGCGCTGGGACTCCCTGGGGGAGTTCCTGGCCCTGGCCGTGTCCCTGGACCATCTCGGGGAGCGGACTTCCAACGCCCAGGCCCGGGTCATGGGGGAGGCGCTGGATGCCGCCACCACCCGCTACCTTCTGAACAACAAGTCCCCGTCCCGCAAGGTGAACGAGCTGGACAACCGGGGCAGCCACTTCTACCTGGCCATGTACTGGGCACAGGCCCTGGCCTCCCAGGGGGACGATCCGGGCCTGGCGGATCGCTTTCGGGGGATCGCGACGGAGCTGGAGGAGAACGAGGCCGCCATCGTCAGCGAGCTGGTGGCTGCACAAGGCACCCCGGTGGACCTGGGCGGCTACTACCTGCCCAACGCGGATCTCGCCGCCGGTGCCATGCGGCCCAGCGCAACCTTCAACCAAATCCTCGCAGACTTCTAGCGTCTCCTGGACAATCCGGGGTCCTCGAACTACCCATCGCTGGGGTGCCGTTATGGTCGACAAGAGAGTCGGTTCTGCTGCGGAAGCGGTCTCCGTCATCGAAGACGGGCAGGTGGTCTTGATCAGCGGCTTCGGGTCCGCTGGAAGCCCGGTGGAATTGGTCCATGCCCTGATCGATCAAGGCACGAGAGACCTCGTGGTGGTCAACAACAACACGGGCAATGGGCAGGTCGGTCTGGCCGCGCTCATCGCCAATGGCCAGGTCCGCAAGATGGTCTGTTCCTATCCCCGCTCCACCTTCTCCAAGGTCTTTCCAGACCTGTATCGCGCCGGCAAGATCGAGCTGGAGCTGGTGCCCCAGGGGACCCTCGCCGAGCGACTTCGGGCCGGTGCTGCAGGCATCCCCGCCTTCTACACCCCCACCGCCGTGGGAACCCCCCTGGCAGGAGGCAAGGAGGTGCGGGAGTTCGATGGCCGGGAGTACGTGATGGAGCGCGGCCTCAAGGCCGACATCGCCCTGGTCCGGTGTGACACGGCGGACCATCGGGGGAACCTGACCTACAACAAGACCGCCCGGAACTTCGGCCCGGTCATGTGCATGGCGGCCAAGACCACCCTCGTCCAGGCACGAGAAGTGCTTCCCCCCGGAGAGATCCACCCGGAGCACGTCATCACCCCGGGCATCTTCGTGGATCGTCTCGTGGAGATCTCCGACCCGGTGCAGGAGTCCCAACTGATCGCCGACGAGCGGAGCTACCCGTGACCGGCTGGAACCGCGAGCAGATGGCCGCCCGCCTGGCACAGGACATTCCAGACGGATCCTGCGTCAATCTGGGCATTGGCATGCCCGAGCTGGTGGCACGATTTGTACCAGAGGGGCGGGAGTTCATCTACCACACGGAGAACGGCCTGTTGGGCATGGGGCCGCCTCCCCCTCCCGGCGAGGAAGACCCGGAGCTCATCAACGCGGGCAAGAAGCCCGTCACCGTGGTGCCGGGCGCTTGTTTCTTCGACCACACGGACAGCTTCACGATGATCCGGGGCGGACACATCGATGTGTGTGTGCTCGGTGCCATGCAGGTCTCCTCCACAGGCGATCTTGCCAACTGGTCCACGGGCGCCCCGGACGCGATCCCCGCGGTGGGCGGCGCCATGGATCTCGTGGCCGGGGTGAAGACCATCTTCGTCATCTCCCGGCACGTGACCAAGACCGGTGCCCCCAAGCTCGTGGAGAGGTGCAGCTACCCTTTGACCGGCCCACGGGTCGTCACCCGGGTCTTCACGGACCTGGCGGTCATTGACATCGGCCCGGATGGATTCCAGCTCGTGGAGCTTGCCCCGGGCGTGCCATTGAAGGAGGTGATCGAGAAAACCGACGCCCCCTTGGGGCACCCATGAGTGACCGAAGCGCCGAGCTCTTTCGCCGAGCCGTACAGTGCCTCCCGGGCGGGGTCAGCCGCAATACCCTGCTTCGCAGCCCGCACCCCTACTACGTGGATCGGGCCACGGGCTGCCGAACCTGGGATGTGGATGGCGTCGAGCGCGTCGACTTCGCCAACAACATGGCCTCCCTTATCCATGGCCACGCCCATCCCCCCATCGTAGAAGCGGTCACTGCGCAACTCTCAAAGGGCACAGCGTTCACCATGGCCACCGAGGCGGAGATCGACTTTGCCGAGCACCTTTGCAGCCGATCTCCGGGTTTCGACAAGGTGCGGTTCGTCAATTCGGGCACCGAAGCGGTCATGGCGGGCCTCAAGGCCGCCCGGGCGTTCACGAACCGCCCCAAGATCGCCAAGCTGGAAGGCACCTACCACGGGGCCTATGACTACGCAGAGGTCAGCCAGTCCCCCTCCCCGGAGCGCTGGGGAGCGGCGGACCGACCGGCCTCGGTTCCCTTGGCCGTCGGCACGCCGAAAGGGGTTGTGCAGGACGTCCTCGTGCTGCCTCTGAACGATACAGCCGCCGCCACCGCCATCCTGGAGGCACACAAAGAAGAAATTGCCTGCGTCCTGGTGGATCCCATGCCTCACCGGGCGGGCTTGATCCCGGTGACGGAAGAATTTGCCAGCGCCCTGCGCTCCTGGACCCAAGAGAACGGCGCCCTGCTGCTGTTCGACGAAGTCATCACCTTTCGCACCGAGTGGGGCGGCATGCAGGCCCGCCTGTGTGTCCAGCCCGACCTGACCGCCATGGGCAAGATGATCGGCGGGGGATTTCCGGTGGGGGCCATTGCAGGGCGAGAAGAGGTCATGTCGGTCTTTTCCCCGGGTGAGGGCGGTCCAAGGCTCCCCCACTCCGGGACCTTCTCGGCCAACCCAATCACCATGACCGCCGGCCACATCGCCATGGCCCAATTCGACTTGGAGGCCGTAGAGCGACTCAACCGGCTTGGTGCCCTCGCCCGGCATCGACTCGAAGAGGCGATCGCCATCGCCCACGCCCCGGCCAGCGTCACGGGGGCCGGCTCCATGTTCCGTCTCCACATGAAGCCCGAGACACCGACAGACTACCGATCCGCCTTTCCAACCCCCCAGGAGAAGGCCTCCCTGGTGGCCTTTCTGGAGCACATGGGTCAGGCGGGCCACCTCCTGATATACAGCGGCGCGGGCGTCCTCTCGACCCCCATGGGCGAGGCAGAGATCGAAAAAATGGCCGAAGCTGCGGTCCGCGCACTCCGGCACAGTATGGAAACCGTCCCACAATAGGGCCATCACCATGAGCAACCCGACCCCCCACGTACCAACCGACAGGGAGCAGGCCTTTCTGGACTCTGTCGAGAGCCCCCGGTACGAACGCCAGACCATCAACGGCCTGAGCCCCTTTCTCGAGGCCCGGGTCTCCGAGGAAATCCAGGGGCTCTACACCCCTGCGGAGTTGGATGCGCTCCGGGAGATCAAGGGCACCGAGCGGGATGTGGAGGCCCGCATGCCAGTCAAGCTGACCCGCCACTACTTTGACCTCGCCAAGAAGAGCGCCCCGATCCGCCAGCTGGTCAAGGCCAGCCCGGACGAGACACAGGACTTGGCTGGAGCGGAGGATCCGGGCTTCCAGATGGACTACAGCCCCGTGGAGGGCCTGCTCCACAAGTACGAAATGGGCCTGATGTACGTCATCTCCACCTGTTCGGCTCATTGCCGGTTCTGCTACCGGGAGGAGTTGATCAGTCGCAAGGAGATCACCCGCCAGGACGGCACCGTGGCCAAAAAGGGAATGGCGCAGATCCCTGCGATCACCGACTACATCCGTTCCCACAACCAAGCGGTGAAGGACAACGGGGGCCGCCACCCGGAGTCAGGGCGGGAGAAGCTGCGAGAGGTGCTTCTTTCCGGTGGAGACCCCATGGTGCTGCCCAACAAGAAGATCGCAGCCTGGATGGCCGCCCTGGCGGAGTGCGACGTGGAGTCCATCCGCATCGGCTCCAAGGAAATGGCGTTCTTTCCAGACCGGTTTGATGAAACATTTTTCGCCATGCTCGACAGCTTCCACGCCACGTACCCCCAGGTCGGACTGCGCATCATGCTGCACTTCAACCACCCGGACGAATTCCTCCAAAAGGATGACGACGGGAATTACATCGAGGATGGTTCCGGCTTCCTGGAGTGGGTTCCAAACACCCGGAGCGCCATGGATGCCCTGGTCTCCCGGGGATGGGTGAGCGTCGAAAACCAGGCGCCAATCATCAAGGGCATCAACGATGACCCGGACGCCCTGCGCATCATGCAGCGGGCGATCAAGCGGGTGGGGGCGGAGAACCACTACTTCTTCTGCGGCCGGGACATCGTGGCCCACAAGGCCTTCAACGTGCCGATTGAGACCGCGTGGCACATCCTGAACGAGTCCCAGAAGGGACTGTCCGGTGTGGAGACCCACGCCCGGCTCTCCATTACCCACTACCGGGGCAAGACCGAGGTCGCAGCGGTGACAAGCACCCCCCTGCCCGGCGTCCCGGGCACGGAGAACGGCGTGGTCATCTTCAAGATCCTCCGCAACGCAGCAGATGCCGCCTACCGGGGAAAGGTCTGCATCGTCGCCCGCAACCCGGAAGCGATCTGGTTTGATGACTACGCAGACCGGGTCATTTATGATGAGGCGGGCTTGTTCGAGTACGGACGAGTGAAGAAGGCATAAGAATGTTCACCCCTTGCAGACCCTCACGCGGGTTAAACAGTCTCATGTCCAATCGAGCCAAGTGAGGGGATTCATGTCCTGTACCGATCGTGTTGTCATTGTCACCGGAGCGGGGAGCGGTATTGGCCGCTGCCACGCCCTCGCGTTGGCCCAAGCAGGAGCCCGCGTGGTGGTCAATGACCTGGGCACCTCAAGTGCTGGGGAAGGCAACTCCCCGACCCCGGCTGAGTCCGTGGTTTCCGAGATCCAAGGTGCGGGTGGAGAGGCCATCCCGAGCTTTGCAGACATCTCGGACTGGGACCAGGCGGGCACCTTGGTGGAGGAGACCCTGATGCGGCTCGGGCGCCTCGACGCGGTGGTCAACAACGCCGGCATCCTGCGAGACCGCATGTTTGTCTCTTCCACCGTGGACGAGTGGGATGCGGTGATGCGGGTGCACCTTCGAGGACACTACTGCATCTCCAGGCATGCCGCCGCCCACTGGCGCTCACAGGCAAAGGCAGGCCGCATGCACCAGGCCCGCATCATCAACACCTCCTCTGGCGCCGGCCTGCAGGGCAGCATCGGCCAGGCGGCCTATGCCGCCGCCAAGGGCGGAATCGCATCCCTGACCCTGGTACAAGCGGCAGAGCTGGGGCGTTACGGAGTGACCGCCAACGCCATCGCTCCCATCGCCCGGACACGGATGACCGCCGAGCTCTTTGCAGACACGATGAAGGCGCCAGCCTCTGAATTCGATCCCTGGAAGCCAGAAAACATCAGCCCGCTGGTGGTCTGGCTTTGCTCCGAGAAGAGCAGCCATGTGACCGGGAAGATGTTTGAAATCCAGGGGGGAACGCTCAAGCTTGCGGATGGATGGCGCCCCGGCCCCACCCTGGAGAAGAACGAGCGGTGGACGCCCGAGGAGATCGGCCCCGCAGTGGCCGAGTTGTTGGAAAAGGCCCCACCCGCGGCTCCAGTCTACGGCGAAGCTGACTGAAGCCGACCCAAGCTCTCCGGCCGGCCTCTCCTTTTTTCGGTTCTACCCCACTCGCCAGCCGATCCAGGCCCCAGCCAGCCCGCCGAGGTTGCTCACCAACACGTAGATCGCAGCCGCGGAAAACTGGTCGTCCTCCAGGAGGCGAATCGCCTCCAGACCAAAGCTGGAGAAGGTGGTGAAACCACCGAGCACCCCCACAAGAATCCCAAGGCGAACCGCCTCGCTTGCCCCGCCCAAGGCATGAGACAGCCAGCCGATCAGCAGACAACCCAGGACGTTGGCCGCCAGGGTTCCCCAGGGCAATCCTGCGGCAGGCGCCGGGTTCAGTCCCAAGGAGATCGCGTACCGGGCAGCAGACCCCAGCGCTCCTCCCGCCATGACCGAACACCAGATCATCTGCGCCTCCAAGTGGAGACTACCTCTGCGCCCTGTCCATGGCCCGCAGGGTCCTCGGAGAGTATCGGGGATTCAAGGGTTGAAGGATCAGCCACCGCGCTGCCCGAACAGGCCATCATCTCCGCGAAGACCCAAATTCAACGGATCATTTCGTCACAGGCGCAGCCCCGACAAAATCAAGAGCGTTTCCGTTGACGCAGAACCTCTGGCCTGTGGGCGCGGGACCATCTGAAAAGACGTGACCCAGGTGGCCTCCGCACCGGCTGCAGAGAATCTCGGTGCGCACCATCCCCATGCGTTTGTCTATGTGTTCCGCCACGCTGCTCTCAGAAATGGGTGCGGTGAAACTGGGCCAGCCGGTGCCAGACTTGAACTTGGCGTCCGCTTCAAAGAGCGGAAGACCGCATGCCGCACAGTGGTAGACGCCGGCGTCCTGCTGGTCCCAGTATTTACCAGTGAACGCCCGCTCCGTGCCTGCCTCCCGGAGGATTCGATACTCCTCGGCATCCAGCTCCGTCCGCCACTGGTCATCGGTCTTCACCACGGAATCAGATCGGGTCGGCACAAATGGGCCTGACGGACCCGCCGCTGCGCACCCGATCCATCCCAGAAAAGCCACACAGGGCAACCGATGTCGCACGAGACCTCCAAGGCTGGCAGGGGAACACAACATGCCCCCACCTGACTTCCCGGTCAATCCTCCTGAACGCCAAGCTCCTGCCCCACGCGGTCCACCAGCTGGGTCGCAGTGAATGGCTTCTTGAGAAGTGCTCGGGAGGGCTGCCCCTCCACTTCCGAGAGGCCCGGCGCGAACCCCGTGGCCCAGAGGACCGGTGGATCCACGCCCACGCCCTGCAACCCCGCCAGGGTCTCTTGTCCACCGGGCTCTCCCAAAATGTCCAACAGGAGAAGATGGGGGTGCTCGTCCGGGTGAAGTCTCCGGGCCGCCGAAACGGCGTCTTGTCCTCTCCCAAAGGAGGTCACCCGGTACCCCGCCGCGGTCAGGGCCACCTGGGAGAACTCCAGGATGGGGGCGCTGTCGTCCACCATCCACACCCGTCGCCCCGCTCCGGCCAAGCCGGCCTCCTGGCGTGAAATGGCAGCCTCGGGCTTGTTGCTGAAGGGCAGGAACATTCGCACGCACGCCCCCTCCCCCTTCTCCACCACCAAAGCGCCGAAATGGGTGTCCAAGACGCCCACCACTGCGGCAAGTCCCAGCCCATGGCCTTGCGCCTTGGTGGTGAAAAAGGGCTCAAACAATCGTTCCAATGCAGACTGTTTGAATCCAGGGCCCGTGTCCCGAATCGAAAGAACAGCGCAAGGGGTGCGCGGTTCCGGCGCCCGGGGGGATCGGTGGCTCGAATTCTCCGGCATGGCCCCGGCAGCCAACTTCACCTGGATACTCCCCTGGCCCTCCACCGCATCACGGGCATTGGAGAGCAGGTTCATGACGGCGCTTGCCAGAAGAGATCGATCTGCCTCGATGTTCCCGAGATCCGGCTCCACCTCGAATTGCAGGGACACCCCAGGGGGGAGTTCAGGTCGAAACAGGTCCAAGACGGCCTCAACTTCGGCTCCAAATGAAAGAATCCGCTGCATGGGGGCGCCCCCGCCGCCAAAAGCAAGCAGCTGCCGCGCCAAGGCCGCCCCCTGCTGGCCCGCGTCCAGGATGATCCTGCCACGCTTGTGCACCCGCTCCTGAGACAACCCCGGCACCAGGAGCAGGTCCGCATTTCCGATGATCGCACACAACAGGTTGTTGAAGTCATGGGCGATGTTGCCAGAGAGTCTTCCCAGCCGCTCCAGGCTCTCGTTGCGCATGTCCTCCCGGTGTGACTCCAATCGCTCCCCCACATCCTGGTGCACCCACACCATGACCGGCACCCCCCCATGGACGCTGGGTCCAGATCGACTCCAAACGGCCACATCCTTTACGCTCCCATCCTTGCAGGTCATCTTCCGATGGACGCCTTCCGCTTCCGCCCCCTGCAGCTGGGCCGCCAGTCCCTTGAGCATGTCCTCTCGGTAGTCCGGGTCCGGGTAGACCAAATCCGTCCAACCGTGCTCCAGCACATCCGCCAAGGTCCACCCCAGCATCTTCTCGATGCGCTCACCGAAAAAGACGATGTCGCCATCCGCCGTGGCGGCGATCATGTTCACGGGACTCAAGGACCCAAACTCCTCCAGGATCTGAGCCCGCCACAGGTGGGAGTCCCAGGAAATGGCCCTCCGAGCCGTGGCCTCCAGGTCTTTCACCAGCAACGCCACAAGGTCTCCCAGGGAATCCCCATGCACGACCAGACAGGCGGAGAACCGCTCCCCCACATCCAGGGGAAAGGCCCTCTCGCCGTTTGCTCGCTGGGGCTCCCACGTGCCCACCGCCTCCCAGGCCAGCGACATGTCCCGGTGAAGAGTCTGCGGCACCCCCTGGAAGGCGGGCCCCCGCCAGCCGATGAGACGCAAAAACCCCCCCCTCGTATCCATACGATACAGCCCCACGCTTTCCTTGGGCCCCGCCCACCGGCCCAGGCAGTCCACAAGGTCAGACACGCCTGCACACCGGTTGAGATCTGCCAGCTTCTTGGGTGACGTTGCCAAGGGGAACCTGCGTGAACTCCGTTTCTAACACGCTCTTTGCCGACCCCGTCCTTCCAACCACGTTCCATTCAAGGACCCATCGAGCTGAAATCCCAGGAAGAATACGCCATGGAAGAGCACAAACTCCTTGGCCTGTGCGCACTGCTTCTCGGGTGCCCCCCCAGTCCGAACAAGGATGGGGCGGACACCGACACCGATATCGACTCGGGTGAACCGCCGGAGCCCTGCGTGGTCACGGATCCAACCGGTTCGGACTTGTGCGTATTCGTACACTCCACCCTTCATCACCCGGTGCCGACCCACTTCAGCGGATTCAATGTGAACCTCTACAACAACGGGCTCCAGTGCTGGGACGAGCGCCTCGTGGAGCGGGCGCGCCTCTTGACCCCCGGCACCCACAAGTGGGGCATGGCCTACGCCCTGGGCTGGAAGCTTGGCTGGATCCCCGAAGACCACCTGGCCTGATTCGACAGTAACTCTGGCAAAACCCAGACCCTCCCAAAGTACGTGGCAACGGATGACTTCAGCACTGCAGTGGCGGACTTCAAAGGGGACGACGGCACCTCTTCCGCCGACACCTGGGAAGCCGGATGTGGAGGCACCACGACCTGGTCCAGCGACGGAGACATCCTGTCCGCAGCCTTCCTGGCCGCGGGCAAACACTGCCTCCTTCAGACTGAATCCAGCGCGCACTACCAACGGGTCAGCGCCCGCCTCCGCTTCGACGAGTGGCAAGCGGGTGAGACCACCCAGCGGATTGGCCTGGTGGGCCGGTACCAGGACGACAGCCAGTACGTGCTGAGCCTCCTGGACCACGAACGCAGCCACGCGCGGATCTTTGTCTTTGGTCCAAGTCTGCCAAACGGATGGGATTTGGTGGCGCGAAGCAACGATCTCGACTTGGAAGCACTCGCGGGGGATTGGTTCACCCTGGAGCTGGAGATGGACGACGCGACCCTGCGGCTCTGGATGGGCGAGGGCGCTGACCGGCGCCTGATCGTCGCGGCCCTGGACAACCTCAGCGGCGCCCCGTTGACGGCCGCCGGCAAGGCCGGTGTCTATGCCCGCCGCCAGGCCATGGAGTTCGACGACTTTCAGGTGCGGTGACTCTGCCTATTCGCACACGAGGTTTGCGCGGCTGCAGACCAGGGTAAGAGTCTGCCCGGGGCTCAGCGTGACTCTCGTTTCCCTGCCACGCGTGCCATCCTCAAACACCACGCTGACTGTATAGGAACCTGCGGGGAGGTGCTTTCCGGTCCGGTAGTCTTGGGATGGCGACTGCAAAAGCACCTTGGCCTTGTCTCCGCGCACCTTCACCAGGGCGGGCGCGGGTCCTGCGATGGCGAGGGACTCGTCCCGGATGTCCGCAGCGGCCGACTTGATCTCTCCACCGGTCACCCGAGCGGCATCTGCCACATCTCTTGCGCTCTGCTTGAAGGAGCGCCCCACCTCGGTAAAGGCCGCCCCCACTGAGCCTCGTCGGGTAGGGGCCGGGGCTGGGGCGATCGGATCTCCTCCCGAGGAGGACGGAGCCGGGACAGGTGGTGGCGCAACGGGTGGGGGTGGCGGCAGCGGCGCTTCCAGGTCTACCACCGCTGCGCCGTCCTCTTCCACCGGGTCGCCTGCAACAGTCACGAGCGCCGCAGGCTCCATCGAATCAGCCATCGGCTCCTCTGGGCCCCCGGCCACTCTCTCAGCCTCTCTCCCCGTTGAACCGTTCCCCTCCGCTCTCCCAACGGTGCGAGTCCCCGCCGCCGCCTCCACGGTTCGGGCCCCTGCACCCGCCCGTTTCGCCTCTCCCCCTGCATTCCCCTCTTCCAGAACATCGGCCGTTTCATCCTCTGTCGCCTCCGCCATGGCCGGCGCCACCTCCTGAGCGGGCTCCACCTCCGGTGCAAATGAATCCCCGGACGGCCTCAAGAGCACCACCGCGACGACCCCCACCAACACGATGGCCGCAGGAGTGCTCCAGGATGGCACGCCATCTCTTGCGACGGGCGCCGCTACAGGTGAACGGGAAGCAGGCTCCGGAAGAGGGGCTTGCTGCGCCATGGAGTTCGGCGGGGTCAGCGTGTCCGGCGGGGTCAGCGTGTCCGGTGGGGGTTCCATGATCGACAACACCTGCTTCTCCGCAGGTATGGGAATGGGGGTGGTGGCGCCGTCATCCTCACCCCCCTCCTCGGGCAACAGGATCGAGTCACCACTCCAGGTGTGCTGGTCTCTGGGAGGGTCCAGCGTGGGGTTGCTTGGCAGGGGTATGGACCCGCCCTCGGGGCGCTCCCCTTCCAGGTGATCCTCCGTCCATAGATTCGTTGAGTCCATGGAGGGGTCCGACGGAGCAAGCTCCTCTCCGCGCCATGTGGCAAGCAAGTGATCCACGGTGGGAATCCGCTGGTCCCTGTCCGGCGCCAGCGCCCCCACAATGGCCCGCTCCATATGGGGGGGCAGCTCCGGGCAGTGGTTGCGCGGAGGAATGTAGTTCCCTTGTGCCACCGCGTTGAAGAGGGCCAAAAGGTCGTCCCCCGGAAAGGCGTGCACTCCACACACCATCTCGTAGAGGATGGCCCCAAGCGCAAACACATCCGTGCGGCGGTCCACGCTCTTGGCATCCCGAATCTGCTCGGGTGACATGTACCGCGGGGTGCCCATGGCGACGCCGCTCCTTGTCTTGCCCAGCTGCAGGTCCTGGTCGAGGATCTTGGCCAAGCCGAAATCCGCCACCTTCGGCGTGATGCGGCCGCCGGAGACCTCCAAGAGGATGTTCGCCGGCTTGAGATCCCGGTGGATCAAGTCCTTGCGGTGCGCCGTGGCGACCCCTTGCAAGACCCCCTGGGCCAGGGCATCCACCTGGGGCAGGGTAAGGCGGCCTTTGGCGAGAAAGTCATCCAGGCCGGGCCCGGCGATGTACTCCATCACCAGCCCCGGGTTCTCACCCATCATCACCACATCGGTCACACAGACAATGTTCGGGTGCCTGAGTCCGGCCTGCACCCGCCCTTCTTGCAGCAGGCGCTCCCGAATGGCCTCCGACCGAAGGGTCAACACCTTCAGGGCGTGCTCCGTGCCCAGCTGGTTGTGCCGGGCCCTGTAGACCACGGCCATTCCGCCCTCTCCCAGGCGTTCTTCGACGGTGTACTGCCCCACCACCTGTCCGGAATCAATCTGCACGACGCCCTCTCCTTGCCAAGAACATCGTATCGAGTCGGCTGCGTTCGGTACAACCCCACACACCCGGTGGGTTAGTGAGTGAGTTCATCGAGCGCCCTGTGGACTCCCTCTGGTTGATTCTTCCCCTGTTGGCCCTGATCGCAGCACTCTACAGCTCCGTGGGCCACGGGGGCGCATCCGGATACCTGGCGCTCCTCTCCCTGACCACCCTGGGCGCCGGGGCTCCCTGGCTGAAGTCCAATGCCCTCTGCCTCAACGTCCTGGTGGCGTTTCTGGCGTTCTTCTTCTTTCGTCGTGAAGGCCACTTTCAACACCGACTCACCTGGCCTTTTGTGGTGACTTCCATTCCCCTGGCCATGCTGGGCGGCGCCTTGCAGATTCCGGAGGGGCTGTATGACACCTTGCTCTCTCTCACCCTTCTCTGGGCTGCGTGGCGCCTGGCGCAATCCGCCCTGGCTGAAGCGATCGAGTGGAAGGGCCCCCCCCCTGTCCCGGTTGCCCTGGCCGTGGGCGGCGCGATCGGACTGACCGCCGGAGTGGTGGGTGTGGGAGGCGGGTGTTTTCTCTCCCCGGTTCTCGTGCTCCTGGGCTGGGCGGATGCCAAAACCACCGCCGCCACCAGCGCGGTGTTTATCCTGGTCAACTCCCTCGCCGGCCTCGCCGGCATGGCCACAACCCACCAGTTTCAGGTGGAGGCCTCCCTTTTGGGTCCCTTCGCCCTCGCCGTCGTCATCGGAGGCCTCGCGGGCGCCCGACTTGGGGCAAGAAACGCATCCGAAACCACGGTTCGTCGGCTTCTCGCTGCAGTCCTGGTCGTGGCCGCTGCCAGGCGGGTCATCGGGATGTTCTTCTAACCCCGGTCCTTCTTCTTCTTCTCCCGACGCACCACCGACCGCTTGTTGCCCGCGAGGATCAGCTTGCGCATGCGAATGTTCTCCGGGGTTACCTCCACCAGTTCGTCCTCCCCAATGAACTCGATGGCCTTCTCCAGGGTGAGCTGAATTGGCGGTGCCAGGACGTTTTTTTCATCCGCCCCGGAGGATCGGAAGTTCGTCAGCTGCTTGGCCCGGGTGGCATCCACGTTGATGTCATTTTCCCGGTTGCACTCCCCCACAATCATGCCTTCGTACACGCTGACGCCTGACCCCACAAACATCTTGCCCCGAGGTTGCAGGTTGAAGAGCGCATAGGCGGTCGTGCTGCCCAATCGATCGGCCACGATGGAACCGTTTCGCCGAAAGAGGATCTCTCCAGCAAAGGGGTGAAATCCATCGAAGAGCGTGTTGAGAATCCCAAGGCCCCGCGTGTCATTCAGGTACTCTCCGCGAAACCCGATCAGCCCCCGGGAGGGAATCCGGTACAGCACCCGTGCCCGTCCACCGCTGGGGGGCCGCATCTCCTGCATCTGCCCCTTGCGTGCAGCCAGCTTCTCTGTGACGGGCCCCATGAACTCCTCGGGAAAATCAAGCAAAACCTGCTCCCAAGGCTCACAGCGTTGACCGTCCACCTCACGGATCACCACCTGGGGCTTGCCCAGTGACATCTCAAACCCCTCTCGTCGCATCTGCTCCACAAGAATCGCCAGCTGAAGCTCTCCCCGCCCAAAAAGCATCATTCCTTCACTTGTGTCGCTGTCCTGAAGGTGCAGGGCCACATTGGTCAGCAGCTCCTTCTCCAGGCGCTCCCGGATCTGCCTGGCCGTGACGTACTTGCCCTCCAGCCCGGAGAGAGGGCTGGTGTTGGCGTAGATCGCCATGCCAATGGTGGGCTCGTCCACGCGCACCCTGGGCAGAGGTCTGGGATCGACGACGTCGGTGAGGGAGTCCCCGATGTTCAGCTCCTCAATCCCTGCAATGGCTGCCAGATCCCCCGGGCCGACCTCGTCCACTTCCACCCGCTTCAAGCCGGAGAACGTGTAGAGCTGGTTGATCTTGACCTTCTTGGTACCTTCCTCCGACACCAGGGCCAGCTCGTCCCGCTTGCGAAGCGTTCCATCGTAGAGACGACCCACCGTCAGGCGGCCTACATAGGCGTCGTAGTCCAGCTGGGTCACCAGAAAACGCGGCACAGCTTCCGGTTCCCCCGGGGGTTCGGGCACATGTTCCAGGATCACGTTGAAGAGCGGATCCAGGTCTGTGCCTGGCGTGTCCGCATCCAGAGAGCACGTCCCCTCCTTTGCGCAGGCGTAGACAATCGGGAACTCCAGCTGCTCCTCATCTGCATCCAGGTCGATGAACAGGTCGTAGACCTCGTCTACCACCTCGGCGATGCGGGCATCGGGACGATCGATCTTGTTGATGCAGACCAGGATCTCCAGTCCCGCCTCCAGGGCCTTGCCCAAGACAAAGCGGGTCTGGGGAAGCGGTCCTTCCGACGCATCCACAAGAAGCAAGGCTGCATCCACCATTTTGAGGACGCGCTCTACCTCCCCCCCAAAGTCCGCGTGGCCAGGGGTATCCACGATGTTGATTTTGATCCCCTTGTACAGGATGGCGGTGTTCTTGGACAGAATGGTGATCCCGCGCTCCCGCTCCAGGTCCATGGAGTCCATGACCCGTTCCATGACCTCTTCATGATCGCCGAAGGTCCCCGCCTGGGACAGCATTCCATCCACGAGGGTGGTCTTTCCGTGATCGACATGGGCGATAATCGCCAAGTTGCGTAAATCCGGCATGGCTCCCCCTGGGCGCACAGAGGCGCTCTCGCGGCCCTTCTGCCCCGTCCTGGGCCCGCGGTCAAGCGCGCACATGCCAGTGATTCCCTCGGATTCACGCGATAGGCCAGGAACAATGGACACCCCGGTGATCATCATTGGAGGCGGACTGGCAGGCTGCAGCAGCGCCTGGCACCTGTCCCACCATGGACCCGTGACCTTGCTTGAAATGGGCCCAGAGCCCGGGAGGGAAGCCAGCGCCCAGAACGCCGGCATGGTGCGTCGCATGGGAGAAGATCCCTGTGAGCGGGCCCTGGCCCTGCGCACCCACGCCTTTCTGGCCCAGGCCCACCCGGACTGGACGGAGAACCCTTCCCGACGGACAGGGGCCCTCCTGGGACTGGTGCGGGATCCCCATCACCTCTCCGATGCGGCGGCCCATCTTGAAGCGGCCGGTGTCCCCTTTGAAGTCTGCGACCGGCCCCCGGACGTGGCGCCGGTGCTGGCCGGCTCCCGCTTCGTCCGAGGGTGGTACCTGCCTGAAGAGAGGGTGGTGGATGCACCGAGCCTCGTGGACGGATTCCTGTCCGGCGCAAGGCGACGGGGTGCAGACGTGCACACCGGACAGCCCGTGGAGCGCCTTCTTGTGAAGGGCGGTCGAATCCAAGGGGTGCAGACCACCTCTGGCCCCATCCACAGCGATCGCGTGGTGTTGGCCGCCGGTGCCTGGTCCGCCCAAATCGCCAAGACCGCGGGGCTGGACCGCTCCCTGGTGCCCCTGCGCCGGGCCGTCTTCGGGACAGCCCCGCACCCTCTCGCCACCGACAACCACCCCTGGTGTTGGTTGGATGACGTGGGGGTCTGGGCCGTTGCCGAGGGAGATCACTGGATTGCCTCCCCCTGTGATGAGGCCCCAGAACCAGCCCCGGAGGGGATTGGGTCCATCGGGAAGGCCCAACCCGCGGGGCGGCGACTTCTACAAGAGAAGATCACCCAACACCTCCCCAGCCTGGCCGACGCATCCTTCTCCTTTGACTGGACTGGCCTGCGTACCTTCGCCCCGGATCGTCGACCCCTTCTGGGGGAGGACCCTGACCTGCCGGGGCTCTGGTGGGCCGCGGGCCTGGGGGGGTTCGGCGTGACCTGTAGTGTTGGCGTGGGCGAGGCACTCTCCCTTTGGATGCGGGGCCAGGAGACCCCGTGGCTAAGGCCGGCCGCCGTGAACCCCGCACGGCCCCAAGCCAGCCGCTGGCTGATCCGCCCGGGCGGAGACCTTCACGCCGCCAGCCTCACCGCGTCCAGTACCTGAATCTTCCTCCAGCCCAATTCTCCTCCAGCCCAATTGAAGAGAGGCGACCCGAAGGCCGCCTCTCTCTTTCGAAAGACTCTCTGATCAGCCGTTGCGATCAGCACTGACCTGCTTGCGACCGGCTTTGCAGCCCACGGCCACGGTCTGCATGGCCTTGCGCAGGCGGGTGCCAGCGGCCTTGTTGCCCTTGTCGTGCTTCGCAGCATCGCCCAGTGCTTCGTTGAGGGTGTCAATCATCGACTGGATGTTTTCGGTCATGGTCGCCATGTTCAGCTCCAAATTTGGGATGGGGGGTGGGGGGCTCGAAAACCGTGCCACTTCTTCCCTACCTCGTTTTTCCCGGTTGAAAAGGGCCAACTCCCAAAAAAACACCCCTGAAGCCACTGAATTCAGTCAATTCACTCTCCTGGACGCCCTCTCGTGGTACATGGATCCCTTGTCCAGGAGGGGATTTGATGTCCCATCGCGTTGTTCTCTTGAGTCTGCTTTGCAGTGCGGGCTGCCTGGGCAGCCCCCAGGTGCCGGAAGTGTTCATCACCCCCGTGGCCCCCACCACCACGGATGACCTCTTGGCCGATGCGGTGGGGGGGAACATTGAGTCCTATACCTACAAGTGGTTCCAGGAGGGTGCCGTGCGGTTGGATCTCCAGACGGCGACCGTGCCCGCTTCCGAGACCCGCAAGGGGCAGGAGTGGCGAGTGGTGGCCCACCAAGGAGAAGGCGAGGGGTGGGAACCAGGCACCCAGACGGTGACCATCTTGAACAGCGCCCCGGTGTTGGGAGAGATCTCCGTGACACCGGAGGCGGGCAGCGCCACCACCGAGGACGACATCACCGCGACTCTCGACGCCACCGACGCGGACGAAGACACCCTTACGTTCACCTACACCTGGTCCAAGGATGACGCGGTCCAGGAGGGCCTGGACACCGACACCCTGGACGCCTCCCTCACCGGGCTGGGGGAGTCCTGGGCCGTCACGGTGACGGTCTCCGACGGAGACGCCGACCCCGTCGTGGAGACCCTGGAGTTTCCCATTGGCAACTCTCTGCCCGTGGTGAGCGAGGTTCGCATTCTCGTTGAGGAGACCGGCCTCGAGGAGGACTTTCGCACGGCGACAGACCTTGCGGCAACCTACCAGGTGGAGGATCCGGATGGCGACCCCATCACCGTCGAGTATGACTGGACGGTCAATGAGGTCTCGGTCCAGGACGGAGACAGCGCGACCTTGTCCTCGGACTTCTTTGTCCGGGATGACACCATCAACGTCACGGTGACCCCCCACGACGGATGGGCCTACGGCGCCTCCGTGGAAGGGGACGCCATCACCATTGAGAACACGCCGCCGACCGTGTCCGGAATCGCTTTTTCCCCCTCCACCGTCTACACAGACACCCAGGTCTCCTGCATCGCCTCCGGGGGACAGGACGACGACGGCGACAGCTTCACCTATGACTGGGAGCTGCTCGTCAACGGAGCAAGCTTCCAGCAAGAGACCGGCGGCGAGACTGTCTTTGAACTCTCTTCCGACCTGTACAGCAAGCACGACGAGCTGGACTGTGTGTTGAGGGTGTTCGACGGAGAGGATCACAGCGACTCCATGGGCGCGGGAGGGGGGGTCTTCGTCCAGAACTCCCCCCCGGTCGGCGGGAGCGTCACCCTGGCTGCTGTCGGCGGCGTGAGCCCCATCACCACGGGCACGGATCTTGTCGCCACGGTCACCCCTCCCACGGATGCGGACGGAGACACCCTCCAGCTGGGCTACAACTGGCGTACCCCGGGAGGGGGGACCCTTTCGGGCTCCAGCGGGCAGCAGGAGACCCTGGATGGGAGCCTCATCCACCGTGGAGATGAGGTCTTCCTCAGGCTCAACGTGAGCGACCAGGACCCGGTGGATGAACAGGCGATCGATATCGCGAGCAACACAATCACCGTGGAGAACAGCCCGCCTACCTGGGGAGGCTTCCTGGTCAACGGACAGGCCAGCGGCGCGATGGGGCCCCTCTACACAGACACGGACCTCTTGCTCACGGCCCTCAACCC
>CAZRYF010000031.1:0-52035 GCA_964604165.1 uncultured Enterobacterales bacterium
AGCGGAGCGAGCACGGCGGGGGTGATTGCGAAATTGAGCGCCCGGAGCGTCTTGCCGTGGCGAGCTACCTCCTTTTGGGCTCAAATGGAAGTCTGGTGAATTATCCGGGCTAGCTGGGCTTGTTCCCAAGAATGGACTCGATCCGTTCCAGCACACCTTCCTCCAGCTTTTTCACGTGCTCCAGTGCATCCAGGTTTTCGTGGACTTGTTCTACCCGGCTCGCCCCGGTGATTACGGTGCTGACATGGGGGCAGCGCACTGCCCAGGCCAGGGAAAGCTGCGCCAGCGTGCAGCCGAGCTCCTCCGCAAGGGGCGCCAGGGCACGCACCTTTTCGATGCGATCTTCGGTGATCACAAGGTCCGAAAGCCAGGTGAAGTCTGTGTGGGCCAGGCGGCTGCCGGCTTTGATTCCGTCGTTGTACTTTCCGGTCAAGAGCCCCGAGGCCAAAGGACTCCAGGTGGTGGTTCCCAGTCCGCGCTGCTCCATGTGTGGAACCAGGTCCCGCTCCACGGCGTCCCGGCAGAACATGTGGTACTGGGGCTGCTCCATGGTGGGGGGGATGAGGCCGTGGGCGTCACAGACCGAGTAGGCATCGGTGAGCTGCGCTGCGGTCCACTCGGAGGTGCCCCAGTAGAGCACCTTGCCCTGGCGAATCAGCCCATCCATGGCCCGGGCCGTCTCCAAGACGGGCGTATCCGGATCGGGCCGGTGGCAGAAGTAGAGGTCCAGGTAGGACAGGCGTAGCCGACGAAGGGCCCCGTGGCAGGCCTCCACCACGTGCTTGGCGCTCAGGCCCACGTCATTGGGGCCGTCGCCCCCCCAGAAAACCTTGGACGACACCACCAGGTCCTCCCGCCGGAGTTCTGCGAGAATGACCCCCAGGGACTCCTCCGCCGCGCCCTGCCCGTAGGCTTCCGCACTGTCGAAGAAGTTGACTCCGCGCTCGTGGGCCGCGAGCACGCAGGCCCGGGCGATGCTGTCGTCTACAGTTCGTCCGTAGGTGACCCAGGACCCAAGCGACAGGGTGGAGACCTTGAGGCCAGAGCCTCCCAGTCGACGGTACTCCATGCAACCTCCAGGTTCAGGGTCTATCGCGCTGGTGGTCTCGATGTGCTACACCGCGAAACCGGAGGATTCCATGGAACCCAGGCAGATCAAGACCGCGCAAGAAGCAGCCCAACTGGTGGCGGAGAGGGAGCTCTCACACGTGAAGGTGGGGGTGTTTGATATCGATGGTGTGCTTCGGGGCAAGTACATGTCCCGGGCCAAGTTTGAGTCGGCCCTGGAGAAGGGTTTCGGGTTCTGTGATGTGGTGGTGGGTTGGGACAGCGACGACGTTCTGTACGACAATGTCACGATCACCGGTTGGCACACGGGGTACCCGGATGCGCCCGTTCGACTCCTTCCAGAGACCTGCCGAGAGCTCCCCCTGGAGGACGGGGTGTTTTTTCTCGGAGAGTTTGGGGGGGACGCAGAGGCCATCTGCCCCAGGGGAACCTTGCGCAGGGTCATGGAGCGAGCGGCCAAACGGGGGTTGTTCGCCAACGCCGCCCTCGAGTTTGAGTTCTTCGTGTTCCAGGAGACGTCACATTCTGTGCGGGAAAAGGGCTACCGGGACCTGAAGCCCATTGCTCCCGGCAACTTCGGGTACTCCATGATTCGCAATTCGGTCTTCTCTGAGCTGTACGAAGATGTCCTCTCCTTTTGCGAACAGATGGATTTTCCTCTGGAAGGGCTGCATGAGGAGACTGGTCCTGGGGTGCTTGAGGCCGCAATTGGCGTGGACGAGATCCTGAGTGCGGCGGACAAGGCCGCGCTGTTCAAGACGTTCTTGAAGGTGCTTCTGCAAAAGCAGGATCTCATGGCGACCTTCATGGCGAAGTGGTCCCCGGACTACCCGGGGCAGAGCGGGCACCTGCACATCTCCCTTGTGGATGAAGGGGGTGACTCTGTGTTCTACGAGGAAGGGGCCCCCCACACCATGAGCCAGACCATGCGGCAGTTCGTGGCGGGATGCCAGCACTTGATGCCGGAGATGCTAGCACTGGTGGCCCCGACCGTGAACTCGTTCACACGGCTGGTGCCAGGGGCCTGGGCGCCGACCAACGCCTCCTGGGGTGTGGAAAACAGGACCTGCGCATTGCGGGTCATTGCCGGTGGCCCAAAGAGCCAGCGCCTGGAGTATCGGGTGGGCGCCGCGGACATCAATCCGTACCTGGGCCTCGCCGCCGTGCTCGCCTCGGGGTTGTATGGAATCCAGAACGAGTTGGAGCTCGCAGATCCCATCGACGGAAACGCCTACGAGGTTGAATTCCCCTTGGAGCAACGCTTGCCCGCCACCCTCACCGAGGCAGCAGACCGCTTTGCCGGGTCCGCGTGGGCGACGGAGGTGTTTGGCGCTGACTTCGTCGCGCACTACGCAGCCTCTCGACGTTGGGAAGAGCGACAATTTCGCGGAGCGGTCAGTGATTGGGAATTGTCGCGATACTTTGAGATAATATAGGTACAAACGCCGAAAACAGGAGGTGGCCCTTGCTATCGGCCCAACAGCACACTGTCAGCCCTGTGGATGGTTCCGTGTACGTGGAGCGCCCCCTTGCGCGGGGGCGGGAGATCGAGGAGCGGCTGGCTGCGGGCGTTCGGGCCCAGGCGGGCTGGAGTCGGGTGCCCCTTGCGGACCGGATCACGCTTGTGACGGCCATGGTGGAGGCCTTTGTGGCCATGGGGCCCGATGCATCCCAGGAGCTTTCCTGGCAAATCGGACGTCCCATTTCCCATTCGCCCCACGAAATCGCCGGCTTTGCTTCTCGAGCTGAAAGCATGCTCGCCATGGCGCCTGAGGCGCTCGCGCCGGTCGTGCCACCGGAGCAGCCGGGCTTTCGGCGGTTTGTGGAGCGCACACCGCTGGGGTTGGTATTGGTGCTGGCTCCGTGGAACTTTCCCTACCTCACGGCGGTCAACACGGTGGTTCCTGCGTTGGTGGCCGGCAACGCGGTGTTGCTGAAGCACTCCAACCAGACCCCCCTGTGTGCAGAGCGCCTAAGCGAGGCTGCCCAAAGAGCCGGTCTTCCGAGCGGCGTCTTTCAGCACGTACACATGACCCATGAGGCTGTGGCACGCGTGGTGGCGGATTCTCGGGTGAACCATGTGGCCTTTACCGGCTCGGTCGAGGGTGGCAGGTCGGTTCACGGGGCAATGGCTGGTGGGTTTGGCACAATTGGTCTGGAGCTGGGGGGAAAGGATCCGGCCTATGTGCGGGGGGACGCAAATGCAGAGAATGCCGCGGATGGGCTCGTGGATGGCGCTTTTTACAACGCGGGCCAGTCCTGTTGCGGTGTTGAGCGAATCTACGTGCACGAGGCGGTCTACAACGATTTTCTGGATGCCTTTGTGGCGGGCGTGCAGCGCTACAGGCTGGGAAACCCCCTGGATCCCGACACCACCCTCGGCCCCATGGTGCGGGCGGACAACGCGGATCGGGTGCGATCGCAGATCGCCTCCGCTGAGGCGAGGGGGGCCCGTGGGTTGATTAACCCCGCCCTCTTTTCGGAGGCGCGCAGGGCGGGCGCTTACCTGGCTCCACAGGTGTTGGTCGGGGTGGATCACAGCATGGAGGTCATGAAGGAAGAGACTTTTGGCCCCGTGGTGGGGATCATGAAGGTCTATGACGACGCGGAGGCGGTGAAGTGGATGAACGACAGCCGGTACGGCTTGACGGCGTCCATTTGGACCCCAGACCTGGAGGCTGCCCAAGCGCTTGGGGCCCAGGTGGAGACCGGCACCGTTTTTGCCAATCGGTGTGACTATTTGGACCCGGAGCTGGCGTGGGTCGGTGTGAAGGACAGCGGACGAGGCTGCACCCTCTCCCGGGTGGGATACGAGGCACTGACGCGCCCCAAGTCCTTCCACATGAAGGAGGGTTAGGCGCCGGAGACGCCATGGACGACGGTTCCCCCAAGAGAACATCCAGAGGTTCCTGGAATTACCCCACACCCATCTCCTTTGGGCCAGGGACAGTGAAGGGGCTGGGGGCTGCCTGTCGCGGTGTCGGCATGGAGCGTCCCTTGTTGGTGACCGATCGGGCGCTCGCGGAGCTGGATCCTATGGTCCAGGCCCGCACCGCTCTGGGTAATGCGGGACTCGCAGTGGGCGAATTCTCTGACTTTGGCGGGAACCCCAACGGCGGTGAGGTGGCCGCTGGGACGGAGGTGTTTCAAAGGGGCCGGCACGACGGCGTGGTCGCGCTTGGAGGCGGGAGCGCTCTCGACATGGGCAAGGCCATTGGATTGATGGGGGGGCAGACCCGGCCTCTTTGGGATTTTGAGGATGTGGGGGATGCATGGACCCGGGCGGATCGGGCCGGAATTGCACCGGTGGTGGGGGTGCCCACAACCGCAGGGACTGGATCCGAGGTGGGGCGGTGCTCGGTGATTGTGAACGAGGCGGAGAGGCGGAAGGTCGTCATCTTCCATCCGGAGATGTTGCCAAGGGCCGTGATCTTGGACCCCGGCCTGGGAGTGGGCTTGCCGCCCAACCTGACGGCGGCTGTGGGAATGGATGCCCTCTCCCACAACCTCGAGGCATTCTGTGCCCCCGGCTTTCACCCCATGGCCGACGGCATTGCCCTGGAGGGCATGCGACTGGTTCATCGAAGCCTGGAGGCTGTGGTGGCAGATGGTTCTGATCTTGAGGCCCGCACCGAGATGCTCGCAGCCGCCACCATGGGGGCGACGGCCTTTCAAAAGGGTCTGGGTGCGATGCATGCCCTGTCCCATCCCATCGGGGCGCACCTGGGGGCACATCATGGCCTGACCAATGCCGTGGTGATGCCGTATGTCCTTCAATTCAACCGCTTCGCCATCGACGATCGCATGGCTGTGCTGGCGCGAACCCTCGGAATTGGAGGCGATTTTCAGGCGGTTCTGCGCTGGGTGCTCTCCCTCCGAGAGAACCTGGGCATTCCCCACACCCTGGCTTCGCTTGGGTTCAAGGAGGAGCACAGCGAGCACCTTGCACCGGAGGCGGCGCAGGATCCCACCGCAGCCACAAATCCGGTGCCCCTGAGCCCGAAGGTCTTGAAGGAGCTCTACCTCGATGCCTTGCATGGGCGGATGTAGGGAGGCGCGTTAGCACGCGGGGGTGTCCTCCCAAGCCGCAGAAAAGAGTGCCCTTGAAAAGACCTGGCGGCGCCGGGCCTTTGCCTCCACCTGGGTCTGCTACGCGGGGTACTACTTCTGCCGAAAGGCCTGGGGGATTGCTAGCGCGGCGGTAGGCGAGACCCATGGGCTGGACGCCAGTACCCTGGGATGGATCGCCACGTCCTTTATCGTTGCCTACACGGTGGGGCAGTTCCTCTCGGGTTGGCTCGGACAACGAATCGGTGCGCGAAGGTTGCTCCTTGGAGGCATGGCTGTCTCGATTGCAGCCCACGGGGCTTTGGGATTTGCCAACTCCACCGGCACCTTTGTGATCTTCATGGTGGTGAATGGCCTGGCCCAGTCCACGGGTTGGTGTGGCACTGTGGCCACAATGGCCCGGTGGTTTCGCAGGTCAGAACGGGGCACGGTCATGGGGTTCTGGGCCACCTGCTACCAGGTGGGGGGGGTGTTGGCCAAGGGACTCGCTGCCTGGTCAATTGGAGCGCTGGGGTATCGCTACGCCTTCTTTACGGGGTCGTTGGTGGTGGTGGGTGTGTGGGTTGTTGTCCAAGTCTTCCAGCGCAATGGCCCCTCTGAGGTGGGGCTTGAAGAGTTTGAGGAGCCGGGGGATCACCCGGGCGAAGGCCCAGAGGTCCCGGGTAGGCGCGTGGGCTGGGACCGCAGCACCCTCACCAGCGTGCTCCTTGTGGGTGTCTTCTATTTCTTCGTGAAGTTCATCCGGTATGCCATTGATTATTGGGTGCCCTACCTCTTTCATCACCACTTCGGCTTGGACTTCGCGGAAGCCGGGTACCTGTCCTTGTTGTTCGACCTGTTTGGCGTGGGAGGGGTGATTGCCATCGGCTTTGCCTCGGACAAGTGGTTTGGGGGGCGTCGGGCGCGGGTCAGTCTCCTGGCGGTGGTGGGCATGGTGGGAGCCTGCCTTGTGCTTGCCACGGGGGGGGGGGAGAGCGTGGCGTTGTTTGCTCTTGCTCTCGGGCTGGTGGGGTTCACCTTGTATGGGCCAGACGCCCTCATGAGCGGCGCGGCGGCGATCGACATTGGCACCCCGAGCCAGGCAGCCTTGGCGGCTGGCATTATCAATGGAATGGGATCGGTGGGGGGCGCCCTCCAGGGACCTCTGATCGGCATGCTTCTGGACGATCCAGGGGGGGCCACCCAGCGCGTCTTGTGGCTTCTTGTGGCTGCTTCCGTGGCGGCAGCGGCGACTCTGGGCCTGGTGGTGTGGCGCAACCACAAGGGGTGGTCGGACGTTTAGTCCCCCAATTGCCGAAGGGCGCCCACCCCCGCCAATACGGCGATGGCCGGGAGATGCCAGGAAGGGGGCGGCGCCGCTGCAGCGGTGATCGCGATCGCTCCGAGAACGGGTGTCGTAATCTTGATGGCAAGGCCGGCGAGGCGCGGCAGAATCATGGCCCCGAGCAGCGCACCCACCACTCCAAACCACACAGGCCAAGGGGGCGCTTGGAGGTCACCAATGGCCGCCACGATCACCCCTCCCGCCAATGCACCTGCCACCCGAAGGGCGAGCTTCTCCAGGCGATGAGCCAGCCAGCCTCCCCCGCCAGCGAGAACAATGCCCACGCCCAGCTGCACCACCCACGAAGCATGGGAAGTCAGCGCACTGGCCACCAAGAGACCCGCCAGGACGCCGGGGGCGGCGAGGGACAGCCAGACAAGCTGAGCGCCCCGGAGCAACAGCGCAGCACCTAGCACCCCCAGGGCCAAACGGTGGGAGAATGGGGCACCAGCGATCAGGGTGGTCCAATTCAACAGGGCAGGGGGCATGGCAGGCATCTGGATAGCGAGGTAGCGTGTTCCCGTGTGGAATGTGCGCTGGATTTCGTTGTTTTTGCTGTGCCTTGCGTCTGGGGGATGTGGAGGGGGCGAAGGCGGTCTGTTGGGCAAAGAAGACGGTCGGGACCCCGGCCAGGCTTCTGGGGACACGGCTGGGCTTTCGGCGCCGGAGGCGTTGTTTTCCCTCCACGACAAGGCCTGGAAGCTGGCGATCGTTGAGGAGGCGCTCTGGGCCACCACCCAGCACGGAGGCGAGGTTTGGAGTTGGGTAGAAGGACAGGAACGCGCGAGCGAGGCGCTGACCCGGGTTCCCTCGGTGGAGGCTGTCGAGCCTTGGAATGGAGAGCTGTGGGTGTCCATGAGCGACGCGGGGGTGGAAGGAAGCGTGGGGAGACTCGGGATGGACGGTGAGGTGGTTGTGCAGGCCACAAGCACCGCCTCCGGCACCCTGATGCGGAGACCTCTGGAGATGGCCCAGCAGGACGGAGAACTGGTCATGGTGGACAACGCGGCGGGTGCCATCTGGCGCCTCTCGCCCGGCGCGGGTTTTGTGGAGGAGATCGTTCCCGCCTACGATCCATTGACCCTGGCTTTCTGGCAGGACGAGCTGGTGATCGGCACGAATGAAGGGGTGTGGGCGCATCGAGAAGGGGCTTGGGCGCTGCTCGATGAGAGGCCCGCCTATGGACTGGCTGCTTGGGGGGAGCGTCTCTTTGCCACCAACGCGACGGAAGGCTTGTTTGAGGTTGGCGGTGCGGACTTGATGGGGCCGGGTCCGGCGCGGCCGGGGTCGATCGTGGTCTGGAACGGCGACCTCTACCTGGCCGACGAGGTCGGTGGTTCGGTTTGGCGTCTTTCCCTGGAGCCTTGAGCCGGGTATGGGGCCTGTACCCACGGAGGCCCAGGCGTGGAACCCGGTGAGTTGTTTGCAAGAGAGCTGCGGGGAGCCGAGGATCGCCTGCGGGCTGCGGGCCTTTCTGGGCGCGGCGCCTTTCTTGCGCTGACCCGCCACCTCTCGGGTCGCCTGTCCCTTCCGGAGCACCTGTGGCCTGATGGTCCAGATGCTCCCAGCGCTGCCCGCTTGGAGCAGATCCCCTTGGCAGCAGATCTCGACCTCTTCGGTCTTGCCTATGAACGCTTCTTTACGGATCTGTTCAAGGGACAGAAGGGCCAGTACTTTACCCCGCGGCCCCTCGTGGAGTTGATGGCGGACATCGCGGAGGTCAGCCCCCGGGACCGGGTGTTGGATCCCACCTGTGGATCCGGTGGATTCCTCGTGGCGGCCATGGACCGGGGTGCCGACGTGGATGGGGTGGACGTGGACCCGGATCTTGTGACCCTGGCCCGTCTCAATCTCGCCCTCCACGGAGGGAATCCCAAGGCCATTCAACAGGGTGACTTCTTTTTGGACCCACCGGAGGAGACCTGGGATGTGATCCTGGCGAACCCTCCGTTTTCTGTGCCGGTGGATGATCCAGCCACCCTCGCCGGATTCGAATTGGCGCGATCTCGCACCAAGGTGGCCTCGGATGCGCTCTTCCTGGAGGCGGCCTGGCGCCGGCTGGTGCCCAATGGCCGGTTGTGTACGGTGCTGCCCTACTCGGTTCTGGTCAATCCCACCGCGGAACCCATCCGTGAGTGGGTCGATGAACACTTTGTTCGGCGAGCGGTGATCGCGCTGCCAGAAGGCGTGTTTCGCCCGTTTGGAGGCACCGCCACCCGGGCTTGTGTCCTGTTGCTTCAGCGTCGGCCCGCGCGGGTGTCAGACATGCTCGTGGCGGACATTGAGTATCCGGGATTTGATCCCAGCCGAAAGGACTACCGGCGCTGTGAGCCGGATCAGCTGGCCGCCTTGAGGCTCTCCCTTAGGGGGGTGCCCTTTGAGCGGTCGATTCGCGTGGAAGCCGGGGAGGCTTGGGCCCCTTCGGATCACTTGCGAAAGGAGAGCCTGGCCCCGGGGGTTGCCCGTGTGCGCTTTGGCTCCCTGGCCCACATGGAGGTTCACCGACTGGATCCCAGCGCGGAGCCCGCGGAGGCCTTTACCGAGGTAGATCTCTCCGACTTGGACAAGGAAACAGGGGAGGTCTCCGGGGCCCGGGAGCGCAAGGGAGCGGACTTTCGCCAGGGCCAAAGCAAGGCAACGTTTCTCGAGGGAGACCTCCTGTTCGGAAAGATGCGTCCCAACCTGAACAACGTGGCGGTGGCCACAAGACCGAGGCCGGGACTTCCCGAACGCATGGTTGGAAGTGGGGAGTGGGTGCCCTTTCGGGCGTCCAGAGACCGCTACTTCGCCTTGTTGGCGTTGCGTTCGACGTTTGCCCGAAAACAGCTCACCACCACCGGCGGCCAGACCCGACCCCGTGCGCGGGTGGAGGACATTCCTGAGGTGGAGGTGCCGGATCCGGGGACGGAAGCCCGGGAGCGATTTCATGTCCTCTTGCGCTCCATTCACGAGGAGCGCATGCGGTTGCGCCACCTCCTGGTGGAAGTGGAAGCCCTCTACGAGTCCTTCGGACAGGGAGAGCTGGATGAAGAGGGCCTGCGTGCTGCATTGGCTGACCTGGAGGGGCGGCGGCTGGCGGTTTGGCTGGACGAAAAGGGGGAGGAACCCGAGGGTAGTTGAAGGGGGGGGATTGACGCGTCAACAAACAGTGGTATCCTGCAGATGAGGCTTCACAGTCTCGCGGGAAACCAGGATGGCGTTTGTCATCCGCAACATGGACAGTCAGGGAGGCAGGCATATGGCAGCGTCGATCACGAAGAGCCGAGAACGGGTCGCGAGAAATTTCATCAAGACCTACGGGAAGAGTCGTCTTCGCCGTTTGTTGGAGGCGTTGGCCGCCGCGGAAAGCGGTCAGGCTATCGCCGATGAGTTTGGGGTGAGCCGAGAGCGCGTGCGCCAGTGGAAGAACGCGTTTGGTACGGTGATCACCATGTACCAGCTCCATCCAGAGGTTGAACGAATCCTGAAGGAGAAGCGGCTGGCCTGATGGCTCCGAGATAAGGTCTCCGCAGAGCTGACTGGCGGGAGGCCTCATGACTCGAAGGGTCTTTGTACTTGGGGGTGCGAACACACCATTTATCGGCAAGGGGCATCCAGATTTTATCTGGAAGCGTCATGCGGAATTCGGAGTGCGAGAGAACCCGACGCTTCGGGAGCACCTGTCGTCGGCGGTGGCGGGGGCGTCAGAGGTTGCGGGCGTTCCTCTCGAGGCCGTGGAGCAGGGATTCCTGGGGAACTTCCTGGGCGAGCTGTTCGTGTCCCAGGGACACCTTGGAGCAGCCCTGGCGGGTGTCGCTCCCGCCTTGGCTGGTAAACCAATGATGCGTGTAGAAGGCGCTTGCGCCTCTGGGGGGCTGGCGGTTCGCTGCGGGGTGCAGGCCGTTCTTTCCGGGGCGGACGTGGTTTTGGCGACGGGTGTAGAAGTGCAGACCACCGTGTCGGCGCGGATTGGCGGGGACTACCTTGCCCGTGCTGCTGACTATGATCGACAGCGAGGACTGGACGACTTTACTTTTCCCGCCCTCTTTGCCGACAGAACGCGGGCCTACCGGGAGCGTTTTGATGTGTCCGAGGAGGACATTGGTAGGGCTGCCGTCAAGGCCTATGCAAACGCAAACCGCAATCCCCTTGCGCACATGTCTGCCCGCACCATGGACCTGGAGAGCGCAGCAAGCCCATCGGAGACAAATCCGAACTTCCTTTCCAACGAATCCTGTGCGCCCTGGTTGAAGGTCTCTGACTGTTCTCAGGTGTCGGACGGAGCGTCGGCCTTGTTCCTGGTGTCGGAGGCGGGCTTGGAAAAGCTGGGGAGGTCAGCGGAGGACGCAATTGAGCTGAAGGCCTTGTCGCTTTCCACTGCCTCCCTGTACGAGGATGGGGACCGAACGGGGCTCGCCACAACGGCAGCTGCTGCAGAAAAGGCCTATGCCGCCGCGGGGATTTCCCCGGAGTGCGTGCAAGTAGCTGAGGTGCATGACTGTTTTACCGTCGCTGAATTGATGATGTACGAGGCCCTTGGGTTCGCCCGAGCGGGAGAGGGCAACCTGCTCCTGCGGGACGGGGCCACAGACATAGATGGGCGCCTTCCGGTCAACACCGGCGGGGGGCTTGTGGGGTTCGGACATCCGGTGGGGGCCACAGGTGTGAAACAGATCGTAGAGATCTGGCGCCAGATGAAGGGCCGCTGCGGAGACTACCAGGTGCCCACGCTTCCCCGGATCGGGTTGACCGCAAACATGGGCGGAGACGACAAGACCGTCGTGGTGGGCTTGTTCGAGAATCTGGGGGGATAGGCCATGGAGAGGACCCTCAAATTCCTGGGCCTTGCAGCAGCCCTTGGTGCTGTGGCCTGGTTTCTCTCCCAGATGGGTGGAGAGCCGAGGTTCGCCAAGATCCAGGGCACCGCCGGGGAGGGATCAGGGGGCGCCGTGGGTGTGCCGGGAGCTCCGGGGATCGGGGTGACGGGGTTGGGTGCAAAGGGTGCCAAACCGCCCAAAGGACAGCCCTCGGGCGGGGAGATGGTCGCTCCGCCCACAGGTCCCACCCTTGGGCCGCCGCCCTTGAGCGCTGACCCTGGTGAACCGTCCATTCCGGATCAACCGGTGTATCTGGCCGACAAAGATCTCTCCCGCTTCGCCGCCAAGAGCACCGTGCCCTTTACGCGCATCCACCAGATCCTGGTGGAAGCTGGGCACGGGGATGTGGCCAAGGAGGTCAGCGACTTTCAACGGTTGTTGAAGGAGGTGCGTCGCGGCGAAGAGCCAGAGGTGGAGTCCCTCGCGGCCCAACAAGAGGCCGTGGTGGTGGAGGTGGGCGAGGTGCTCACCGGGCAGGAGGTGGAGGAACTTCTGGAGGAGCTGCAGGCTGAGCTGACACGGCTGCAGGAGGCGGAGGCCGAAAAGCGGCATCTTCTGGAGAGAGAGGCCGCCAAAGAGGAGCCTTAGGATTCAGTCCCCGGGCATGGGGAAGAGGCTTGGTGCCAGGCGGGGAGGGCGCGGCTTTGCGTGGTGAAGTAGCTCCTCAAGCGATCGTCCCGGTAGATTCAACGCCCTCTGAAGGGCTTCTGTGGAGTCCACAACCCGAAAGGGCAAGGCGTTGATGCCTGGGTCCGCAAGGTAGGCGTCCAGCCGCTTCCGAGGCCCTTCCGTCTTCTGGAGGTCCTTCTGGAACTCTTTGAAATCAGGAAGGAAATGGATTCCTTCGGCATCATCAAAAACCACACCGACACTGGAGCAACCAGACAGGTTGGGCGCCAGTTCCACCTGCACCTGGAGCGCGGGGGAGCCCATTTGTGTCTCCCAATCCTCCGCCCAGGTCGAGCCCCCAAGCGACGGAGGCTGAAAGCCGTGGTGCAGCCAGCCGAGAAAGCTCTCCAGCTCTCGTTGCAGGGTGGCGCCATCATCAAAAACCACCAGGGAGGCCCCAAAGTGACTGACAAAGGCCGACTGTTGCTCCCTCTGGTCGAGAAAGGCCTGACGCAACACGGCGTGGTGATTCAGCATGCGAGCGCGGGGGCTTTCCAGGTACTCCCGCGCCAGGTCCATGCGCTGGATGACGCGGCACCCTTCGAACACGTCTGGATGTCCCAGGGGGGTCCAGGATCCACAAGGAAGGGCCAACAGGCGCCCCCGGATCACGGATCCTGTGGCCAGGTTTTCCTCCAACTTCAGGCGCAGGGGCGTCTCGGTCACGACATCCCTGGCCCATGTCCCCCCGTCTCCCTCAGTGCGGTCGACGACAAACACCCCAGCTTTTTGGCCGAGATGCCAGCGGCGGTGTCTCGGGGTTTGAATTCCTCCCAGGAGCCTCTCCAGGAGCGTGAAACCATCTGCGTGGACCCAGGACCACGCCAGAATGTCCAGTACCTCAGGAAGTTCTTCTTCCCCCCCGCCCCAGACGGACAGGGCCGTCTCAAGCTCTCCCAGGTTTTCGGGCGCAAGGGCACGGCCCACGAGCTGGCTCTTGAGCTTGAAGAGGTCCGGTTCCATGCTGGGGGCCTATCCTGCAGGTGTTCCAGGTCACGAGGAGATTCGAAGACGCCAGGCCATTCGTATGACTGCGAGACCCATGGTGATGGCATCCCGAAGAGGACGAATTCGGGAGTTGGTGTCGTGTCGCCAGGTCAGAGGATGAGGCAAGGGTTCGTGTCCTGCCCTCCTCGCGAGGGCGAGAAGCTCGACATCGAAGGCCCATCCTGGTTCCAACATCTCCCTCGCGAGCTGGTGGGCCAGCTCGCCCTCCATGGCCTTGAAGCCGCACTGGGTGTCCTGGATACCAGGCAGAACAAGGAGCTGGATCCATCGGTTGAAGGCCCGGCCCAAGAAGTGGCGCCCCCCGGGTTCTCCCACCCGGTGGCTCAAGGGATGTTCTCGGCAGGCGATGCGAATGGGGCCCGAAAGGTCGGGATCAAGCAGCCCGGCCGCCTCCTCCGGCGACATGGACCAGTCTGCATCGGCCAAGAGAACCCAAGGGGATTCTGTCGCTAGAATGCCCTCTCGAATGGCGGCTCCTTTGCCTGCTAATGGAAGGTGCAACACCTGGATGTCAGGCTGCTCCCGGGCCAAGGAGTCGGCAAGTGCGCCGGTCCCGTCGGTGGAACCGTTCTCTACCAGAAACAGGGTTGCAGATCCCGATAAGATCGCCTGAAGTCGTCGAAAACCGTCCACGGCACCCTTCAGTCGTTGGGCCTCCTGGTGGCACGGCACAACCACTGCCACATTGGGGTTTTCTTGAGCGACCATGGAGACATACTAACGGAGGGCCAAGTGTTGACGTGACAAGAGCGCATGAGTATCGTACGACCCAATGGGAAGTTCGCTGTGGCTTCTCGAACCCTGCGCTCTCCGGAGTCCACATGAAGCAAGGCAACGCGGAAGCGGATGCTGCGGAACGAATCGTCAACCTGGGTGCGGATCTGCTGTTGGAGGGCCGCCCCGTCAACGGCGGGATGCCGGATCCCAGTGTGATGGCGCGATGGCGTCGGGAGGCAGACGGACGGGTGGAATCGGCCCTGGCCAGGTTCGATGACCAGTTGGTGCACGGTCGGGGGGCAACGCAGGCTTCCGAGGAAGCCATAGCGGAGGTCATCGCCTGGGTGGGATGGTCGCTCGCGCGAATTCCGGAGCTGGTAACGACCCTCCCGTTGACGTTGGGGCCATTGCCCGACTGGGAACGACTGGGAGGGCAGGTTTCCCGTCGAGCCAGTGAGGATCCAGATGGCGTCGACCGCTTTCTTCGGCTCTACCTGGCCATGACCCATGAGCTGGCGGCCAGAGGATTCACAACCCAGACACGGTGACCGCCCGGGCCGGACGGGGTACAGAAAGGGTATGGCGAGCCTGGTCTCGGTAATCTGTACCGCGGGAATGCCCACGGGCGAACGCGTGGACATCGTGAGGCGGCGGTTTTCCGCCGGCGATGGGCCTCGAATTGCCCTTGTGGCGGGTGTCCGTGGTGACACCCCAGAAGGGGTGCGCGTGGCGCACTCGGTGGCGTCGGTACTGCAGGAGAACCACGAGCGGTTGCAGGGCTGTGTGGACATCTACCCCTGCGTGAATCCCCTCGCTGCGCACAGGGGGATTCGTCACTGGCCGTTTTTCGACCAGGACTTGAACCGCCGCTTCCCCGGCCGTGAACATGCCCACGCACCGGATCGGGTGGCCTGGCAGCTTGTGAAGGATCTTCAAGGTGTCGATGAGTTGGTGGAGGTTCGGGGCGCCCACTCGGCGTTTACAGAGGCGCTCCAGGCACAGGTTCGAGACACGGACGTGCGGGCGGCAGAGACGGCCCGGCACTGCAACGTGGAGGTGGTCTGGCGCCGCCAACCCGGACCGGCGGCACCCTCCACGCTGGTCTACCAGTTTCCCAACGCCATTGTGCTGGAAGGGGGCACGGGAAACCGGTTGACCGCCGGAGTCGCAGAGTCCCTGGCCAATGGCGTTCTGAACCTGTTGAATGTGCTGGGCATCCTGCCGGACGAGTGCTTGCCTTTTCATTGGGCGGGGGTCACCCGTCCCGAGGTGGTAGGGGACGATCGGGTGCATCGCCTGCGCGCATCGGTGGGGGGGCTCTTTCTCCCCATGAAGCGTCCCTGGAGCACAGTGGAGGGCGGAGAGCTCATCGGCGAGATCGTCGATCCCATCGGAGGCCGCACCCTGGAGCGGGTGGAATCTCCCGCATCAGGGCATGTTCTCGCGATTCGAGAGCAGCCCGTGGTGCTGCCCGGGAGCATGGCCGCCCGGGTGGTGGAGGAGGGTGGTGATGTCTGAGGTCTTTCGGGTAGATGCCCCTTATCGAGGACCCTATCGCCTGGAACGCCTGACCTTCGGTGGGGGCGAGGGGCCGAGCGTCGCGGTGGTCGCGGGACTGCATGGAAATGAGCTCAACGGAATCCACTCCTTGAACGTTCTGGCCGCGACCTTGCGAATGGCCCGCCTCAAGGGCACGGTCCACGTTCTCCCGGTGGTCAACACCTTTGGTCTTGACCAGGGCACCAAGCGCTGGCCCTTCGATGATCAGGACATCAACCAGGCGTTTCCAGGGGATCCGGATGGATCCGTGGTGCAGAGAATCGCCCATGCCCTCTTGGAACACACCCAGGCGGATGTGTGCCTGGACGTTCACTCCGCCTCGCCCTTGATGCGAGAGCTTCCCCAGGTGCGCGTGCCCCTCTCCGGGCGAGAGGTGGAGCTGGGCCGGGCTATGGGGCTCCCAGTGGTTTGGCGCCGGGCAGGAGATCGCCTGGAGTCCACGGGCCTGGTTGGTGCATGGCGACAGGAAGGCGCATCGGCGCTGCATATTCTGGGTGGCCGAGGGGCCACCCTGGATGTGGGTGCAGCGCGAACCATGACCCACGGCATCCTGCGTCTCCTCAACCACCTGGGGATCCTGTCTGCAGCGCCGGATCCTGGAGACAACCTGGTAGACACCACTCGAAACCAGGTGAGCTACCACTACAGCGGCATGGGCGGCTTCTGGGTTCCGGAGGTTCGCACGGGGGATCGGGTAAAGCCGGGCCACCTGCTTGGCAAGATCACCGAAGTGGTGGGAGGAGACCTCCTGGAGGAGTTTCGCGCGGATCGGGACGGAATTGTGGTAACCATGCGCACCTACCCGGTGGTGCATGCCCGGGAGCTTTTGATTCGGGTGGCAGATCCCGTGGACGGCTGAATGAGCAAGGACGACGGAGAGTTCAGCCGCACCATGCGACAGATGGGGGTGCAGCCCCTCAAGGGTGGAAAGAGTCTTCGCCCACCGGCCCCCGCCCCGTCTACCGGGAGACCTGAAGGTCAGGCGGCTCCTCAGGGAGGCCTTCCGCCCTCACAACCACCCACGCCAGCACCAGCAGCGTCCAAGGGGGCACCTGACTTGGACAGCGCAGGAAGGCGTATCGCTGCCCTGGAAGAAGCGTTGGCGGAAACGAGAGAGGCCTTGGAGGCCGCCCGAACAGAGGCTGAACACCTTGCATCGCTGGCGGCTTCGTCTGGACCGGAAGAGGGAGGTCTTCGAGCTCTGATGCAGGACCGCGGGCTGCGAGGCCAGGAGGAGAGCCGACGAGCCGTTCTGGCGCTCTTGCATGCCCGGAGGTGGGAGGGTGTCGAGTCGTTTTTCGTGGTGGAGCGACCCCGGGCGGCCCGGGAAGCCTTGGGCCTGGGGTTGTTCTTGCACTGCGGTCAGGAGGCCTGTCCTGCACCTTTGACCTGCGCGGTGGTGCAGGTGCCCCCCCGCCGATGTGAGGTCTGCGGAGGTGGGACGGTCGCCTGGGATGCCCTGAACGATGCACTGCTCCTGCGAGGAATTCGTGAGTTTGTGGTGCTGGGGGGCCACCCCCATGTGCAAGGGTTGCTGCGGGAGCAGGTGGACCGGCGCGTGGATCTGCGGGCCCTTCCGTCCCATGCGCCGGTGCCCGGGGAACGCCCGGGGACTTTGGCGGAGGCGCGTTTTATGGTGCGCTGGGCGCAGAAACCAGTGGATGACGAGGCGCTTCCCCGTTGCGCCGACCCGGCTTTGGCCGGTCTTGTGGACTTTTCAATCCATGCCTTGGCTCAGCGGTAGACTACAGACCCAATGAGTGAACCGAACCCAGAAGTCTCCCCGGTCCCGCCAGAGGGGGTGGAGATTCACAACATCATCCAGAAGCTGCTCGTGGATCACGAGAGCCGCTATGGGGCGGTGGCCCTGGTGGAAGCAACCCGGGCGGGCACCCCCGTGTTCCAGGGGGAAAACCGCGTGGCGACCCTGGTGGGGGAGGGAGATTCGAGTGCGGTCGAAGCACTTGCCCTGGCGGTGGGCGCGGTGTTTGACCTTCTGGACTCGGAGCGCCGAAGGCAGCGGGTTCTTGCGGATCGCCTGGGTGCTCTTGCCATGCGATTGGCTCGGGCGGAGGAGGAACTGGCGGGGCCCATGCAAAGGCGCACCGAGGACTTGCGGCGGCAGCGAGAGCAGTTGGAACAGGCCGCCATGACGGATGCGCTGACCGGGGTGTTCAACCGACGTGCCATTGAAATCCGGCTGAGGGAGGCCGCTGCTCTCTCTGAGAACGACGGGGAGCCGCTTACCGTGTTGATGGTGGACATCGACCATTTCAAGAAGGTGAACGACAGCTACGGTCATCTTGCGGGTGACCAGGTCCTCGCCTTCGTGGGACGGTGCCTTGGCGCCAGCCGCAGGCGCCACGATGTGGTGGGTCGTTGGGGCGGAGAGGAGTTCTTGATCGCCCTGCCTGGATGTCCCCTGCAGGCCGCGACCCGCATCTCGGAGGAGGTGCGGGCAGCCATTGAGGCGCTTACCTTCGAGGGGACAAAGGCCTCTGGCATCAAGGTCACGGCTTCCGTGGGTTTTGCGGTTGGGGAGATTGGCCAGCCGGACCTGGACGACGACTCGCCGGCCGGGGGGGCCAGTCGCATTGTGGAGGCGGCTGACAACTGCCTCTACGAGGCCAAGGAAGCAGGAAGGAACCGGGTGGTTGGGGTGTGTCTGGGAGGGATTTGAACCATGGGTCTGGCAGGTGGGGGGTGCCGGGATATGGAGCCTCTCGGAGGCACAATGGGATTCTTGAAAGGTGCGCTGGGCGCACGGCGGTATCGCGTGGTGGGAGAGGCTCCTTCGGGGGCAAAAGTGCAGTGGTCTGATGCGCTTACGCGGCACGGATTCCATGAGCCGGCGAGCGCTGTTCGCCGGGAGGAGACCCTTGGATGGGTCCACGCCGAGAACCTTCTCCTTGCGGACTTCACGTGTCTTGAGTCCTGGTTGAGGGAGCCCTACGGGCATTTCAGCCTGAGGATCGACAAAAAGGTGGTGCCTCCCGCACTTTTGCGAGCCCACGTGGAACAGGCTGCTGAGGCCTGGTGCCAGGAAAACGGCCGTTCACCTTGTCCCCGGAGTGTCAAGGGGGATCTCCGTGACCAGGCGGAGGATCGGCTCTTGCGCCAGTCCCTTGCCCGGCCTCGCACTTTTGAGGTGTTGTGGCACCTGGGGGAAGGATGGCTGTTGTTTGGCTCCTTTTCCGAGCGAATCAACACCCTCTTTACCCGTGAGTTCTTTCAGACCTTTGGACTTGAGCTCCATCCGGACAACCCCTTGGATTGGCTGGAGGATCCCGCACTCGTTCGTGGGCTGGAGACCTCGGGCGCCACGGTGGTCACCCGCACAACCGCAGAGGAGGAACGCCCCCATGTCGGATGAAACCACCCCTCTACCCCACCTGGGCGCGGAGTTCCTTGGATGGCTCTGGTTTGCCACGGAACGCGACCTGGGCACACTGGCTCTGGACGATGGCGCAGTCGACGTCTGGGTCGACGAGCGGATCTCCTTTCGCAGCCCGGAGGAAGATCGTCCTCGCACGGTGCTCACCGGTGACAACCCTGGGCACACCCTTGAGGCCCGCGCCGCCCTTGCGGGAGGAAAGCTCGTCCGAGAGCTTCGTCTTGGCTTTCGACGCGAGGAGCGCGAGTACCTGGTCACGTTGAGCGGCCCGAGTCTTGAGGTGAAGGGGGCCAAACTGCCGCCGGCAGGCGATGGGGACGAGGAGTCCGTGTTGTACGACCGCATGTTCTTCTACGAGGAATTGCATTTCCTGGTCCGCGCTCTCCTTCGGAAATTCGCCCGGGAGCGGTGTTCGGAGGCTTGGTTTGTAGAGACTCTGCCTGCCATGCGGTCCTGGGTGGAAGGGGCCTCCGCCCGGGGTTGACACGACCCTGCGGACAGGGCATACCAAGTTCAAGCCATGCCACCCGGCCGAGTTCGGGCGGGTCGGCCGAGAGGATGGGGACATCCAAGTCCACGCGCGGTTAGCTCAGCTGGATAGAGCGCTGGTTTCCGGAACCAGAGGTCACAGGTTCGAACCCTGTACCGCGTACCCTCCTCCCGTTCCCTTTCGAGTGGCCCGACAGGAGGCGCTGTGATTGCTGTAGGCTCCGTTCTCTGGGCTTTCCTGTGGACAGGGGGCGCACTGGCGCAGACGCCCATTGCCTCCTCGGGCGATGCGGCATTCGTCAACCAGGAGCGGGTGGGCGGTGAGCTGGGAGTGGGGATGGGCCTCGGCGCTCCGACAGGGGCTGTTGCCAAGTATTGGTTGGGTGATTGGACCGCGGTACAAGCCGGATTCGGTGGGGATCTTGGCGAGCACCGGTCGGTCTCCTTGACGGTCGACTACGTGGTTTCTTTTCGTCCCGTGGAGGTGCCGGATGCGTTGTTTTCGCTGCCGATCTACATGGGTGCTGGACTCAAAGTCGATGCGGACCTGCAGACCACCTCCGCTGTCGCCCTGGGCCCCCGTTGGGTGGTGGGGGCCTCCCTGGTGGTGCCTGATCTCCCCCTTGATCTCTATATCGAGATTGTTCCGACCTTCTACCTGATGGAGCTGCCGGCCTTCTCTCCCAGCTGGGCCATGGACGGGCAGATCGGGATTCACTACTACCTGTAGAAGTGGGGCGCAGGGTGGAAGGAATCGGCTCCTACATCGATCAGGCCATGATCGGAGGGATTCTCACGGGCCTTTTGGTGGGACTGGCCATGCTGTGGCTGCTCTACGCACAGAACTCACTGTGGCGCCTGTCCCTGGAGGACCGGGCCGGAGATGCGCTCTCCCGTGTGGAGGAGCGCTTCGGGCTGTCTCGTCTGCCCCCTGGCTTTGGGCCCCGGGTCAGGAGCCGGGGGGCGGTGGGGAGCTGGCAAGTCGACCTGTCCATTCGCGGAGGCATCCGCGGCGACCGGGTCGATCTCAGGGCGACAGGGCCTGCCGGGGTTCTACGCCAGATGGGTCCGCTCGAGGGGGTGGTGGGTGATCTGGAGGTCTGGCTTCTGGACCACCTGGATCTTCTCCATGAAGAGTGAGTCGGTCGTCTTTCTGCAGCGGGTGCCGGGCGGGCACCGCACCTGGACCTCGCATTCCAGGTCATTCGCTGCCATACTTCATGCCTCCTGGAGAGAGGCGGCCTGAACCATGATGGAGCGCATTCCCGAGCCCGAATTGATGGACAGCGAAAAGCAGGTCCGGGCCTATGCCCACGCCGATTTCGAGGCGCCCCACCAGGCATTCACCGACTCGTTGGTGGCTTGGTTGGCGGCTGTATCGCCGGGCAGTGCAGTGGACCTGGGGTGTGGCCCAGGAGACATCACCCGACGGGTGGCGAGCGCACTGCGGGACTGGACCGTCCACGGAATCGACGGCGGCCGCAACATGTTGGAGCATGCCCGAGCACAGACCCGGTCCGCAGGGCTGGAGGGGCGTGTCCAGTTCAGTCAGTGTCTGCTGCCGGTTTCCGCACTGCCGGTCTCCGGGGTGGATCTTGTGTTCTCCAACTCCCTTCTTCATCACCTGGAGGACCCCCAGGTGCTGTGGGAGACGGTGAAGCAGGTGGGAGGGGCGGGTTGTGCGGTCTACATCATGGACTTGCGGCGCCCGGTCACGCGGGAAGGGGCTCAGGCCCTGGTGCGTGAGTACTGTGGCGAGGAACCCGAGGTGCTTCGATCGGACTTCTTCAACTCCTTGCTGGCGGCCTACACCGGGGAGGAGGTCTTGGAGCAGCTTGCCGTGGCCGGACTCTCGAAGCTGCGAGTGATCACCACCTCGGACCGGCACCTGGTGGTGCGGGGGCGCCTTCCCTGATCAGGGAAGCAAGAGGGCGGCTGCGTCCATGGCCGGCTGGATAAACCAACCCGGCACGACGCCGATCCCCACGACCGCCACCGCGCAGATTCCCAGCGCAAGCTGTGTGGACGGGGCCAGGGAGATGGGGGTGTTCTCCTCGGCGTCCTCAATGTAGATCGACCGTGCCACCTTCAGGTAGTAGAACAAGGCCAGCACCGTGAGAAGTGCCCCCAGGATGACGAGAAACGAGAAGCCAGCCTTCCACGCGGCCCAGAACACAAGCACCTTGGCCCAGAATCCGGCGACAAAGGGAATCCCCCCGAGGGACAACAGAAAGAGAAGCATGCACATGGCGACGCCCGGGGCCCGGGTAGCGAGCCCCTTCAAGCCGTCCAGGGAGCCGCTTCCGCCATTGTCTGTGATCACGCCCACCACGAGAAAGGCCCCCATGTTGGAGACCACATAGGCCAGGCAGTAGAAAGTCAGGGTGCCCAGGCTCTCGGGTGTCGCTGCAGCCAGGGCTACGAGAAGCAACCCCATGTGCCCGACACCGGACAGTGCAAGAAGGCGCCGGGTGTCCCGCTGTGGAAGCGCGCTGAAATTGCCTTGTACCAGGGTGACAATGGCCAGTGCGATCAACGCCGACCGCCAGATGGCCCCCATGGGAAGAAGCCCCTCCACCAGGAGGCGCACCAGCCCCGCAAACAAGGCGATCTTGGGGGCCACCGAGAGGAAAGCCACCGTGGGTGCAGGAGCGCCCTGGTAGGTGTCCGCCATCCACAGGTGAAACGGAACCGCCCCGATTTTGAATCCCACGCCCGCCAAGACCATGACAATACCCAGGGCGAACAAGGGCTGGGAGGGAACCGATGAGAGGGTGGCAAAGGAGGTGTCCCCGGCGAGTCCCCAGATCAAAGTGAATCCGTAGAGGGTGAAGGCCGTGGAGGCGGCGCCTGTCAGGTAGACCTTGATGCCGGCCTCGGTGCCCCTTCCGGTTTTGTGCAGGGCGGCCAGTACGTACAAGGGCATACCCGCCAGCTCAAAGGCGACAATCCACGCGAGGGCATCCTGTGCCCCGGTAAGAAGCAGCATACCCGTGAGGGAAAAGAGAAGCAGAAGGTAGTGCTCCCCCTGTCGGGAGGGGAAAAACCGGTCCACATGGTCCACGGAGCCGAGAATTGCGATCAGCCCCGCAAGCAGAAGCACCTGCTTGAAGTAGAGCCCCGCGGAGTCCGAGACATAGGCGCCGGCGAACTCTCCGCTGTCCAGGCCGGGCAGGAAAAAGCTGGCGCCAAGCAACGCCGCGACGCCGACGGCAGCCAGAGGACCCAGGCCCCGCTTCTCCTGGGCGCCGAGCAGCAGGTCCGCCACCAGCACGAGCAGCGCAACTGCGAGCAGCCCCAGCTCCAGGGAGATCGCGCCGAGTCCTGACACCAGGTCCGCGAGATACGTCTCGTTGTTCTTCAGGGGCGTCATGGTGTCACCCCGGCGGTGGAGTCAGCGATACGATCCCCCAGGGGGCCAAGGAACTCCAGGGTCATGGGGTCGATGTACTGGAGCAGGAGGTCCGGGGCGAGGCCAAAGAGCAGGATGCAGGCCACCAGGAGAATGGGCGCCACCCACTCGCATCCCTGGGCATCCCGCACGTCTGGATAGGGTAGTTCCGCTGGCGGCCCCCAGAAGATCGCCCGGGTGGCCCGCAACACGTAGACCGCCGTGAAGATCGCCCCGGCGATGGCTGGAATGGCCCACCACCAGACCGTCTTCCACGCCCCCAGAAAGACCAACAACTCCGCAGCAAAGCCGGCGGTTCCTGGCAATCCAAGGGAGGAGAGCCCGCCAATGGTGAAGAAGACCGCCACCGCCGGCATGCGGGCCGCAAAGCCCCCCATCTCAAAGATCTCCCGGCTGTGGGCCCGCTCATAGACCAGCCCCACCAAGGCGAAAAAGAGACCAGTCATGACCCCATGGGCAAACATCTGGAAGATGGCCCCATTCCAGCCGTCTACCTGCAGCGTCGCGGCCCCCAGCATGACGATGCCCATATGGGACACAGAGGAGTAGGCGATCACGTACTTGAGGTCGGTCTGGCCCATGGCGGAAAGGGCGCCCCAGACCACGTTGATCACCGCGACCGTCCCCACGGCAAACGCCCAGAAGGCGGCGCCCTCGGGCAGGCAGATCATGGCGACCCGGATCACGCCAAAGGCCCCGAGCTTCATGAGCACGCCGGCGTGCAGCATGGACACTGCGGTCGGCGCCGACGCGTGGCCGTCGGGAGACCAGGTGTGCCAGGGAAACACGCCAGCCAGAGTGCCGAAGCCGATCCAGAGAAAGGGAAACAGCAATTTCTGAAGCGCGGCCGGGTAGGCGGTCACCTGGATGACCTCCAGGTCCCAGGTGCCCACGCCGGTGTGCAGGACCATGGCCAAAAAGGACGCGAGAATCAACGCGGAGCCTCCCATGAGCATCAGGGTCAGCTTCATGGCGGCGTACTGGCGCCCCCCCAAATCAAAGGGCTCCAGCACCTTGGCAAGGGGGCCCGCCTTTTTCACGGCTTTGCTGGAACCCCAGACACCGATCAGAAGGTACATGGGCAGGACCGCGATCTCGTAGAACAGAAAGAAAACGAACAAATCCAGGGAGACGAAGACCCCAAAGACCCCGGCCACAAGCACCAAAAGCAGGATGAAGAATTCCTTCTCCCGATCCTTCATGGTCCAGGAAGCCCAGACGCCCGCGAAGATAATGATGGCTGTGAGCAGAAGGAGGCTCACGCCCCAGCCATCCACGCCGAGCTTCCAGGCGATTCCAAGGTCCGGGAGCAGGGGCAGGTTCTCCCGCATCTGCACCCCGCCGACGGCGAGGTCATAGCGCAACGCCACCTTGATGGAGCCCACCAGACTGACGGTGGCTCCCAACAAGCTGACCAGGCGCACCGCCCCCCGGGAGCGGTTCGGCACGACCAGCAACACCACCGCAGCCAACAGGGGCGCCAGAATGATGACGGAGAGGAGTCCCATCTAGGCTCCCATCGCGCTGAAGACGGCAAAGGCGATCGCCCCCATGGCGACGGCCATGAGGTATTGGTCGATGCGGCTGGTTTGGAGGCGGCCGGCGACGGTCCCGTTGCGGAGCATGGCCCAGCCCACGGCGTTGATCAAGCCGTCCACCACGTAGCGATCGATCCATGCGACCACTGCGGCAAAGCCAAGCAGCGCCTGTCGGTAGGCTTGCACCCAGATTCGGTCCACGGGTCCCTTGTGGACCCAGGCGCACAAAGAGGAGAGCGCACCGACAGATCCGCCCTTCCAGGACCACCACCCGGCGCCCATTCCAAGAAAGGCCAGGCCGAGACCGAGGCCTCCAAGAGAGGTGAAGTGGAAGTGGGCCGGATGTCCGGTCACGAGCACGTGGAAGACGTCCACAAAGGCCTTTCCAGCCACGATGGACCCAATCGCCAACACCACCATGGGCATCATCATGGCCAGGCCGGATTCATGGGCATGCCCTCCAGGGCCTCGGGACTCACCCGCAAAGATCAGCAAGGCGGAGCGCCACATGTACGCAGCGGTCAGGGCCACGGTCACCAGGCACAGGCCCAACGGCACCCACTTGTGCCCGTGGTGCAGTGCCTCAAGCACCAGGTCCTTGGAGTAGAAACCAGAGAGGGGAAAGATCCCAGCCAGGGCCAGGGCCCCAATGATGTAGAGTCCGGCGGTCCAGCGCATGGGACGGGAAAGTCCTCCCATCTCACGCATGGAGTTGGTGCCTGTGGCGTGAATGACCGACCCGGCACAGAGAAAGAGCAGGGCCTTGAAGAAGGCGTGTGTCCCCAGGTGGAAGTAGGCACCCACCATTCCCCCTGCCCCCAGGGCCGCCACCATGTACCCCAGCTGGGAGCAGGTGGAGTAGGCCAGCATCTTCTTCACATCATCCTGGAGCATCGCCAGGCAAGCGGCGGTGAAGGCCGTGACTCCGCCTACCCAGCAGAGCACCTCCAGGGTGACGGGAGCGGCCTCAAACAAGGGCCAGCCTCGCACCACCAAATAGACCCCAGCCGCCACCATCGTGGCAGCGTGCAGGAGTGCAGACACAGGCGTGGGCCCCTGCATTGCGTCGGGCAGCCAGATGTGGAGAGGGACCTGGGCGCTCTTGCCCATCACACCCATGAACAGCAGCAGGGAGATCGCGGTCAGGGTGCGCTGGTCCATTCCGGCGGGGCTCCAGTCAAAACCACCGCTTGCTGTGGCCAATACCACGAGCCCCAACAAGAGCCCTCCGTCGGCCAGCTTTGTGACCCAGAAGGCCTTGACCGCGGCCTTTCCGGCCTCTGGCTTCCTCCACCAGAAGCCAATCAAGAGGTAGGAACAAAGCCCCACCAGCTCCCAGCCCATGAAGAGCTGCAGCAGGTTGGGCGCCAGCACCAGGGCCTGCATGACCACCACAAACAGGGCGTGGTAGGTGAAATAGCGCCCCTTTCCCGCAGCAGACTCCTCGTCCAGGTACCCCACGGAATAGACCTGGACACAGAGTGCCACCAGCCCCACCACAAACAACATCGGTGCCGCGACTCCATCCACGAACCAGCCCACCTCCACCGCGGTCTCGCCGCCGATGGGCATCCAGCGCACGCTCCAGTTGGCCACCGGGATCTCGCTGCCCACCTGGAGCTTCATGAGGGCCGCGGCTGCGACCAGGGACACGGTGCTGGCCCCACAGACCAGAAAGGCAGGAAGGTGGTCCCATCGTCGTAGCGGAGGCACCACCGCCAGCAACAGGAAGGCTGCCAGCGGAGCGCCGAGGAGCAGTGCACAGAGGGTGTTCGGGCTCACGTGGAGAGCTCCGTGGCGCGGTCCACCTGAAGGCTGCGTCGGGTACGAGAGAGTTGGATCAACAAGGCCAGGCCCACGGCGACCTCTGCCACGGTCAGGGCCATGGCGAAGAGGGCGATGACCTGGCCCGTGAGGTCTCCCCGGGCAAAGGCAAATGCCACCACGTTCAGGTTCACGGCGTTGAGCATCAGCTCCATGGACAGGAGCATCGCGATGGCGTGGCGCCGGGTCAGAAGACCGTAGAGACCCACCGAAAAGAGGGCGGCCGACAGCAGGAGCCAGAGCTGAAGACTGTTCACGACGGGTCGCTCCGGCGGGACAGGACAATGGCGCCAATCATCACGGCGAGGAGCAACACGGAGAGCGCCTCAAAGGCGAGCACGTGGCGGGTCAGAAAGAGCGCGCCCAGCTCGGCGCTCTCGGAGCCGTTCAACACCCGCTCCTGCAACGGCAGATCAGCGCCAACAATGGCCACCGCCACCGGCGTAAAGAACGCAAGGGCACACAGGGCACCCCGCGCCTTGCCAACAATGCTTGCGGTGGGCACCCCGTCCTCCTTTTCCCAGGTCAGGAGGACGGCGAAGAGCATCAAGGTAACGATGCCACCGGTGTAGAGGAGCACCTGCAAGCCCGCCAGGAGGTCGGCCTGCAGCTGGAGATAGGCCACCGCCGTCATCACCAGGGTCGCGGCGAGCCAGAGCACCGCGCGCACCAGATCGGTGCTCCGCACCACCATGGTGGCGGCCCCCAGCATCAGGAAAGCGGTGGCGGAGAAACCGATCATGAGGTGCCTTCCGATGGGCTGGGGGCGGCGGGGGGAGTCGGAGGCGGGGGAGGGGGCTTGGGCAACCCTCGCTTGGGGTTCTGTTCCTCTATCAATATCGTTCCGGTGGCCCAGGTGGCCCGGTTCAGCTCCTCGTTTGCGTAGAGCTTGTCCATGGTGAGGACAAGCCCCTCCCGGGAGTAGGACACCTTCTCGGGCACAGAAAGCATGAGAATGGCGTCCGTGGGACAGACCTGCACGCACAGCTCGCAGACGATGCAAGCGTTCAAATCCAGGGTGAAGTCATCGCAATAGCCGCGCTTCTTACCGGTGACAGGGCTCTCTTTTCGGCCCCCAGCCTCCACGGAAATCACGTCGGACGGACAGATCTTCTCGCACATCTTGCAGCCGATGCAGGCCTCTTCTCCCTTGTCGTCGTGGACCAGGGCGAAGGTGGAGCGCATGCGGGCCGAGCGCGGCCGATCGCCCTTCCAGGGCAAGGGCTCAGTGGTCTTCGCACGGAAGATGTTGCCCAGGGCAATGCCCAGGGTGCGCAGGACGGGGACCACCATTCAGCCTCCCCAGCCCAGGCCCACCCACAGGGCCGCCGCCGCCACGAGACACAGGCTGATAGGGAGAAACCAGACCCAGCAGATGCGAAGAAGCTGGTCCTGTCGGTAGCGAAGAATGCTCCAACGGACCCAGAAGATTCCCCCAAACAGGAACAGCGTTTTGGCGATCATCCACTGGGCGCCGGCGCCCAAGAAGGCCCCGGGCGCAGCGACAAAGGGAGAGTCGGCACCGCCCAGAAACACCACGGCCGCGAGGGCCGAAGCGATCAGGGTGTGCAGGTACTCGGCCAGGTAGAACAGACCGAACTTCATGCCCGTGTACTCGGTGGTGATTCCCGCCACCAGCTCCGACTCCGCTTCGGGAATGTCGAAGGGAATGCGGTTCGCCTCCGCCAGGGAGCACAGGAAGAACAGGAGAAAGGCGAAGAAGCCCGGGCCTGGAGGCCAGAGCGCAAACCACCTCATGCCCACCTGGGCTTGTTGAATGTCCCCCAGGTTGAAGCTGCCCGCCAAAATGACTGGGACCATGGCACACAACAGCAGGGGAATCTCGTACGAGATGGCCTGGGCGGCGGACCGCATGGCCCCCAGGAGGGCATACTTGTTGTTGGAGGCCCATCCTGCCATCCATACGGGGACCACGAGAAGTGACCCCATGGCCAGGGCGAAGACCAGCCCGATGTCCAGGTCGGCCACAACCCAGGAACCAAAGGGAATCACGGCCAGGATCCCGAGCACCAGGATGACGGTGAGGGGGGGGGCGAGGTTGAACAAGGCCCGGTCCGCCTTGTCCGGGACGATGTCCTCCTTCTGCAGCATCTTGACGATGTCGGCCACAGGTTGGAGCAGGCCGAAGGGGCCCACCTCCGTGGGTCCTGGGCGGTTCTGCATGGCGCCCGCGAACTTCCGCTCGTACCAGATGGCCCAGGTCACTGTGACCAAGGCAGCATTCAGGATCACGAACCCCACGATCAACGGCAGGGCCGTTTCGAGCCAGGTGGTGTTGGTGGCGAGGTCCGGTGTCATCAGCGGTCGACCTCCCCCAGGATCGGGTCCAGGCTGCCCAGGATCACGATGATGTCCGAGAGGTTGTTGCCCGGACACATGTACGGCAAGAGCGCCAGGGAGTGCAGGCTGGGGGGGCGGATCTTGCACCGGTAGGGGTTGGGGCTCTTCTTGGTGCCCACGACCCAGGTTCCGAGCTCACCGCGGGGAGACTCGATGGCCGAGTAGACCGTGGCGGTCTCCGGGCACTTGACGGCGCCGGGAAGCTTCACGGGCTTCAGCCCGCAGATGGGCCCTTCTGGAATGTCGTCCAGCAGGCAGCGCACAAGCCGAATGGACTCGCGCATTTCTGCGAGCCGCACCTGGTACCGGGCGTAGCAGTCGCCCTCCAAAGCGGTGATGACGTTGACCTCGAGCCGGTCGTAGGCGGCGTAGGGCGCATCCCGCCGGAGGTCGTGGTCCACGCCGCTCGCCCGCAGATTGGGCCCGCTCACTCCAAGCTCCACCGCGAGATCCGGGTCCACCACGCCCACCCCCCGGGTCCGGGCGATGAAGACCGGGTTCTCGACCAGCATGCCCTCGTACTCGTGGCAGCGGGTCTCAATGATGTCGAGGACCTTCTTGACCATTTGGTCCCAGCCCGCAGGGATGTCGTGGCGAAGCCCTCCCACCGTGTGGTGGTTGTAGTGGAATCGACAGCCGGTCAGCTCCTCGAAGACGTCGAGGATAAGCTCCCGCTCCCGGAAGGTGTGCATGAACGAGGTCGCGCCGCCCCCGAGGGCCCCACCCATGTCGAGACAGAACGTTCCCAGCCACAACAGGTGAGAGGCGATGCGCTGAAGCTCCGAGTGGATGGTGCGCATGACCTGGGCCCGTGGCGGAACCTCGGCGCCGACGAGCTTCTCAAAAGCCATGTTGATGGCGAGCTCATTGGTCATGGGCGCGACGTAGTCATTCTTGTCGATGATCGGCGTCACCTGCACGTAGGTGAGCTTCTCGCAGAGCTTCTCGACCCCCCGGTGCAGGTAGCCCAGGTAGGGGACCGCCTTGATGCAGACCTCCCCATCCAGCCACAGCTTCACCCGCAAGACCCCGTGGGTGGAAGGGTGCTGAGGTCCCAGGTTCAGGACGAGGAGGTCTCCCTCCGGGTCGTGGGAGTCCGGATCCAGGTACGGGTCCGCGCGGGGAATCATCTCCATGGGTGGTGCCGGGTTTCAATGGCGTAGTCCCGCCGCAGGGGATGACCGGGCCAGTCTTCCGGCATCATGATGCGGCGCAGGTCCGGGTGGCCGGCAAAGACCACGCCCACCAGGTCGTACTGCTCCCGCTCCTGCCAGTCGGCCCCGGCGAACACCGACACCAAAGATGGGGTGGACTCTCCCATGGGCACGCGCACCTGGAATCCTACGCTCTCGGTGCCGGGGCCCAGGCGGCGCAGGCGATAGGCCACCACGATGTGTTCGTCTTCTGGATTCTCTTCGTCCTCCACAGCCAGGTAATGGACGGCTGCGCAGTACACGAAGAAGCGGAAACCAAGCTCATCCCTCAAGGCGCGGGCCAGGGCGACCACCGCCTCGCGGGGCACCCAGGGGCCGTTCTCGGGATCCACGTCCTGAAAGCCGAATCGATCAGCCATGAGCGCAGTTGCATCTTGGGGAATCACTCCTCCTCCCCGTGGGCGCCGGCCCGGACGGCTTCCCCGCCAAAGCCCATGTTCACCACCCGCTCGAGCTGATCCCGGTCCACGGCTGCGTCTCGATCCTCGTCCTGGAGACGCCCGATCTCGGGGCGGCGGAAACCATAGAGGTCGGGGCGCACCGCAGGCTCGACCCACTCCCCCTGGCGCTGGGCCTCGATCTTCTCCTGAAGGTGGCGAAATCCGTTCAACAATGCGTCGGGGTTGGGGGGACAGCCGGGCACGTAGACATCGACCGGCATGAACGTGTCGACCCCTGGGACCACCGAGTAGATGTCCCGGTAAAAGTCGCCAGAAATCGCGCAAGAGCCCATGGCGATGGCCCACTTGGGCTCGGGCATCTGGTCCCACAGGCGCTTGACCCGTGGGGCCATCTTGACGGTGATGGTGCCGGCGATGACCATGACGTCGCACTGGCGGGGGGTGCCCCGGGCCACGGTGCCGATGCGGTCCATGTCAAAACGGCTGCAAGCGGCGGCCATGAACTCGATGCCGCAGCAGGAGGTGGCCATGGGAAAGACCCACAAGCTGTTGGCGGTGCCCCAGGTGAGCAGCTGGTCCACACGTCCCATGGCGATACTCACCCCAGGCATGTGCTCCACGTGCTGGTAGAGGGGATGCTCGTAGGTGCGCCCGGTCTCGTCTACTGCCATTTCAGCGCCCCTTTTCGGAGTGCGTAAAGCCAGCCGAGCAGCAGGATCCCCAAAAAGATCGCCATGTCGATCAGCGCCAACGGTCCCAGCCCTTTCAAGTTCAAGGCCCACGGCAGCAAGAAGGCCGCTTCCACATCAAAAAGGACAAACAGAAGCGCCACCACGTAGTACCGGGGATGGAACCGCACCCAGGCCAGGCCCTCGGGTTCCTCGCCGCACTCGTAGGTGGACCCCCGCACGGGCTCGACGGGTCTCCGGGCACGGACCCTCAGCAACCACGCGCCCAGCAGCGACCCAAAGGCGATCGCCGCTGCCAGTGCGAGGAAGAGCCCTACGACAATCCAGGAAGACATTCACGCCCCATTCCCAGCGCCCTTAACGGGTGTACACCCCCTTTCAAGGGCGCGTGTACAGGCGCTGGTTCGGAGTCTCCTGGGCGGCGCTGAATCCGTCGGCTTGAAGCAGGGAATCTGCCCTTTCAAAGCCCGTTCCCAGGCCCGGCCTGTGCAAAAGGACCTGGCGGATTTGCCCTGGGACGTGCAAGTCTTCAGGGGGTGGCTCCCCCGCTGCGGGGTCCAGGGCGCGGACCGTGTCGAGCCACTTCTCCTCCCTCTGTATCACCCCCACACTGTTGAAGTCGGGCCTCCAGGGGCTGGATGCGCCGTGGACCGTCTGGCCAAAGAGCCACCACCTGGACCGGGGGCGAGAGGGGTTCTCCTGGCCGGGTGGAAAGGCGAGGGGGCCGGGGATCTCCAGCAGCACGCCGGGCTCTACGGCCCGGTAGATCTGTGGAAGGTCCGCCGGAGCCCCTGGGAGGATGGGCTCAATCGGCGACAAGAGCAGCCCCTCCAAGGGAATGACCCACGGCAACCAGCGAACCCATGGGCCCTGTTGCGTCGCCCCTTTGGCGGCAAGATAGGCGAGCACCGCCAAGGTGCCCGCGTGGAAACGGTAGGGAAACCGCATCTCGGACAGGGGGGGCAGTTGGTACCAGGGACCCCAACCGGTGGATAGCACCCATAGTCCCAGAAAGAGGCCCGCTGCCCGGCGGTGCTCCCTGGCCGCCAGCAGGGCGAGGAGGGGGGCTGCGAACCCAATCCAGGAGGTCTTTGCAAAGGGTTGCAATCCCTCGGTGATCCCCGGCGTCCAACCCCGGAGAGCGGTGCCCATGGCCAGTCGAACCTCGTCTGACAACGGTTCTCCTCCTGGGAAGGCCCCAGAAAACGCCACAATCCCCGGCAGAGCGAGCAGCACCCCGGGAAGGCTCCACCACCCGCGGCGTCCCAGGCACACCGCCAGGACACAGGCGGTGGCGCCCAGGTACCAGCTGCTCCAAAGGCAGACCCCCAGGGCGATCATCGAGGGGAGCCGCCGGCGTTCCCCCACCGCCCAGATCCAGAGGGCCAGCGCCCAGCCGTCCTGGCCCTCCACCAGTCCCTCCACCGAGTAGCCATGAAAGAACGGGGCCGCCCCATACACAGAGGCCGCCAAGAGCGCTGGCACCCCCCGCAGGCCCCAAGCTCGCGCAGCACCGAATGCACACAGCACCGTGGCCAGGCGCGCACTGATCGTGAGCACATTCCAGGTCTTGGAAAGTCCCAGCACTGGCAGCAGCGGCCAGGCCAGCCACCCGTGGAGGGGACTGCTGTAGTAGAACGGCATCCCCGTCGGCGCGCCCAGGGCATCACAGTGGGTGGGAAGACCGGGCTGCTGCCCTGCAAACCAGTGCAGGCCCCAGACCGATGGATAGAGGTCCGTCAGCCCATGGCCCAGGAGCTGTCCCTGGGCCAGCGCGGGCAGGGCGGGCAAGAGGGCCCAGGCACTTGCCAGGAGCGCTGCGTGTTTCCAGCCGGGTCGATCCACGGGTGCAGTGTAATCGGGGCGGGATACGGGCTACGAAGAACCGGCAGGAGCGTTGAACATGTGGTGGTTGTTGTTGGCCTGTGGGGATGCAGCTCGGGTGGAGACATTGGAAGGCGAGCTGGCTGAGGCCCGGGCCACCATTTCCGACCTGGAGGCGGAGTTGGACCAGCGAAAGCGGCGAACCGCCTCCCTGGAGCGCCTGGATGCAGCGATGGAGTCTGCCCACACCCGCGTGGAGGCCCGCTGCACCGGCCCCTTGCCCGGATCCACTTTGGCTGCCCAGGCGTTTCGGATCAGCTCGAAGGGGGCAGAGGAGCTCCTCGGAGATCTCGACGCGGTGGTAAGCCAGGGAAAGTGGATCCCCCATGGGTCCGTGGAAGAACCCTCTGGCTGGCGCCTGGTGCGCACCGCCCGGGGCAGCCTCCTCGCCAGCTGCGGCCTGCGCCCCGCGGACGTGCTGGTGGAGGTCAATGGCGTGGATGTACGGGGTTCCGAGAACCTGGCCGGGGCGGTGGAGAAGGTGGTCGCGTCCCGTTCCCTGGAGCTGAAGGTGCTGCGAAGCCGAAAGCCCCTGGTGCTTTCGGTGACCGAGGGGCCTTGATCCGGCCTAAAACCAAGCCGTCTCTGAAAACGCCCCGCAATTGACCGTGCTCAGCGTCCCCTCAATCCGCCCGGACGCGAGGTGCTCGTCCGTGTCAGCCGGATCATGCGGAAAGGTCCCCCGCCACTCCTTGAGGTTCATCTCCACGTCCAGTCCCCGGGACGCCTCGTCTTGAATGGCAATGGAGAAGGTGCCCTTCCAGGCGCTGGGGGTGAACAGGTCGCCGGACCAGTACCAACCCATTCCCTGGGTTCCATTCTTGTACTCCCACTCCCCGTCCCCATAGGCGCACCGGGCGCGGACGATGGCTCCCAGGTCCGTTTGGAGGTCGTAGGTCTCCAGGGGGGGGCCTGAGGTCAGCTGCAGATCAATGTTGCAGTGGCCGGGCAGAAACAGGTCGTTGGGATCGTAGTCACCCTCCACGCCCAGGGCCACAGCGACGGCGTCGCAGGTGGCGTCCGGGTTGGAGGATCCGTAGAGCAGGGTGGCGGTGTCGTTGTAGAAGGAGAAGGCCCGCACCAGGCTCACGGCGCCTGCGTGCACACCGTCCCGGGTGTCGAGGTTGCCGGTGACCATCGGATCGGGATCGGGCGCCGGCCCCGTGTCGCCGGCGGTGTCCTGGGCCGAGTCGTCCGCGTGGGCATCCTTGGCGTCGGCGCCCCCGGTGCAGGCGGCGATCCCCACCACAAGGGGGATGAGAAGTGCGGATGGGCGCATGGAACCTCCGGGCGCCGTCTATCATCCCCGGTGGGCAGAGTCCCGAAGGGCCCCCAGGCGGATGCCCTCCTTCCAGATGGCCAGGAGCCCCAAGGCCGTGACCGGCACGAAGGAGACCGCCCAGAAGACAATGGCAAAGGCCTCGGCCGAGGCCTCCGGGATCTGCCAGAGCACCAGGGTCTTCTCAATGGCCACGTGAAAAACGCCAAAGAACCCCGGCGCCTGGGGCAGCAGCACTGTCAGGGCGATCGCCACGGTGGTGAAGCACGCGGCTGCGTAGGGAAGGTCCAGGGAGAAGGCCTTGAACAAGAGGAAGATCGCAAAAGACCCGTTGAACCAGAGCACCAGGGAGAAGCCGAGAGAACTGCGCAGAAGGGCCACATCCCCCGCTGAGGCGAAGCCCGCCAGGCACGCATCCAGCAGGGAGAGCAGGCGGGCTCGGACCGCCTCGGGGGCGCCCTTTAGCGCCCAGGCCCCCAAAGTACGGGCGCGATCTGGCACCCGGGTCAGGGCAAAAAAGAGGGACATGGCTACCAGGGCCCCAATGCCCAGCACCCCTCCGTAGAGCTGGAGGTTGTTCACCAGGGTCTGCTCCGCCCCTGAACCCCCAAGCTGGTCAGGAAGGAGCAACACCATGGCCACCAGCACGGCCACCAGCCCGAACAGGTCTGTGACCCGCTCCATGACATTGGTGGCCAAGACTGTGGCGAGACCCACCCCGCAGCGGCGATGGGCTACGAGCGCACGACCGATCTCTCCCGCCCGCATGGGGAGCAGCGTGTTGCCGGCAGCGCCAACCAACGATGCCACGAACAGATCCCGCACGCGCGCATCCGGTGCCGCCGGCGTAAGGACCACCTTCCATCGAAAGGCGCGGAGCCAGAATTCCACGAGCAACAGCACCGCTGAGGCTGCCACCGCGACCTTCCCGACGGAAAACAGAGGGGAGCCGATTTGGTCCCACTGGATGTCTCGCACAAACCAAAAGGTCATGACCGAGCTGACCGCAATGCCCGCGAGGGGCCATGCACTGCGGGGAGGTTTTTCGGCGGTCACCTGCTGAGACTCGCACAGGGGGAGCGGCAAGGGGGGGATCGCGATAGTCGGTGGCCTCGGAGGAGCCATGGGGATTGATGTCGCAGGACTTGGCAATGCGTTGGTGGATGCGCTGGTTCCACTGGGTGACGAGGCGTTGCTCGGCCAGCTTGGCTTGACCCGGGGGCGGATGCACCCGGTAGACCATGATCGGTGGGAGTCCGTGTTCGCCCAGATGGACACATCGGAGGTGGAGACCCAGACCGGTGGCTCCTGTGCCAACACCATCGCCACCCTGGGGCTGCTGGGCGCGCGGGCGGTGTTTTGCGGGCAGGTGGGGGACGACGCCTATGGGCGCTTGTACGCCGATCGGCTCACCGGGGCGTGTGGGGCCCATGCCCTTGCTGTGGCGAGCGGCCAGCACACGGGCAAGTGCCTGTCGATGATCTCCGAGGATGGCGAGCGCACTCTGGTGACGCACCTGGGTGCGGCGGTGGAGCTCCCCCACGTGGGAGAGTTCAAGGACGCCATTCGGGGCGCAAAGGTGCTTCACGTGACCGGGTATCTGCTTCTGGGAGGCCCCATGCGGGATGCCGCCTGGGAAGCCATGGAGGCCGCAAAGGCCGCCGGCATTCCCGTGTCCCTGGACGTGGCGGATCCCTTTGTGGTGGAGGCAGCCGGAGACGAAATCAAGGCAGCGCTTGAGACCCATGCGAGCCTGGCTTTCCTCAACGCGGACGAAGCCGCCGCGTTGACTGGGGGTCGCGCCGAGGAAGCCGCCGCCAAAGTGGGGGTCCAAACCACGGTGGTGAAGCTCGGGGAGAACGGCTCCATCGTTCGCCACCGGGGGGAGGAGGTCCGCATTGGGGTTCATTCCACCGACTGCGTGGACACCACGGGGGCCGGGGACTCCTATGCGGGCGGGTATCTGTACGGATGGGTGAAGGGGTGGGAGCCGGCCCGGTGTGGTGACCTGGGTGCGCGGGCTGCCAGTCTCGCGGTCGGGCAGGTCGGGGCGGTCTGCCGAGACATGGCGGCGCTGGAGCAGGCCAAGCAGGCTGCTGATCGAGGGGATGGGCTTTAAGTGAACCTCCCGGTCCAGGTGCTGGAGGCGGTGGAGGGACGCAGGTGCCTCTTGTTCTCCGGACGCCGAAGCACCGGAGAGGCCGTGGGGCCGGCGTTTCCAGGAGAAAGGGCCTTGGCACGGCTCCTGGGGGGACCTGGAGTTGGCCTGGCGGAGGCACTTGCAAGGACAGAGGCAAAAGATGGGAGAGCTGGACTCGTGGCACAGCTGGAGTCCCTCCTTGAAACCTCGGACTCGATGCCGGGCGCGTTTCACCGTGACGCGGTCCGCCGCTTCCCCATCATCTTCACGTCCGCCTGGGACGACCTCTTTGAGCGGGCGGCCGAGGCGGAAGGGGTCGACGCGGGGGTCTCCTGGCGGGGGGAGCCCTTTCCCGAGCCCGAGGAGGGACGCGTGAAGATCCACCACCTGTGGGGGGGATTCGCTGGACCGAGAGGCCCTGCTTTGACGGCGCAGGATCGCCGGGACAGCCCTCCTCCTGCGGATGAACAGCGCTACTGGCGCCACCTGCTTCGATCCCACGTGGCCCTCTTTGCGGGGTTTCGCCCGGACGAAGGAGAATTTGAGGTGCTCTTCGATGAGCTGGTGGCGGGGTATGGCGGGGCGTTGCCGCGAACCCACTGGGCCGTGGCACAGGGACGAATCAGCGACGTGCAGTGGCAGAAATGGGTCTGGCGCGGAATGTTGCTCTTCACCGCCGATCCGGCGGAGGTGACCCAGACCCTCGCGGAGAGACTCGATGCTTGACCTGCCCCCCCCGACCAAGATCATCGGCGTCGCCACCAACTACCGGCGCCATGGGGAGGAAATGGGCAGGGCCATGCCCGCTGCCCCCCGGATCTTTCTCAAGCCCACGAGTGCCCTCTGCGGGCCCGGCGACCCGATTTACATTCCTGGCGGCGTGGGGCGGGTGGACCACGAAGCGGAGCTGGGCGTGGTGATCGGCGAGACTTGCACGGCGGTGCCCGTGCAAGCAGCCCTCGACGTAATCGCGGGCTACACCTGTATCAATGATGTGACGGCCCGGGCGTTCCAGGAGGTCGATGGCATCTTCGGAAGGGCCAAGGGGTTTGACACGTTCTGCCCCATGGGCCCCGCGGTCGTTTCGGGGCTGGACCCGTCGAATCTCAGGGTGGCCTGTCGGGTTAACGGCAGCACGCGCCAGGACGGCCGCACCTCGGACCTGATCTTCCCGGTGCCGGTGCTCGTTCACTTTGTCACCTCGGTCATGACGCTGTTCCCCGGGGACGTGATCGCCACGGGAACCCCCATGGGGGTGGGCCCGCTGCTGCCTGGAGATGTGGTGGAAGTCGAAGTGGAGGGTGTGGGGGTGCTGTCCAATCCGGTGGTGGCAGGCAGGGCGGCGTGGACCCCCTGATTCGGAACGCAATTGCCGGGGGCGTGTGTTTGCTTTTGGCGCTGCTTGCGGGGCGAACGCGCCACCGGCTGGCGGCTGGCTGGGTCTGCGCGACGGTCTCCCTGGCCTTCGCGGGGGTCTGGGGCTTCCTCGATCTGGTGGCCCTGCGCCATGATCCCACGTGGCCTGCCCTGGGACGCCTTTGGGTGTGGGTGGCCTTTTCCATGCTGGCTGCGGCCCCTGTGGGGCGCCTTCTTTCTCGTGGTCCCCTGGGGGTGCGGTGTGTGCTCTTGTCGGCGCTGGTGGGGGATGTCGCAGCCACGCTGTGGCTGGCGGGTGGGGAGTCCAGTCCCTCCACCCGTGCGCGGATCGCCTTGACGGCCTCCGCCACGGGGCTGGTCAGCCCCCTGGCGACCCCCTCGACCCTGCTGTTGGGAACGGAACTCTCCCGGTGGGCCCTGGTTGGGGTGCTCTGGGCCCTTTGCTGGCCCCGGGGAACGGACGCGTCGGGGGAGAAGGTGGGGCCTGTCTCCCACAGGCGTTTGTCTTGGCCTGCCTTGATTGGCCTCCTGGTCGCCGTGGCGGCGGCATCTGGGGTGATCTTTGAGGCCCGCGTGGGCCTGGCGCTCTTTACGGAGGGGCGGGCCTGGGAGCTGCCGGCGTTCTCTGGCTTGGGCCTCCTCTTGGGGGCGGTGGGGGGGGAAGCGGGGGGAAGTCTCCTGGGGGTGTCGCTGTTGGGCCAGGGGGGTGGCCTGGCGCTCGGGGCCGGGAACGCCCTGGGGGCCGGGCTTGCCGTGGGAGGTCTCGCGCCGCTTGTCGCAGCCCGGGCCCTGGGGGTGGGCTGGAGGGGCTGGCTGGTACACTGCGGCCTGGTCCTCGCGTGGTCGTGGGGGCTGGGCATGGGAGTGGTTTCATGAAGGGTCGTCACCTGGGCATCAGCGTTCTGTTGGGGGCCTTTCTCCTGGCCCTCTCGGGAGACGGGGGCACACCGGGCATGGTGGTAGCGGACCACGCCCTGGCCTCCGAGGCAGGGGCTGCGGTACTTCGGAAGGGAGGCAATGCCGTGGATGCGGCGGTGGCCGCTGCCCTTGCCTGTGGGGTGGTGCAGCCCGCCAGCTCCGGGTTGGGAGGCGGCGGGTTCGCTGTAGTCCATGGGCCCAAGGGGACCGGCGTGCTGGACTTCCGGGAGATCGCTCCGGCGGCGGCCCACGCCAAGATGTTCCAGGACGAGGCGGGCAGGGTGGTGGCCGGTGCATCGACTGTGGGGGGGCTCGCGGTGGCGGTGCCAGGGGAGCCTCGGGGACTGGTCGATCTGTGGCGGGCCCATGGCCGGCTGCCCCTGGTCGAGGTGGCCGCACCGGCGGTGGCCCTGGCCCGGGATGGTTTTCCTGCGGGAAACCACCTCCGCAAGAACCTGGAGCAGTATCCGGAGGTGGCGTTCAGCAGCTTGTGGCCCCTTGCCAACCTGGAGCGAATTCAGCGGCCGAACCTGGCAGGCGCAATTGAGGCCTGGGCCCAGACCCAGGGCCTTGCGCTCACCCGGGGCAAGCTGGCCTGGGACCTGGTGGATGCAGTCCGGGCGGCCGGGGGGGTGCTGACCCGCCAGGACCTGGCGGAGTACCACTCCACGCCCCGCACCGCTCTTCGGGGGAGCTACCGGGGCCTGACCCTCTTGACCATGCCGCCTCCCTCGTCCGGTGGGGTGGTCCTCCTGCAGGTGTTGGGTGTGTTGGAGTCCCATGATTTCAGTGGGTTGAAGCACAACTCCCCGGAACATCTTCACCTCCTGGCAGAGACCATGCAGCACGCCTACGCGGACCGGGCCGCCACCATGGGCGATCCGGCCTTTGTGGATGTTCCGGTCGATCGCCTGCTCTCCCCTGAGCGAATCCAGGCCATTCAGGCTGATTTCGACCCCACCCGCACCTTTGATCGGGACCACTACGGGACCCCCCTGGATGCCGGAACCGATGGGGGTACCCAGCACATCGCTGTCCTGGACGGGGAGGGGATGGGCGTGGCCCTGACCACCACCATCAACACGGCCTACGGCAGCAAGCTGGTGGCACCGGCAAGCTCGATTGTCCTGAACAACGAGATGGACGACTTTGTTTCCAAGCCCGGCGTGCCCAATGCCTTCGGCCTGGTGGGGCGAGAGGCAAACGCCGTGGCCCCGGGAAAGAAGCCCCTGTCCTCCATGACGCCCACGCTGGTTCTGGATGCCGAGGGAGACCTGCTCCTCTCTATCGGAGCGTCCGGCGGCCCCTTCATCATCAGCTCGACCCTGCAGGTCCTGTCCAACATCGTGGACTTCGGCATGACCCCCGAAGAGGCCCTGGCCGTGCCGCGCATGCACCACCAGTGGGTGCCGGAGAAGCTGTTCCTGGACACGGGCTACGGCTCCGCCGTGCAACCCGCGCTGGAGGCCCTCGGCCACACGGTCGATGAGATGCCCTTTTTCAGCTCGGTCCAGGTCGTGCAAGCCACCGACGGAGGCTTCCTGGGGGCGGCGGATCCCCACAAGGGCGGGGCGCCGGCGGGGTCAAGATAGGCTTCTGGCTACTCGGCGAGATCCGCCTCAATGATCTCCTGCATCTGGTCCGGCTCGTAGACGTTGTTCACGTAGGCAATGCGCCCGTTGGAATCCACGATCCAGTCCTGCGGGTAGAGGGCGCTTGAGACCTCCCGGTCCAGGATCTGGTAGGCGTTGGCCGCCACCTTGTTGGGGTCTCCGAGGATGGGAAAGGTGATCCCAAGTTGATCACGGAAGTTCTCCAATTCAGCGGAGCCATCCTCGGGCGCGATTCCCACCACCTGAACGCCGTCGTCCTTGTATCTCTGCCAGATGCTGTGCTCGATGTCCGAGACCTCGGACGGACAGACCGGTCACCAGGTGGCGAAATAGGCCAAGACGACCGGGTGGCCCAGGTGATCCGACAGGCGCCAGGTGTTGCCGTCCAGGTCGGCGAGGACAAAGTCCGGGGCTTCCTGGCCGAGGGGGATGCTGGAAGAAACGCCCGACTGTTCCGTCAGGAGGACCGTGCGCACCGGTTCATTCGGGTCGTTGGTGAGGATGCACAGGGTCGTTTCGATGGCGTCGCCGTCGTCGACGAAGTCGATTCGGATGTCTGCTTCCTGGCCAGGGGCCAGGGTGAGGCGGTCGATCCAGGCGGTGAATCGCGGGTCGGCAATATTTCCGCCGGTCACCACGAGGTCGGCGGATCCCCGGTTTCGCAGGGTGGCTTGCCGGGTGGCGGCGGCCTGGGCATAGTAGATCTCGCCGGGGCCGTGATCCGCAGCAGGCGCGCTGACAGTGGCATCCAAGGTGTATCGCTCCAACAACTCCCAATCCGCGACATAGGCACTGGCACCGACCGCCTTGACGTGCATCCCGAATTGCGGTGTGGGCTCCATTCCCAGGGGAACCGGCGCGGTTGGGTCCGACAGGCTCAAGACAGCCACATCCTCGTGGCCCACCCCCCACAACAGTCCATTGTCCGCGCTCACGGACATGATGCCGTTGCTGAAGTCAAGGGTGCTCGTGGAGACAGGTGTAGAGGGACTGGACAAGTCAAAGGTCTGAATCCCCGAAGCGCCTACCGCCAGGTGCAGTGCCCCGTCCCATGCGGTGAGATCCTGGGCACCCCCTGAGGCCTCCACTGGGTCTCCGATCACGGGGGCAGCGCCATCACTGATGTCAATGGGGACCAAACCAAGCAACGCGTCCGCCACATAGGCAAAGTCCCCCACGATCACGATGTCCCACGGGCTGCCCAATCCGTCAATGGTCCTGGAATGCACCGGATTGGCAGGGTTGTTGACTTGAAACACGTGCAGCCCACCGGACTGGTTCAGGACATAGAGAAATGGGGACTTCCAGGCCATGCCCGAGGCCCCTTCCGCTCCCGACTGGGAGAGCCGCGTGTGGGGCGTGTTCGTGGTGTCCACGATTTCGATGCCGTGGTCCCGGTGGCTGACCGCCACGATGTGGTCGCCGAGAAGCTCGACGTGGTAGTACCGGCCCTGTCCGGTGGGCGGGTAGTTTCCAAAAACAGATCCGCCAGAAGCCCCCACATCAAAGGTTACCAGCCCCCCCTGTCCCACGGCGTAGGCCCGGCCCAGAACAGGGTCCACCTCTACGTCGACGAACTCCCGGAGCGGGGCGCTGAAGCCCGGATTGGTCTCGGGAACACGCCAGTCCATGATCAGGGGATCAGAAGGCAGGTCTCCGGGCGCAACGCAATCCCCGGTAAGCTGGATTCGGTCTTCCAGTCCAGAATCAGTGTCGGTGTCGGTGTCGCCGTCACTGTCGGTGTCGCTGTCACTGTCGGCGTCCGCATCTCCAGTGTTCTTGAAGGGTCGGCAGCGACCTTCATTGTCCAGGCCAAAGCCCTCGATGCAGGTGTTGGTGCCACAGCCCACCCCCACCGTGGCGCAGACATAGACCACCAAGAACGACAATGTACGCATCGGTTGACCACCTGGATCAGGGAGGGAGGGCTGCGGCTACAGGATACGACGCTCTGGTAGGGGCGGACGTTACAGCCCCAACCACGCGCCGTCGGGTCCGCCGAAGGCCCCAAGATCCGCGGGACTTCCGTCGGGGTCCTGGATCCCGGGTGGACCGGCATCTACCGCGGGGCTGCCCGCGCGAAGCTGAAAGTTCCCTGCGTCGGCACCTGAAAAACCAGGATCGGCGTAAAGGAGGCCGTCGCCCTCCGGCCATGGCGTGCCGGCGGTGGCGCTGGCCCAGGAGACTTGTGGCCACAGCAGGTTGTACTGGTTTTCAAAAGTGTAGCCTCGGGCCTCCATGTACCGAAACGCCCAGGAGCTTCCCTCTGGCACGATGAAGATGTTGCCTTTCAGGTTTCCCTGGGGTTCGTAGAACCACTCGCCAACTGGTCCGTCTCGGGAGGTGTTCAAGTACAGCGTATTGAAGCGAATCTCCCCCTTGCAATTGGTACAGACGACGCCACCACCGCCTTCTTCGGCGTGGTTGAAGGCGATAATGTTGTTGGTCACGGTGGCATAGCCGTGGCGCATGTAGACCCCACCCGCGATGCGTGCACTGTTGTTCACGATGATGTTGTGCCGAATGATGGGGTCAGCGTTTTCCACAAAGATCCCGCCGCCGTGGCCCTCGGTCCCCCTTCCGTTTTGAATGGTGAAGCCCTCCAGTACGGCGGTGGCGGGCTCCTGTGCCCGCATGCTCACCACCGATCCCTCTCCCTGGCCATCCAGGAGGGTCTCGGCTGCCCCGGCGATCGATCGCACAACGATGGCCTTTCCATGGAAGTCGATTCTTTCCAGGTGCAGCCCGGGCGCCACAAGTACCGTGTCCCCGTCGGCGGCCTGCTCGATGGCCTTCTGGATGGTGTTGAAGTAGAGCCCCTTGCCCGCGATCTGGGCAATTCCGTCGTCCCAGCCCGTGTCTTCCCCCGCGGTGTGGGGCTCACCAGAATCGGTGTCTGTAACCTTCAGGGCGGTGTCATCGTCTCCGCTCGTGTCCGCAGGGAGCGGGAAATGGAGCAATGGCCCACCAAAGGTCATCGGCTTGCAGGCCACGCTGGCGAAAAGGAGAAGCAGTGACAGGACAACGGGGTGCATCTCTTCAGGGACGTCCTTGCGAACCAGAAGTTTCATCGTGATCGCCTTTCCTTTGGCGGCGCTCGTTCTTCTTGTGCCAAGTGCGGCCCAGGCCGGGCCCTGGGTGCACAGCCAGGACTCCCACTATGCAAAGGTCTCCTATGGTGCCTATGTCTCGGAGGGGGCGAGGGGGGCCGACGGGCGCCTGAATGACAGCGTGAACTACCTTGGCCAGACGGCTGCCTTGTATACGGAACTGGGGGTCGCCAAGAAGACCCAACTGACCCTCTGGTTGCCCTACGTCGTCGCCCGAAACGAGACACCGGGAACCTCGGATCGGTTCTTTACCGCCGGGGTGGCCGATGCGCTGGTGGGAATGGAGCGGGGTGGAAGTCTGGACGAGGGGCGGATCCCGATCTCCTTTTCGATCCAGGCAAAAGTCCCTCTGTACGACCAAAGCGAACTCGCCGATGGCCATCCCTCGCTAGGCGATGGGCAGGTGGATCTGTTGCCCTCCATCAGCGTCGGACGGGGTTGGGCGATGGGAGGAGTGCGGGGGTGGGTCAGCGGTCGCGTCGGCTACTCCTACCGAAGCGCGCGGTCCATCGGGCTCGGTGCCGTCTCCGAGTATGGCGACGGCCTCACCTACCACGCCCAGATTGGCTTCAATCCCACGTGGCGAGGCCAGGAGTTTGGCTGGATGAACCTGGACGCCACCGGCCTGGACGCTGTGGACGATGGCCGAACAAAGTCCTTTCACCAGGTCTCCCTGGGGGGCGCGGTCAGGATTGGGGAGAAGGCCGCGCTGGAGCTCTCCTACGGCCGCGTCTATGCAGCGGTGGCGATGGGCGAGGCTCACGCGATCTCCCTCGGCCTCTCCCACAGCCTGTAGGAGGCCAGTCCATGGGGATTCTTGTTGGCGTGGCCTACGGGACGGGTCTGTCGGTGTTGCTCCTCTTTGGGTGCCACAGGTGGTGGCTCACGCTCCGTTGGCGTTGCTCCACTCCCCGGGCAGTTCCTCGGGGCGATCCGCTGTGGCGCCCCAGAGTCACCGTGCAGTTGCCCCTCTACAACGAGGCGCCGGTGGTCCGCCGTGCCATCGATGCCATCGGTGGTCTGGACTATCCAGACTCCCTGTTGGAGGTGCAGATCCTGGACGACAGCCAGGACCACACCACGGCCCTGGCCCGGGAGGCGGCGACCCGCTGGAGGGAGCGGGGGCGGCACATGAGGGTCCTGCATCGGGTGGATCGCGTGGGCTTCAAGGCGGGAGCGCTCGCGGCGGGGCTACGACAGGCAAAGGGGGAGGTAATCGCGGTGTTTGACGCAGACTTCGTGCCGCAGCCGGACTTTCTGCGCCTTGCCCTGGTACGAATGGAGGAGGGGGTTGGGGTCGTCCAGGCACGCTGGGGCCACCTCAACGAGGAGCAGTCCTGGCTCACGCGGATCCAGGCCATTTTTCTGGATGGGCACTTTGCCATCGAGCAGTGTGTTCGCTCCCGCACAGGAAGGTGGTTCAATTTCAACGGAACGGCTGGCATCTGGAAGCGCCGTTGCATCGAAGAGGCGGGAGGCTGGCACCACGACACCCTGACCGAAGATCTTGACCTCTCCTACCGGGCCCAGCTCGCCGGTTGGCGGTTTGTGTTTGCCGAAGAGCTCACGGTGCCCGCCGAGCTGCCAGCGACCATGCAGGACTTCCGCGTTCAACAGCATCGCTGGGCGAAGGGCTCCATCCAGACAGCCCGCAAGCTCTTGCCGATGATTCTGCGGGGGCGTGTCCCATGGAAAGTGCGCCTTGAGGCGGCCATTCACTTGACCGCCAACCTGGCCTACCCAATGGTCCTGGGGGTGGCCCTGGTCGCCCCCTTGTTGACCGTTCCAGGCATTCAACCGAGCCTGTCACTCGGCGCGGAGGTGCACCTGGCGGTCTTTGGAATGGGCACGCTCGGCTTGTTTGCCTTCTACGGACAAGCCATCGCAGCCACGCACCCGGACTGGCCCAGGCGGCTCTCCAGGCTTCCCGGTCTGCTGCTGGTGGGAATCAGCCTTAGCCTAAGCCAGACCCGGGCGGTGTGGGAGGCCCTCTCGGGGTCCACCAGCTCCTTTGTGCGGACCCCAAAGCGGGGGGAGGATGGCGTCGCACGGGCCCGGCCCTCCCTCGCGGCGGTGCCCCTGGGGGAGGCGGCCCTGTGCGCTTGGCAGCTCGTGGGCCTGTATCTGGCTGCGCGAGCCGGGGCTTGGGCCCTGCTGCCTGTCCAGGCGCTGTTGTGTGTGGGGTTCCTTGTGGCTGCCCACGACGCCTGGCCTCCCACGAGGTCAGGCGATCGTAACGCTTCGGCTGCCCTCTCGTCAGGGGCCCAGGAGGTGTGAGATGAGATCGGTTTTTGGATGGTTGGTCTTGGGGCTTGGCGGTTGCACGGGGCCGCCAGTTGACACGGGAGGGGAAGACCCGGACGCGCTTCTGGCGGAAGAGCTCTTTGAGGCCATCAGCTCCTACCGGGACTGGCCCCAGCACCCCGACTTTGCGGGCGTCCAGGTCTCCGATGCGGGCCATGGCCCGACGGTACAGCTCTGGCTCAACACCCTGGCGTCGGAGGCCCTGGTCGCGGGTGATGGAGTCCCGGACGGCGGAATCCTGGTCAAGGAAGGCTACGGTGATGAGGTTGGCGAGGACCTTTCGGTGGTGACCGTGATGTGGAAGCGCGACGGGTACGACCCGGACCATGCGGACTGGTTCTGGGCGCGGTTTGATCCGGAGACTGACGAAGCCACCCACGCGGGCCAGGAGAGCGCCTGCTACAGCTGCCACGAGTCACTGGATGAAGACGGAGACTACTTGCTCTTCTTGGGAGGCTGAGCCTCGGCCACTGCGAGATCTCCTGCCGCCGGGAGATCCAGCTCCTCCAGGACAAAGTGCATGACCTTCTCAAAGTCCTCGGGCAGGTCGGCTGGTTTCACCTCACCCGCGGCCTCCTTGATGGCCAGGAACTGCTTGTAGTACCGCATGCACGGGGGACAAATCCAAAGGTGCAGGTGAAAGCGTGAACGCATCCACCACCCGAATTCGCCCTCCACCATCGCGTTCACCCGTTCGATGACAACGTTGCATTGGGTAAAGGGCATGATCAGACTTGTCCCGACTCGACCAGGGCTGCCCGAAGGGCGATCCGGGCCCGGTGGAGCCTCACCCGGAGGTTGCCGGGGCTGATTTCCAGGGTATCGCAGATCTCGGCGGATTCCAGTCCATGTAGCTCTCGCAACAAGAGAACCTCCCGGTGGCGGTGGGGGAGCGCGTCAATTTGCTGACGAACGAGCACCACCATTCGTTTCGCGTCCATCTCTCTTTCTGCCCGGTCCGACCAGTCGGGACATGCAGCCCGGGCGGGCGGGGCCTTGCGGCCTGGAATGGACCAGTGGCCCGCCTCGTCAAAATACCCTTGCTCCGGGTCGGCGCCGACCGGCACCTCCCGACCGGCCCTTCGGATGTCATCGATGGCGGCGTTGTGGACGATTCGGAACAACCAACCCTTGACACTGGAGCGACCCTCAAAGCGCTCGCGGCTTCGATAGGCCCGCACCAGCGACTCCTGCACAATCTCCTCGGCCCGCTCCTTGCGTCCCAACATGCGCGTGGCATAGCCGAGCAGGGCGGGGCCGTGGGCCCGGAAGATCTCCGCCCAAGTGAGCGCATCCCCCGCGCGAACGGCGTCAGGGTCAATTGGCTTCGGCGGGCTGAAACCTAACGCCATGGGCACCTGCTAACGTGCCCAAATGGATTGGGGAAGACAGCCTATTCGATCGCCCCTCCACAGCCCGATCCGCTCCCCGCGGTGCAGCCAAAACAGTGTCCACCGGTGGCGATCGGAGACTCGCGCAACGCCTCGAGACTGTCCACGTCAAAAAGGGTGGTTCGGCCTTGTCCGGCTGCCCCTAGATCCAGCTCCAGCATCTGGTTGAAGTCGCAGTCGTACAGCATGCCATCCCACCCCACGCTGATGGTGCTGCGGCACATGAGTCCCGACAGGGTCGCTGGGTTGAGGTTGTCTTCCAGCAGGTCCAAGTAGTCGCTGAGTTCCCCCCGCCGGGCCAGGCCAGTGGCGAAGCGCTTGACCGGCAGGTTGGTGAGGGTCAACAGGCGGTTGAACCGAACCCCGTGTTGCTCACCCAACTCGCTGCGGTATCGCTCCTCCAGGTCACCCTGCGGTGGGGGCAGAAAGGGACCGCCGGGGTTGTAGACAAGGTCCAACTCGAGGCCCGATTGAGGCTGCCCGTACCCGTGGGTGTTCAGGATCTGGAGGGCCTCAATGCTCCTGGTGAACACGCCGCTACCCCTTTGGCTGTCTACATTCTCCAGGCCGTAGCATGGCAAGCTGGCGGTCACTCGGACTTGGTGTTGAGTCAGAAATGTCGGCATGTGCTCCATACCGGGCTCAAGCAATACGGTCAGGTTGCAGCGGTCGATCACCGAACGGCCAAGGGCGCGTGAGCGCTCCACAAGGAACCGAAAATTGGGGTTCAACTCCGGCGCACCGCCGGTGAGGTCGACCACCTCCACGGAGGGGGAGGCCGACAACAACGTGATGACGCGCTCAGCGATCCGGCGTTCCATCACCTCGGTCCTCTTCGGTCCCGCCTCTACGTGGCAGTGGGTACAGGCCTGGTTGCAGAGCTTCCCCAAGTTGACCTGGAGCGTGGTGACCGATCCCCGCCGAGGGGGCACAAGGCCTGCCCCTCTAAGGGTGACGTCAAACCAGCGCCCGGAGACCTCCTTCTGGGCCTCTCCCGCTCTCTCGGCCGAGGTCACTGCCTCTACGCTGCTGTTCATTGGACCTCCCATGCAGCCCTACTCCTCTACCAGTTCTCTGACAAGCTCTTCCATCGTGTCTGGGTCGTAGCGGGTGGAGACGCGTCGAACAACGCCGTTCTTGTCCACCAGGACATCCAGGGGGAAGGGCGCACTCGCACCCACCGCGTCGTAGGTGTAGTAGGTGCCATCCGCGTCAAACATCACTGGAAACGTCGCGCCCGCACCCTCTGCGAAGAGAAGGAACGTCTCGTCCGTGACGTCGCCGATCGCGCCCGGCATCAAGCCAAACACCACCACTTCATCGCCATATCCCTCGTGAAACCGCCACTGAAGGTCTGAAAACTCCAGACCACAGATCGGTCAAAAGGTCGCGAAGTAAGCGAGGATCGTCACGGAACCCCGCTGTTCCGGTCGTTGGGATTCGGGGGGGTTCGTCCGCCTGGAAGACCGCATCCACAGCCTTCAAGGGTACTTGTCGGTCCAGGTCGTACACGCGAACATCCGACCCATTGGCCACGAGGAGATCCCCATTCTCAAGCTGGTCCAGTCGAAGCGCCGTCCCGTGGGTATCGATCTCCCGCACCACCGAGAGGGTCGCGGCATCCAGTTGGACGATTCCACCGGACCCGAGGGCCACCGCAAGAGTGCCATCTTGAAGCCCTTGAGTGGACTGCACCACACCCTCCAGCTGGTTGGATGCCTGCACCTCCAGAGCAGCGCTCAAGCGGTGGACTGCTCCTTCCGCTGTGCCCACAACCCAACCGTCTCCCACCGCTGCGGTGCGGGTGACAGAGCCCACGCCCCCAACCGTGTCCACCTGTCGAAGGGAACCTCCCTCCAGATCGAACGCCAGCAGTCCATCGCTCACTCCCGCCACGATGGCTCGATTCCCTGAGGCCGCCGCTTCCTCCAGGAGAAGGCCGGGCTTGGAAACGGTGTCCAGCGTGACCGGAGCCAGGGGCGAAGAAACATCCAGCAGCGCCAGGAACGGGGTGGGTTGAATCTCGTCGGCATGGGAGACCACCACCACGCGATCACCCCCCACGGCGAGGTGGGTGCATCGAGGGTAGCTGGCGCTCGATCCAGGAAACCGCAAGACCTCCACAGGATCCATTTGGGTCGGGTCCCTCGCGTCGTGAACAACCAGTGAGTTGACGCCCGTGCAGGTGTAGACAGCCTCGCCAATGGCCAGGACGTCTGTGGTCTCCCAGAACGAGGAGGTCGCAGAGCGGCCCTCGTAAGAGAGCGCATCTCCCGGGGTCAGGGGGCTGTCCTCCCCTTTGTCAGTTGTGGGTGTGGCCTTGCAGGCGAGAAAGAGAAGCAAGATCATGGGCATGGCGCAAGCTCCACGGGGGTGCTGTCCCGGGCCACGACCCTGGGCGCCAGGGAGCGCTGTGGATTGATGCCGGTCTCGAGGATGGAGCCCACGTGCTGGAGGCCCCGGTGGAGCTGGATGCCGTTGGCGAGGTAGCGACCGGCGACGTCCCCCAGCAGGCCCAAAGTGCCGATCTCGCGCGTGGGATCCCACCATCGGAAGGTCACCTGGGCCTCTACTTTGCCTCCTGAAACCGATTGAGGAATGGAGAAGCGCAGGAAGCGAGGCTCGCGGGACACCAAGGCTGTGCTCTCCAGTACGGATACCGCCATGGTGGGGTCGACCGTGGGGCTGCCCCTGGAGTCGCCGTAGGATTTGCCGAAGGACTGGGACCCTGACCAAGCGACCCTGCCTCGAGAATCCGTCGCCTGGAGATCCAACTGCACCACGGGCGCCGTGGCGTTTCCAGTGGGAAAGTCATGGCCCGCCCCTACGTTCTCCAGCCGCACTCTCACCTGTGTCTCTCCATCCGCAGAGCAGGTGCTGACCTCCAGGTCCAACACGGCAGCCAACATTCCTTCGTCCTCTCCACCCGGAAAGTCGTGGCGATGCAGGCTCTCGCGCACCGGTGCCCCCGGCGCCGCCCTTCCTGCATAGGTAGGCATGTGACAATCTTGGCAGCGTCGCCCCTCTGCCGCGTGGGGGCTCTGTTGCCACTCATCGAAAGTCCCATCGACGGACAGCCCGTTGCTTGGCCAGTTGCCCCAATGACAGCCGGAGCAGATTGAAGCGCTGCTCACCAAGTCCGAGCGGGCCGTCTCGTGGAAGGAGGAGACGGTGTCAGGTCCGCCCTCATCCAAGGTTCCGAGCCAAGGACCCCGTCGGGGGCCTGTGGGGTCCCAGGTGAGGCCCCCTGGGGTCGGGGCGGCGTCTACGTGCACTGCGGTGTGGCACACGTCGCAGGTGACGCCCTCACGGCTGGACTCCAGCGCGACCTCCAAGTCCAACTCTGGACCCATGGTCGCCAGGGGGGCATGGCATTGGAGGCAGATCTGCACGTCCTCCACCGGGGCGCCCCGCAGGTCTTGGCCTAGCCGAAAGAGGTTCAGCAGGAACTCGGGCCGCTGGGCCGACTGGGACATGGCGGATCGCTTCCACTCCTCATAGTGCTGGGTGTGACAAGCTCCACACACCGCAGCCGGCTGAAAGTGGTCTCGGTCCGTGGTCAGGTTTGCCCCCTTGTTTTCATACATCAACTCGGCGCTCCAGCCGTCTCGTTGCCCTCCCAACCCGGCACCTGTTCCGAGCACCCACGCGATGATGCCTGACACCGCCACTCCAATTGCCATGAGCGAGCGCATGGTCGAAACCGCTCCCCGGCTTCAAGATCCCGATGAAACCGCAGAGAAATCGCCGCCGTTGAAGAGCTTGGAGAACGCCGTGCAGTGAATGACGATGCTTCTCGCCTCGGCGAACCCTTCGGGCACGGAGAACCAGAGGGAGTCCCCTGAAAAGCCCAGGTTGCTGGGTCGCAGGTTGTTGGCCGTGAGCTTCAGAGATCGGGCAGCGTCTTCCAGGCGATCCGGATCCTCCTCCAGGTCGTGCAGGGCGTCGAGGCTCAAGTAGAAGTACAGGTCCGGCGCCTCGAGGGTGGACCAGTGGGTCACATGGAGAAAGGTGTCCTGCCCGTTGGAGACAAGGGACACAGCGCCCTTCATCTGCTTGCCCTTGTGGACAGGGGCAAGTTCTGCGCTCGCCAGGGTCGTGAGGTCGCCGTTTGGCGCCTCCTTAAGCATGAGGGGCTCGACCAGCGCCTCCTGCTTGTCTTGCATGGAGAACTTCATGGTGTGGTAGGCGTGGCAGCCAGTGGAGGTACACCCCGCGAGGCAGGTGGCGAGGAGAAGGGTCGGTTTCAGCATGGTGTGCTCCATCTTGGTTGGGGTTGAGTGCAAGACGGACAAGAGCTCTCGCCGTTACCACCAGCTGGAGAAGCCCAGAGAGGCCCCCCGGTCGTCTTTTGGTCCGTTCCGAACGGCCAACAGGTGCCAGCCGGAGAGGTGCACGCCCAGGGTTGAGCCGAGCACGGAGATGCGGGGGGCGAGCACCTGGTAGTCATTCTCCATGACGGCAAACCGTTTTGGATCGGTGACGAAATCGGGGGTGCTGGTAGCGGTGTTGAAGTCCAACCCTCCCAGACTGTCGTACCGACTCCAGGAGATGCCGGCCTCCAGGGGGCCTCGTCGGAGGGAGGCCTGGACCTCGCCTTCCAGCGCAGGCGGGGGAACCCCCAGTCCGGCTTCAATCCTTACTCCCGCCATGCACCGCGCCTCCAGTCCAGCGGGATGCCACGCAAAGCCCCAGGAGGAGAACAGGGCCAGGTCGTTGTTTCCATCCCCTGGAGCGGCGAGGTCGTCCAGTCCATGCCGGTAGCCCAAGGCGCTCGTCGCCTCCAGGCCGGCGCTGGCCACCGTGCGGCCAACCTCCCAGGACCCCCGCACCCAGATCGATAGATCGCCGATGCCGATTACGTCGTCACACATCCCTCCCCAGTTGCAGGTCGAGGAATTTTCAATGCGGGCGTCCGAGTAGACCAGAGGCATTCGCCCTCCGAAGACGAGCTTCTCGACGACCCGTGCCTCGCCCAAGAAGTCCAGCGCCCAGGTCGTCACCGAGGCTGGAAGAACAAAGGTGTTGGAATCGGCCCAGGTCTCGGTAGAAAAGCTCGAACGGGAGAGACCCAGGTAGCCCCAACCGTGCCCTTCGGAGGGCGCCCAGGGTGTGGGCGCCGCCGCATGAGTCATCGCGCAAGTCCAAAATAGCAGCACGCATACCTCCACAGGGCCATGGGTAGTGACGCGACGGATGGCTCAACGTTTCAACCAAGCAGAAATGGGCAGGGTCGGCCCCTCAGGCCGGCGCCGGCTCCCGAGTTGCCGTCGTGGTTGGCCCCGACCCGTTCGTCTCTGGCGCGGTCGACGGCGTCGACTTGTCGAGAGTCGAACCGTAGAGATTACAGGCGGTTACCGCTCAGGCTCCTGGGAGGCTGTAGGGCGTAGAAGCTGCGTTTGTAGCCCTCGCCACCAAGGGGGTTCG
>CAZRYF010000032.1:0-8332 GCA_964604165.1 uncultured Enterobacterales bacterium
TCTACTCGGTGTAGCTGGGTTCGGTGTACACCGACACGCTGGCAATCCAGGTGTTGGCGGCATCGACGCTGGAGGAGCTCCCGGTGATCTCGATGACCAGCTGAGACTCGTCTCCGAGCAACAGGTCGCGTACCTGGAGGTCGTGGGCTTCCCCTTCCTCCGCGGCCTCGGCTGTGGCCAGCTCGGCGGTGGTTCCGGCCACCGGGTCATAGGCGTAGACCGTTACCTCGGCATCCAGAAGCGACCCGTGGGCCGCGGTTGCCAGCTCCACGTTCAGGTACTTGCCGTCCAGGGAGTCTCCGGCATCCGAGTCCCGCACCCAAAGCCAGTCCCCCGGGTCCTGGCTCTCCAGGTTCCCCATGAGGTAGGCGTAGTAGTATCCGGGGTAGTCGGTGTTGGTGGTCTCCGAGAAAGGCATGGCGTTTGGCTCCGTGAAGGAGTCGTTGGTCTCGGTCTCGTAGGGCTCAAGGGTCTCGCCAGGGTTGTCCGGGTCATCGTTGAAGACCCAGCAGTTGTACATGCCTGGGTAGTACGTTCCCGCTCCTTCTGATTCGTCCGCGTCCGTCACGCCCAGGTACCAGGTGCCGTTCTCCGGGAATCGATAGGCGATCGCTCCATCGTAGAAGTACATGGTCTGGGGCTTTATGTCGCAGTCTTCCGTCTGTGCCACCGGGCTCATGGACTCGTCGTAGAGCGTCATTTCCGGGGCGATGTTGTAGGAGTCCGGGTACAGACCAAAGACGCACCAGCGGGCCTTTTCATCTTCGCTGTCAAAGGTCATCGGGTACAGGTCGGTGTCGCCTTGGTAGTCCATGACGCCGGTGAACGCCGTGCCGCTTTCAAAGACGGTTCCGAAGACGCCAACTTCTTCGTCCCACGTGGCGATGTCTGCGTCCGTGTCGTTGGGCTCGTTCTCCGTGACGCCTGCCAGCGAACCGATCAGGCTGTACTCCATGTCGCTGCCACCTTCTGCGGCGTAGTCGTCGTCCAGCCAGTCAGACCAGTCCAGGATCTCCACGTAGTAGGTGCCGTCGGTGCTGGGTGCAAAGAAGAGCGCCGAGTCCGTCTCCCACAAGCGGAAGGGCATGTCGTCGTTGGTGGCCACGGGCTCGGTGCCGGTCTCGTCCCAGATGCGCAGCACCGTGTCTGCCAGCACTTCCTCGTAGAAGTAGTAGGACTGTGCCCAGAACATGTATCCCTGGCCAGCCACGCCCTGAAAGGCGTAGAAGTCGCGGTCGCCGGCCGGGTTGATCAGACCATCTTCCACAAATCCGCCGCTGTCGGCGTCGAACTCGACCGCCATGGCGTCATCGCGGCTGTCGCCCGCATCGATCAGGTCCACGTCGGAGTCGGAGTCAGCATCCGTGTCCGCATCGGCCTCGCCTGTGTCGACCACGGCGTCTTTGTTCAAACACCCCGTGAAAGGGACGTAGAGGGCGGCCAAAAGGGCCAAAGGAAGGGTTTGGAATCGCATGTGTGCCTCCATGAAAAGCCCACCTATGTAGAGCGGTTTGCGCCGGTTCGCAACCCCTTGGGTAAAAGGATCCGGTTGCGCTGGACTCTGGAAGCAGCCATCCTCCATCGATGGCCAAGAAGCCTCCCACCTCCCGACTTGCCCGCCTGGCTGCCCTGGGCAGCATGACCACGCGGGTGTCGGCGGAATACCTGGGGGGCCGAATTGCTGGCGTGCTCTCTGATGCCGAGGCCCGGGACAGCCGGCTCGCGCGGGCGCATATTCGAAATGCAGAGAAGGTCGTGGAGACCATGGGGCGCCTCAAGGGCGCAGCCATGAAGGTGGGCCAGGGGTTGGCCATTCTAGCGGAGGGAGCGGACCTTCCACCCGAGGTGGCGGGGATTCTGGCCCGTCTCAACGACAAAGCCCCCGCCGTGCCGTTTTTCCAGGTGAAAGAGCGGGTCGAGGAGGAGCTGGGCCCCCTGGAGGAACGCTTCCTCTCGTTCGACGAGGCGCCGCTGGGAAGCGCTTCTTTGGGACAGGCCCACGCGGCCCAGCTCAAGGACGGCACCGACGTCGTGGTGAAGGTGCTCTACCGGGACATCGAGCAGTCCGTGGGAAGCGACCTGGCGGCTCTGCGGTCCGTTCTGGCTGCCAGCCGCCTGCTTCAGCGAGACAAGAACGAGCTCGACGCCATTTTCCAGGAAATCCGGGAGAGGCTGGAGGAGGAGCTGGACTATGAGAAGGAGGCCCAGAATCTCCTCTACTTCAAGAAGGTCCTGGCGGACATGGAAGGAGTGGAGGTCCCCGCCCCCATCGTGGATTGTTCTACCCAGCGAATCCTCACCATGGAGCGCCTGCACGGGGTCAGCCTGGATCGGTTTGAGGCGGAGGCTGACCCGGAGGCCCGGCAGCGGGCTGGGCAGACCCTGATGCGGGTGTTCTTTGAGATGGTGTACCGCCACCGTGCGCTGCACTCGGACCCCCATCCCGGAAACTACCTTTTCGGGCCGGATGGCACGGTGGGCTTGCTTGACTTTGGTTGCGTGCGCCGTTTTAAGAAGGAGTTTGTCGCCGACTACGCCCGCATTGGTCGGGCCGCCGTGTTGGAGAATCGACCACGAACCGTGGAGTTGGCCCACGGGCTCGGCGTGTTGAACGGGCCGGACCGGGGCGATGAGGATCTCTTCTGGGACTTCTGCGATGTTGTCGCACGGCCTTTTCGCGGAGGCCCCTACGCCGCAGGCACGCGGGAAGATGGGCTGCAAGACGAACTCAAGGCCCTCGCCCCGCGCTTTCTTCTGCACCCGGAAGTCCGCTCCCCTCCAGAGCTCGTTTACATGCATCGCGCGCTTGGGGGCACCTATGCCATGCTGCGGCGCCTGAAGACCGAGGCGGACTATGGTCATTTCCATCGATTCTATGCAGCCCATGCGGTGGGGGTGGCGGAAGGCCGCATTCGGGACGGGAGGCCGGTGGACCTTGAATTGGGTGCTTGAACAGCAGGTGTGTGTGACCGATGAGTCAGGGAACCGGATCTCTCTGCCCCTTCAGGCACAAGATGCGGAAATACCATGCTGAACCTGTTGCTGCTGAACCACGCTGTCTTCGCAGCCACCCTCTCGGTGGGTGGCACCGGCTCGTTTGCCACCATTTCCACGGCCATCAGCGCAGCGATTCCGGGGGACACCATCGAGGTCAGCGCAGGGACCTACAATGAGTCCTTGTCCCTGGCGGGCAAGGACCTGGACATTGTCGGCCTCTCCGGCTTGAACCAGACCTTTCTTGTTCCCCCCAGCGGCACCATTGGAGTCAGCTGGAACCTGGGGGAGTCGGGAAGCATTTCTGGCTTTACCCTTCAGCCGGACGGCGCCCGTGGCTTGATGATGACCAATGCCTCGGTGACTGTGACGGATCTTCTGATCGATGGAGGAGGGAGCCAAGGCGCCATTGATGGCGGTGCTGTGTACGTCAGCGGAGGAAGTCCCACGTTCTCCAGCGTGGAGATCCGGGACTCCGCGGGACGAAACGGCGGTGCTTTCTACCTGCTCAACCAGGCCAGCGTGGCAGCCTCCAACTTGATTGTGGAAGACACCAGCAGCAGCTTTGGTGGTGCTTTCTTCGTGTCCCGCTCCACTTTGACCCTCACGGACACGATCCTGACCCGGAACCACGCCACCAGCTCTGGGGGCGCAATTTACCTGGATGATTCAGACTTTTCATCGACGAACCTGGAGATCGACTCCGCCACCGGGGATGACACCTGGGGGGTGGGAATCTTCGCACGGGACCGCTCCTCTCTTTCGCTGACAGGCGGCACCATTCATGACTGCATCGCCTCCAATTTCGCCAACGGCTACCATGGTGGCGGCTTGAGGGCAGAGGGAAACACCGTGGTCTCCCTGGACTCTGTGGAGTTTCGGGACAACACCGCGTTTGGAGGTGGCGGGGTTTCTCTGACCGGAGACACGGCGGCCACTCTCCTGGATGTGGTTTTTGATGGCAACGTGGCCTCCTCCAACGGCGGGGGCTTGGGTTTGACCAGCAGCAGTTCGGTCACTTGTGATGGGTGTACCTTTACGGACAACGGAGCCTCGGATGGGGGTGCCGTGAACATTCGGAGCGCCTCCTCTTTTGCAGACTCCCAGGGCGCCTGGTCCGGCAACACCTCCACCGGGGACGGAGGGGCCATCTACGTGAATGCGGGCGATCTCACCATCGCTGACAGCGCCTTTACGGGCAATGTTTCCAGCGGTGGTGGTGGGGCCATCTTCAGCTACACACCGTCGGTTGCGATCACCATCACCGACACGACCTTCCAGGCGAACACCGCCGACTCCGATGATGGAGGAGCAATCGCTGCGGAGAGAAGCACCGACCTGACGATTCAGTCCTGCACCTTCGACTCCAACATGGCCACTTTCGGCAGCGGGGGAGCCATTGCCTGGTCCAGCGGCTTCTTTGTCCAGGATCTCCGGGTGCTTGCTTCGGATTTCGAGGCGAACGAGGCAGGTTCGGATGGGGGCGCGATCTATATGAACCGGGGAGACGAGGGAAGCCTGGAGGCGCTGGACTTCCTGCGAAACATCTCCGATGGCGACGGGGGGGCTGTCTTTTCCTACCGCACCAACCAGGTCAGCTCCATCCGGTCCAGGTTTCACAAGAACTCGGCGGCGGCTGGGGCAGGGGGGGCCTGGTACGAGGAAAACACCTCCAGTGCTTCGGTCTTCACGAACAACCTCGTGGTGGAAAACCAGGCGGGAGAAGGCGGGGGCCTTGCCATGTCATCCACCGCGGACTCCTATGTGGTGAACAACACGCTCGTGGGAAATGAGGCCTCCGGCACGGGGGCTCACCTGCAAGCGGTCGGCGGAACGGTTCGGTTCATCAACAATGTCTTTTCCCTTGGGCTGGACGGCGGCGGCATTTACGGGGACGCCACAGCGGCCGCGGGCTCCGACATCTACTACAACGATGCCTTCAGTAACTCCGGCGGGGACTACGTTGGGTCCTTCACGAACCAGGTCGGGTTCTCGGGCAACATCGACACCGACCCGGACCTCAAGGATTACTCCCTGGATGGGGATGAAGGAAACGACGATCTCCACCTGAACCTGTCCTCACCCTGCCTGGATGCGGGACATCCCGGCATTCTTGATGTGGATGCCACCGCGTCGGACATTGGCGCCTATGGGGGACCAGAGGCCGATGTTCAGGACTTGGACGGGGATGGCTATTTTGACCACGTGGATTGCAACGACTCCGATCCGTCCATTTTCCCCACCGCCATTGAGGTGCCCTACGACGGCATCGACCAGGACTGTGACGAGACCGATCTGCGGGACGTGGATGGAGATGGTTTCGAGGATGGCAGCGTCGGTGGAGGCGACTGTGACGACAACGACGGGTCCATTTTCCCCGGGGCCAATGAGATCTGGTACGACGGGGTGGATGGTGACTGTGACGGTGGCTCGGATTTTGACTCGGACCAGGATGGTTACGACGCGTCCAACTTTGGTGGGACTGACTGCGATGACACGGATGCGGGCGTCTCTCCCATCGCCCTGGAGGTCTGGTACGACGGTGTGGACCAGGACTGCGTGGGCAATTCGGATTTTGACTCGGACCAGGATGGCTACGATTCAGCCACCTTTGGCGGTCCGGACTGCAACGACACCAACGCCACGGTCTATACCGGCGCCACCGAGATTCCCTATGATGGATTTGACCAGGACTGTGACGGTCTCGACCTGACGGATGTAGACTTGGATGGGTTTGACTCTGTCGCGGTGGTGGGGGGGATCGACTGCAATGACTCTGACCCAAACGCCTACCCGGGTGCGCTGGATCCTCCGTACAACGGGGTGGATGAAGACTGCGATGGGTGGAGCGACTATGACGCGGACTTTGACGGATTCGACTCGGCGACCCACGGTGGAACCGATTGCGATGACACGGAACCCACGGTACATCCGGCCGCGCCCGAGACCTGGTACGACGGACTGGATCAGGACTGCGATGGCGGAAACGACAACGATGCGGACCAGGATGGGTACCCCGCAGAGGTCGCCGGGGGGAATGACTGTGATGACCTTGATCCCACGACCCACCCGGGAAGCTGGGAAACCTGGTATGACGGTATCGATCAGGACTGTTTGGGGGACAACGACTTCGATCGGGATGGGGATGGTTTTGAGGTCACCGATGAGTGTGACGACGCGCGGCCAGAAGCGTACCCCGGCGCCACGGAGCTTCGTAATGGAATGGACGATGACTGTGACGGGTGGGCGGAGAACGAGGATCGGGACGAAGACGGTCTCATGGACTGGGACGAGTGGCAGCTGAACACGGACCCCGAAAACGCGGACAGTGATGGGGATGGTGTGCAGGACGGTGCAGAGGTGCCGAACCCGGAAGACCCACCGGATTCGGATCTGGACACCCTGATCGACCCTCTGGATGAGGACGATGACGGGGATGGAATCAACACCATCGTGGAGATCCTGGAGGATCCAAACGACGACGGCATTCCCGACGTGGACGTGGACGGGGACGGCATTTCGAATCACCTGGATCGGGACTCAGACGGGGACGGCTACAAGGACTCCGAGGAAGGCCAGGAGGACCGGGACCGCGACGGAGTCGCCGACTATGTGGACTACACCGGCGAGTATGCCGGGGGGGGGTGTTCCGGGGGAGTGGGGTTGGCAGGCTTTTTCATGCTGGGCGCCGGGCTCTTGCGGCGTAAGCGCATGCTCGGGCTGCTTCTTCTGTCGGGAACATCGTTCGCCGGCGGCGTGGACAGTCATGGATTCCAACTGTTTGGGACCACTGGAGAGCTGATGCGCTACTCGCGTCTGGCCTACCCAGACGGTGGAACCCGGGGGGACTTGGACGTTCTACTGGTGGCCGATCATGCGGTGCGCCCTCTGGTGGAGGTCTTGGATGGGACCCGGGAGCCCGTGGTGTACTCCCTGATGACGACGAACCTTGCGGTTTCGGGATCTGTCGCTCCCTGGACCCGTCTGGAGGTCGTGTTGCCGGTTCACCCGGTGGGTGTTGCCCGTGACGGGGGATTTTTTGCCATGGGGGACATGCGGCTTGGCGCGGTTGTGCCGGCGATTCTCCCGCAAGGCCGGCGGCCGGGGGTGGGGTTGGCGCCCAGCATTTGGCTGCCTTCCGGAGCCGAGAGCCTCTTTGTGGGTACCCCTGGCCTGTCCACAGGGGGGGTGATCACGGTGGCACAAGAGCTGGATGAATTGGGCTGGGTGGTCAACGTGGGGGGACGGGTGGGTCGCATGGAACCCGATCGCAACCTCAACGCGGGCGGGGGACCGTTGCTTGGTTTTGCGGGACACTACAAGCTGACCGATGATGTGGCCGTGACTTTGGAGACCACGGTGCAGGGGGCCACGGGTTGGAACTCCTGGCCCCTTGAGTCCGTGGCGGGGGCTCGGTTTCGATTGAAAGGTGGGGTCTGGGGAACGGCCGGCATCGGCACCGGGCTGAACGATGATGCCGGCACCTCAGCGCTGCGGGTGGTGGCAGGCCTTGGGTGGAACAAGAGAGTCGAAGAGCGGGAGGTGGCCTACGTGGGGTGGTTCATCGACCCGGATCGGGATCGGGATGGGGATGGCTTCAAGGACCTGGAGGATGACTGTCCAGACCAGGCTGAAACCCTGGATGGATTCACGGACACAGACGGCTGTCCCGAGCTGGATGGGGATGGGGACGGTGTTCCCTTTGAGCGGGATCTCTGTCCCCAGGAGGCTATCTACCCGGAGCAGGATCCACGGTATTCCGATGGTTGTCCCAAGCTCGCGGAGCTGGCCGGGAACCGGATCACCGTGGTGGACCCCATCTTCTTCACGGAAAACAGCACGCGCCTGGTGTCGGCGGCGGACTCTTCCCTGGAGGCCATCTACCTGGAATTGGAAGCGCATCCGGAGGTCCAGCACCTCCTGGTGGAAGGGCACACCAATGACCACGGATCTGCGAAGTACAACTACGGCTTGGGACAGAGGCGGTCTGAGGCCGTCATGAAGTGGCTGATTGATCGGGGAATCGATCGCAACCGCCTGATCGCCAAGGGCTACGGATACGATCTGCCCCTCCTTCCCCATGATCACCCGGATGCGGCGGAGATGAACCGCCGCGTGGTGTTCTTGGTGCTGCGCCCGGACAAGAAGAGCCAAGCCCCCCAAGCTCCAACCTATTCGTCCTTTGGTCCTGGCCAGCCGGCGACCGGAGAGGTTCGAGTCCTGGAATTCGAGGGCATGGACTCCCCTCCGGAGAGGAACGCGCCAGCGCCCGAACCGGCGCCAGCGCCCGAACCGGCGCCAGCGCCCGAACCGGCGCCAGCGCCCGAACCGACGCCAG
>CAZRYF010000032.1:8432-51347 GCA_964604165.1 uncultured Enterobacterales bacterium
CGCCAGCGCCCGAACCGACGCCAGATCCGGCCCCCTGAACCGGTCCCTAAGACCTGGTTGGCTTTCTCTCTACCCAGCTCGCGCGGTTCCCACCCCTTCCGTGCAACCGTCGTAGTTGCCGCGTGGCTGCGCCATGCATCTCGTCTTGTCCAGCGCTCGAGGGAATGTCCTCCAGGCTGACCCCTACCACCGTCGCCGAGAGGCCAATGATCTGGTCCTTGACGTCCATGCGGATCGCCTCGATCGCTGCGCGGGTTCGCTCTGCGACAATCGCCCCCCCGGTTCGGCTTGTCTCTGGCAGCAGCACAGCAAACTCGTCTCCTCCGATGCGAGCCAGAAAGTCCACGTCTCGCATGACACGGTCCAGGGTTCGGGCGGTGGCCTGGAGGAACTTGTCGCAAGCCTCCTGGCCGAACCGGGCGTTGAGTTCGGTGAAAGAGTCCAGATCCACCAACACCACGGAAAGCGGACGGTTGTACCGCCGGGCACGGCCCAGCTCTTTTCGCAGCGCCGCCATGAAGCGGCTCCGGTTCGGAAGTCCCGTGAGGGCGTCGAATTCTCGAAGAGTGTGCAGTTCCACGCGAACGCCCTGGACCTCTGCCTCTAGTTGCTCGTTTTCTTCCAGGAGCTGCCGCGCGTAGACCAGGAGATCCTCGTGGGTCATGGTCTCCGGGTGGTTTCGGCCTGCTGCCCGCCGAATGCGCACATCCAAGGTGACCTGGGGCGGGATTTCCACACCCAGCAATTGAGCCGTGTGGACCGCCTCTAAGGCTACCTTTTCCACAAGACTGCCAGCTACCCCCTGGCCGATGGCAGCCTCCTGGACGAGCTGGTCCACGGCAGACTTCAAGGCCGCCTCCGTGTCTGGAACCGTCAAGACTTCTGCTGCCATGCACGCCCATCGGGCGATAGAACACAGGCGCCAGCTGTCGATCTTCGCAATGTCAGCGGGGAGCTCCAGGTGGTGGGCAAGGGCCTCGGTCAGTGGCTTGGGCAGGTGCCAGGCCTTGGTGGCATTCAGAAAAGCCTGTACGTGGTTGGTTTGAAAGGCCTCTTCTTCAGCGTCAATTCGGGCGGTACCCGCGAGGCGGCGAATCTGTTCGAACTTGTGGGCCTGGTCCGGGAAGGCCTCCATCAGAGAGACCCGGCCAAACTCCAGGCAGACCCCGAGACCCAGCGCGGCATCCACGTTGACTTCGCTGCTGTAGCGCTGGGCAAGAAGCGTGGCTGCAGCGCCCCGGTGAACGCAGTCCTCCCAGAGATGCTTTCGCTGAAGGTCGTTGACTTTTGCCCCGGTGAGGCTGGCCTCCAGGGCGTAGATCAAGGCCAGGTGGCCCAGGGTGATGGTGCCCACGAGCAGGGAGGCTCGCATGGGATCCAGTAGCTCTCTGCCAGCGTTGCTGTTTCGATCCGCTGCAAAACGGAGCAGAAGTGCGGCCAACCCGGGCTCCTCGGCAAAGACCCTTTCCAGGTCCACGCTCGGTGCTTCCTTGGTCCATGCGGACTCGATCAAAGCGTGAACCAAGCGGGACGGGGGTAGAAGCATGCAATCCAAACGGTGGGAAGGGCGAGGGCCCCATGGCGTCCGACAAGTGTAGAACGGACGAGATTCGGCCTCAAGCCGCGGGGCGAGTGTCCGATGGTCGGACATCCAACGGAGATCTTGCCTGTGGCAGCACCGACCGTCGCGACCCCCATCCTGCAGCGGCTGAAAGGCAACACTGACAGCCTGTTCGCCCTGGGCTTGTTTGGCTTCCTGGGCATCATGATCATGCCTTTGCCCCCGGCGGCGCTGGACCTGTTGCTGGCCTTGTCGATAGCGATTTCCTTGCTGGTTTTCCTGGTGACCCTGTACACGGGTGACCCGGTGGAATTCTCCGTCTTCCCCACGCTCCTTCTGATCACCACGGTGCTTCGGCTGTCTATCAACGTGGCTTCCACGCGCCTGATCCTGCTCAACGGGAGGGAGGGTACCCGGGCAGCCGGTCGAATCATCGAGGCCTTTGGGCATTTTGTGGTGGGCGGAAACTACGTGGTCGGGCTGGTGGTGTTCATCATTCTGGTCATCATCAACTTCGTGGTCATCACCAAGGGTGCGGGGCGTGTGGCTGAGGTCGCTGCTCGGTTCACCCTGGATGCCCTGCCCGGTAAGCAGATGGCCATTGATGCGGAGCTGAACTCTGGCGCCATCAACGAGATCCAAGCCCGGAACCGACGAAACGAGATTTCTGCAGAAGCCGACTTCTACGGCGCCATGGATGGTGCTTCCAAGTTCATTCGTGGGGACGCCATCGCCGGCATCTTGATCGTGCTGATCAACATCGTGGGGGGGATCGTCGTCGGCGTGTTGCAGCTCGACATGTCCCTCTCGGAGGCAACCAGGACCTTTACGTTGCTCACCATTGGGGATGGGCTTGTCGGGCAGATTCCGGCGCTGATCATCTCCTCGGCTGCCGGTATGCTCGTGACCCGCGTGGCGAAGGAAGGTGAGCGTCTCGACACCCAGATCGGAAGGCAGCTTCTGAGCAATCCGCGGGCTCTTGGCGTCCTGTCATTCATTTTGTTCGCCATGGTGATCGTGCCCGGCATTCGGATGCCCTTTTCGATCATGGGCTCCATCGTGGGGCTTCTGGCCTGGCAGGTCGCACGACTGCCTGAACCGGTGGACGCTCCCTCTCCGGATGAGCCCGCCTCCCCCGCCGAGCTTCCTTCACCGGAAGACCTGTTGAGTGTGGAGCCCTTGACCCTGGAGTTGGGCATCGACCTGGTCTACTTGGTGGATCAGCGCAAAGGGGGCGAGCTCCTGGAGCGCATCCAGCGTATTCGGAACCAGTTTGCCCAAGACCTTGGGGTGGTGCTGCCGTCGGTGCACTTGCGGGACAACCTGCGCCTCGAGGGCAGTGACTACGTGCTGCTGCTGCGTGGCGAGGAGATCGGCCGCGGGACCGTGCACGCTCGCCAGCACCTGGCCATCGATCCAGGAGAGGCAACCAAGGCCCTCAAGGGTATCCACACGGTGGACCCCGTCTTCGGGCTGGACTCGTGGTGGATTCCCCACTCGGCTGTTCTGGGGGCCCGGGCGGCCGGCTACACGGTGGTGGACGTTCCCACGGTGCTGGCCACGCATCTCACGGAGCTCATGCATGTGCATGCCCACGAGCTCTTTGACCTGGCCCAGCTCTCGTCGATTCTCGACAGGGTGGCGGTCAACAGCCCCAAGCTTGTGGAAGACCTGGTGCCGGAGCCCCTGTCTCGACAGGTGGTCCTCCAGGTGGTGCGGAACCTGATTCGTGAAGGCGTCTCGGCCCGGGACATGCAGACCATTCTGGAGGCTCTCTCGGACTACGCGGGACGCACCCAGAACGCGAATGTACTGACCGAGTTTGTACGCCAGCGCCTGGCACGCCACATCTCTCGTCGGGTCGCCGACATGGACCAGGTGGTCCACTACATCGCCTTGGGCCCCGGGGCCGAAGACGCCATTACCTCCGGACTGCAGAGCGGCGACGGAGGGGCAGTGAGCCTGGTCCTAGACCCGGAAGTCAGCCGCCAACTGATCGTCAAGATGCGCCAGGAGAGCGAGGGCTACGCAGGAGACGGCCAGGTGGTCATCCTCTGTCCTCCCCTTGCCCGAGGCCCCTTCCGTCGACTGATGGAAAAGGTGCTTCCGCGCCTGCCAATCATTTCTCCCGCCGAGCTGCTGCCCACGATCAAGCTGGATCGGGTGGCCGTGGTGGACATTCCCTTGCGCCGCTCGCCGAGCGGGGCGTGATTTCCCTCAAGAACCCAAGCCACGGACCGATTTCGTGACGGACTTTCAAAGTCGGCAACTCCAGGAGGCACACTGTGTTGCAGACCGCTAACAGCTATGCTCAAAACGCCTACGCCCAAGGTGAACCCCGCGTAGAGGGGTTGAACCGTGAAGAGGTCACCCGCCACTACCAGCGGAAGATTCTCCTCATTGCCCGGCAGGTAGTCGACCGTCTTCCTCCCAGCGTCAACATGGAGTTTGAGGACCTCGTGTCCTACGGCGCCATTGGCTTGCTGGAGGCGTTTGACCGCTTTGACGATGCAAGGGGCATTCAATTCTCGACCTTTGCCGAGTACCGGATTCGAGGCGCCATGTTGGATGCGCTGCGGGGGGAAGACACCTTCACCCGTCGTCGCCGACAACTGGCTCGCCGCGTGGAGTCCGCCACGGACACCTTGCGCAGGGAATTGGGGCGAGACCCCAGTCCAGGTGAGGTCGCCGATTGCCTGGGCATCTCCATGGACGAGTATTGGAAGGCGCTGGATCGGGTGAAGCAGATCACCCACGTGTCCATCGATGGACCCAGCCAGGACGATGACTCTGGGCGCTCGTTGATCGAGCAGTTTGCCATCGACCCCAGCGAGCATCCCGGGCGCCAGATTGATGTGGCCGAGGTGAAACGACTGCTGGAAGAAGCGGTCCTCGCTCTCCCGGATCAGCAGCGCCAGTGCGTGATGATGTACTACGGCAAGGAGCTCTCCCTGGCTGAGATCGCCCAGGTCTACGAGGTCACGCCCTCCCGCATTTCACAGATTCTCAGCCAGGCCCGTGGCCGGCTGCGCAAGAAGCTGCTTCACAAGATGGATCGGCAAGACCTGAACCTGGAGATGGGCGCATGAGCGGAGATATCTACTCCTCCTTGTCCGGTGCCACTGCGGCCATGCAGCAGATGGAAGTGGTGTCGCAGAACATTGCGAACAGCAACACCGCCGGTTTCAAGGAGATGCGCCTGACCTTCCGCCTGGAAGGAGAAGGGGAGGGACCTCTTGGGCAGAGCACGGCGGCTGCCAATGCTCCCGTCGCCAACTTCAACGATGGCGCGGTGGAGATCGACGGCAACCCCAACCATCTCGCATTGCAGGGTGAGGGGTTTTTTGTGGTGCAAGCCGGAGACAAGGAGCTTCTCTCCCGGGTCGGTGCCTTTCGGCGTGATGACGAAGGTCGGCTCACCAACCCCCAGGGGTACCAGGTAATGGGCCAGTCTGGCACCATCGAGATCCCCGTGGAGGAGCAATTCCGCGTGGATGCCGAAGGCACCGTGATTGGTTCCAAGTCTGGGGAGTTGGGTCGGCTGCGGATCGTGCAGTCCAACCGTGTGGAGCCGCTCGGGGCGGGGCTTTGGCAATCCACCGGGGCGCTTTTGCCCGCCGACGCCCAGGTGATCCAGGGAGCGCTGGAGCGCTCCAACGTGGATCCCTTGAAAGCCATGGTCGAGCTGATTGAGGCCAGTCGGTATTTCGAGGCCTACCAGAACGCCATGCAGACTTCCGATGAAATGGACGCAAATCTCAACAAAGTAGGAGGGGCAGGCTGATGCGAGCTCTTTTCTCAGCAGCGTCGGGCATGACCGCCCAGCAGACGCGCATTGACAACATCGCCAACAACCTGGCCAACGTGAACACATCGGGCTTCAAGAAGTCTCGCGCAGTGTTTCAGGACCTCTTCTACCAAGAGATGATTGGCGGCGCTGACCAGTCCCCCGAACGGGCTTCCGGCTCTGTCGCTCAGGTAGGTGCCGGCGTGCGAATGGCCGCCATTGAACGGGACCACAGCCAGGGTGGTGTGGTCCAGACTGGCAGTGCATTGCACGCGGCCATTGAGGGCAGTGGATATCTGGTGGTGGAAACCGAGTCGGGCGACCAGTTGTACACCCGGGATGGCAACTTCACTCAGGATTCCGATGGAAACATCGTGACCCAGGGCGGACTCCTGGTAGCGGGAAATATCAATGTTCCCCAGGAAGCGACCGCGATCCAGATCTTGAAGGACGGCACCGTCCAGGCAAGCCTGGAAGGAGAAAGCGAGTATACGGTGCTTGGGCAGCTGGAGGTGGCTGATTTCACCAACCGGACTGGCCTTCGGGCAGTGGGTGGAAACCTGTTTGCCGAGACCGCTGAGTCCGGCGAACCTGTTCCGGTGGAGCTGGGGATCGAAGCCAACATCATGCAGGGGTACGTGGAGACCTCCAACGTGGATGTCGCGGAAGAGTTGATCCAGATGATCATGGCGCAGCGTGCCTATGAATTGAATTCCAAAGTGGTGCAAGCTGCGGACGAGGCTCTGCAGCAGGCGGCGAACCTCAAGCGATGATTTCCTCCGCCCTTCTTCTCCTCGCCACTGCGGCGGCCTTGCCCCTCGACCGGGTGGAGGCCAGTCTGCAGGACTACGCTCTGCGCACCTGCAACGCGGTGGAGGTGGAGGTGGTCTACGCCGGCGTTTCCCGGGGACTTCCCGGGGGACCCGATGTGGCTTTGCAATGGGAAGGAGACGCTTGCTCCACCCGCCCCACGCTGCGCCTCTTGGCGGTGGAGGAGGGAGAGCGCCTCGGGCGCTGGACCGTTCGACCGCATCTGCGGGTCTGGGTGGAGGCCCCGGTGGCAGCGGGACTTGCCATGGCGGGAGAACTGGTGGAGGTCTTGCCGGGACAAGTCCAGGTGGACCAGATTATCGGCCGACCCGTGACCCATGCCGGACCTCATCGGGCGCGGGTTCGAATCGAGGCGGGCGAGCCTGTGACCCACGCGGTGGTGGAGCCTGTTCCGGATGTGGCGTCGGGGTCTTCTGTGGTGGTGCGCGTGAAGCGGGGGTCTCTTGTGGTGACCGCGCCCGGTACGCTCCTGCATGACGCGCGAATTGGTGAACAGGTTCGCGTCACGAACGAAGCGACACGTGTGGTTCTCAAGGGGCGGCTCTCCCGCGCCGACACTGTAGACATTCTGTAGGAATCTCAAATGATTGCCATCCTCCTCCTTTCCTTCAACGTTGCTGCACAGGAAGCCGAGGTTTCCCCGGAAGGGGAGACCCAGTCCTCTGCAGAGGCCACTGCAGCTCCTTCTTCGGAGGCCAACACTGTGGCTTCTGCTGATCCGGCGGGTGCCCAGCGAGGGTCGATCCGGATCGCGGGTCGGTCTCCTGGATCCATTTGGGTCGAAACCGAGGCGCTCCAGCTGCTGGGACTGGAGGGCAACGCCCGCCAGGTCGGGGATCTGATCACCGTCGCAGTGACGGAGCGGACCGCCACCGAGGTGGACTCTGAGACGAAGACCGGTCGATCCAGCAAGGTGGGCGCTGGCGTCTCAGCGTTGTTTGGTATCGAGACGTCTCTCTTGGCTGCAAACCCCAACATGGGGGAGTCCATCTCCATGGATGTGACCGGTGAGAGGGATTTCGAGGGGAGGGGAACCACGTCACGAGGATCCACGGCCAAAGCCACCATTACCTGTGAGGTGGTGGAGGTTCTGGGCAGTGGCAACCTCCGCATTGTGGGGGAGAAGCAGGTGCGCGTGAACCGGGAGATCCAGTACATCGTGCTGAAAGGCATTGTGCGCCCCCAGGACATTCAAATGGACAACACCGTGACGTCGGACCTGGTGGCCAGGGCCGAGATTGAAATCTCAGGTCGCGGTGTGGTCTCCGATCCCCAGGGGCCTGGGATTGGGACTCGAATTCTCGACCGTGCCTGGCCGTTTTAGAAGTCGCAGCGCGGTTTTTTGAAGTCGCCGCCACGTCGACCACTTTTTCTTAAAGTCCCGTCGTGGTTGACCGATGGGGGGCTGGGAGGTGTGCTGGTGCACACGCGATTCTTGATTCTTCTCCTTGCCGCCCTGCTGCCAAGCCCCACGGCTCTGGCCACAACCGCTCGGGTCAAGGACCTGGGGAGCTTTCACGGGGTTCGGAGCAATCCGATCTCAGGGGTGGGGCTGGTGGTCGGTCTCAACCGGTCTGGTGACTCCAAGCGCAACGAGGCCTCGGTTCGCTCACTGGCCAATCGGCTGCGCGGCATGGGCATCAACCTGGATGTCGACGATATCTCGTCGCGAAACGTGGCTCTGGTCATGGTGTCGGCCCGAATCTCGGCCCAACATCGCACCGGCTCCGTGATCGATGTGAGCGTGGCCTCCGCTGGCGATGCCACCTCGCTGGAGGGGGGGCTGCTCCTTCCCACGCTACTTGTGGGACTGGACCGGGAGGTCTATGCCATCGCCCAGGGACCCATGGTGGTCGGCGGGTACCAGATTGGAAGCGAGGGCAACACCAGCCGAAAGAACACCCCCACGTCCGGAAGGGTGGTGGGGGGTGGCTCAATCGAGCAGGAGGTTCCCTCGTCCAGGGACTTCAACCAGCTTGAGTCCGTGGACTTCGTGTTGCGAAACCCGGACTACACCACTGCGGTCCGCGTGGCCGAGAGCCTGAACAAGGAGCTTGGGTCCGAGCTGGCCTTTGCGGTGGACTCCACCACAGTGGCCATGGGCATTCCCCAACCCATGCGCGGGCGCTTTGCGGAGTTTGCGGTGATTGTGGAGAAGGTGGAAGTGGACGTGGATGTGGGGGCCCGGGTGGTCATCAACGAGCGCACCGGCACGGTGGTCATGGGTTCGGAGGTGCGGATTGCCGCGGTGGCCGTGGCCCACGGTGGGTTGACCATCGAGGTGCAGCGAAAGGTGGGGGTCTCCCAGCCAGCACCGCTGTCTGGCGGACAGACCGCGGTGACCTCAGAGAGCCGGGTCAAGGCGGTGGAAGAAGAGGGCAGACTCCAGCTCCTGGAAGGCGCGACCATCGGGGAGATGGTCACGGCCCTCAACGACATGGGCGTGAAACCCCGGGATCTCATCATCATTCTCCAGGCCATACACGCAGCCGGCGGATTGCACGCTGAGGTCTTGACCCTGTGAGCGACGCCCTCAAGTTCCATCTGGCCATGCCCACGCAGAACATGGCGCAGCTTGAGCACCAGCAGGCCACAGATCCCGAAGAGGCCGCCAAGAAGTTCGAGGGCCTCATGATTCAGATGATGGTCAAGGAGATGCGTAAGACCTTGCCCGACAACGGGCTCTTTGGAAGCGACGACGTCTCCATGTACGAAGACCTCTTTGACCAGGTCCTTGCGGATCGCATCGCAGAGGGCCGCGGCCTGGGGCTTGCTGAGCAGATGCTCCGAGCTTCCCAAGGAGATCTTGTTGGATCTGGAGATGCCTCCGGCGCGGTCGACCTCATGCCCGGCAGTTCGCCATCTGCGCTTCCCGCAGTGGACCCCGGGCGTCGCGCTCCGTTGCCGGTGTTTGGACGCGTCACGTCGGTGTTTGGAACCCGCCATGACCCCATTCACGGCCAGGAGAGGCAGCACAATGGCATCGATATCGCTGCACCAGAGGGTTCACCGATTCAGTCAATTCGTCCAGGGGTGGTCTCCTTTGCAGGGGACATGGGCACCTACGGAAAGGTGGTCGTGGTCGACCACGGCGAAGGCTTGGAGACACGGTATGCACACTGCTCCGAGCTCCTGGTGAAAGAAGGCGAGAGGGTTCGCCCGGGGAATGTGATTGCCAAGGTGGGCAGCACGGGTCGATCCACCGGGCCTCACCTTCACTTTGAAGCCCGCAAGGGCGACAAGGCCATGGATCCGCGAGCTTTGTTTGGTTGGCAGGACGAAAAAGACCTCAAGTAGGCACTTGTCCCGTCCGAGGCGGGATGGAGAGGTACACCATGAAGATCTCAGGACTCGGCCCCCTTTCCGGCATTCAGCCGTCCGCAGCGACTTCAAAGTCGTCCAGGACGGAGCGCTCCGGCGCGGACCCTGCTGTGCAGGTGAAGATGTCTGGCGAGGCAAAGTGGATCTCCGAGTTGCGCTCAAGCGCCAAGGACCTGGACACCGTCCGCATGGATGTGGTGGAGGAAACCCGGGCACAGCTGGCAAGCGGGACGTTTGAATCGTCCGTGGACCTGGCCGGTCTTGTGGACAACCTGCTGGGAGAGTTGTGAGTAGCATGTGCTCCCGATTGACCCTGGTTCGGCAGCTGCGCGAGGTGACAGGTGCCCAAATCGATGCAGCCCGAACGCTGCGTCACGGGGAACTGGATGCTTTGAACGCCCGCTATTCCGACCTGGTCTTCCAGCTTCGGGTGGCCATGCAGAACGAGCTTCCTGCGGATCCTGAGTTGCTCGCTGAGCTCAAGAACGAAACGCTGGCCCTTGAAAAGGAGCAGGAACGCTTGGCGTTGCTGGCCAATTCTGTGGTGGCCATTCTCGACCGGGTTCTCCCCGGATCCAGTCAGTCCGCAGGAACCTACGGGCGGACCGGACACCTGATGGCAGGATGAGATGTCTCTTCTCACTGCCATCAACGCCTCTCAATCGGGACTAAAAGCAGCCAGCGTTGCCATTGAGACCACAGCCCACAACGTGGCGAATGTGGCCACTGACGGCTTTCACAGGCGCTCCGTTGAGCGAAACGTAGCGGAAAGTGTGACGCGAGGTGGCGTATCTCTTGGACAGGGAGTCAAGCTTCTTCGGGTGCGGCGGGCCACGGATGATCTGCTGGGCGTGCGCATGGTGGAACAGAAGGGCATTGCTGGTAGTTCGGCTGCCACGGCAGGTGCCTTGCAGCGAATCGAGGCCTCCTTCAATGAGGCGGACATTACCGGTTTTGTACAGTCTATGGATGAGATGTTTGACGCCTTTTCGCGAGCAACCTCAGACCCGTCTGACTCTGGGTTGAGAATGTCCGTGGTTCGAAAGGGCGAGATCTTTGCCAAAGCCGTCAATCGAACGGCGGATTCCCTGGAGCAAAGCGACACAGATCTTCAGTCTGATATCAGCGAGACCATTGAGCTCGTCAATGACCTGGCCACTGAGCTCGCGGAAGTAAACAACTCCCTGGTGAGCTCCCGGGACAGTCTCGGGGCGGGGGACCTGTTGGACAAACGGGACATTCTCGTCGGGAAGCTGGCTGAACTGGTGGGAAGTACAGTCGACTACGAGTCTACAAACAGTACGGCCACCGTCTTTGTGGGAGGCCATGCTCTGGTGAGTGGAATCACGGCCCGATCCCTCGTGGCTGGAGTGGACAGCGCCGGCGAGCCCACTGTGGAAATGACCACAGACTCAGGCACGGTTGTGGTGACCGATCGCCTGGCCGGTCGCATGGGCGGACTGGAAAAGGCCCGCACCCACATCACAAGCTACCTCGAGAAAATGAACACGTTTGCGGGAGACTTGGCGGATGCCATGAACACCCAGCACCAGCTTGGATTTGACCTCAACGGCGCAGCGGGCGTGGCAATGTTCACCTTTGCTGGGGGAAGTGAGGCGCAGTCACTGGCCTTTGATGCCACTGTGTTGGAGGACCCCAATTTGCTTGCCTTTTCGGGGTCTGCAACCGGTGGTGTGGCCAATGACGACAATCTGAAGGCGATCCTGGACATCAGGGCCCAAAATCTCTACAACAGCGGAACCTCGACCGCCGGCGAGTTTGGCAGCAACATCATCAGCGAGGTCGGGAACGACATCTCAAAGTACCAGGGAATGTCCTCCGCACAGGGTGAACATCTCACGGACTTGGAAGGCATGATGGAAGCCCTCACCGGCGTCAGCCTGGACCAGGAGGCAACAAACCTCATTGAGTTCCAGGCGGCCTACCAGGCGGCTGCAAAGGTCATTCGGGTGGCGGACAGTCTGGTGCAATTCCTGCTTGAGACGATCGTATGAGCATCATTCGTAGCACCAATGGCTTTCTTTACGATTTGGTTCGAGGGCACTCGAACAACACGGGAACTGAGATTGCCAAGCTAGAGGAGCAGGCAATGACCGGCCGGCGGGTCAACCGCCCCTCGGACGCCCCCACGGAGATGGTTCAGATCAACCGGCTTCGTGAAGAGCTCGCCAACCAGAAGATCTATACGGAGAATGCCAGCTGGGCTCAAAGCCTTCAGGGGCTCTCGGATCAGGTTTTGGGGGAGGTCAACAACCTGCTTCAGCGTTCAAGTGAGATTGCGGTGGGCATGTCCAATGAACACTACAACGCCCAAGACCGCCTGGCCGCCGCTGCAGAAGTAAAGGAGCTTCGGGGGCAAATGGTGATTCTGTCCAACACCGAATTGGGGGGGCGGTACCTGTTCGCGGGCGATGCCGTGGACACGGAGCCCTTCGATACTGCGGGGAATTACCAGGGTCTGACAGATGTACCGGAGACCCTCATTGGGGATGACACCTGGGTGCAGGTTGGCTGGGATGGTTCGGAAGTCTTTCAGGGATCGGTCGACGTCTTCCAGGTCCTGGATGACCTGGACGCAGCTTTGTCCGCCAATGACTCGGATCAGGTTTTTGCCTTGATTTCTGATATTCAGGCCGCCAGCAAGCAAGCCATTGAGGGCCGACAAGAGGTGGGCTGGCAGTATGCGAGAGCGGAGGATGGCCAGATTCTCTCTGCGAATCTCAGCGCGGAGTTTACGACCCACCTGGACTCCATGATCGGCGCCGACGAGGCCGCCGTGTACATGGCGCTGCAGCAGGCCCGTTATTCGTTCCAGTCGGCCATGCAGGTGGCAGCTGCTGGCATGAACTTGAGCTTGTTCAACCAGATCTAAAGCGGCGCTTCCATTGCAGTGACGCGGGCCTTTGGGGTCCGCGTTCTTGTTTTTTGGTTGTGTCTACAGAGGAGGTTGTGCTCATAAGATGCTGGAATTCAACGAGGAACAGAAATCTCAGAATAATGCGCACGGACCCCTAAAGCTCTCCAGCAATTGATCCGAGAGGAAATGCGTGACCGCCTTTAGGCACAATAAGTCGGTCAAACCCCCCTGATAGAGAGAGGTGACCAAGATGGCACTAACAGTCAATACCAACATGGCATCTGTCGATGCCGTGACCCAACTGAACCAGTCTACGAAGAATCTGCAGCGCTCTTTTGAGCGAGTGGCTTCGGGACTTCGCATCAACAAGGCTGCGGATGACGCTGCCGGGCTCGGCGTGGCCGAAAACCTGGCGACCGTCTTTCGTTCGGCCCACCAGTCGATGCGCAACACAAACGATGGCATCAGCATCGTGCAGACCGCTGAAGGAGCCACCAACGAGGTGTCGAACATCCTGAAGCGCATGCGTGAGCTGGCGATCGAGTCGGCTTCCGAGACTCTCGGCAGCACTGAGCGTGGCTACATCCAGGATGAGTTCCTGCAGTTGTCCGCAGAAGTAGACCGAATCGCAAACGTGACCGAGTTCAATGGCGTGCAGCTGGCAAACGGAAACGCCACGCAGCTCTCGGTGCAGGTTGGTGTGAACAACACAACCAATGACCGCATCCAGATTACACTCGGCGACCTTCGCGTCACCGTGCTGGGGGTGGACACCGGTACCATCAATCTCTCATCTGTAGCTGGGGCCCGTGCGGCGCTGGCGGCATTCGACACGGCGCTGGACAGCGTGAACTCCAACCGTTCCAAGTTTGGTGCGGTTCAGAATCGGTTCATGGCGTCTCTGCGCAACATGGAAATCTACACCGAGAACCTTCAGGCAGCCGAATCGCGGATTCGCGACGCTGACTACGCCCAGGAGACCTCCGAGATGGCCAAGAACCAGATTCTGCAGCAAGCAGGCATCTCGGTTCTGTCCCAGGCCAAAGCGGTGAACCAGGGCGTGCTGGCCCTGCTCGGATAACGCTTGACCTATCAGGGGCGGTAGGTGCCGCCCCGCCTGGCTACGGCCGGGCGGGGCGGTTTTATTTTAAGCGAACGATCGGGCAGTACTAAATACAAAAAAGTACTTAATTCTGTGCTGGGCGATCCGAGCGGTTTGTCGGCCATTGTTTCTGCTAATTTAGCGGAAATATTATTATTTTTGCCGCCATGCTTTTTCAGAAAAATACAAGATAATGTGCCTTGAGGGGTAATCTGATTTGTGTGTTGTTCCGATCCATGGTGTGAAGTCAAAGCTGGACAATACAGCCAACAACTTCACCGACATTGCCAAGGAGGAGATCGCACATGTCGCTTTTCATCAATCACAATATTGCTTCACTGGTTGCGCAACGCCGAGTGGCGGGCACTCAGCGAAACCTTCAGGGTTCGTTCGAACGTGTTTCGTCCGGACTCCGGATCAACAAGGCCGCGGATGATGCTGCGGGGCTGGGTGTGGCGGAAAACCTGCAAGCCCAGTACCGCTCCTCGCGAGTGGCCATGCGCAACACCAACGATGGTATCAGCGTCGTTCAGACGGCTGAAGGTTCGACCAACGAGGTCGCCAACATCATCAAGCGGATGCGCGAGCTCGCAGTTCAGTCCAGTTCGGAAGTTCTGGCCACCACCGAGCGTGCCTACATCCAGGATGAGTTCACGCAACTCACCCAGGAAGTTGAACGTATCGCCAACGTGACGGAGTTCAACGGAAAGAAACTGACAAACAACAGCAGCTCCTCCCTTGCGGTGCAAGTGGGAGTCAACAACTCGGCGAATGACCGGATCAGCATCACCCTGGGTGATCTGACCTCGTCTACTCTCGGAGTTCGGACCGCTGTAATGAGCCTGAACACTGTCGCCAGTGCACGTGCCGCGATTACCTCGCTGGACTCCGCGCTGAACACGGTCAATGGCTATCGTTCAGACTTTGGTGCTATCCAGAATCGCCTGGGAAGCGCTTTGAACAACATCGAGATCTACGCAGAGAACCTTGCATCCGCTGAAGCACAGATTCGGGATGCTGACTTTGCGTTCGAGACGGCAGAGATGTCCAAGCTGCAAATCATGCAGCAGGCAGGGCTGTCGGTCCTTTCGCAAGCCAAGATGAGCACCCAGGGTGTCTTGAGCCTGCTCTAAGCAATCTCACTTCATTTGGTCGGTGAAGCCGCCCCATCGGACCTGGGTTCCGATGGGGCGGCCCTAATTGGGGTCGCAATAAGAAGGAGGCCACTCCGGTTGTCGGGGTGGCTTCTCCTGTTTTGAAGAACTGGGTCACCAGGCCGGCTGGGGGAGGTTTCCTGCAGCAAAGCTCGAAGGCTCTCTGGTACACCGCGTCCGGGGACTGTGACAAATAGTGACAAGAAACCGCTCAAACGCGTCGGAGTGGGGGTCATCCATTCGGGTCGCCCGTCCGATCTCCTTGTTGAAGCATTTCTCGGGATCAACCCAAGTCGCTTCAAACGACATTGCAAGGAGGAAACGCTATGTCACTATTCATCAACCACAATATGGCTTCCCAGATGGCACAGAGAACTCTCTCTAATACCAACAGGAACCTTGGAACCTCGTTCGAGCGTGTCTCTTCGGGTCTCCGCATCAACAAGGCAGCGGATGATTCCGCTGGATATGGTGTTGCTGAGAACCTGGAGGCGCAGTCTCGTTCGGCAACCGTTGCGGTTCGCAACACAAACGACGGTGTGTCTGTCGTGCAAACCGCAGAAGGAGCTACCTCAGAGGTTGGCAGTATCCTGAAGCGGATGCGCGAGCTCGCGGTGCAGTCCAGTTCTGATGTGCTGGCCACCACCGAGCGGGCGTACCTCCAGGATGAGTTTGCGCAGCTCAGCCAGGAAGTGGACCGCATTGCCAACGTGACTGAGTTCAACGGCAAGAAGCTGACGAACAACAGCAACACGTCCCTGGCCGTTCAAGTTGGCGTCAACAACTCTGCGAATGACCGGATCAGCATCACCTTGGGTGACCTGACCTCGTCTACTCTTGGAGTCAGAACGGCAGCCATGAGCATGAACACGGTGGCAAGTGCCCGTGCAGCGATCACCTCGCTGGACGCTGCGCTGAACACCGTGAACGGCTATCACTCGGACTACGGTGCGACCCAGAACCGCCTCGGTTCTGCTCTGTCGAACATCGAGGTCTACCGTGAGAACCTGGTGTCTGCTGAGTCGCAGATCCGCGATGCGGACTTTGCGTTCGAGACGGCTGAGATGAGCAAGAACCAGATCATGCAGCAGGCAGGTCTGTCCGTGCTCTCCCAGGCGAAGGTTGCCAACCAGGGCGTCCTGAGTCTCCTGTAGAGAGGTTCCGAGGTGAAAGCCTCGACATTCTTCTGACGAAGAATCCTAAAGCCGGGGTCAGAGTCGACCGATTCAACGATCGGTCGGGTCTGGCCCCGGCCCTCTTTTGGGGAATCCAATGCCTGTTGTCGATGGAGTCGCGTCTGGAATCAACACCACTGAGTTGATCGACGCCATTGTGCAGGCTTCTGCTGGTTCCAAGCGGGCGCTGGAAAACCAGCTCGTCAACCTCAATGGCCAGAAGTCGGGTGTGGCGGCCTTCAAGACTCGCCTGCAGAGCGTGGTGGACTCCATCAAGTCCATGGACGGAACCGACGAGTTTCCCGAGTACGACATCAAGCTGTCCAGCGACAACTACTTCAGCGCGACCGTGGACTCGAGCGCAAGCCCGGGCACGTTCGACGTGGAAATCAGCGCTCTCGCCAAAGCGGAGAGCTGGGCGACCGATGGCGTCTCCGACAAGGATGCCAGTGGTGCGGTAAGCGAAGGCACCTACTCGGTGACTGTCGCCGGGACCGCCACGAATGTCACCATTGACAGCACCAACAGTTCTCTCGCCGGTGTGGCGGGGGCCCTCAACGGTCTGTCGGGCGTGACCGCCTATGTGCTCGACACGGGGGCTGCATCCAACAAGTACAAGCTCATGGTGAGCTCCGACTCCACGGGCGCCTCGAACACACTGGATTTGTCCGACATCTCAGATCTGTCTTTCACCAAGACCGTGACAGCCTCAGACGCTGCCTTCACCGTCAATGGCATCAGCGTGTTGAGCACCACCAACACCGTGGAAGACCCGATTCCAGGCATCGACCTCACGCTCACGGCGGTGACCACCTCTGCGGTCAATGCGGTCGTGAGTCGAGACTCCACTGAGATGGCCAACAAGATGAGCAACTTCGTTGACAAGTTCAACGATGTGATGAACTTCTACAACACCAGCACCGGCTGGGACCCGTCCGAAGGCACCAAGGGCACCTTGACCGGGGATAGCATCGTTCGCTCCATCGTTTCGAGGATGGGAATGATGGTGTCCACCGAGTATGACCTGGGCGGAAAGGTCACAAGCCTCGCAGAATTGGGCGTAAGCACCACCCGAGATGGAACTCTTTCTTTCAACAGTTCCGATTTTGGTGATTCTCTGGGAGACTACTACAGTGATGTGGTCGAGCTGGTCACGAGCGACAGCGGCCCGTTGGGGAAGCTCCGGGATCAATTGGAAGACGTCTACCTCGATTCTTTTGACGGAACCCTAAAGTCTCGTACCGATTCACTCGAAGACTCCATTGAAGATCTCGAGGACCAAATCTCTGATTTCGAGAAAAGACTCAGCAGCTACGCCTCTCGGCTTCGTGACCAATTCACGAACATGGAGGTGGTGCTTGGTGAGTTGAATTCCACACAATCGTTTTTGTCCCAACTTTTTCAAACGAATTCCGGCTAATCTTAGAGGGTAGGAAAAATGAGCAAGCAAGCATTGCGAGGGCTGGCGTCCTACCAGTCCACCCGCGTTGAATCCGCTCCGCCTGAGCAGGTTCTGGTCATGATCTTCCAGGCCACGTTGCTGCGTCTGGAGGCCGCCATTGTGGCCATCGAAGCTGATGACCGCAAGGTACTTCACAACAAGCTCCATGAAGCGCGCACGCTCTTCGGGGAGCTTCTGACCGGTCTCGACGACGAGGCTTTTCCCGAACTGTGTTCTCGGCTGCGCCGCCTGTATGGTTGGTGTATTCGTGAGCTCATCGCGGCAGAGCGGGAGCGTTCTCCCGAGATGCTCCGCGGCGTCATGGCCGTTTCGGAGAGCCTGTTGCAGGGATGGGAAGAAGCAGCCCGCCAGATTTCGGAAGGCGCCGCCTGATGGACCTGGCCCTTCTGCTGGCGGAACTTCGAGAGCTCACCGGAGCGCTGGATGCCGACGACCTCGTGTCGCCGGATCGTCTGCGCGCTGCGGCCAATGGGGCGCGAGAGGTTGCACCGTCCTTGAAGCAGGAGGAAGGGCAGCAGCTTGCCCAATCCGTTGCCGAGCTCTCCAAGTCTGTTGCGGCCCACCGGGATCGCATGGGCGAGAAGCTGCGCAGTCTCGGACAGAGTCGGCGGGCGCTTCGCGCCTACGGCCACCTCCGTTCCCATAAGCAGGGACAACAAGTCGTCACCAAGGCCTGATTGCGGCCTCCAACCTCTCCGGACCATGCGAGCCGAATCTCCCTCCTCCTTTCGCGTCTCGACGGTGATTCCGACGGCCATTGAGCCGGTCGAAAGCTCCAGTTCCAACGCTCCGCCCTTCCTTACCCTCGGGCGGCGGTTGTCTGGTCAGGCGAGAACGCAGGTGGAGAAGCTCTCCAATCGCTCCGAAGCCCACTTGAAAGAAGCGCTGTCACTGACGCTGGATGCCATGGAAGCCATCGAGCGCGAGGTGGAGATGCTCCACAGACGCATGCTCCTCAGCCACCGGGACCTGGAGTTGGTGGACACGGAAATGGAATTGGGTGCCCATGGTGCCTATTTACCAGCCACGCCGCCGCCTGAAACCGGGTGCGCCAGGCTGCACCTCTTGTTGAACGTCAGAAACGCCCGGCATCTGGTCTCCATTGAGGCCGATGTCGTGCCTCGGGACGGCGGGTGTGAATTCTCGTTCTCCGCTGCGGATCCGGAAGTCCGAGACCTCGTGGTGGCTTTTGCTTTTGAACACCAACGAAGAGAGAGGCGCCGTGAGTTGGATTCTCCTGCTGTGGACTAAAACAGCTCTGGCCGCCGGCTTCACCTTGCCGGATCCGGCTGAGCAAATCGCCGAGGAAGGCGTGCGCCTGGCGGTTCGGGCGGTAGGGGAGGCCTGGTCTGGACAGAGCTTGAATCGGATCTATCGGTCGGGCGTTTTGGCCCCCGGGGGCGCACTCCTGGTGCCGATTCACCCAAACCTCGTGATGGACCTGGAGGCTACCTTCAAGCGTGTGCCCGGCAACGAGGTCTCCGAAGAGACCGAAGCCAGCACGTCTGTCGCCTCTCGTTTCCAGCTGGTTCCCATTTCTGTTGTGGCTGAGGGCCGGGTGCCCCTTGTGGAAGGCGGTGAGATTTTCCTGGGTCTGGGGCCCTCTTTCGCTGTGTTCAAGGAGGAGCACTCTCCCATCAACATTGGCAGCGACCTGTCCGCCCGAACCCTCACCACGGGGGTCAAGGTCGGAATGGACATGCGCGTCGGGGCCCGTTTTGACTCGGGACTTGCCATGCCCTCGTCCGCCTCAGTGGGAAGGCAGCTTCAGTCCATCGAGATCGAGTTGTTTGCCGGAGGCCGATGGCATCCGGGGATCATTCCCGGCAAGGCAAAGGATGAGAATGGAAACAAGGTCCGCCAAGGGCTGAACCTGAGCGCTCTGCGAGGCGGTGCGGGCCTCACCTTCCACTACTAGGACAGCATGATTGGATTTCTGCTTCTGACGCTTTGCACTGCTTGGGCCCAAGAGGATCCCCGGGCGGTCGGGCGCGTGGGGTTGCAGCTGTCAGAAGGAGCCACTGTCCAGTTGTTCCCCCGGGTTCAGCCGGATGTGGTGGAGTTGATCATCACGGGCCAGGAAGGAAGCGTTAGCGAGTTCTTTCGGGGGCGATCGACCGCCTGGACCAGCGAGATGGCGGCCTATTCCATCGGCGATGGCAGCTGGCTTGCTCGCTTGTACCTGTCGGCAGATGACCTGGACGTGGATCTCATCCAGGAAGGCAACGAGTGGACCATTCAAATTGAAAAGGGCGCTGCGAAGGTATTGGACCTGCCCGCGGCGCTGGGAGCCGCGGAGCTTCTTGCCGGAGATCTCGAGCGATCGGCGGCCCCGCGCCCTCCAACCCCTCTCCATCCCCTGGATGGTGATGCGCTGACCATCACGATGAACCCCCGGGAATACCAGATGTTCATTCCCGAGTGGCAGCCCTCACTGCCTGTTCGTCAGCCAGACCGAACCCTGTTGGTTTGGCCAGAGGCGGTCACGATGGCGACGATTGATGGCTATCGCGAGGTCTTGACCTCCACTCCGCTTGTTCGGTCCAAGCTGATTTCCCTGTACCGCCTTGGAACCGGCTACCTGGAGATGGGCATCTACCATGAGGCCTTGCACTACCTGGATCGGCTCGCCGAGCTGGCTGCCTTGCATCCGGAGGAGGTGGAGCGAATGAGACAGGAAGTGGTTCGCGGCAAGAGCCCGTGGAACCGCTACACCGTGAGCCTCTACAGGGCCCAGGCTGCGTTGGCGCTGGGACGTTTCGATGTGGCCCGGGTGCGTTGCGGGGAGGCCCTGGCGAGGGAGGCCCCCGAATCACATGTTCTGGAGTGCCTGGGTGTGGTGTCCCTGGGAACCTCCAATCCCCCGCCAAGTGAGACCGGGCGTGCCCTGGCATCGACCACGGGTCGCCCTCAAGCGCTGCTCCTGGCGGCACAGCTCCTGCAATTGGATCACCGCCACAAGGAAGCCGAGGCTCTTCTTCGAACAGCCTCCCAACACTTGGAGGGTCCGCTGCGCCAACAGGCGCTGATCAACCTGGGTGATGCCCGGTTTGCCCATGGTGACTTGGAAGGAGCCAGAGAGGCGTGGCGTTGGGTGGGCGCAGAAGGCGATTTGGCGAATGTGCTCGCTCTCCGACAGAAGATGGTGGAAATGGTGGAGAAGGGTCCGCGTGCGTGGACCGAGGGCGTGCCCATGCTTCACCAGTATGCACACCGCCGCACGGCTTCCGGCGCTGAAGCGGGCTACCTTCTCGCCCAGATCGCCGAGTCTCTTGGAGACACCGAAGGGGCTGCGGAGCACCTGAACAACTTGATGAATCGCCAGCGTTCCGCGGTGATTGAGAGCGATGTCCCCGCGCGACTCTGGCGCGTTGTGGAGCGCCGCCTGTCCCACCTGGATCGCCAGGGGCGGATTCTCGACCAGGCCACCTTTTACCGGGACCACTATCGAGCGGAGCTCAGGCCCCTCGTCACGAACACCTACCAGCTGGAACAGGTCACCGAGGCCTTCGAAAGTCTGGGGCTCTTCGACATGGCACTCTACACACAGGTGGAGGTCTTCGCCATCCAGACCAAGCAGCTCAAAGACAACCCCAGCTCCTTGTTGAAGCTTGTGCGACTCTATGTCTGGACCAAGCGCTATGGCGAGGCCCTGGAGACCATTGCTTATGCCCGCACGGTGGATGACATGGCAGACTGGGAAGGGGAGATCTCCCTTCTGGAAGGCATTGCTCTGGAGAACCTGGGCCGACGTGAGAGCGCCCGGGCAGCTTTTCAGCGCTCCATGGAGACACCGTCTACCCGGGTAGAGGGCCTGGCCCGCCTGGCGCTGTTGGATGCCCTTGAAGGTCGCTGTGATGAAGCCCTTCCGGGTCTGGACGAGCTGGCGCGAGTGAACCAGGGGGATGTCCCCGATGACATTCTGGATGGCCGCGTGCACATTGCCTTGGCACGGTGTCTCCTCTCCAACCGACAAGACGATGCGGCACTTGCAGCGGCGTCGGAAGGAGCGGGCCGCGCAGACGACATTCTCCACAAGCGCTACGCAACCTACCTCGCAGCGGTGGCTGCAGAGAGGTCGGGGCAGGGAGGGGGCTTGTACTACGACGCGCTTCAGGCCGATGACGACCTGTGGGCCGACATCGCCCGTGAATTTCGCGAGGACGATGCCTTGAGTGAGGAGCTGAAGAAGAGAATGCCCCAGTAGTTCTCCTCCGGGACAGAACTGTTCTCAAAATAGCGCTCAACTCGCGGTCGCCCCGTCCGATGGAGAAAAGGACCCCAGGAGGGGCCCTATGTCCTCACAACTCTTTGATTCGCTGTACAAGGGGCTGGAAACGGTCTTGGACTTGCGTTCGCAGCAGCACGGTCTCAGCGCCACAAATCTGGCCAATGCCGACACCCCTGGCTTCAAGGCCAGGGTCATGCACTTCGAGGAGCTTCTCGGAAGTGCTGTGGATCGCGCAAGCAGGCTGCAGCCGTCGCAGACCCACTCGCTTCACATGCCTGGACACATCGGCAATGCCGACAACCCTGCGGTGACAGAGCTGGAGGCCCCCCCCTGGCGGGAGGACGGAAACTCCGTTTTTCCGGAACGTGAGATGACCCGTCTTTCCGAGAACTCACTGCTCTTCGGGGCGGTGGCGCGGGGACTCAACACTCGCATGAAAATTCTCCGTTTCGCATCGTCGGACGGCAAGGCCTAGGAGCCACCATGGACATTCTCGATACCCTCAACATCTCCGGCTCCGGCCTCTCCGCCCAGCGAGTACGCCTGCAGGCCGTCTCGTCCAACATGGCGAATGCCCGGACCACGCGGACAGACGAGGGAGGGCCCTACCAGCGCCGCGTACCTGTGTTTGAGACAGAAGCCATCAACCGGTTTGGCAACGAGTTGGAGCGGAACCTGGCCAGCGTTGAGGTCGCCAACATTGAAACGATTTCAGAGGTGGAGCGCGTCTTCGACCCCACCCATCCGGATGCAGATGAGGAGGGCTTTGTGGCCTATCCGGCCATCAACATCCTGGAGGAAATGGTGGACCTCATGACCACTTCTCGGACCTATGAGGCCAATTTGAAGGTCGTGAGCGTCACAACCGAAATGGCCCAACAGGCCTTGCAACTCGGAGGATAGTCATGGCACTCGCAGCAATTCAGGCGGCCATCTCCCAAATTCAGGAGAGCCGGCAGATCAGCCAGACGCCCATGAAGCAAGGGGCGGGGGACTTTGCACAGCAGCTGAACTCCGCCATTGGCAAAGTGGATGCGGCTCAGCACGAGTCGGACGATCTTCTCTCAAAGCTGGCCAGCGGCGAGAGCGTCGACCTCCACAACACAATGATCTCCCTGCAGAAAGCGGACATTTCCATGAGAACGCTCGTCTCCGTCCGAGACAAGGTGGTGAGCGCCTACGAGCAGATCATGAACATGTCTGTGTAGCCCCTTTGGGCTCCATCCCGACGCCGTCCGCCGCGTCTGAAGGCCTCGACACTCCTGGTGTCGGGGCCTTCTTTGTGTGGGTCTTGAGCTTGAAAACAAAGGGGCAACGGTGCTTTTTCGGCCACTGAAAAAAATCCCAACCCAAGGCTAAAGCATCGGAACAACCGACCGATATCGAATGAGCCCCAAGGCGAATGAGGTGTCTCCTTGAATCGTTTCCTCGAGCAAATCAAGAGCTTCTACACGGAGCTTGACGCGCTTCGCCGACGCATGTTGGTAGGGGGCCTGATCGCGGCCGTGGTGGCGGTGGGGGCCACTTCCTGGTGGGCCAGCCAAGAGGTCTACGTTCCTCTTCTCTCCGGCAGCCCTGTGGACCAGGTCCGGCGGGTTGCGGGCGCCCTGGAGACCGAAGAGGTGCCCTATCGCATCTCTTCTGATGGTGGCCGCCTGGACGTGCCCGAGCAGCTCATGGGCAAGGCCTGGGTGTTGGCAGCCTCGGTCGATGTTCTGCCAAGCATCTCGGATGTCGGCGAAATGCCCAAGGTGCTGACCCCTGGCCAGCAGGACTGGGCGTTCAACCGCGCACGGGAAGGCGACATCGCTCGCATGATCAACCAGATCCATTCGGTGGCAGCCACCCGGGTCACGATCGTTCCGCGGGAAGAAGGAACCTATTTCGGGGAGGAGCGGCCTGCGTCTGCTTCGGTCCTCATTCGCACCGTTTCCGGGGCCACCCTGACCCAGCAGCAGATTCGTGGCATCACGAACCTGGTCGCGAATTCGGTGGATGGCCTGGAGTCTGAAGGCGTCACCCTCGTGGATGACAAGGGAACACTGCTGGCCACAGGTGCAAAGCAGGAGAACCTCTTTGGCGAAGGCGATGCTGGCAAGCTGCTGGAGTACAAGGCCAGCGTGGAACAACGCCTGGCGTCCTCTGTGGGAAGAGCGCTCTCGCCGGTTCTTGGCAACACGACTGACTTTTCCGTAACGGCTGCTGTGGAGCTGGATCTGACCTCCAAGGAGCGGGTCTCCCGGGAGATCAACGTGGATCGCCAGGCCGTGATGTCGGAGCAGGTGGAGGAAAGCACCCAGGTCAACACCGCCACCGGTGGCGTGCCGGGCGTGGACGCCAACCTGCCCGAGCGCGGCGGTGCCCAGGGGCTCGAGCGCTCCGCAGGCAAGGATGAGAGTGCGGAGAGTCTTGGCTCTACCTTCAACTACGCCTATCCAACGGTGGAAGAGGTCTCCCGATCCGCAGCAGGCGGCGTCGAGCGCCTCTCCGTGGCGGTACAGGTCAACCAGGAGCGCCTCGTCGCCCTGGTGAAGATCAAGAACCCCGAAGCCAGCGAGGAAGAGGTCCAGGTGGAGGTCCAGGCCTTGCAGTCCCAGCTGGAAGAAGCCGTCAAAACGGCCGTGGGGTTCAAGGAAGGTCGTGACCAGGTGGAGGTCTCCTTTCTGCCCTTTAGCGAAGTGGCCCTGGTGGAGGCGGCCGGCGCGTCCGTGGTCTCCCCCTCCGAGTGGATGCGCTACGGCATCGCGGCGCTGGGGCTGGTTCTGTTCTTCGTCTTTGTGGTCCGACCGGTCATCTCGAAGCTGCCGGAAGCTGCCAAGCCCAAACCGTCCAAGAAGAAGCTGGCGGCTGCGGCAGCCCGCGGTGGCACCGGCGGTCTGGGTGGCGACGACGATGAGCTGTCAGACGATGAAAACCTCGCTTCCCGCCTGCGCAACCTGGTGGACAACTACCAGGCCGTGACGGCGGACGATCTCAACATGCTGGTGGAGCGGGAGGCCGAGGCGGCCGCCCAGGTCATCCGGCTTTGGACGCGACACGGATAGGAGTCAGGTATGGCACTTGCCGCATTGAAAGTCCCGTTTCCCACAGAGCTCACCGGCGCACACCGGGCGGCGATCCTGGTCATGTACATGGATCCCGCGGTGGCTCGGGGGCTGATGGACTCTCTCTCCACGGATGAAATCCGGGAAATCGGAATGTCCATGGCGGAAATGGAGCGCGTCGAGCCCCAGGTCATTGAGTCTGTGGTGGCCGAATTTGTGCGCGATCTCCACGAGATCGCCATTCTTCCTCGCACTGGAAAGGACTTTGCCCTGGGCGTTCTTCCCGACCTGGTCGATGAAGAACGACGGGATCGCGTGAGCGGCGGGCTTCGCCGGGAGCTCTCCACGGAGTTCCAGGAGTACATCGCCACCAAGCCCGCGGCAGCGATCTGCGCGCTGCTCTCCGACGAGCATCCCCAGACCCAGTCTGTGGCGCTGATGCTCATGGGTTCCGACAACGCGGCTCGTGTGATCAAGATCATGGACGAGCAGGATCAATACGACCTGGCCCTTCGCATGGCGCGGCTGAGCCAGATCCCTGGCGAGCTGGCCGACGACGTGGAGAACTCCCTTCGCAGCGCGCTGGAAGACGAGGGCATCGACCGCTTCCGCGTCCAGGGCCTCGACAAGACCGCTCAGGTCCTGGGCCGACTGGGCAAGACCGTGAGCGAGCCGCTTCTGGCCCGCCTGGCCAAGACCAACAAGGAACTCTCGGAAACCCTGCGACGCCGCATGGTGGTGTTCGGTGACCTCTCGGTCCTCGACTTCCGCGCCATCCAGGCTTTGCTGCGGGAAGTGGATCGCGGAGATCTCCTCCTGGCGCTGAAGGGTGCCACGGACGAGATGCGCGAGCTCTTCTTCTCCAATCTCTCCAAGCGAGCCGCCGGAGACCTCAAGGAAGAGCTGGAAATCATGGGGCCCACCCCCAAGAGCCAGGTGGACCGCGCCCAGGAGAACCTGGTCGAGACCGCCCTGCGCCTCCACGACGAAGGTGTGCTCTTCCTGCCTGTGGGCGCAGAAGCCGACGAGATGGTCTAAGTGTCCGACTTCACCCCCCTTTGCGCACCGGGCAGCCGGGCCTTCAGCCGGGCGGCCTTCCTCCCTCCAGAGGATCTGGCCCGCCTGGAGGAGGCCGTGGAGGAGGAAGGAGAGGAGTCCTGGGCGACCGAGGAGCCTCTGTCCGAGGAGGTCGCGCCCGGCGCAGATCCCGAGGTGGCAGCGTCCGCCCTGGTTGCCGAGCGAACCTACTCCGAAGAGGACGTGGACCGCATGCGCACCGAGTCCTTTCAATTGGGTGTCCTGGAAGGCCGCCAGGAAGCCGAGGTGGAGTTGGAGCGCATTCGTGTCCAGAAGAAGGCCCTGGAAGAGCTTGCCGACGGGCTGGACGGGGTGCGAAAGAAGATCCACAGGGAGATCTCTCACGAGGTGGCCGAGATGGTCCTCTTTGCAGCTCGACGTGTGGTGGGGGAGACCCTCGCCGTGCATCCAGCTGCCTTGATAAAGCTTGTGGAAGGCGCCATTGGGAGGCTTCCCGGGGACGACGAGGTACGCATTCGGATTCGCCCTGAGGCCGAGGAGATCGTGCGCGGCGCCCTGGGGATGCGTCGGCCCTTTGTGATCGAGGTGGATGAGAACCTGGAAGGGGGCTGCGTGGTAGAGGCTGCTGTGGGAGAAGTGGAAGCCTCCCTGGAAGCAGCGTTTGCTGGGCTGGGCCAGGCGGTTGAGGACTGGTTGGAGGAGCAGCGATGATTGACCTGAGTGGTTTTCGTCATGCACTGGAGTCCGCGGCCCTGGAGCGCGTCCGCGGCCGGGTGGTGGAAGTGGTAGGCACCCTTGCGGAAGCCGAGCTTCCCGGCGCCATGGTGGGTGGGCTCTGTCGTATTGGTGAAGAGACCCTCTGCGAGGTGGTTGGATTCAAGGAGCACAGAGCGCTGCTCATGCCCCTGGACAACATGGATGGCGTCGCCTACGGCGCACCGGTCACCACCATGGAAGGGGCCGTTCGAATCGGGGTGGGTGATGAGCTGATTGGTCGCGTCATCGACGGGTTGGGGCGTCCTATGGACGGCGGCCCGCCCTTGCGTCTCAATGAGCAGCGACGGGTGCACTCCCAGCCGCCGGATCCCTTGGCCCGCCAGATGATCGCCGAACCCCTCCAGACCGGTGTCCGCGTGTTGGACGGCTTGCTGACTCTGGGGAAGGGCCAGCGCGTCGGCGTCATGGCCGGTTCCGGCGTGGGCAAGTCCACCTTGATGGGCATGCTTGCCCGCCACGTGAAGTCCGATGTGAACGTCATCTGTCTCGTGGGAGAGCGAGGCCGCGAGGTCCGCGAGTTCATTGAGCGCGACCTGGGGCCCGAGGGCCTCGCCCGCTCGGTCCTGGTGGTGGTCACCTCAGACAAGTCGCCTGTTCTCCAGGTGAAGGGGGCGTTCGTGGCCGCTGCGGTCGCCGAGCACTTCCGGGACCAGGGAAAGGACGTCCTGTTGATGATGGACTCCCTCACCCGGTTTGCCATGGCCCAGCGCCAGATAGGTCTGGCTGCAGGGGAGCCGCCCACCACGAAAGGCTACACCCCCTCGGTGTTCTCTCTTCTGCCCAAGCTCCTGGAGCGGGCAGGCGCGGGAGACAACGGAGGCAGCATCACCGGTGTCTACACGGTCTTGGTGGAGGGCGATGACATCCACGATCCGGTCGGGGATGCAGTCCGCGGCATTGTGGATGGCCACATCGTCTTGTCCAGAAGACTCGCGGTGCACGGCCACTATCCTGCGGTGGATGTGCTCCAGTCCTTGTCTCGGGTGATGGTGAACATCACCTCCGGAGTCCACCAGGAAGCCGCCAAGCACGTGCGGGGGGTCATGGCCACCTGGGAAGAAAACGAGGAACTGATCCGCTTGGGCGCCTATCGAAAGGGCAGCTCCGAAGAGGTCGACGAGTCCATTGAAAAGAGACCCCTGATGGATATTCTCCTGCAGCAGGGCGTGGATGAAGCCACGCCCATGGGGGACACGATCCAGGCCATGGCAAATATCGCTGGCATGAACCTTCCTCCAGAGGCGGCCGCCCAGGCGCCAGGAGACGCAGCCATGGCCCTGGGGTTGGGAGACGCGGGGGCACCCCTGGGCACAGACGTGGGACAGCGCCCCCGGGGTACCGCCCTGGAGACTCTGGCCCACGCCCAGGACGAGCCCGGGCCTGTGCGCGGCGGTCTCCACACCGAGGGAAAGTAGCCCTACTTCTCCAGTCGTCGGGGCAGGAGGTCCTCGCAGAACGGATGCCTTCCCTCCACCGCCAGATCCGCAAGGGCTGCACCGGCCAGAAAGGCAAATCCATATCCGTGCCCGGTGAACCCGGTGCCCACCACCGCCCCGGCTGCCCCGGGCGCCGGACCCACCAGGGGCAGGCCATCCTGTGAGAAACCCATGATGCCCGCCCAGCGGTGGGTGATGGGCGCGGTGACCCCCACTTTCGTCAGGAACTTCTCCATGTGGCCCTGGAGGTCCATGTTCACCACTTCCCGGTGGCCGGTCTCTGCCTCCGGATCCAGGTTGCGCCACCCCCCGAGCACCACGCAGCCCCGCTCGTCCTGGCGCCAGTAGTCGTATCCGTTGTTGGCGTAGATCGGGCAGTCAAACAAGGGGGGGCACTCGGCGGTGGCCAGCATCTGGCCGCGCACAGGGTCCACCTTGTCGACAAACCACGGCAGCAGGTCCCCGGCCCGGGCGTTTGTGGCCACCACCGCGACGGCGGCCCGCACCTCGCCGCCCTCAGTGCGCACCCGCACGTCTCCCACTGTAGACGCATCCATCTCCACAACCCGCGTGCCCTCGTGGAGGGTCGCCCCTTCGCTGGCCGCCGCCCGTGCGATCCCCCGCACAAGCCGGGCTGGATCCAGCTCCCCATCCCCTGGCAGGTGCACCCCCATCTCAAACCCGGCGGCCTGCAGCGCGGCGGGCAGCTCCTTTTTGGAACGCTCCCTGGCCGAAAACCCGTCTTCATTGAGCAGGGCCGCCGACGCGAGGAGCTCGGCTTCCTCCTCCGGGGAGCCCGCAAGCTGCAAGCTCCCCCGCTTCTGGTAGGCGCACTCAATGTCGTGCTGGCGAATGCAGGTGGCCATACGCCTATGGTTCTCCACGGTCCAGCTGTGAATCCGCCGGGCCCGCTCCCGCCCCATCAACTCCACCGCCCGGCTGTAGCGCTCGGCGGTGCCCTGGAGAACAAACCCGGCGTTTCGTCCGCTGGCGCTCTCGGCCAGGTGTCGAGCCTCCAGCAGCACCACGTCCACCCCCATCTGGGCCAGGTGCAGCGCGGTCGACGTGCCGCACAACCCGCCTCCGATCACCACGATGTCGCATTCCACGGTGCCCTCCAGGGGACCATGGAGATCGGGCAACGGGTCGAGCCAGTAGGGGGTCGTCATGGTGTCCCTTTGAGTTCCGGAGTCAACGCGTCGCCGCCGCCAACCACCGATCCAACGCCCCAGCAAAGCGCTGCTTGTCTTTCGGCCCATAGGCCGTCGGCCCCCCCGTCATGATGCCGCTGCCGCGGAGATCATCCATGAAGTCCCGGGCCTGCAGCCGCTCGCCGATGTTGGCCTCCGTCAGAAGCTCCCCCCGAAACCGGATGACGGTGGCCCCCACCTCGATGACCCGTGCGGCCAGCGGAATGTCTGAGGTGATGACCAGGTCGCCCTTCCTGCAGTGCTCCGCGATGTAGTCATCGGCCACATCCAGGCCGCTGCCCACCTGCAGGGCACGGATGCAGGACGCTTTGGGCACCTGCTGGAAACTGTTCGCCACCAGCACCAGCTCCAACCGTGTGCGAATACTGGCTTTGAAGAGGATCTCCTTGGCATCCCTCGGCACACCGTCGCCGTCGAGCCAGATCGTGGGGCGATCTGTGGGGGTCATGCCCGCCCGTCGATCACCGGGCTCACCGCACCCAAAGCGTCTGCCAGGTGTGGGTGCTGCCGCCGCCGCCGTATCCCTCCAGGTAGCCGGGGTAGGTGGAGCTTTGGTCGTACTGAGCCAACGGCACAATCTGCATCCACCAGCACCCAACGCTGTCCCCGCTGTCCACATCGCTGCTCATGGCGTAGTTGCCGGCGGCTGTGTAGTGTCGGTCATGCAAGCCGTTGAATCCGCTGCAGGTGGTGGATTCCTCGCCGTCGAGCAGCGTGTAGTCGGATCCATCGGTGGTGGCGCTGAAGGGGTTGTGGCCCTGGGTCCACACGGTGAAGTGGGAGCGGGTGCCCGTGTTCCAGGTGCTGCTGTTTCCCACCTCAAGACGCAGGGTGAAGGTGCCGGTGGCATCGGAGAAGTCGGCCAACTCCACGAGTTTTGAGTAGTCGTTTCCGTTGGGAGAACCCACATCGGTGTGGGCGCTGCTGCTCCAGAAGGTCGGGTAGTGGGAGGAGAACATGCGCGTCCAGCCCCCTCCATCGTCGCTCATGTCGCACCAGGCCTGCCAGGAGTCGGTGGGGTCCCCGTCCTCGTCCGGGTCCAGCCAGTACAGACCGTCCACCGCGGCTGTGTTGCTCGACAGCACCGCATCACAGCTGGCGGCAGCACACAGGGCCGAGCTTCCCTGCCAGCCCTCGTCCACCTGTCCGTCGCAGTCGTTGTCGGCCCCGTCGCAGGCCTCCGTGGCCCCCGGGTTCACGGCGCTGTCGCCATCATCGCAGTCCAAGCTGTTGTCGATGTACCCGGAGGGTTGGCTGCAGGCGCTGGCGGTCTGTACGGGGTTTCCGTATCCGTCGCTGTCTGCATCCAAGTACCAGGTGCTGCCGTTGCCCGTGTTGTCGTCTACGGTGCCGTTGCAGTCGTTGTCCACGCCGTCACAGGTCTCGGCCTGCCCGGGACTCTGGTTGGCGCCGCCGGCGCTGGGATCGTCGTTGCAGTCCGTGTTGTCGGAGACTTGATTGCTCTGTGCATTGCAGGAGAGGGCGCCTGTGGCTGGGTCCCCGTAGCCGTCGCCGTCGGCGTCGGTGTACCAGGAGGTGGAGTCTATTGCATCGGCCTCGTCTGTCTGGGCGTCGCAGTCGTTGTCGACCCCATCGCAGAATTCCAGGGCCGCGGGACTGATGGTTGCAGCCGTGTCGTCACAGTCATCCCCGTGGGTGGAGTAGCCGGGAGGAGGAGCGCAGGCGTCGATGGTGCTGGCTGCATCCCCAAATCCATCCCCGTCTCCATCCGCATACCAGGGGGAGGTCACCCCCTCGTCCACGGTGCCATCGCAGTTGTTGTCGGCGGCGTCGCAGACCTCGGTGGCCCCGGGGTGGCTGGTGGAGTCCAGGTCGTCGCAGTCGTCCGAGCTGGCCACAAAGCCGGTGGGGGCGCTGCAGGCGGCCTGCTGGAACTGGGTGCCGCCATAGCCGTCCCCATCGGCGTCGCCGTACCAGTTTGTGGCGTCCGTGGCGCTGGGCTCGTCGACCTCGCTGTCGCAGTCGTTGTCCACGCCATCGCAGATCTCGTCGGCGGCATGGTTCGCGTTCGCATCGTTGTCGTCACAATCCTCGCAGGCCGCGTGCCCATCGCCATCGGCATCGGCCCAGCCCACAGAACCATCGCAGTTGTAGTCGTTGGGGTCGGTGCAGTCGGTTTCGGACGCGCCCGGGTGGTAGCTCGGGTCTGCATCGTCACAGTCTCCCTCGTGCAGCACAAACCCGGCGGGAGCCGCGCAGGCCACGCTCGCGGTGCCGGCTCCCCATCCGTCCCCATCTGCGTCCAGGAACCAGTCGGTGGCATCGGTGGCGCTGTTTTCGTCGATGGTGCCGTCGCAGTTGTTGTCTTTCAAATCGCACACCTCCTCGGCATCCGGGTGGATGGCAGCATCCGAGTCGTCGCAGTCTGCGGTGTCGTCGAACCCGTCTCCGTCGTTGTCGATTACCGGCGGGGCGGTGTCTTCTGTACCGGTGTCTTCTGTACCGGTGTCTTCAGGGCCGGTATCTTCCAACCCCGTCTCCAGCTGGCCGGTCTCGACGTTTCCGGTCTCCGCCGGGGTGTCCTTGCCCCGACAAGCGGGCCCAAGGAACAAGAGCAGGGTCAGCGCCAGGGAAATGCGAGCGGTCATGGGTGCCTCCGAGGGGTAGACTATCGGAAATCCCGACTTTTTGTTGTGATCCCCTCCACAGGCAAGCGCTGGAATTGCCAGGCCAGAATGGAGATCGCTTCCTCCTGGCGCTGGATTTTTCCGGTCACCACCAGCAGGTTCTCCCCCCGCACCATGCGGCGCTGGCGCTCGTACACCTTGGGCCACACCACGATGTTTGCCATGCCGGTTTCATCCTCCAGGGTCATGAACAAGACCCCCGAGGCTGTGTGGGGACGCTGGCGGCAGGTGACCATGCCCGCGATGCGCACCCGAGCGCCCTCGGCCTGCGTCCCCAGCTGATCGATGGGCAGCACCCCCTGCAGATGCTCTCGCACCAGTCCCACCGGGTGGGCATCCAGGCACAGGCCCGTGGCCCGATAGTCCTCCTGGAGATTCTCCAGGGCGGTGGGTACGGGCAGGTGGGCGTCGTCCTGGGGGGGCTCCACCCCGTCCAGAAGCGGGCCGTTCCACAGACCCTCCACTTGCCACAGGGTCTCCCGCCGGCAGCGCCCGAGCATCTTCAGCGCCCCGGCCCGGGACAGCTTGCGCAGCTCGCCCTTGTTCAGCCCCGCCCGGTGCCCCAGGTCCGCCACGCCGGCAAAGGCAGCCTCCCCGCGGGCGGCCTCGATTCGCCGGGCGGCCTCTTCTCCAAACCCCTGAATCTGCCGCAGCCCCAGGCGCAGCGCCCATTCTCCCTGGCTCCCCGCCTCCAGGGTGCAGTCCCACGCGCTGGTGGCTGCACACACCCCCCGCACCTCCACCCCGTGGCGCCGCACATCCGCCACCAGGAGCGCCGGGGTGTAGAAGCCCATGGGTTGGCTGTTCAGCAGGGCACAGGCAAAGGCCGCCGGGTGGTGACACTTCAAATAAGCGCTCACATACACCAGCAGGGCAAACGAGGCGGCGTGGGATTCGGGAAAGCCGTATTCGCCGAACCCCATGATCTGCTGGGCGATCTGCCCTGCATAGGCCTGGTCGATGCCCTTGTTCTTCATGTTGGCCACAAGCTGCTGGATCAAGGGGTCCAGCCCCCCCCGCTTTCGCCACGCCCCCATGGCCCGCCGCAGGGCATCGGCCTGGCCGGGCGTGAAGTCCCCCACGGCCATGGCCATCTCCATGACCTGCTCCTGGAAGATGGGGACCCCCAGGGTGCGCTCCAGAATCGGCTTCAGGGCCGGGTGGGCATAGACCACTGGCTCTTTGCCGGCGCGGCGGTTCAGGTACGGGTGCACCATGCCCCCCTGGATGGGGCCCGGGCGCACAATGGAGATCTCGATCACCAGGTCGTAGAAGCAGGTGGGCTTCAAGCGCGGCAGCATGGACATCTGGGCCCGGGACTCCACCTGGAAGATGCCCACCGTGTCCGCCTTGCAGAGCATGCGGTAGACCGCGGGATCCTCCGGGGGGATGTTCGCAAGGTGCAGGTCAGGACCACCTGTTTTCCGTATTAGATCGAAACATTTTCGAATGGCGGTCAACATGCCGAGGGCCAGCACATCCACCTTGATGAAACCCACCGCGTCCACGTCGTCCTTGTCCCACTGAATCACCGTGCGATCCTTCATGGAGGCGGGCTCCACAGGGCACCGGGTTCGCAGGTTCTCCGCGGCGATCACGAACCCCCCGACGTGGATGGAGGTGTGTCGCGGAAAACCCTGGATTTCCCGGGACCTCTCCAGGGTGGCGAAAACCCGGGGATTCGACGGATCCACCCCTGCCTCCTGCGCCTGTTTCTGGTTCAGAGAACCCCGCCCCCGATCCGTGGCCTTGGCCATGCGCCCCACCTGCTCCAGAGAGAGCCCAAAGGCCTTCCCCACGTCGCGAACGGCCGATCTGGGCCGGTAGGAGATGACCTCGTTTACCAGGGCGGCCCGGTGGCGGCCGTACTTCTCATAGATGGCTTGGATGATCTCCTCTCGTCGCTCGTGTTCAAAGTCCACATCGATGTCCGGCGGCTCCCCCCGCTCCCGGGAAATGAAGCGCTCAAACAGCATGTTGGATCGGCTGGGATCCACCGCGGTGATCCCCAGGGCGTAGCACACGGCGGAGTTGGCGGCGCTGCCCCGGCCCTGACACAAAATATCGCGCTCTCTTGCCATGGCGACGATGTCCTGGACCGTGAGGAAGTAGGTGGCGAAACCCAGCTCGTCGATCAGGGCCATCTCGTGGCGAATTTGTGCCTGGACCTTGGACGGTGTGCCGTCTGGCCAGCGCTCCTTGCAGCCTCGATCCACCAGGACGGCGAGCCAGCTCATGGGGTCGTGGCCGTTCGGCACCACCTCCCGGGGATAGCGGTAGGTCAGCTGGCCCAGGTCGAAGGTGCACCGGGCGGCGACCTCGGCGGTGCGGTGGACCCAGTCCGGGTGGTCGCTGAAAAGTTCGAGCATGGACTGGGGACTGCGCAGGTGGCGCTCGGCGTTGGGTTCCAGCAAGCGCCCGGCGGTCTCCAGGGTGCAGTGGTGCTGAATGCAGCGCTGGACGTCTTGCAGGGGTTGGCGGGTGGGGGTGTGGGTGAGCACCCGGCCCACGGCCACCAACGGGCGGCCCAGGCGCAGGGCCAGGGCCTCGGCAGCCGCCACCCGCGCCCCATCAGTGGGCAGCCGCTGGCGAAAGGCCTCCACGTAGAGGCGATCCCCGAAGGCATCCGCCAGGTCGCCGGCCGCCGGGTGCCCCCCCCAGTCCGCTCCCACCAGGGCGACGAGCCCCGGTGCGCACTCCAACAGGTCGGCCAGGGGCAGGAGGGCGTCGTTCTTGGGGCGCCCCTCCCGCCCCCGGGTCAGGAGCTCACACAGGTTGCCCCACCCGGCGCTGTCCATGGCGTGCAGCACCACGTCCGGTGCTCCTTCCAGGGTCAACCCGGCCCCGTGGAGCACCTGGAGCCCTCGCTGTTGCCCGGCCTTCCAGGCGCGGACCAGCCCGTAGACCCCGTCTTGATCGCAGATCCCCAGGGCCGACAAGCCCATCTCGGCGGCCTGCTCCACCAATTCCGTGGGCATGGAGGCGCCCTCGTGGAACGAGAACGCACTCTGGCAGTGCAGCTCAGCGTAGGACGGAAGCTCGGCGTAGGACACGGACGATACCTGAACGGGTGTTCAGTATAGCACGCCCGCTGGCCTCAGTTGGCGCCGACGGCTTCCTCCCCATCCGACACGTCCATGACCACCATCATCCCCAACTCGGCGTGCTCCAGGATGTGGCAATGCACCATCCACAGCCCCGGGTTGTCAAAAGAGGTGTAGACCACGACCTCCGACTCGGGGGCCAGGAGCACCGTGTCCTTCAGGCCGGGCTCGTCCGCCTCTGCCCCGTTCACGGTCAGGATTTCAAAGAACTGGCCGTGCAGGTGGAAGGGATGCTCAAAGAAGGAGTCGTTCTTGAGGACCAGCTTCGTGGGGGTCTTGCCCTCCGCCTGGATGTGCTCTCGGTCCTCGGTGAACTTCAGGCCGTTGATGGTCCACCGGTCCCGGCGACCGCCGGTGCCCAGGTCGAACACCATCTCCAGCTCCTGCTGGAAGTCCTCGACCTCCGGGAGGGGAGCGCCTGCCCAGTCCGGAGTGGGGGTGGTAGAGGGCTCGCCCTCCACGGTGGCCTCGAAGAGGGGGAAGGCGTCAAACCCGCCGTCGGCGTTGGGGAGCTTCAGCTGGAGAGAAACGGCCTCGGCGTCGTCGTCCACGACCACTTCGATGTCATAGCGCTGGCCCACGGGAATCTGGACCCTACGGGTCGTGTAGGGCTCTGGCAGCAGGCCGCCGTCGGTGCCCACCACCCGCATGCTCGCGCCATCCACGGAGAACCACATGGTGCGGGCGTTCGCGGTGTTCACCACGCGCCAGCGCTCCACGGCCCCCGGTCGAATGGTGTCTGTCAGGAGATCAAATTGCCCGTTGGTCATCAGGACGTTGCCGTGGCGACCATGGCGGCCGTCCATGCCGGTCAGGCTGAAGGGTGAGATGTCGTTCTCATCGTTCAGGCGAATGTCATCCAGGGCGAAGTAGCGATCCTTGTCCACTTCGGGGGGGCCGCTTCATGGACGATCAACTGTCCGTAGAGCCCCCGGCCCATCTGCTCATAGGTGCGCATGTGCGGGTGGTACCAGTAGGAGCCCGCCTCTTCGACCGTGAACTCGTAGGTAAAGGTCTCCCCTGGCTCGATCGGGTCCTGGACTGCAGGCACCCCGTCCATCTCGTTGGCGATGCGCAGGCCGTGCCAGTGAATGGTGGTGGACTCGTCCAGCTGGTTCTCGAGCACGACGCGCATGGTGTCGCCGACCCGTGCCTGGAGCAGGGGACCGGGAAGCTGCCCGTTGTAGGCCAGGACCGAGGTGGTGTTGCCCTCGGCCAGCTGGACCTCCACTTCGCTGGCGGTGAGGTGGTACTCCACCACACCCGGGGTGGGGTCCTGGTCCACGGCGGGCGCAACGCCCCATACTTCTGGCAGGGGGACCTCTTGGGGTTCTTCAGTCTCGGGATTGCAGGCCAACAGAGACAGGAGAAAGAGCATGGGACGCCTCGAATTTCGGGTTTCAGGACGCCGTGTATCGGTTGAAAGGGGGTTTCGCCAATGGAATCAAGTACTTCGACATCTCTTGACTACTCGAACCACCCGTGGAGCCACCAGGAGCCCTCTTTCCGATCCCGAAACACCCAGGGTTGTCTGCCATCGACAAGCTCCAGGCGCAGGTAGTCCCGGGTGTAGGGGGCGGCCCACCAGGCCCCCTCCAGGCGCTCTACTTCTGCGTGGTGGCGCACCGGGGACCAGCGCCCCTCGATCTCCACCGCCCATTTCCCGGTGGGGTCTTCTTCCTGGCGTAGCTGAATCGGCCGGGGGATGGGCAGGAGCAGTGCGGGCCGGGGGGCGCTGGATCGGCTCTTTGTGGGGGCTGGTCCGCCGAAGGGGGCGGCCTGCCAGGTGTCCTCCGGGCGCCAGGTGTCGGTCACCTGCGGTACGAAGCAGGCCCGGGGCCCCAGGGCATCCTCCAGGCGGGCCAGCAGCTCCGGCAGGGGCTCGGAGGCGTTTTGGCGTGTGAGCAGGCTGGCCTGGTGGGGGCGGTGGGGGCAGCACTCGAGTACCTCCACCTCCACGGCCACCACCGGGGCGGGCAGCTGCAGGTCCTCCAGGCGCCGCAGGACCCAGCGGGTCAAGGCCGTGGGCTCTCGCTGGGGGCGCCCCAGGCGCACGGAGAGCAGGTGCTCCGGGGCGCCGTCCAGGCCCAGGCGCAGCTGCAGGCGAACGGCGGCCGTCCCCAAGGTGCACAACCCAGCGCAGATCTGCTCCACGAGACGCTGCAGCACGGGCTCCAAGGCGGTGCGGGAGGCTGTGGGAGCGGGGAGGGAGGCACGGGCGGGGGGGGGCGCACTCGGGTTTGGGAGCGCCGGCGGGGGAGGGGGCGGCACCGGTGTGGCCCGGCAGATGTCGTGGAGGGCCAGCCCATCCGCCCCGAACCGGTTGGCCACCGAGGCCGCTGATAGGGCTGCAAGCTGCCCGGCGGTATGGACCCCCAGCCCCACCAGGGTGCTCATGAGGGCGGCAGGTGGCGACAGCAGCCCCAGGGGCAGACCCACAAGCACAGCCTCCAGGGTGTCCGGAGGCACGATGCGGTGGCGATCTCCCCACTGAGCCAGGGCCACACCCGCACGAGCGGCGCCGGCGCAGTGCCCATCCACGATCACGGCCCGGCTGGTGTGCCCCATGGCCCCGATGCGTTTCACGGCCTTCTCCATGCAGGCGGCCTCGCCCCCCAGCAGCCCGGCGGTGTCGCCGATCTCCAGGGCGATCGCATCCGGGGCCAGGGGAGTGCGCCGGGGAGAGAGGATCTCCAACTGCAACGCCAGGTCCGCCAGGTCGGCTGCCTCTTCTTCCGGGCTGTCCAGGTGCTCCAAGTGCGCGTCTGGCACCAGGGCCCGGGCCTCCGGAGCGCTCATCCCCACTCGCAGCCCCACCCGCACCGCCCCCGGGGTCAGGGACTGCACGCGCAGCACTCCGTGGCGCGGTGCCACCAGCACCACGCGCTCATGGGCACGCCACCCACAGCGCTCCAGCCGGAACGCAGGCAGCCATGCCACCAACAGGCGGGACGGAGTCTTCATGCTGAACGGGTGTTCAGTATACCCGATCCCATAGATTCCGGTCCACTGTCGGGTGAGATGCGTCCTGTCGTGGGGAGCAGGGTGCGCCACAACGTTCGGGTTCGCCACTCCCGCAGGGAGCAGCCCCTACCGCTTTTCCTGGATCCACTTCCGAATTTCGTCCATCACCGGTTCGGCCAGCCCCTCGGCGGCCTGGGCGTGGCCCGCAGGCGTCCAGTGGGGGTCGAAGGTGTAGTACAACGGCTCCAGGGTCACTTTCTCCCGCAGGGCCGGCGTAAGATCCACCGCGGCCAGCCCCGTGGGAATGACCTTCAACACCGCCTGGGCTGGCCCATCCAGCTGCGAAAGGGAGGGGTCCAGTCCGAAGGCCTTGAAGGTGGCGGCGGTGCGCTTTGTGTCAATGGCGTAGGCCGGGGGGATCAGGCCCACGATGCAGATCAGCTGGGATCGCAGGCAGCGATCCTGGAAGCGCTGCAGTGCCACCCGGGTGGGGGGCAAGAGGTCCGCGAGATTCCCTCCCTCGGTGAAGGGCAGGATCTCGTCCCGGTACTCCTGGATCCGAAAATCCGTGGCCCAGGCTCGCAGGGCCAGGTGCCTCTGCAGGTGGGCGTAGATTTGAAACCTCCTGGCCCAACCTGTGCGCGCCTCTCTCTGGGCCGGGGTGAGCTCCTTGACCGGGTCTTGGAGCACCACCGTGCCCATCAAGCGCTCCGGCAGCCGCGCGTTGTCCCGAAGATCGTTGCCCAGGTAGAACAGGAGAATCGCCCCGTCGGGGTCCACGTCCCGCACCAGCCGGTCCATCCAACCGACCGCCTGCTGCGTGCCGTACCCGTCCACCCCGGCGTTGACAATCGAGACCCGGCGGCCCGCCCGCTCCCGCAGGATGGGCTCGAGTTTTTCCCCCACCGTGTCCTCGTAGTCCACCTGGGTGCCCAAAGTAAAGCTGTCACCAAGCAACAGGAACCTCAGATCCCCCGGGAGCATCTCCTGCAATTCGGGACCCCGCACCCCGAGAGAGTTGGTCTGCACGCGGGTTCGGTACTCGATGGCTTGAATCTCCACATCCACGCTTGGGGCCAGCCGGGAGATCAGGACTTCATCCTGGACATAGAGTTCGGGAGAGAAGAAGCCAAGTGTGGCGTCCAGAACGAACTCCCCTCCCTGCGGACCCATGGTTCGGAACGCCAGCTCCGCAAACAGAAGAGCCGAGCCAAAGGTCACCGCGAACAGCAGCAGCTTCTGGAGGAGAGCGGTCAACCTACGCATGGCAGCAAGGATACGCCGGTTAGTCTTCTGGGCCGAGCAGGTGCCAGCAAAGCGCCGACGGGCATCTCTCAACACCCAGGGTGGGCTGCCCCTCGGTCCCCAGAAACTCGGGAAGGGTACCGGCCCCCCCGGGCAGGCGCACCACGGCTTGGGCGCCGGCGGTCTCCGCGGCGGTCAGCCAGGCCGAAACATCCTCGACGGTTGCCTCCCCGGCAAACACAGCCACCGGCCGATCCAGGATCAAGCTCGCCAGCTCGTGGTCTTGTGGAGGGCGGCTGCCCAGGGGGGGCCACAGGGCCACCGGGTGGGGCGGGAGCTCCTCCAGCAGCTCGCCTCCCACCGGGTGGGCCGTGGGGGCAGGCCAGTGGACCGGCGCGATCAAGGTGGCCTCAGCCAGGAGCGCCACGGGCAGGAGCAGGGACGCCAGAGGCCGCCGGGCCACGTAGAAACCGGTCCCAAAGGCAAAGGCCAGCAGTGTCCCAGAGAGAAAGCGGTGGGTGGCTGCGAGGTCCCCCACACCCGGAAGGGGCGCCACAATGGCCCAGGGAAGGGGAACCACGCCGGCGCCTTCGCCAAAGACGCGCAGGCTCGGCCCCAGGGCGCAGACGGCGCATGCCGCGGCGCCGATGAGCAGGCCCTTTCCAAGGGGCTCCTGCCGCATCGAGAGCAAGCCGAGCACCCCGAACACCCCCAGGGTCCAGCCCAGGTAGGACACCTGGTGGGGGGTGGACCACGGATAGTCCACAAGAGAGGCCACCGTCGGATTTGTGTCCAGTTGGGCCAGTCGCGCCAACGGGCCCGGCAGATCCAGGGTCTCGCTGAACCACACGGCCCGGGGCCAGAACAAATCCAACAGCCCCGCCGGCGCCCAAGGGCCCTGCTCCGGTGGACTCGAAGCCAGGGTCGCGGCATCGCCGCTTGCGGCCCCCAGGTAGTAGGGCACTACGGCGGCCGCACAGACCGCTCCCACGGCGGCGGCTCTTCCCAGGGCTGCCCGCCCCTGCGCCCCGGCGACCCCCAACATCAGCACCCCGGCCGCAAAGGCCTGGTAGGGGGTGGAAAACCCCGCCAGCAGGAGCCCCAGGGCGGCCACCCAGAGAGAGCGCCCCCCTTTTGCGGCGCCCCACACCGCCAGAGCAAGGAATCCAGGGGCGACGTTTTCTACCTGGCCGATGGACTGGACGTGCACCATAAAGGGGGCCAGCAGCGCTGCAAGCGCTGCCCCGCGGGCCGCGGAAGTGGTGCCTCCGAGAGAGCGCACCACCTGGCCCACCACCACCCCGTGCAGGACACAGGAGACAGTGGTGGCCACCTGAAGGGCCGCCATGGCGCCCAGAAGCCCCGCCAAGGGGGCCGCCAACAACAGGGTGGGAATGCCCACCAGGCGCAGGGGAATCCCCTCGGGCCACCCCATGGACAACAAGCGGTCCCAGGGGCCTCCCTCCGCCAGCTGCGCCACGGCCAGCGCGTGCAGAGGCGCGTTGGGATCGGTGGGCAGGAGGGTGGGAAAGTGCCCCAGGGGCCAGCGGACCACCAGTGCCACCCCCGTGCACAAGAGGGCCAGGCCCACGGTCTCGTGAAAGGGAAGGTGTTCGGAAGAATCCGCGGACATGGGCTCCAGCGTACCAGCCCTTGTGGGAGAATCGGGTCCATGCCGCCTCGCCAGAGAAGGGTTGCCCTCTTGTGCCTCGGCCTGGCAGCGGCCGTCCCGCTGCTGCACGTGCTCCTGGCCCCGGCAAGCCGCTTGCCTGGAAGCGAACTGGGCGATGTCTACAAGCACGCCTGGTCCTATTGGCACGTGCTCGCCCAAGGCGGAAGCTGGCCTCACACCTTGTTGCTCAATGCCCCGGCCGGGGGGCGACTGCTGGACGTGATGCTGGCGCCAGCGGTCCTGATGGCGCCGGTGACCGCGCTGCTGGGGCCGGTTTTCAGCGCCAACCTATGGGTCTGGCTGTCCCTGTGGGCGGTGGGGGTCTGCACCTTCTTGCTGGCCCACGAGATCACGGACAACACGCCCGGGGCGCTGGTGGCGGGGGTGCTGACAATCTGGGCGCCGTATCTTGCTGGCTATCCGCTCTTCAGTGGCGTGCATGAGCGCCTGGCGATCTGGGTCTTTCCCTGGACGCTTCTCTGCCTGCGCCGCCTTGCCCTCGGGGAGGGGCGACGCTGGGGCGTGGGCCTTCTGGGGGCTGTGGCCCTGGTGTCCATGAGCTGCGGGGTCTACGCCCTGTGGACGCTTCTTCTTGGACTGGCCGTGCTGCCGGTGCTTCCCCGCCCGGAAGGTGCCCTGCGCCGGCTTGCCACCTGGAGCGCACCCGCCCTGGGCATTCTGCTCATGGCGTTCGGCCTGTCTCGGTGGATCACCGACGATGTGCGCTCCTTGTCTCCCCAGCCGGGGCGCCTGGACCTGACCCTCGGGATCGGTCCTCAGGCCCTGGACACCTCGACCCTGGGCGAGCTTCTGTGGCCGCCGACGGTGCATGCACAGCAGCCGGTGGACAGCGGAGATCTTCTGTTCCAGGTCACCTACCTGGGCTGGGTGGTGCTTGGGTGCGCCCTGGTGGGGGCCTGGCGGGCGGGAGGAAGTTCGCGCCAGGTGCGTTGGTGTGTGGGAATGGGCTGCGCTGCGGCCCTTTTGTCCCTGGGGCCCACCGTGGCTTTGGGCCGGCTCGGGGTTCCCAACCCGCTCTATGGGCTCTTGGCCTGGGTGGTGCCCCTGTTTGGTGGCATTCCCGTGCCGTTTCAGTGGATCGGGGTCGCAGCACCCCTGCTCGGGGTGGGGGTGGCGGCCTTTGTGGCGACGGGAAGGCAGCCCCTCCGCCTGGCAGGGGTGGTGGGAGTGTTGGGGTGCGCGGAGCGAGCCGCCGTCCTGCCGGTGGGTTTGGTGCAGCCGGCGGCGCCTGCTGTGGTGGCCCCCGCCTTGGTGGACCTGGAAGAAGGAAACCTCGTCGAGATTCCGCGGCAGTTCCAGGGGCGATTCCTGGCGAGTGGAAAGGTGTTCCTGGCCCAGACGGCGCACGAGCAGCCGATTCCCGTGTCTGTGCACTTGGGGGTGACCGCATGGGATGCCTACGCGCCGGTCTTGACGGGCACGTCCACGGACTGGCCCCAGACCCTGCGGTGCCTCGCCCGCGGGGGGTTCCGCTGGCTGGTGGTGCGTCCGGAACATTATGCAGTCTCCGGGACTGCCCAAGCAGCGCTCCGTGGGATCTCCGCGGTGGTGCAGGCGCAGACAGAGGGGGAGATTGCCTTGTTTGATCTGTCCTCCTTGGGGGAGGTGCCGGCTCCAGGGCGGTTTCTGCCCCCCTTCTCCCCGGAACCGCTTGGCACGGTGGGGCCCGAGCATCCGGCCATGGATGTTGAAAAGGGCGACCAGGAATTCGCCAGGGTGGTGCCGGGGTGCCCCGTTCGCTGAATTGCGTCGCGTGAAGTCCGTGTGAAGCGTTGGAGGGAACCGGCGGTTGCGGCCCAAAGCTGCGTGTGCGATGCTGCCCTTCAAAGAGAGGATTTCGCATGCACACCGCTGGCCTTTTGAACCGTTGTTTCGCGCTCTGTTTGAGCATTTTCGTGGTGGCTTTTTTGCAGGTGGGTTGTGAGACCAAGGAGTGCCTCGACGGCTATGGCCTGGGCCCGGACGGAAACTGCTACCCCCTGGAAGACACGGGCGGCGACACGGAGTCCGACGCGGACACCGACACGGACGCGGACACCGATACGGACACCGAGACCGAGCCGGAGGGGACCCAAGACGGCGACTGTGACGACGAGGTCGACAACGACGAAGACGGCGACATCGACTGCGACGATGACGGATGCGCCGAAGACGACGCCTGCGCCGAGGACTGTACGGCGACGGAGATCCCTGAGAGCTCCTGCGACGACGGAGAGGACAACGACTGCGACGACGACGTGGACTGCGACGACT
>CAZRYF010000033.1:0-49418 GCA_964604165.1 uncultured Enterobacterales bacterium
CATGTGACCACCCTCTACATCACGGAAGTCGACCACCCGGCCGAGGGCGACACCTTCTTCCCCGCCCTGGCCGAGGGGGAGTGGGAAGAGGTAGAGCGGCGGGACGGCGAGACGACGGAGGTGGTGTTTCGGACGCTCAAACGGATGGAGGGGTAGGTCGGGTCGGCGCCGACTCCCCCCCGGGATGGACCGCTTCACCTCTTTGCGACGCGCAACTGCGGCCTGGCCTTGGCTGGCCGTGTTGGCGCTTTCGTTTTGGCTGGCGGGGCCCCTCTGGAATGCCTCGGGGGTTGCCTTTGGCTCCCTGGTGGGGGACAACGTGGAGACGCCCTGGTTCTATGACCAGGTGGCCCGGGCACTCCTGGCTGGGGACGGCTGGGCGGGGCTGACCGACTTCAACCACCCGGCGCCGGTGCCCCGGATCACGGACTTTCCCAGCGTGGTGGATGCCATCTTGCTGGCCCCCTTGGCGTGGGTCCTTGACTGGCCCCAGCAATATGGGGCGGCCCAGGCAACGGTCATCGGCGTGAACGCCCTGGGCCTGGCCTGGCTGGCGCGGGCACTGGGCTGTCGGGGAGTGGCCATTCTGCTCGCGGGAGCCCTGGGGGCGTGCTGTCCTCCCGTGTGGCGGGAGCTGTGGCTGGGGCGAATGAATGCTGCCTGGCCCGGTCTGGGGGCGGCAGCGTTGGGGGCGTGGTTGGCGCTGTTTGAACTCCCCGCCGAGCGCCGGACCCAGGTGCTTAGAGGCGGAGTGGCCGCGCTGTTGGGGGCGCTGGCGGTGGCCATCTACCCCCCTCTTCCTGCCCTGCTCATCCCCGCCGGGCTGGCCTTTGGCTGGCAGAAATCCAGTGGGCTGCGCAGCTGGATCTTGCCGTTGATGGCGGTCGGTGTCGGGGGGTTGTTGGCCGGCCCCACCCTGCTGGAGATGCAATTGTCCCCCAAGGCCACCATGCCCGTCTGTGCATCCGGAGACTGGATGGGCATGTGCGAGGCCGGCAGCGCTGCCTCAGCCGCCCACATAGGCAGTCCGTTCATCTACGAGTTGGGGTTTCCCCTGGCCGGCTGGGGCCTGTTGCAGACCCCTTCCCCGGGTGCGCTGCCGCTGAATGAGGGCATCCCTCTGGGGGCCTGGGTGCTGGGATTGCTTGCTCTGGCACATCCTCGCCTGGGTCTTAGCGCTGGGTGGGTCTTGGCCTGGACTGCAGTGCTTGCCCTGTTGGCCATGGGGCCCTGTCCCGGATTTACGGACCACAACCAGTGGGATCTCCGGGCGGTGCCCGGGATTGGAGGGCTCGTGGACTGGGCCTGGTGCGCCGTAGGAGTGCTCCACGACTTCGGCCGGCTCAACACAGCGGCTGTGGTCCTGGCAGCAGCGCTCTCGGCGGTGGGGGTAGAGGCCGTGCGCCTGAGGATTCCACGCATTGGCGGCGTGCTGGCTGCCGGTCTCGCTCTGGGAGCGGGTGGGCATGCCCTGGGAATGGCCCAGGGGAGGTTGGAGGACCCACAGTTCTGGGCTCCGATTCCCACCCTGGACAGCGCCTCGCTTGTGGCCGAGTTCAAGACAGGCCCCGTGGCGGAATTGCCCTTCGATCGACATGGACAATTCCTCTCGGTCCTGGAGCACCCACAGCTCAAGCGGGTCAACCCCTTCAATCCCACGGATCCCCCACCGGACCGCCTGGAGTTCCACGCCTGGCTCTATGCCCTCGGACAGGGGGAGGTGCTGGAGCCGACTCCCTCCAACGCATCCGCCAGGCAATCTGGCATCGGCTGGATTCTCTTTGATCCATCCCGCTGTGATCTTCCGTTCACCGCAAAGGCCCGGGCCTGTGCCTCGGAAATCCCAAGGGCACTCCACCAACTCCTCGGTCCGCCGACCCGTGAAGCGGGCGCGGTGAAGGCCTGGAAGGTCAGCGTTACCGAGACGAACCCACCCAGCCGCGAGCAGCTCGAGTGAAGTCTGGTACCCGGCCCGCCTTGCGCTTCACCCCCTCAAGAGCTGCTTGCCCCCACAAACCACGCCTCAACCGGCTCGGAGACCCCCTTCAGTTGGAGTGGGCCCGCGGAGGTCAGGGACACCTCGTCCCCCAGCAAGGCCGCCGTTTCCGGACCCACGAGGATTCGATCTGGTTGACTCGCGGACTCCAATCGAGCCGCCACATTCACCGCTGGTCCTACCACCGTGTAGTCCGAGCGGGCTGCGGAGCCAAAGTTGCCCACCACAACCTCGCCTGTGTTCAGACCTGTGCGCGCCTGGAGGGCATGCTCTCCTCCCATCTGGGCCACGTGGGCGTGAATGGCGCGGGCCAGGACCACGCATCTTCGAGCCTGATCTTCCGGCGAACAAACCTCAGGCGCACCAAACACCACCATGACGCAATCTCCAATGAATTTGTCTACCGTGGCTCCATGGTCCAGTGCCAGGTGGGCGATCTCGCCGAGCAGGTCATTCAACAGGGCCCCGACCGCCTCTGGACCGAGGCGCTCACTCATGGCGGTAAAACCAACAATATCCGTGAACATCACGGTCACCACTCGGCGCTCATGGGGAGCATCCATGCGCAGCTCCCCTGCGGCAGCACGATCCACAAGGGCGGGAGGAAGGTACCTCTGAAGCACCGACCGCGTGATGTACAGGTGCAAGCGTACGCTCTGGTTCACCGCAAAATTCACGACCATGAAGGTCAACACCACCATCAGGGGAACCGAAAACAGCACCATGGACCAGATGCGGGGGTTGGAGCGCACCGGGTGAGAGGCCACCTCTGGAAAGAGAGAGGCAGCAGGCAGAACACCAGAGAGTTCCAGCCCAGAAAAACCCAGAAAACTCACCACAAGGACCACCGCCGAGGCCACGGCGACCCGGTAATCAAAGAGCACCCGGTTCAACGCCACGATGAGCACCAGGAACCCGACGCTGTAGTTGTCAAGGTTGCCGTACCCCACCAGAAATGCCTGGGTCGCTGCAATCTCGCAAGCAATGGCCACAGCATTGAGTCTCATCAGGGTGGTCCTCGAGACTCCTCCCTTCTTGTCGGCCTTCCATGCCAGCAGAGCGTTCACCGGCAAGTACAACAGAAACGCCCACAAGTGGGCATCCACGACACTCTTTCCAAAAACCGGCGCCCAAGCCGCCTCCAAGCTCGAACGCATGTAGAGCTGCGTAGGCAGCATGGCGGCAGGCACCAGTAGGAACAGCCGGGTCAATGCAAGGGTTCGCACGCGCCCCATCGGTATGGGGAGGTCCCCCACGTGCCCAAACATGTCTTTGAGCGGCAGACCTTCCGAAACTTCGTCCGGCATTTCACTTCCAAAAGGGACAAGGCAAAGAAACGGCACACCGGGATGCGTCCATTGACAAGTCCCAGGGGAGGGTGGGTAACATCACACCGGCAAACCTACCCTTTCGTTACCCGGCCGACGGCCATCCAACCGTCTGTCTCGCATGGGGGGGATCCCAGGAGACCGTCATGACCACAGGCTTTGTGCTTTCAGGCAAATCCAGGGCCCAGGCCGCCCTCAAACGCTTCGGAAACAACCCTATGCACGCGGTGGGACTGGTCCTTGCGTCTCTGATCGCCTGCCTCGTATCGCCACTCTGGGGCCTTCTGCACCCATGGGCTGGCTGGCACCGATGTCGAGCCAGGCTCGAAGCCGACGGCCTCTCCGCGCTGGGGGAGGTTCTGGCCCCCAGCCAGGCGCTGGAGGACTACCAAGACGGCATCTGGCGCGGACTGTTTCGCGTCCACGCCGGGTCTCTCGCCTTTGTGGTGCTTCAAGCCCCTATCCTGGCCATCGCCGTGGTCCCGGTGGGCTTGGCGGTACTTCTCTTCGCACCCGTGGCCGATGCCTACCCTACAAGTTCTGCACTGCAGGCCCTCTTCATTCAGGGCGTCCCCGCCCTGGTTGCCCTCGGAGTCTTCACAGTGGTGATGGGCCAGCACATGCTTGCCTATCGAATCCTGGGCAGCACCCACAAACCCCATAGACTTGGAACCTGTTTCCATGTCACAGGCGCCTCCTGGAGAGCCGCCTTGAAGAACGCGGACGCCCTGGCAAGCCTGGGACTTCTCACCGTCCTGGTGGCGGGGGCAGGAGGCGCTTTCGCCCTGGTCAACGTGGCCGTGGCGGAGGAGCTGGGCATCCTCGCCGCAGACACCTTGGGTCTCTGGATTGCCGTGGCCCTCGGAATCATGGTGGAGGCGCTCCTCTTGGAAGCCCTGGGCGAGTGGAGCGAGAAGGTTCAAGTGGAATTCAGGCCCCCCGCTGATCCCTACTCCTTTGTGGACTGGTTTGTAGACTGGCTCTGGCACGGAATTATCGTGCCGGTCTTTCTTTGGCTCAAGGGGCCCGGTCTGGCCGTTGTCTGCATTGGTGTTGTGGTCGTGGTAGGCATCCTGGTCGGCAAGTCCGGCATTGGCGGCGCCTTTGAAGAGGGAGCCTGGTCAGGACTGGCCTGGTTCCTTTCCTGTGCGGGCATTCTTCTCTTCCTCAGACACCAACAGCGCCAGGAAGGTGCATGATGGGAAGAAGATTCTCAAAGCTCTACCTGGGCACCATTTGGCTCCTCCTGTCCCTTGGGACCGTCCTCTACCTTGTGGATTTGGCGGAGCAGCTTGCCGAGCAGAGGGTGGCGTTGGAGGCAGCCCTTCAGGAGGACATCGACGCCTCCCGGACCATCCTGGATGAAACCACTGCGACCTGGACCCTCCGAACCGACCAGGCCCAGACCGTGGTGGACTCGGCCAGAGGTGCAGTCAATGAGTTCATTACCCCGGAGAACCCGGAGCCCTATGGTTGGTACTTTCGGCGGGCCCAGGAAGAGCTGGAAATGGCCCAGGCCCAGCTGGCGGCCATTGCGGAGGCCAGCGAGGAGGAGATCGCGGCACTGAACAAGACCCTGGCCGAATCCACAGCAAACAAGCCCGCCGAGTTGGCCCGTTTTGATTCAGAAGAGGCCCTGCAGGTAAAGGACTGGGGCTTTGCGTTCTCAGGGCTTCTCCTTGGCGCGGGGCTTCTGCTTTTTCCTGTGTCCAGTGCGCAACCGAATGGAGGCGAGCACCACCGGCCCGAGCCACCGCCTGATCCAGCGGCTGTTTCCGCACCTGTCATGCGGGACCGGGGAGAAGAACCCGCGGAGGAGGACTTCTCCGAACTGGAACTGGAACCGATAGAAGACGACTACTGAGAAGTCGCAAAAGGCCTGGAGTTACGTCTCAAGAAGCCCTGGAATGGACGGGTACCCAGGGACAAACTCTGCCGGGTCGATGTCGACCATTTCCATCAAGGTGGCCCCGAGGGTCGCTGCATGCAGGTCCACGCCCCCCAATTCGTCCACCTCACCAGTCACTGGGTCAATGGTCTTTCCATAAAAGGAGTCATCAAATCCTCCCGCAACCCTTCCCCCGGTAATGCCCGGCCCGAACAAGAGCATGCTCGTGTAGGACCAGTGGTCTCGTCCAAGATCCGAGTTGTAGGTGGGAGTCCGCGCCATTTCCGACATCACCACCACCACGGTCTCGTCGGCCAGGGTGCCGCCGCTCTCCCCGGGGCGGCCCGCAAGCTCATTTCGCAGGGCGGAGAGCTCTGTAAACAGCTTTTCAAAGTTCGGTGACTGGGCGTCGTCGTTCGCGTTGTGGGTGTCCCAGGTGTCCACCCCATTGAACTTGAGGGTCACGCAGCGTGAGAGGCCGGCCTCCAGTGCATCGACCGCAAACCGCCACTGGTCATTCAGGTTCGGTCCCACATTCCAAGAAAGGGTGTTGAGGTGCCCCTTCAACTCCGTGGAGTTGTTCAGGGAAGCCAACCAGGCTTCCGACAAGCCGGAGCCCATACTCCCCTTTGCCTCTGCAACCCCGGCCGCCCCCCTTTTTGCGAGGTGAGCGTCCAGAATGCCCTCCACGCTGGGCCCGAACGCACCCATCGGAGCGTCTGTCCCTTCCGAATAGGTCCCATCCAGCAAAGGCTCCAGCTGGCCATTGGTTCCGATTCGGGTCGACACGCCGGTCAGGCGGCCCTGGTTTCCAAACCCAGAAACGATGGTGTGGGGCAAGAGCTTGTCCAAGCGCTCGGAAGCGAGGACCGCTCCCCAGTCCGAGGCAGACTCCGAGGTACTTCCCGTCCAGATGAGCTTGTTGCAGGACTCGTGGGCAATGGACGGCACCTGGACCCCATGAATCAGCAGGCTCTCGGCACCCGCTGCCTGAAAGAAGGAGGCCACAGCCGGGTGATCTGCATGATCATTGAACGTGATGCCGCCCTCGGTGCGAGACGTTGAACCGTCCCTCCACTGAATGGCGGATCCCGGCACTGGAGGCACCAACGCTGTCAGCACATCCCAGCCGCCGCTGTTGAACACAAAAATGAACTTGGTGTTGGCCCCGGCTGCCGGGCGGGCCAAGGCGGCCTGCCAGGAGAGGCTTCCGCCGAAAAGAGCCGCCGCAGATGTGCCTATAAAGTGTCGCCTGGAAATCATGGAACCATCAATAAAAGAGAAAATCTGGATCGCGAATCAAGGCGGCCACTACGGCCGCCCAGGCTTGCTGCGCATCTCCGCCCGCATCGTAGACAGCCCCGTGGAGCACCAGGAGCTCCTCGGTGCGCTCCTCGCCGGGTTCCTGGCTCAAAAACCGCAGAAAGAGACGCTCGATCTGGGCCCGCGCCTCCGAGTCGGAGGCCTCCACCGAGGGATCCACCACGTCAAACAGCCTGGGACTTGCCCGATCCACTGTGTCGTTCTGGACCACTGACATCGATGCAGCCTCCGCCAACCGCTCATGGGAGAGCAACATGGTGGTCATGGGCGCGGAGGCGGGAGAGAGAACCGTCTCCCCATCAGCCCCACCCGAGAGCGTGCGAAGACCCGCAGAGACCGCCTGAAAGAGGTCGTAACCCGAACGGTAGAATCGATAGCCGGTGAGACCCTCCACCGCAGTCACCAGCTGCTCGGGACGCATCATCTTGCGGTGGGCGAACCGCTCATCTTCCGGATCACCCGCCCCCCGGTACTCGGGGCTTCCCAGCACCGACCGGTACAGATCCTTCAATACAATGCCACCGCTTCGAAACGCGGTCTCGTGGTGGATCAGAGACTGGCTGTCCAAGGATGTAGAGCCCCGGTGCATCAGGCCTTCAAAGACCTGCTCCACCGCGCAAGAGACCAAGCGGGGATCCGCCGCCATGTGTTGCCCGAGGTCGGCCAGGTCCTGGGTTGGCGCACCAAAGTACTCGGGTGGAATGTCTGTGTAGAGCTCCCACCAGCGCTCCCGTTCCGCGTGGTAGACCTCATTTTCTGCCACCGCGCTGTTCTCGAAGACCTGGAAGCCCCAGAAGTGGCTTGCGAGAGGGTCCAGCGTGGCATGGCACGCCAGACACGCCTGGTTGGTCTTCACCGTGTTCAGGGTGGCGTCCGCGTCCAACAGATCCACGTCCCGAGAGACGGCCACCTCCCGGGAAAGGTAGTTGTTGCACAGCAACATGCGACTGATGGCGTTGGCGCGTCCCCGGTTGCGGTTGGAGAGGGTCGCCGTGAACCTCCAAAACAGGGAATTCGCGCTCAAGACTCCCGCCAGCGGCCGACCGTCCGTATAGCTGACCTTCTTCCAGCCCGTCTCTCCTTCCGGGTAGTTCAGGGGCCACAACTTGCCTATGTGCTCATCTGCCATGGTCCAATCTGCCGTCACGAGGTCGGTCCACGGCAGGTCTTCAGCCGCGATGGTGGCCACGGACTGGAGGACCTCCCCACCCACCGAGTTCAGGAAGTCCCCTATGTTCCAGTCTGTCTCGACCCCAGGCTCGACCAGCTCGTACCCATACTCCAGGCCATGCTCGTAGTAGCTCTCGACGCGGGTGAGGTAGGCATAGGAAAACAGATCTTGTACCCGGCCAAGGAAGCGCTCATCCGCAAGAAACTCCTCGGTATAGTCCTGGAGGCGAGCCGGATCAGCCTCAAGCGCCTGCAACTCCGCCACCGTCGGCCTGACGCCTCTAAGGTCCAAACTGCTCCGCACCAGGAGCTCCTGATCTGTCAGCCCGTCCCAAGCTGTGGGGCTACCGGTGTCCTCACCGCCGTTGCAGGAGAGGAGCAAGCTCGCAAGTACGACAGGGCTCACCAGGGCCTCCCCTGCCAATCCAGGAACATGGCCATGTCCACACAGACCTCCCCCAGATCCTCACCAGCATAGAGGACCGCGCCGCATCCGTCGCAAGACTCAGCATCGTCGGGTGCTGACCCCAGGGCCGGCCCTTCAAACCGAACGGTGTACCACTCCCCCTCGTGCGTCCGGAGGTTCACCGATCCGTAGGGTTCTGCCTCACACTGGCTGCCTATCGCCGACGTTCCGAGGGTAAAACCCAGGGTGCCTTCTACTTTCTCCTCGCCAAACGGCATCTGGAACACCACGCTGTCCACCACGGGGCCCACAAGGCCAGCGACCCCGCCCGTGGCAGTGAACCCGGAAGGTGTCACCCCATCCGTTCCCGTGATCCAAAGGTACTTGAACCCCATGGAGAGTGACTCTCCAAGCCAGTGTCCCGCCACAGCCCCGTCCCAGCTGGCCACCCCAAACCAGGACCCATCCAGCTTGCGGTTCCCCGTCGAAATGATTCTGTCGTCATGGGTGAACTGAAGGGAGAAGTCCATCTGGTTTCCATCCGGATCCACGATGCGACTTCCGCCGATGATGACCCCATCTTCAAACCGGTACACCGATTCATCCTGACGAGCCGGATTCCTGCGAAACCGCATGTCCACCTGGAAGAGAGCGCTCGAAGACGCAGTGCAATTCTCCCGGGGTCGGCCAAAGTCATAGTAGTCGTTGTTGGTCTCGCTGTACGAGGGGCAGCTCCCCGGGTCCTGGTGGTTCAAGAGCTGTTCCATGACGTCCAGCAGCTCCACAGGGTCTGTGTCCCGAATCCCGCGCACCCCCTCCTCCAGCGCCGCCGCCACAGCCGTCAAATCCAGAGAAGGGCCCGAAACGTTTGGAACGCCGTATCCGGTGTCCGAGCCAAACGGTGGAGGGTTGGTGTCCACCGGCAAAGCGTCGTCCCCACCAGAGCACCCCGCCAGCGCGTAGAAGAGGGACAGGGAAATCACAGTCCCTCCTCGCCGCAGGCCAGCCACCACTCCACCTTGGTCAGGTCATCGTCAGACACGCCGCCGCTGGGCGGCATGGTTTCTGCCAGGGCTCTCGCCAGGATTCGTTCCGACTGGCTCCACGCCAGGCTTACCGTGTCAAACGTCACGGTGTCCGGAGCCTCGTGCCGATCCAACGTGGTCGAGGCGTGACAACCCTGGCAGTACTCAGTGAGAAAGCCACGGCCGAAGTTGGCATAGGTCATCAGCGGCGCGTCCGCACAGGGCCCGGTGTCCATGGAGCCTGTATCTTCCTGCCCACCACAGCCAAGCACTGCGAGAAAAAATGCTCCCGGCGCAAACACCATGGAAGTCGATACCATGTCAATGGAGTGGACCACAACCCCCTTGTTGGAGTGCCTTGTCATGCGAATCATTTTGAGCCGCAAGGGATTCGACTCCAGCAGCGGTGGATGTCCCAGCCCCGTGGTGGACGGCCGCCCCATCTCTCTACCGATTCCCGCAAACCCCTCCTCCCCCACCCGGTATGGAGATCTACCCTTCGCAACGTTGATTCCGGACCTGACGCGGGGACGACTGACACAACAATCCCCCTGCCACCTGGACCCGGACCTCGCGCTCGAATCCCGACGCAGATCCAGATCCAGCGGCTGGCGCGGCTCCCTTGGCCAGGAGTCCGCCGCCCAGGGCCATCTCTCCAACCAGGGCGTGGGCCCCGGAGACCTCTTCTTGTTCTTCGGGCTGTTCCGGAGAGCGATTAAACGTGACAAGAAGGCCTGGGCCTTTCAGGGAAAGTCCTTTCACGCCCTCTTTGGCTGGCTCCGGGTGCAAGAGGCGATACCAGTGAAGCGGAACCCCGCCGGCGTTCTCGCGAGGCACCCCTGGCTGGCTGAGCACCCCCACCTGCATGGAGACTGGCCCGGTCACAACACCCTTTACGTGGCCCGGGAACGCCTGGACATAGGAGAGATCGATCTGCCCGGTTGGGGGCTGCTCCCCACCCCCGTTCGCTTGACCGCCCCGGACGCCACCGGCCCGTCCACCTGGCGGGTCCCTCTCTGGCTCGACCCCACCTGCGGTGGCACCGGCATGACCTACCATCCCCCCCCCCGCTGGCTGGGAGGCGGTCGGCTGCGTGCCGCGGGGAGAGGGCAGGAGTTCGTAGCCCAGGCGGGCGACCGCCAGGACGCTCTGGCCTGGGTCGAGAGCGTCCTTTCTTTCTGAAGAACTACCGCACCCAAATGGAGAAGGTCCCGCTGTCGGAGAGATAGTCCGTTCCCATGTTCCCGCACTCCCCGCTAAAGCCTGTGGACCAGCTGTCCGAGCCGTTCTGGTGCCCAAAGGAGATCCCGACGATGGTGTCACCGTGGTCCAGGGAGTTGTCGTTGTTCAAAAAGTCGGTGTAGCAGAAACTGAACTGGGTCGTCCCACTGGATCCGCTGTTCGTGTAGTCACACAGGTAGTGCCCGCTGTTCTGGGTGTCGGTCTCATTGTCGTGCCAAACGGTGGACAGGGAGAACGAATTCAAGGTGGAGTCCACCGAGTAGGATGTGCCATTCGCCACGGAGCCCAGCAGACCCCCTGACATTGCCCAGTAGGGGGAGCCGTTGGTGGTGACGTAGCCATTGACCTGGGCGAAGTGCTCCTCCGTGGAGTCGCTGTCACTTTGGCTGCAGGTCATGCGCACGTCGTCCCAGAGACCCGCCAGCCGACCCACATTGAGGGCACCCTGGCCGTCGAGCGTCGTCAAACCGCTCGGCAGGCCGCTGACCACCCCTCCCCCCGACAAAGACCAGTCTTCATCGGTAAAGGCGTTGTGTGAGAAGAGGCTGTAGAAGTCATCCTGGCTCATGCCCGCGTGGTCATAGATGTGAAACACCAGCGTCCACCCACCACTGTCCGTGCTCATGTCGCAAGAAACCTCCACGGCGCTGCCCGATCCGTCTGGGTCGATCCAGTAGGTTCCGCTCGAAAGGGAGGGGTCGCCCAGGAGCAGGGTGACGCAGTCCGTGGCCGGACAGGTGGCGCCCAGCCCGAGAGAGTCCTCGTCAATGGCCCCATCGCAGTTGTTGTCGACCCCATCACAGGTCTCGGAGGCCCCTGGAAAAGAAGCCGCGTCCAGGTCGTCACAGTCGGCGGAGGCCGGACTCCCGGCCCCGTCCGCATCCACGCTCTCCCCCGTGTCCGTGAACCCCGTCTCCACGGGTTTCAAAGGTTCTTCTCGGCACCCCAGCATGACCAGGGACCAAGGGAGAACGGACAGGGTAACCAGGCGCATCATGACAACTTCAAGAAGACAAAGGGTAGGCGGCGCGATCTGCTCTTGTCGAATTCCCTCCCCCGGGGCTGGCCACAGGCGCACCCTCGGGCGTACCATCGCCCCATGGCATCCCGCACCCTGACCGTCGTCTTTACGGACATCAAGGGTTTCACCGAGCGCACCTCCAAGGGGTCTCGGGCAGACCTGCTCCGCATGTTGGAGCGCCACGAGGAGCTGCTGCTGCCCCTGGTGGGCCGGTACGGCGGCCGGGTGGTCAAGACCATCGGCGATGCGTTCATGCTGGCGTTTGACTCCCCCACCAACGCGGTCTTGTGCGGGCTAATGATGCAGGAGACCCTGCGGGAGCACAACGCAGCCAAGCCCGACCCGGAACACATTGAGATCCGTGTGGCCATGCACACGGGAGAGGTGGAGCTGGTGGGGAACGATCTCTACGGCGAGACCGTGAACATCGCCGCCCGGCTCGAGGGAATCGCCAAACCCGGCGACGTCTGGTTCTCAGACACCACCTACGGCGCCATGCACCGCTCTGAGGTTCCCACCTCGGTGGTGGGGGAGTTCAGCCTCAAGGGGATTCCTGAGAAGGTCCGGGTCCACCAGGTGCTGTTCGATACGGACCTGACCACCTTTCGCCGCATTGTCGAGACGGAGAAGCAAGAGCAAGAGCTGACCCCGCCCATCATCTTGCCGGAGGGAAGCTTCTCCAGCTGTCTGCTCTATGACCGGGAGCGGCGCATTGAGCTCGCGAAGTCCATTCCCACCGGCACCTGGATCTTTGCCAGCGCCCTCTTGCTGGTCCTGGCACAGATTGGAATGAAGGCGTGGGACAAGCGCACCGACAGCCAGGCCATCACCGCTGCCGTGGCCCTCGCGGAGAGCGGCTCCGGCAACGACGCCATGGATCAACTGGAGCGCCTCCGGTCCGAGCGGCCCTCGGATCCCCGCGTTCCCGATGCCCTTGGAAAGGCCGTCAAAGCGGATGTCACCGGGCTCGCGGTCGAGCAACGCTTCGATGACGCACTCGCCCGTCTCGATGCCCATGAGCTGCGTCTTCCCTATCTGGATGTCTTTGATGGTCTACGGCGGGATCTTCTCCTGGCGCGGGCGGACCACAAGTGCCTGGAGACCTGGGACAAGATGGAGCCGGACCACGAAGGACTCGTGAAGCGCTACCCAAAGGACGTGGAAGTCCTGGCCCACCACGCCCGCTGCCGAGAGCGGCGTCACAACGAGCACGACGCCCTGTACCTCTATCTGGATGTCCTGGACATGGACCCCTCCTGGGCAAAGGACCCCCACCTGCTTGAGACAGTCCAGTCCGCCATTGAGACCTGGAGCGGTCCCCGGATCCAGAAGGCCTTGCACGAGCACCTCTTCGATTCGGTGGGGCCCACCCTCTCGAAAGCTCTGTACGCAGCGGACCTGGAGAGGCCCGCCCTCCGGCGAAATGCCTGGGGCACCTTGAACCTCCGGGACCCGGACGGCGTGGACCCCCTGCGCTTCTGGTGCACGGAGTTTCTGACCCGAAAGGCCAACGACTCGGATCTACGAGACGAGATGTTCGAGTGGTTTGAAACCCAGATGAAGAGCCCCGTCGGGGAAGAGCTGTTGGCGCGGATACCTCGCATTGATGGAGACCCCCCAATTCTCAATTCCCACGACAACAAGCACGCCGCCCGAATGGTGGCCGTGTACTCGGTCTTCTTTGCCAAGAGCCACCGAGCAAAACTGGAGCAGATGTTGGAGAGGAAAGAGGTTCAGGATCGCAGCGTTCGCATCAACGCGATGCGCATTCTTCAAGCCCACGACTGGCTGACCCCAGATCTGGAGATGCGGTACCACCTTGCGAACCTGCAGGATCACGATGGCTACGTGCGGGACCACCTGGTGGACTCCGCAGCCTGGTTTGCCACCGTGGCCCCCCAGAACCGGGAGGCGATCCCCCACTTGCGCATCGTGGAGCATGAAATGAACGCGATCATCGACAGGTGGACGAAAGGGGGCAGCGGCCACCAGACCGGTCCTCACAAGGCCCTGCGCAACACCGCGCGGTCCGGCATCAAGCGAATGGGTGGCTGACCGTGCGCGTGGTTGTCACCAGGCGACTTCCGGGAGACAGCCTCCAGGCCCTTCGGGCACGAGGCCATGAAACCTGGGTGTACGACGAGCCCGGTCCCATTCCCGCATCGCTGCTCCGCGAAGAGGTTCGCTCCGCCCACGGACTCCTGGCCATGCTGACCGACCGGGTGGATTGGGCCCTCCTGGAAGACGCACCCTCACTGCAAGTGGTTGCGAACTACGCAGTGGGATTCGACAACATTGACCTCGCCGCATGCCACGCAAAGGGCGTCGTGGTCTCGAACACCCCAGACGTACTGACCAACGCCACGGCAGACCTTGCCTGGGCACTGCTTCTTGCATCCGCCCGCCGCATTCCGGAGGGGGACGCCCTCACACGGGACGGTGACTTCACCGGCTGGGACCCCAGGATGTTGCTGGGCCGAACCGTGCACGGTGCCACCTTGGGGATTGTGGGCGCCGGACGAATCGGGCAAGCGGTGGCCCGCCGGTCTGTCGGGTTTGGCATGCGGGTGCTCTATGCCTCTCCTCGACAGTGGCACGAAGGCGAGCAGAACCTGGGGGCGAGCGCAGTCTCACTGGAGACCCTGCTGAAAGAGTCAGACTTCGTCAGCCTGCACGCCCCCCTCAACGAGTCGACCCGTCACCTGATCCGAAAGGAAACACTGTCCCTGATGAAGCCAAACGCCATCCTCGTGAATACCGCCCGTGGGGGGCTGATCTGTGAGGCGGACCTGTTGGAGGCCCTCGAGGCCGGCTTCTTGCTGGGTGCAGCGCTGGATGTCTTTGACCCGGAGCCACCAAGCCCCAACAGTCCCCTTCTCCGCCACCCGCTCGTGACCCTTTCCCCCCACCTTGGAAGCGCCACGGTGCAGGCCAGGGAGGCCATGGCCGATCTGGCAGTGAAGAACATCCTTGCGGTCCTCGCCGGCGAGGCACCCCCCACACCGGTTCAGGCCACCTTGAGCCCCCGCACCTCTGGGACCACCACCACCCGAAGGTAATGGGCCAGCTCACGCATGCCGTCGATGCCGATCTCCTCGCCCAAAACGCCGCTGTAGTTCGTAGTGCCGTTGATGTCATAGGTGTACCGCACACCCTCAGCATCCTCAACATACTCGATTCCCGCCACATCGATTCCTTCCCCTCGACACATGGCGATGTACTGCAGCACCAGGGGATCGCTCGCCTCCAAGGGCGAGAGGGAGAACTTTCCGGTCGAACCGTCCGCCGGGCAGACCTCAGGGCTGGACTGCACCTGGCACGCGTCCGACGGGCACAACTCAAAGCCACTCTCGGTGTTGCTCCGCTGGGCGAAGAGCATCCTCCCCCCCACGATTTCCACCCGTGTGATGAAAGGCTTTGGAGACTGGATGTACTGTTGGAGAATGACCTTCCCACCCGGGCCAGCATCAAAGTCGGCGTGATCGATCCACGCCTCCAGCTGCGAAACGCTCTGAAAGAGGTGAATGCCAAGGCCTTTCCCCCCTTGGTTGTGCTTGGTGATGAACGGCCCATCGAACGTCGAGGCGGCCTTGAGGATGGGGCTCCTGCCCAGGGCCAGCACCGTTCGGGGGGTGCGAATTCCCCAGCGGTTCAGCACCAGGTCCTGCTTGAGCTTGCTGACCTCCAGCTCGAAGGCATCCAGGCCGTTGATCACGCGGCGGCCGTGGGCCTCCAGCCAGAAGAGCACCTCCCGGCCCAACTCCACCGTGCCGTCGTGGCCACGGGTGTGGGAGGAGGGGCTGATCCGGTTGACCCAGATGCCCTCTTCCGGCGGGGTAAGCGGATCCACGAGACCCTCGTTCAGCTCCACAAGACGGATGTCGGTGAACCCCTCTGCCGCCAGCCCCTCCACAAGGGGGGGCAGCCAGGCAGGGTTCTCATAAAGAACGTGGATGGTGGGAAGGTCGCTCATGGTCTCGGCTCCAGGTGAAGCCCCGACAATCTGGCTGGCCCGAAGCATTCGAGCCGCCCTTTCACGTCGGGGCGGCTCGAAAAAGAATCAGAAAGTCTGACTCCTCAGCACACCCCGATGGGACAACAACGGCAACAAAGGCAAGCCTCTGCGATGACAGAAAAATCTGCGATGACAGAAAAATCTGCGCCGAAAATGATGTCCAGGGTGTGGTGACGGATCGTCATGATGGGCCAGAGTAGTCCTGTTGGAAAAGGACCGCAATGTCTTTCTGTCCTTTCCCTCGAGCCAGCCTAAACCCTCCAGAGAGCTGCAGGGGAGGAAAGGGCACTTTCTCAGCTGGCATTGCCTTAACGTGCGCTCCTCGCCCCGGAGACACTGGCCTTCCGGCGCCGTCCAAGGCCACCCAAAGGGGCCCCCATGAGCTTTCTATTTGTTTCTGCAGTTCTTGCCTCCCCCGCCGCGTTGGCCCAGGGACAACCCACCGTCACAAAGACCGTCACCTGCACCGAGACCCGCCACTTCCACGGATTGACCTATGTCCCCTCCACCCGGCGACTGGTCGTGTCCGATACCGAAAACAACGCCATCTACCACTACGACATGATGGATGAGGTGGATGGAGCCGGCGTCAGCGCTGCGGAGACCTGGACCCACTTTGGCAGCGGGAACTACCAGGGGATTGAGTACCACGAGGGGTTGGACCACTTTTTTTGCTGCTGGACGGCACAGTGCGCGTGCTGGACTCCAGCGGAACCCAGATCGACTCGTTCGATCCCACAACAGCCAGCGGTGAGTCTGACCTCACCATCAAGGACGACACCCTCTTTGTCGTGTCCAATGACTACAGCATGCTCGCCTTTGACGTGACGAGCCCCTATGCCCAGACCCACGCATGGACCGCGCCCCAGGTGGGTTCTTCCTGCTGCCCATCGATTGCCTATGACCCTGTCAACGACGTCATCTGGCACTCGGAATGGAACGGAGGCACCCCCACCGACTGGGCTGCGATGACACCACCGCCTCCACCCACCCGGCGGCAGACGAGATCTGGTACGACGGGGTGGACTCAGACTGCGACGGGGCCTCGGATTTCGATGCGGACGGAGACGGGTACGACTCGGCTTCTTACGACGGCGACGACTGCGATGATGCGGATGCCGACACCTACCCCGACGCCCCCGACACCCCGCATGACGGGGTGATCCACGACTGCAACCACTCCTCGGACGATGATATGGATGGAGATGGATTCGACTCCGCGGAGTACGGCGGGGACGACTGCGATGATGCCAACTCAGCGATTCACCCGGAGGCGATGGAGACCTGGTACGACGGAGTCGACGACAACTGCGACGGCAACGATGACGACCAGGACGGCGACGGATTCGGCGTCGAGGCCGACTGCGACGACCTGGACGACAGCGCCTACCCCGGGGCCCCCGGATGGACCGATGACTTTGAGGAGGTCGTGGAGGACACAGGACTCGACACCGGCGACACCGGCACGAACGGGGAGACCGTCAAGGGTGGAAGCCGATGTGCAAGCGCAGGGGGAGTCCCCTCCGGCGGTCCCCTGTGGCTGTTGGCGGGCCTTTTTGGCCTGATCCGCAGACGGAAACACCGGATCCAAGGCTGAACTGGGGTACCCTGGGGACGGCACAATCCCCGGAGTACCCATGTTCCATCTGCTGGCAGCTCTCGCGATCCCCTCCCCCGCCCTGGCCGGCGGCACCTGGACCGATGACTTCGAGGACAACGACATCTCGGACTGGACGGTGCTCGACGGACAATGGAGCGTCTCCGGGGGGGTCCTGTCCGGCGGTTCCGATGATCACTACGGCGTGGATCTCGTCACCAACCCCGGCTGGGACGCAGACGTCACCGACTACACCCTGACAGCCAACCTCACAGGCAACCACTCCATGGGTCTCACGGTGGGCTACGACCCAAACACCGGTGAGAACTGCGGCTTCTTCTTCTGGTCGGGCAGTGCCCTCTACCGGACCGGCACCCACATCGCAGAGGTGGGCGCAGGCAGCCCCAGCTACACGGCCGGAACCAACTACGAGATCAAGGCCATTGTCTCCAGCGGAAATGTAGAGATACAAATGGACGGAAACACCGTCTTTGATGGCGACCTCGAGTGCAACTTCTCCTTGGTGGAGGTGGGCATTCAGATTCACGGCTACGTCTCCAGCAGCATCACCATGGAAGCCGAAGACTTTTCGGTCGAGTGGGAGTACGTGGACAACGATGGGGATGGCTACGACGAGGACGATGGGGACTGCAACGATGCAGATGCCTCCATCTCCCCCGGGGCAGCCGAGGTGTGTGACGGCATCGACAATGACTGCGATGGGGTGGTCGACGAGGAGGACGCCACCGATGCCCTCACCTGGTACGCAGATGTGGATGGCGACGGATACGGCGACCCCAACAACTCCGTCTTGGCCTGTGCCTCCTCCACTGGAACCGTGGCCGATGCCACGGACTGCGATGACTCCAGCGCCGGAAACTTCCCAGGCGCCACGGAGACCTGCGACGGAGCCGACAATGACTGCGACGGCGCTGTTGATGAAGACGACGCATCCGATGCCTTGACCTGGTACGCAGATGTGGATGGGGATGGGTACGGAGATGCAGCCAGCACCACCCAAGCATGTGCCCAGCCATCCGGTTTTGTTGCCGACACCACGGACTGCCAAGACCTGTCCCTCCACGTGAACCCCGGCGCCACCGAGGTCTGCGACAGCATTGACAACGACTGTGATGGCACCATCGACGAGAGCGACGCCGCAGGTGCCCCCACCTGGTATGAAGACGCCGATGGCGACGGATACGGTACCCCGAATGTGACCCAAGCTGCGTGCAGCCAGCCTTCCGGGTACACCGCAAACAACGACGACTGCAATGACACCACCACTGCAGCCCACGACGGGGCCCCGGAGATCTGTGACGGCATTGACAACGACTGCGATGGGAACGCCGACGAGAACGACGCCACAGATGCAGGCATCTGGTACCTGGATGCGGATGGGGACGGCCACGGCAGCACGAGCCTCTCCGCTTCAGCCTGCAGCCAGCCCTCAGGCTATGTCGTCAGCTCCGATGACTGCAACGACCTGAACGCCAGCGCCCATCCCGGCGGCACCGAGGTCTGCGATGGAGCCGACAACGACTGCGACGGCACGGTGGATGAAGACGACGCCACGGACGCAGGCACCTGGTACGCCGATGCAGATGGGGATGGATTCGGCGATGCAAACGCCACCTATGTCGCATGCGAGGTGCCCAGCGGGTACACCGACGACACCACGGACTGCGATGACAGTGATGCGAGCACCTGGCCCGGTGCCCAGGACACCTGGTACGACGGGATTGACTCCAACTGCGACGGGGCCTCGGATTTCGATGCGGACGGAGACGGTCATGACAGCGACGCGTACGGCGGCGGTGACTGCAACGACGAAAACGATGAGATCCACCCGGCGGCAGACGAGATCTGGTACGACGGGGTGGACTCAGACTGCGACGGGGCCTCGGATTTCGATGCGGACGGAGACGGGTACGACTCGGCTTCTTACGACGGCGACGACTGCGATGATGCGGATGCCGACACCTACCCCGACGCCCCCGACACCCCGCATGACGGGGTGATCCACGACTGCAACCACTCCTCGGACGATGATATGGATGGAGATGGATTCGACTCCGCGGAGTACGGCGGGGACGACTGCGATGATGCCAACTCAGCGATTCACCCGGAGGCGATGGAGACCTGGTACGACGGAGTCGACGACAACTGCGACGGCAACGATGACGACCAGGACGGCGACGGATTCGGCGTCGAGGCCGACTGCGACGACCTGGACGACAGCGCCTACCCCGGGGCCCCCGGATGGACCGATGACTGTGAGGAGGTCGTGGACGACACAGGACTCGACACCGGCGACACAGGAGCCGACACAGGCTTTGGGGACACCGGCACAGGCGGGGAGACCCTCAAGGGCGGCAGTCGGTGCAGCACTTTGGGCGCCAACAGGACAGGCAGCATCGGCTTGTTCGGACTGCTGGGGCTCCTGGTGGGGCTCCGGCGCAGAGAGGCGCGGTGGTCTTTCTCTTCCTGATCGGGGCAGCTCCCGTCCTGGCCAATGGGCAGACCACCCATGTCTGGATCACCCGGACTGCCCTGGAACACCTCCCGGCCGGAGAGCTGAAGGAGCTGCTCTCGGAACCGGACCGGGAGGCAGCGCTTGTTCATGGAACCATGTTCCCGGATGGTGGCTATGCCGTGAACCACCCCTATGGAGAGCTGGCCCACTGGGAGCCGTTCCAGGACACCTACCTCGAGTGGATCACCACGAATTTCAGCGAACCCTGGTCCGAGGAGGCCGCCACCCACATCGCCTTCTGGATGGGCATGGCCTCCCACGGAATGGCCGACCAGTTCTTCGATGCCCTCTACCAGGACCGCTCGCAGATCGTGGATGCCGACGCAGGCTGGGCGGAAGGCAAAAGCCTGGATGAGGCCAGCGACGTGATCTGGGCGAACCTGAAGGGCCCTCAGGAAATTCCCGAGGCCTGGCTTCCAGACACGGTCCTTCCTTCCCTCTTTGAAGACCAGGGCGTCGATGTCGACGCGGCCACCCTGGAGGACGGCCAGGACTTGCTGGAAGCCGCCATGGAACTCGTTGCCTGGATGTCAGAGAACGACGACGCGGTGGCTGCCTACCGGGAGTCCTTTCCCTGGGGCGGCGCCCACCTGGACGATGGGGAGACCGCCGGGCGCCCCGCTCAAGAGGCCCAGGTCGTCGCCTCCTACTGGCAGGTGTTGTGGCGCCGCCTCCAGGGAGAGGACGTGCCCCTGGAGGTGCTGGCCACCCACCCGGCCCAGGACGAGCCCTACCACCCGCGCAGCGCCGAGGCTCCTGAATCCCGAGTCACCCTGGCCTTCTCTCGTCCGCTCAAGGTTGCGGACCTGGAGGAAATTCACTTTGAGGTCTCCGCAGGTGTGAACCGGCCGGTGGGGTTCGAAACCTGGCTCTACTACCGGGATGACTCCCACCTGGTTCACATCGCACCCACCTCGGACTGGCCGTCGGAGCGCACACTCCTGGTGTCCGTCCGGGAGAGCCTGAAGGCCGCAGACGGCTCCACCCTCTCAGAGCCTTTTACCTTGAGGTTTCGCACGGGCACCCCGCCGGAGGCTGAGGAAGAAGAAGGCTGCGGTTGCACCGCCGGACGGCGCGCTCCGCAGATCTGGGTCCTGGTGATCGGGGGAATTCTCCTTCGACGGCGGCGGTAGGAGTGGATACCCACCCCCGGGTTTGGAGGTGGCATGATCCAAGTAGAGTCCCTCACCCGTCGCTACGGGGACGTAGCGGCTGTCCAGGGGGTAACCACCCGCATTGAACGGGGGGAGATTGTGGGTCTACTCGGCCACAACGGGGCGGGAAAGACCACCATGATGAAGGTGATCACCGGCGCACTGGAACCCAGCGAGGGGGCGGTGCGGGTGGACAACCTGGACGTGGTGGCCGAGCGAGAGCCCGTGCAGCGCCGCATGGGCTACCTCCCTGAGAACGCCCCCCTGTACCCGGAGATGACCGTCCGGGAGTACCTCCACCTTCTGGCCGGACTGCGGGGGGTCGCACCGAACGGCGAGGCCGCTGCCGTGGCACGGGCCGCCGAGGCCACCGGGCTCGTGGATCGGCTGGAATGGACCATCGACACTCTGTCCAAGGGGTTTCGACAGCGGGTGGGACTGGCGCAAGCCATCGTCCACTCCCCAGCGGTCCTGGTGCTTGATGAGCCCACCAACGGCCTTGATCCAGCACAGATCGCCGCCATCCGCACGCTCATTCGCCGCCTGGGCGAGGAAGGCGAGACCACCATCCTGCTCTCCACGCACATTCTCCAAGAGGTGGAGGCCGTGTGTGACCGGGTCATGGTGTTGATCCAGGGCCGCCTCGTGGCGGACTCCCCTTTGAAGGAACTCCTGGCGGGACAAGCCGTGGTGCTGTCTGTGGAGACAGGTTCTCCCGGCGTAGAGCAGACCCTTACCGCCCTCTCAGGGGTGGAGAAGGTCACCTGTGAGGGACCGGATGCAGACCTGCCCGGGTTCACGTCCTATCGGGTGACCGGAAGCCAGGACGCACTGTCCTCCGCCGACATCGCCCTGGCCGCCCACCGGGCCGGCTGGAAGCTCGGCGCCCTTTCGCCGGAGAAGAAGACCCTGGAGGGGGTCTTTCGAGAGCTGGAGCAGCAAGCCGCCCAAGAAGGTGCCCCATGAGTCCAGTCCTTTCCATTGCCCGCAAGGAGCTGGGCGCCGCCTTTCGATCCCCCGTGGGCCTCTTGTTCCTGGGGGTCTTCCTGCTGGCCACCCTGGTGGGATTCTTTCCGCTCTCCGGGTTCTTCGCCCGCAACATGGCCGATGTGCGTCCCCTCTTCGAGTGGCTGCCCCTGCTACTGATCCTGCTGGTCTCAGCGATCACCATGGGCCAATGGGCCGAGGAGAGAAACAGCGGCACCCTGGAGATTCTGCTGACCCTGCCCGTGCGCACCCGGGACCTGGTCCTGGGCAAGTTCCTGGCGGGCCTGATCCTGGTGGCGGTGGCCCTGCTTCTGACGTTTCCCCTGCCGGCCATGGTGGCCCGGCTGGGGCCCCTGGACTGGGGGCCGGTTCTGGGCGGCTACTGCGGTGCCCTGCTCCTTGGGGCGGCCTACCTGGCCATCGGGCTCTGCATCAGCGCCCGCACGGACAACCAGGTGGTGTCCCTGATTGGGACTCTGCTTCTGGGCGGTGCCTTGTACCTCTTGGGGACGGACAATCTCACCCGGCTCTTTGCCGCCGATGGTGCGGAGATCTTGCGTTCCCTGGGCACCGGCAGCCGATTTGAGAGCCTGGAGCGCGGGGTGCTGGACCTGCGGGATCTCGTCTACTACGGCAGCATCGCGGTCTTCTTCCTGGTGTTGAACGTGCACTTCCTGGAGGCTCCCCGCATCGACGGGGCCGCCCAGCCCACTCGCTTGCGGGGCCGCTCCCTGCTCGTGGGGCTCGTGGGGGCAAACGCCCTGGCCCTGAACCTCTGGATGGCCCCGGTGACGACCCTTCGTGCCGACCTGACGGCCGGGGGGGAGTACAGCATCAGCGACGCCACCCGTCGCACCCTCATCAACCTGGGGGAGCCTCTGTACATCGACGCCTACTTCTCGGACAGGTCCCACCCGCTGCTCACCCCTCTGGTGCCGCAGATCCGGGACCTCCTGGAGGAGTACGAGGTCGCAGGCAAAGGCACAGTGCAAGTGGGAGGCGGAAATCCGAGCGCCGACGATGAACTGGCCCGGGAGATTGGGGAGCGGTATGGCATTCGCAGCGTTCCCTTCTCAGTGGAGGACCGCCACAGCCAGGGGGTGGTCAACGCGTTTTTCCACCTGCTGGTCCGCTATGGCGACCAATACGCCACGCTCTCCTTTGAGGACCTGGTCCACGTGGAGGCCTCCCAGGACGGGGTCGAGGTGGGCCTTCGGAACTTCGAGTACGACCTGACCCGCACCATTCGAAAGGTCACCCAGGACTTCCAGAGCCTCGCGTCTCTGGCAGCCCGACTGCCAAAAGACCTGTCCATGACCCTGTACGCCTCTCCGGACACCCTGCCCGGGGAGTTCGCAGCCACGGTCGACGAGATGCGGACCCTGGCGAGTTCCCTGAAGGAGAAGACAGGCGGAGTCCTCGCCATGCAGGAGGTAGACCCCTCCTCGGATCCCCAGCTCCAGCAGACCCTGTTCGAGACCCTGTCCATTCGCCCCCTGGCCGCCGACCTCTTCGGCACGCAGGTGTTCTACGCCCACCTGGTGTTTGAGACCCCCCAGGCCACGGAGCGGCTCCTTCTGCGTGGAGGTGCCACCCCGGGCGACCTGGAGAGGAGCGTGGAGGCTGCGATCCGCCGCCTGGTGCCGGGGCAGAGAACCCGCATCGGCCTGGTGACCCTGACCCCTGAGCCCACCCCCCAGAACCCGAACCTGCCGCCCCAGATGCAGCCCCCTCAGCCCCAGGAGGACTTCCGGGGGCTGCGCTCCATGCTGGGGGAGGAATACGACGTACAGAAGCTGGACCTCACCGGTGGAGATGTGCCCGATGACGTGGATGTGCTGGTGGTGGGAAAGGCCGGGGCTCTGGATGAGAAGTCCCTTTTTGCCATGGACCAGTTCCTGATGCGAGGGGGGACCGTGATCGCCCTGGCCGGCGCCTGGAAGACCGCGGTGGGACAGGGCGGGCTCGGGGTGGAGTCGACGGACCCATCCTTGCGAGACCTGGTGGCCCACTGGGGGGTCGAGGTCGGAGAGTCCCTGGTGATGGATCCACAAAACGCACCCTTTCCCGTGCCGGTCCAGGTGCGCCAGGGGCCCTTTGTGATGGAGCAGATCCAGCTGGTCCCCTACCCTTTCTTCCCGGACATTCGAAAGGGCGGCCTCGCGGTGGAACATGCCACCTTGCGGGGTCTTCCCAATGTGACTGTTCCCTGGGCTTCGCCGCTCTCCACCCTGGGAGCAGCCGAGGGCGTGGAGGCCACCCTCTTGGCGTCGAGCTCCAGGGGAAGCTGGCTGAATGACTCAGGAGAGATCGAGCCGGACTTCACGAGGTGGCCTGAGAGTGGGTACGGTGAACCCAGCGACGCCGAGACCGCCGGGCACCCCCTGGCCATCGTGTTGAACGGGCCAATTCCCAGCTGGTTTGCCGAGCGCCCCTCCCCGATCTGGGATGCAGCAGAAGGTGCTGCCCCCGATGCAGAGGCGGATCTCACGGGCCGCACCCTGAAGCAGGCCGTCCCCGAAGCCCGCCTGGCGGTCATCGGCTCCTCGGAGCTGGTCTCGGACCTCATGCTCAGCCTGGCGGGCAGCCCGTCCGGGGAGATGCACCAGGGAAACCTGCAGTGGGTTCGAAACCTGGTGGACTGGGCGGTGGAAGACACGGACCTCCTGGAGATTCGGGCATCCGGGAGCGTGGCCCGGACCCTGGCGCCCATGACAGACGAGGCACGGTCCAGGTGGGAGGCGATGACCTCGTTTCTGGTCATGGCCGGGCTGGCCGCTGTTGTGCTCTCTACCCGCAGACGACGCAGCCCACAGGAGGTGCAGAATGTCGCTTAAATCGGTTCTTGTTGCCATGCTGGTGGTGCAGATCGGCCTTGTGGGCTTGACCTGGGGGGTAGGCGGCAAGACGACCGCCACCAGCGAACCCCTTGTGGATCTTGTGCGCGAGGAAGTGACCCGGATCCAGGTGTGGGGATCGGGAGAGGAGGACGAATCAGTCGCGCTCTCCAGAACCGAGGGGGCCTGGGTAATCTCCAGCCACGGGGACTATCCGGCCTCTGAAGAAAAAGTATCGGATCTGTTGGATTCTCTCCTGGACGCCCGCGTAGGAGACCCCATCGCTACCCAGTCCGTCCACCACGCAAGCCTGGCGGTGTCCGAAAGCGAGCATGACAAGAAGGTAGAGTTCCAGGCGCCCACCGGGATCGAGACGTTGTTCGTGGGATCCGGCTCCAAGGACGCGCACGTGCGCCGGGACGGCGAAGACCCGGTTTTTGTAGCGAGAGGCGTCTCCGCATGGTCCATCGGAACCAAGGAGAGCCAGTACCGGGACTCCAACCTCCTGAACCTGGATGCTTCCGCCTTCCTCATGGTCCAGGTGCAGCCCGCCCAGGGGGAGGGCTTCACCCTGGAGCGCCCCTCGCTGGACGCCCCCTGGACAAGCCCGGGCCTGGAGGGCGACCTGGACCCGGAGGCAGTAAAGGGCTGGCTGGACCGGGTGGCCAGCCTTCGAATCTCCGCCCTGCCGCAAGACCCGTCGGCCCGTGTCACCCCCATGACGACCTTCTCCTGGGTGCTGGAGGAAGAGGGGGAGAGCGTGGCAGGGTCACTCGCAGTGGGAGCCGCCAACGAGGACAAGAACCACCCGGTGCGCGTACACGACAGCGAATTCACGGTGGTGGTCAACCCCTTTGCGCTGGGTACCGCCATCACAGATGGCTCCCTGGAGAAGTTGCTCGTTGCAAACGAGTAGGGAGACAGCGCCCAGGGATCGCCTTCAGCGCTGGCTGGAACAAGTGTCGAGCGTGCAGGGGGCTCCCTCCCTCGGTTACACCGACGCTGCCAGCGACCCGCCATGGTGCAGGCTCGCCTCCCCCCCAGGTCCTGCTGCCCTTGCCCAGTTGAATCATTGAAGTTCCGGATCACAGGCCACGGTTTCCATGCACCGCCGGGTGTGGAGACCGCTGAAGATCTCTCGCCCCGGGTGGGACGAAGCCCCGATTGGATCCGTTCCCGCACCGGCGTCGGTCGGCGGCACGTGGCTGCCCACCGGGATGTGGCCTTGTTGGGTGCTGCGGCGGCACGGCAAGCCATTGGCGACGGGCCTCCGCCGGACCTCTTGATCAATGCCTCCGCCACCCCCCGACAGACCGTTCCAGACAACGCCCCCTTCATCCAGAAGGAGTTGGCTCTGGACGGCATCGCCTCGTATACCGTCCACGCAAGCTGCCTCTCCTTCCTGGTCGGACTCGACCTCGCAGCCACCCTGGTGAACGCCCGGCATCAGCGAGTCCTTGTGGTGTCCGCGGAGCTGTCCACCCCAAGTCGGAATTTTGAAGAGCCGGAGAGCAGCCTCCTCCTGGGGGACGGCGCCGCTGCGGTCATTGTAGAGTCACCGCAGGATGAGAAGGACACGGAAATCCTGTTCCAGGGGATGGAGACCTGGCCCGCTGGAAGAGACTTCACCACCCTGCTGAGCGGAAGCCGAAGACACCCCAACCTGCCCGACGTGCGCCCGGAGGAGCACCTCTTTCACATGGAGGGCCCCAGGGTCTATCGGTTCGCTCGCAAGAAGGTCCAGCAGTTCCTGGATCGCACCTGGGCGGAGACCGGACTGGGCCCGGACGACATCGACCTGGTGATTCCGCACCAGGCCTCGGGTCCGGCACTTGCGGCACTTCCCAGGTATGGGTTCTCTGAGAAGAAGGTGGTCCACATTGTGGGAGAGTACGGAAACTGCGTGGCAGCCTCGATTCCCATGGCCCTGCATCTGGCCATACAAGGTGACCGCATCAAGAAGGGGGACAAGCTGATGCTTCTGGGCACGGGGGCGGGACTCTCGGTAGCCGCCACCATCATGCGCTGGTAGCTCGTGGTCAACGCGGCATCCAAGCTGGTCCTGTCCTTGACCGGAGACCGCGTGGTGGTGCAGGAAGACGGCAGGAAAACCACCGCGAATGCCCTGCGGGCGCGCACCCTGGGGCTCTCTGGCTGGTTCCAGGAGCAAGGGGTGGAACAGGGAGATCGGGTGCTGATGCTGGTGCCTGCCGGGGCCGACTTCGCTGCCGCGTTGCTGGGCCTGGTCTGGATCGGCGCCACGCCGGTGTTGCTGGATCCTGGACACCCAGAAAGGATCTGGAAGGCCCAGGTGGAGGCCGTGCAACCCGAATGGGTCGTGACCCTACCGTCCCTGAGTCGACTGTGGGCGGTTCCGGGGCCAGGCGACTGCTCTCATCGCTCGGCCGGAGCACACCCGCGCGCCCGGAAGGGGTGAAGGTGCTCCAATTGCCGGGAACGGTCCGGGGAGACACGGACCCCGCCGTGTGCAGTGAAGACGCCGAGGCCCTGATCCTGTTTACCTCCGGAACCACAAGCGCTCCCCGAGGTGTTGTCCACACCCACGGAAACCTGCCCCATTTCTTGCGACATGTCTCGCAGGTGGTGGAGGGGGTTTCCATGGCCTCCTACCTGGCGGAGCACCCCCAGCAGATCTTCTACGCTTTGACCACCGGCGCCACCTGTCACGTGGTCAAGGCGCAGCCAGCCAAGCGCTTGCAGGCCGTAGTGGATCGGCTGCAATTGGGGCAGATCGAGGCATGGTTCGGCAGCCCGTACACCTGGATCCACTGTTTGGATGAAGGAATCGCGATCCCCCAGGAGATTCAGACACTTCTCTTCGGATCGTCTCCAGTGACACATCAATTTCTGAACCGACTGCTCCCGCATCTCTCGGAGACCGTATCGATCCGGTGCATGTACGGACTCTCGGAGGCGGGGCCTGTAGCCCTTGTCGACGGGCGGGAGAAGGCCCACCGCCAGGGCAGCGGCGACTGGCTGGGAGCCTGCGTGGGCGACACCCAGGTCACCCTGGAAGACGGCGAAATCCACGTACACTCCCCTGCCCTGTCCCGTGGGTACCTTGGCGAGCCCCCCCCGAGAGGGCCCTCTCCCCACCGGCGACTTGGGGCGGCTGGACGCAGACGGCCTGTGGCTCCTGGGCCGCAAGAAGGACATGATTCTCCGCCGCGGAGTGAACCACTACCCGTCCTTACTGGAATCCCTCCTGGCCGAGAACGGCATCAATGCCTCCCTCGTAGGGATCTTCGACGCCACCGCCCAGGACGAACGCATCATCGTGGCCCACACCGGCCCCGCGGATACCCCCTTCGCCGAGCTGCTGGGAGAAGCCGCCCCGGACCACGTGCTGCACCTCGATTCCCTCCCCCGCTCCGGCCGCCAACACAAGGTCGACAAGCAGGCCCTTCGCAAGCTGGCGAGGGAGCGGTTTGGGGTGCCTGGGTAGGGATGGGGATCTTGCTCTGGCTTTGTCCTGGAGTTCTGCACCAATCAGGGCTACAACACGCCAGTCAAGCAACCCCGAAGATCACTCCCCTCCAGAATCAAGGGGAGTGTCACAATCAGCCTCGTCCCAGGCTGCCTGATAGGCGCTTAGGTAGGCCTCTTCATAACATTCTCGATAGCCAATCGACCAACCATTTTCACACGGAAGCACCCCTTCCGACTTGGCGTTGTAGCACTCTCTTAGAAAGGAATCTTCATAGGCCTGGGCGGGCGGGTCAGGCTGACTCTCATCACAGTACTCGCCGGCATCTCCGCCGTCGGTCCGTCCATCCTCCATGCCCAATTCGCAGCCTGCGGCTTGCGCAAACTCATACCGGTCCCGGCTCTTCTCGAGTTGACGTTCTCTGCAGCCTCCAACCGTCAGCATCGCCAATAGCGCCACCAAAGAGGTGGCCTGATTGCACCCAATCCAGGGTGCGTCACCGCTCAAAATGAGGGTTCTCCCCAAAAGCCATCGCTTACGGTGGGCTCGCACCCCTGCGGATACATCCAGGGGCCTTCCACGGTCCAGGCCTCGAAGTCACCTTGGATACCCGGATGAGTCATGGAGCAGAGACCCTCAAATGCCTCGGGGGCTCCAAACATCGGGTCCTTACACTTGGAATTCCTTCCAATGGTCACGCGTCCGAGGTTTCTGTCAATTCTGTTGACCGAGTCTGCAGCGTAGAGCCCGAGGCCAGAGAACACCCGACACATCCATCGAAGACTGATTGCAGCCTGACAACACCCCTTCTTGCAATGTTCCACGCCGTAGACCCTGTGAAGCATCTCATGCAGAATCGTAGTAGATATACTTGCGACACAACCAAGAGAAAGTCGACCCAGATACTTCGCTTGAACAAAGAAGTCCCATGCTTGTTCGAGATCTTCCGCATGGCCATTTAAGACATACCAATAGGCTTGATGGGCATAGGCAAGCAACGAATCAGCTACATGTGCATGGCCATTCAAGTGATTGGCACAAAGATGAATGTTCTTGGTGACGCTGTTGTACCAACCAAAGGACCCATCAGTGAGAGATATCGATTCAGGGAAACCAGACCCGTCTGTTGGAAAGGTGATGGCCAATGGAGTTGATGAACAGTCCCATCCATTGTCGATGTAGAACTTGTAGCCAAGTTCATCGAGCCGTTCACCGACCCGCTCGCGGGCATCCGGACAGTCTTCGTTTCGATTTCGAATCTGCTGTCGGTAGACATCGATCATTCGCACAGCGTTCAGAAAAAACCGATGGGATGCACCATGGCCGTGATGCCAAAACACGCGCTGTGTCCGAGAAGTGCCCCAACTCCGAATCATCGAGTTGATGCCTCGGTAGGTCAGTTGGCCGCCATCGTCCTTGTAGTACGGATACCAAGCAAACCTCAGTGTTTCCTCCCTGGCAGCCGTTGTATCCGGAGCAACAACACCACCAAAGTCCATGGTGAAATCGCCCGAACTGACAAAACTCATGTCTTGCGATGTTGTGCCATGCTCTTCAGCCTTGCGTCCAACGGTAGGATGACCCATACGACCTGATCCCGAAGAGCAGGTAGCCTCCTCCACATTGAAGTTGGAAGGGGTGTCCCCTTCCTCTTCGAAAGGCAGGGTTCCGGTCATCCTTGAAGATTCAAAATCGTAGGGCTCAAGGTGTTGAAATCGCTGAATCCCCTTGCCGGACTTCTTCACCACTCGCAACACCCGCTTCACAGCCTCAATCTGGGCCGCTGTTGGCGCCTTGTGGTTGTGCAAGGCATACGCTCCTTCCGCCGTCCGCAACCTCGGGTCAGAGAGAGGTGCTCCAAAACCGGCTCGCTTATCTTGGCAGCCACAAGGGGATTGAGTGCAGTTCTTCTTGATTCGCGGGTCCCCTGATCTGCCTGGCGCATGGGAAAAGACGTGTTGAATCCGGGGATCCAAAGCGGCCACCAGGTTGTAGCGAGAGCGAGAGATGTTCGCGCCCTGGTCCCGGAAGTCGGGGCGGCCCTTTCCAACCTGGTTCAACGAATCCTCCGCAACATGCCATCAATTGTGACCGTGACCGAGGTGGCTCCACCGAGGTCAGTCACCTCCCAGCGGATGTACTTGAGCAGCTTGGCCGGCGCATTCTGGAGGTCGAACTTGTCCGGGCCATCCAGGCTTGCAAACGTGACCAGGTCGACCCAACCACTTTCGGAGTCCTTCTGCATCGCCGTAATGATCTTCACAACGACACCAGTGGTGGTGCCCTCCACTGCAATCAGCCCCAGCAGGACATCCAACTCGTCATAGTCAGAGACTTCAAGGGACTGGTCGAGCGCCTGCTTTCCAGGAGACGAAAGCCGGACGGGTTGGGATGTGAGGGTGAACTGGTCTGCCATGGAATCCTCCTCAAAGGGGTTGACTCCTCAGTCAGTATTCGCCCCCCCCCCCCTTGTGTCAACGAAAACGGGCGTGAAACACCGCTTTTCCAAGAACGGACTTTCCACTGTCACCGACCGAGAACTCCACGGTGGGTCGGTCTCGACAGATCCACTGGGCAGAGTCAGCTTGAGTATCATGCCCTCCCCAACTGATGCCGTTTTCCTGGACCAATTGGCAGGCTCATACCCGCCGACAACTGCGGATTCGCGGGCTCCCGGCCCTGGGGGAGGCCCTGTGGCGGGGGGCCCTGGGGGCAGCGATCGACCTGGGGTGGGCCCTGGAGCAGGACGCCCCCCTGCCGGAGAAAGTGGTGGTGGTGGTGGGGCACCAGCGGTCGGGAACCACCTGGCTCCACCGGATGCTGGCTTCTCATCCCGCGGCCTGCGGCATGCCACTGCACAACCTGCTGGTTCCTTCCGGGCCGATTCCCTGGCTGGCCCACCGCTGCCCCAGGCCACGGTGGCTTGATGCGTTGCAAGACCGGCTCTTTGGAGGCTTGGACCCGATCCACCGCGTTCGACTGCACGAGGCCGAGGAGGACGAGCTTCTCCTGTGGGCCCAGCTGCGCTCCCCAGCCAACCAGCTGGATGCCCCCTGGCCTGCGGTGGACCCGCCAGCCCATGACTGGGATGACACGGCGGCGGCCCACTATGCCCAGGCGCTGGCCCGGCGGGTGCGCCGCACAGGACAGCGGGTCGTGGGCAAGAACCCCCACCTTACCCACCGCACCCATGCCCTGCGGGAAGCCCTGCCGGGGGTGCGGATTGTCCAACTGGTGCGGCACCCGGCCCGGGCGATTCCGTCACGCCTGTCCTTGATTCGCGCCATCTGGAGGCACAGGTTTGGCCCCCACGTGCAAATGGAGCCCCACCATGTGGAGCACATCGTGGCCCTGTCCACCCGCTGCTACCTGGAGGGACAGGATTCAGCGGACCTGTCGATTGCCTACACGGATCTCATGGATCACCCCCTGGACGTTGTTCGGCGAATCCACACCGCCTTCGGGCTGGAGGACGTCACCCCCGAGCACGAGGACGCTCTGCGGGCAGCCCAGCGAACCGGACCCTCTCGCCACGCCTACTCCTTAGAAGAGTTTGGTCTCGACCGAGACGCACTCGCCGAGGCCCTCGCGCCGGTCTACAGCCGATGGGGCTTTGATGTGTCCCCGTCCGCCGCAATGTAGTGGTCGAACTTGAGCCCCCGGGACATCACAAATTCAATCAACGAGAATGGCGCCAGCTTCAGCAGCATCGTCCGCAGCCAGGACTCTCCTCCCAGAGGATGTCGCAGGGCCGGGTTCTTGGCGGAAAAGAGGCCCACGATGTGGTCCCCCACCTCTTTCGGTTCCTTGGCGTGCTTGTCCACGACCGTCTGGAACACCTCGTCCATCCGCTTCACCATCCCGGCCCAGTCGCTGTCCGGGTCGTAGCTGTTCCGGGAGACCGTGCGGTTGACCCCGAAGATGTCGGTCTTGTACGCACCGGGTTCAATGGCCACCACCCGTACCCCCCAGGGCTTGAGCTCGTGGCGCAGGGCCTCCGTCATGCCCTCTATGGCGAACTTGCTGGCCGCGTAGCTCCCGAGTCCCGGCATGGCCATGCGGCCTGCTATGGACGTCACGTTCACCACCAGCCCCTCTCGCCGCGCCCGCATCGACGGCAGCCACAGCCGGGTCAGGGCCCAGGTGCCAAAGACGTTGACGTCGAACAAGCGCCGGATCTCATCCTCGTCCACCTGCTCCAGGCCCCCCCCCCAGGGCCACGCCGGCATTGTTCACCAGCACATCCAGGTACCCCTCGGCCGCCAGAATCTGGTCCTGGACCGCCTCCCGATCCTCCGGGTTGGTGATGTCCAACTGGACCGGCACGATGGACATGCCATCGGCGTCTTTCATCAGCTGGTCCTTCGTCGAGAGGTCACGGAACCCAGCGTACACCTTGTGCCCGGCCCGGCCTGCAGAGAGCGCAGTGGCCCGGCCAATTCCCGAACGCGACCCTGTAACCAACACAACCATGGCAACTCCGCCCTCGGGCGTTGTAACCACAGGCTCTCTGAAATTCTCCCTCGACACCGGGTTTTGGAGGGTATACATTGCGTATACTCACCGGAAGACCCCCACCCCCTCGACACCGCAAGCCCTGAAGACACCGGCGGTCCGGAGGAGTCGCTCCTGGACTCCTGCTTTGCGGAAATCGCGGGAGACGGAACAGCCACAGGTCCCGACTACGCCCCCTTCCAGCCCACGGTGGGCAGCCACTGCCAGGGCACCAACCACCAGGACATCCAGGGGGTGGAACGGGTGGTCTTCCTCGGGGATTCTGTGACCGTGGGCACTCCCCCCTCCTCGGAGTCAGAGTTCTACCGAAACCGGTTGGCCGACGACCTGGCCACAGAATTTGGCTTGGAGCGGCCCAACTGGTTCTGGCAGTCCGTAAATCCCTTCGACGGCATCTCCTACATCCAGGACTCAGGTGACTTTGCCACCTGCGCCGAGTGGGGCGCCCGGACCGACGACCTCATGCGCGACGGTTCCCAGGTCCAAAGCTGCCTGCCCGCTGACAAGCGCCACCTCAAGACCCTGGTGATCATGACCATTGGGGGCAACGACCTGGCCAACCTTGCCCAAGGGTTTCAGGAAGGACGGCCCGTCGCGGACCTGTGGGACCAGACCTGGGAGAGCATGGCCCTCATGCGGGAGGCGGTGGAGTGGATCACCGCCCCAGGAACCTTTCCCAACGGCGTGTGGGTGGTGTTCACCAACCTCTATGAATTCACAGACGGCACAGGCGACACGGGCTCCTGTCCCGCGGCAGCCCTGGCAGGAATGGGCGATACCCTCACGGATCCCGCCCTGGCCGAGATGGTGATCTGGTCCATGGAGGAGTTCTTGTCCATCGCCGTGGACACCCGCACCGACATGCTCTTCCTGTTGGAGTCCTTCTGCGGCCACGGCTTCAACCACGACAACCCCAATGCCCGCTGCTACCGCGGACCCGATGCGGAGTTGTGGTTCGACCTGACCTGCATCCACCCGAACCCCACAGGGCACCGGGCCATCGCGGACAGGATGATGTCCGTGGTGCGGGAGTAGGCGACCCTACGCAGACTGCTTGAAGTCGGCCTTGTCCCGATCGCGCAGACTGTCGTGGATGTCCTGGAGCGTGCGCTTGAGGTCGTAGGCATAGGCCCAGTCCGGGTGGTCCTTCTCAAAGGCCCGCACATCCGAGACCCACCACATGTGGTCCCCAACGCGGTTCGTGTCCGAGTAGGACCACTGAAGGGTGTTTCCAGAGATCTCTTGGCACAGATCAATGGCCTCCAGCATGGAGCAGTTCGCGTGGGTGCCCCCCCCGATGTTGTACACCCGGCTGCCGCGCACCGGGTTCTGGAAGACATGCCAGAAAGCGTTCACCAGGTCGTGGCTGTGGATGTTGTCCCGCACCTGCTTTCCCTTGTAGCCAAAGACCGTGTAGGGGTTGCCCTCCAGGGTGCACTTCATCAGGTAGGCGAGAAACCCGTGAAGCTCCGTGCCCGAGTGGCCGCCGCCGGTCAGACAGCCGCCGCGAAAGCAGTAGGTGCGCATGTCAAAGTACCGGCCATACTCCTGCACCAGCAGATCCGCAGCCGCCTTGGACACGCCAAAGAGGCTGTGCGTGCAGTGGTCGATGGAGAGGTGTTCGTCGATTCCCCGCTGAGAGTAGGGGTGATCCGGGTCCACGGTGTAGCGGGTCTCGGTCTCCACCAGGGGGAGGCGGTTGGGGGCATCTCCATACACCTTGTTGGTGCTCAAGTGAATGAAGGTCGCGTCCGGGCAGTGCTTGCGCGTGGCCTCCAGCAGCACGAGCGTGCCGTTGGCGTTGACCGTGAAGTCCGTGATCGGCGCCTTGGCGGCCCAGTCATGGGAAGGCTGGGCAGCGCAGTGCACAATGAGCTCAATCTCCGCTCCGTGACGCGCAAAGAGAGTGCCCACCGCATCCTCATCCCGGATGTCCAGGTGGGCGTGGCGGTAGTTGGGCAGGACTTGCTCCAGCTTTCGCCGGTTCCAGTCCGTGCTGGCTTCCGGGCCGAAGAAGGCCGACCGCATGTCGTTGTCGATTCCAATGACGGTCAGACCCTTGTCATGAAAGAAGCGGGCGGCTTCGCTGCCCACCAGGCCGGCGGATCCAGTAACGATGACGATGGACATGGGGACCTCCTTAGACGGCGCGACGAACCGAGGGGTTCGCCGTCTCATCTGTCTCATGGGTTTGGGACGCCAGCCGGCGTCGGCGGTATTCCTTGACTTCCAGCCAGGGCATCTCAAAGAGCGCCCGCACGGCGACTCCGGCAATCAAAAAACTCCTGGCCTTCAAGGCGGGAGCGATGCGGCACTGCGCTGCGTGCACGACCAGTATCTTGACGATGGCCCAGAGAATCGGCCGCGTGAGAGGCGGGTAGTAGATGACCATGGGGTGGCGAATGTGGGCCCAATTCATGCGCACCACGCTCTGGATGGTGTCCTTGCGCATGTGGTTGACCCGGGCCCTCGGCCAGTACAGGAGCTTGTAGCCCCGGGCGTAGATCCGCTTGCACAGATCCACGTCTTCCCCGTTGGTTCGAAAGACCTCCGGGTAGCCGTCCACCTCGATCAGAACGCTGCGTCGGTAGATCGTGTTGGCCCCGCAGAGAAAGGGGGGATTGATTACCCGCTCGGAGCCCCAGGACTGGAGCATGAAGGTGCAGCGATAGCGATCCGCCACCGTCTTGGTGTTGTTCTCACAAAGCTCCCCGCCAGCCCCCACGATGTTCGGAACGTTCTCCATGACCTCCACCAGGTGGGCGAGCCAGTCGGGCTCCGCCGCACAGTCCGCATCCAAGGACGCCACAAGCTCGTGGCGTGCGGTGACAACGCCTGCGTTTCGGGCCGCGCTCAAGCCCCGGTTCTCCGGGAATTGAATGAGCACAACGCTTGGGAAGCCCTGCACCACCGCGGCGGTGCCATCGGTGCTGCCATCGTCCACCACGATAATCTCGTCGGGCACGCGGGTCTGATCCAGGAGCGCCTGCAGGCAATCTCCGATGTAGCGGGCGCCGTTGTAGCAGGGAATGTAGACACTGACCCCGGGGAGGTCGCCTCGCAATTTGTCAGTGGGGTTCATGCGGCTTTGGCCTCGAGCACGGGCCGCAGCAGATCGATGTTCTGGTGAATCCAGGTGTGGATGTCCTCCAGAATCACGTCGATGCCGCGCTTGGGGGCCCACCCAAGGGCCGCCGTCACCCGCGCGTTGTCGGTGGTGTAGTACGGGACATCGGCGGGATGGGTCTCCGGCCGCGGTCCGATGGAGAGGGTGGTGCCGGTCAGGCGGCGGCAACGCTCGGTGACCTGGCTGAGGCACACCTCGTTCTTAACGCCGCCCCCAACGTTGAAGGTCTGGTGGGCGCAGTGGTCGAACTGCTGCATCTGCAGCTCCACGAGATCGTAGAGGTCCTGCACATGCAGGATGTCCCGGGTCTGCAGTCCGTGGCCGCCAAACCCCATGTAGGAGAGCGGTCCACCAAAGACATGGCGAGAGACCCAGAGGGTCACAAACCCCTGGTCGACCTTGCCCATCTGCCAGGGACCCGCCAACACGCCGCAGCGGTTGATGACAGAATCCACGCCGTACATCTGGGCGTACTCGGCGATGAACAGCTCGGCGGAGAGCTTGGTGCTTCCGTAGAGGGAGCGGGCACCGGCCAATGGCAGCTCCTCGGCGATTCCTGCTTCCGAAAAACCGACGCCCCTCGCACCGCTACCCAGGTGGTAGCCCCGCTCGGGACAAAGGGTGAACGGGAGACCCCGAAGCCCCTCAATGGGGTAGATGCGACTGCTGGAAAAAAAGACCATGCGGCCGCCGTGGCGACGCAAATGTTCCAGGCACTGCAGGGCCCCCCCGAGGTTGGTCTCGAGGGCGTAGTGGGGTCCGGCGTTGTAGCCAGCATGTACGCTGGGCTCGGCCGAGCACTCCAACAGCCAGTCCACGGGACCCACGCTGGCGATGTCCTCGTAGTGACGCACATCCCCGTGCACGAATTCGACCCCGGCTTCCCGCAAACGCGGAAGGGCCAGCTCGCTTCCCCGGCGCTTCAAGTTGTCCAGGGAGACCACCCGAAGATGGGGGTGACGGGTCTTCATCTCAATGGCAAGAGACGAACCGACGAAGCCGGCACCCCCGGTGACCAACACCACCTCTCCGTCGATACCCATCAGCTGGCCTTCAGCTTTTCGGCGAGCTCACGGAACTTCTTGGCTCCGTCGGACTCGACCTCGTAGGCGTCATCGATCGTGGCCCCCTCATAGGCGGCCAGGTGGCCTTCTCGTCGAAGGGTGGCCAAGGGCGTTCCCTCGATCTCCGCGGTTCCCGACTCCTGGATCGAGTCAAAGGGAAGCGAGGCGATGAAGTCTTTCGTGTCCTGCATCTGCGCGGCGGTTTCTCCGGGCAGTCCATAGGTAAAGGTTCCGTGGACCGTCATTCCGATGTCCTTCAAGTGCCGGACCACATCCGCCGATGCAGCCAGGTCCAGGCGCTTATTGACGATTCGATCAACCACGTGCTGGTTTCCGCTCTCAAAGCCAAGCTTGACCCCAAAGCAGCCAGAATCCTTCATGATCTTCCAGGTCTCCTTCTTGATGGTGTCCGCTCGGCACATGGCGCTCCAGGGCACACCGATCCGGGACATGACCTCGCTCATGCGCACCACGTGGGAGTTGCCCAGGTTGAAGGTGTCATCGTCGAAGTAGACGGTCTGGTAGCCGTACCGGCCGACCATCTCCCGCACGAAGCCCTCGACGTAGTCCGCCGAGTAGTGGCGCACCGTGCGCTTGCCAGCGCCGTCCGGGTCATTGCCAGTCATCACCGCCGGCCAGACGCAGAAGATGCACTTGTAGGGGCACCCGCGGCTGCTCCAGAGCTGTAGCTGCGGCGGGCGCTGCCCGGCGGGACAGCCGTCCCAGTACCGGTGCGCGATCACGTCATCAAAGTAGGGGTAGGGCGAGTTGTTCATCTCGTCCTTGGTCAGCAGGTCGTAGGGGATCAGCCCTTCGGCCCCCTGGATCACCTTGACGCTGCCCTTCTCGTACTCCCCCTGGATCACCGCGTGAACCGGGAGCTCCTCCAAAATGGCCTTCCAATCAGAGGCAATGGGGCCAGTCAACACAATGCGGGTCTGCGGGCAGAGTCGATGAACTCCCCGGATGATCTCCTTGTCGTGTTCCCAGCTAGGGGAAGCGGACTCGATAAAGACGTACCGGTAGTTCTCATCCACCAGGTGGCGAAAGTAGGTCTCGTAGGAGTCCGCCAAGGCGATGGAGTCTCTACACCGCACATCGGCGCCGGTCTCGCGCCTCGCCCAGGTCGCCGCGTACCCCATAAAAAAGGGGTAGGGCTTGTAGGTCCCAAACCGGAACTGGTCCGGACTGGAATCGGTGATCAACGTAAAGGGCCACCGGGACCCGGCGCGAACGCCCGACATCCAGGCCTCCACGGTCCGGCCGTCGGGGCCTCTCGCCTGGATGGGGTCGCCCCACCAGGGTGGGTTGCTGAAGAGGACCTTCATTTCATTTCTCCTGAGCCTACGTTCCACCCATCGGCGCTTTTGCTGCCGTGTTGAGCGGACCTCATGAGGCCGCCCGGGTGGTTCCAGAGATGGACGCCGGCCATGGAGTGGCCAACAAGGTGTCCATGAAAACAATCGAGTTGTGCTTCAAGCGGACCAGGTTGGAGGCAAACCCAGCGTTGGAAGCAAAATGCGGTGCGTTGTCCGCGAACTGAAGCATGGCGTCAGCAAGCGCCTCGGCGTGAAAGCCGTCCACCAGGGTGCCCACGGGAAAGCCCAGGTGGGTGCGCAGCTCGTCTTCCATCCAGGTGTCCCGGGTTGCGATGACCGGCCGAGCCATTCCCAGGGCCTCCACCAGGATGTGGGAGGAGCGCAGGTAGTAGCTCTCCGGGTCGTAGCAGATCAGGACCACGTCGCACATCCCCAGGAGCCGGTAGTAGTCCACACCCAGAACGCAGAAGGGCAAGGTCTGCACGCCCGGAGTCTTCTCCAGGGCATCCACAGTCCCTGTCTCACCACTGTGCGTCTGGATGATAAAGTGGGAGGTGTCCAGCCCTCTCGCAGCCCGGGCAACCTGGTACCGATGAATTGCCTCGGGCAAGAGTTCAAACCCCTTCTCCGGCCGAGCAGCCCCCAAGAATCCAAACCGAAGGGGCCGCTGGTCCAAATCCGTGAGGGGCTCCTGCTCGGGAAAATCCGAGAAGTCGATCGAAATGGGCACCAGGCCCATCTTCAAGCCGGCCAGGTCCTCGTAGTACTTGGACAAGATGTTCCAGTCCGTGAAGAACCGGGCGTCCTTGCCTTCCGGCAGCGTCTTGTAGAGCCCCAGAGCGTAGGCGTAGAACGGCTCAAGAATGGAGATGTACTCCCCGGCGAGATGGTTCGGCGGAAACCGAAGCACCACCCGCAGGCTCACGTGGGGCACGTCCAGATCCCGGTACCAGCGAAACAGGCCCACCAGGTAGGCGTAGGAGATGGTGTGGGCGATGAAGACATCTCCCGGACGCACCTCCGAGGCGGGCATGGCCGCCCCATCTCCTCTTCAAAGGAGAGGTTCAGCTGCACCGCCTTGTGCATGGGGGACATCTCGTGGTCCGGCAGGAATCCGTACAGGGTCGAAGAAAAGACCTTCCGGATGTCCATGCCAGGAATCTCGAGATCGACCTGGGAATTCCCAAGCACCGCGCAGGAAATGCCCCTGCGGCGGCACTCTGTTGAAATCAGCTGGTTGACCGCAAAGTGATGGCCCGCCACGTCGTGAAAGCTCGGATCAATACAGAAGACACGCATGATGCTCTCATCGGCTCAACCAGGATTCGTTCAAGGAAAAGCCCGGGATGCTCAAGTCCAGCCCACAAGAACCGTACAGAGAAGGCTTCACGGAGCTCTCCATGCGCATCCTCCTGGGCCCCGGCCTGAACACCCCGCAGGGAACCGAGGCGTTCTTCGTCCAAGCCCTGCGTCGACATGCGGACGTGGTGTCCTTTGATCACACCTTTGGGCACATTGACGAGTTGTGGCCCAAGCTCCCCGCCGGCTGGGAGCCCGACGTGGTCTTGGTTCGAGACGCAGAATTCTACCTGATGCCAGCGGATCTTCAGCGGGTTCCTTGCCCCATTGTGGGACTCATCGGCGACTACAACCTCTCCCTGAGCCGCCTCCTCCCGGTCATGGGGGTCTTCGATCACTTCCTCTGCGACTCCAAGGGCGTTCGCGTCTTCCAGAAGCTGGGCTTCGAGAACTCGGAGTTCTTCTGCTTGTACGGACACGACCCCCAGGTACATGTTCCCTACCAGGGCCCCAAGGACCTGGACGTGGTCTTTGTGGGGAGCCTGGACCCGAATGTCCAGACCATTCGCGAGAAGTTCGTGTGCCGGATTGCCCGACTCCATCCCCGACTCCGGGTGATGATTGCCGAGCAGGTATTCGACCGGGACTACGCCAACCTCCTGGGTCGCGCCCACCTGGTCTTCAACCGTTCGATCCGAGACGAGGCCAACATGCGCTTCTTCGAAGGCGGCGCCTGTGGCTCCGTGGTCATGAACAACCCCTTGGAAGAGCTGGACCAGCTGGGCTTTGTCCCCAACCGGGACTACCTCGCCTATGACGACCCGGAGGAGGCCATCGATCGATTCTTCTCCCTGTCACCTGCCCAGCGGGAGGAATTCCGCTCGAACGTGCAAGCCTCCCTGGTGGGCCACTCCTACGACGATCGTGCCCAGCAGCTAATCGCCCGCCTCGAGTCCCTCGCCCTGGAGCCTTCCAGGCGCCGTCTCTTGAGGCTCAGCCAGGGAGACCAGAAGAAGCGCTGGGAGATCTACCGGAAGCCATCCATCACCACGCGCACCGGAGAGCGGCATCCCTATGACACCGAGCTGGTGCGGTGGCAGCGCGGTCTCCTGGAAGACGAATTGGAGGTAAACTCCCTGGACACCGGCCGGTGGATGTGGTTTCTCGACCTGCTGGACGCCTCGGGGTTGGATCACGCAATCGCCGGATTCGCCGGGGCGCGGGCCCGGTTTCTGGAACCCTTCCCGGTTCACCATGAGCTGCGAGAAGAGCTGGCCGCACTGGCGGAGATTGCTGCTGCCCGTATCGCTGCCTGACCCCTCTTCCAGTTACCTTCGGTGGCGCGCGTCTATGCCGCGTAAGGCCTCCACACCGGCAAGCCCGTCCGTTCCGGACTCGGTGTCAAACCAGGCCGCCAGGATTTCCTGGGCCATGTCTTGGGACAAAAGCCGGTTTGAGAGACAAAGAACGTTGGCGTGGTTCCAGAGCCGCGCCCCCTTGGCGGTACCCGGGTCCCCGCACAAGGCAGCGCGAATGCCGGCCACCTTGTTGGCCGCCATGGAGATTCCGGTACCGGTCCAGCAGCAGAAAATCCCCTCCTCGCAGTCCCCGCTGGCCACTGCCTGGGCAGCTTGCTCGGCGATCTCCGCCCAGGGTTCCTCTCGGCCGCTCGCCACCGAGCCAAAAGCCACCACATCGTGCCCCCGGGCCCGCAGCACCTCCAGGATCACCTGGTGCACGGGGTAGGGCTCATCCGAGCAGAATGCAACGCGCATGACCGCCTCCTGGTCCAGGCAGTTAATCACACTCGGTGCAGGCACCCGGACCCGATCGAATCATCGTCGCAGGCGCTCGAGAGCACAACCTCGAGGATGTAGATCTCGACATTCCCCAGGATGCTCTCGTGGTGTTTACCGGTCTGTCCGGCTCGGGAAAGTCCTCCCTGGCCTTCGACACCATCTACCAGGAGGGGCAGCGCCGATACCTGGAGAGCCTCTCCTCCTACGCCCGACAATTCCTGGGGCGCATGGACAAGCCAGACGTGGACCGCGTCACCGGGCTCTCCCCCACCCTCTCCATCGATCAGCGAACCGTCAGCCGCAACCCCCGATCCACCGTGGGCACCGTGACGGAGATCCTCGATCACCTGCGCCTGCTCATGGCGCGGCTGGGCACGCCCCATTGCCCGGAGTGCAGGACTGCGATCACAGCGCTCTCCCCTGGACAGATTGCCACAGCCATGGGCGCCCATCGACCCGGCGCTCGCATGCAGGTGCTGGCTCCAATCGTTCGAGACCGAAAGGGTGAGTACCAGAAGGAGCTGGACAAGCTGCGTAAGGCCGGCTGGATTCGCGCCCGCATTGATGGGGAGATTCGCTCCCTGGACGAGGACATCGCCCTGGCCCGGTACGAAAAGCACACCCTGGAGGTCATCGTAGATCGGCTCGCCGCGGTACCGGAAGAGCACGACCGCCTCCTGGAGGCCGTGGAGCGGTCCTTGAAGATGGCCAAGGGAGGGGTCGGGGCGCTGATAGAAACAGAGGAAGGCTGGGAGCACCTGACCTACTCCTCCATGCGGGCCTGTCCCAACCATCCGCACCTCTCCCTGCCCGAGCTGGAGCCCCGCCTCTTTTCGTTCAACACCCCCCAGGGCGCCTGCCCATCCTGCAACGGCCTGGGACGCCTGGAGGCGTTCGTTCCCGAGCGCATGGTGGACCCAGACGCAAAGCTCCCCGGGGCGCTCCTTCCCCTGGGCGCCAACGGAAAGGTCCCCTTCTCCTCCGTGACCAATGCGGTGGTGGTGGACATCGCAAAGCGACTTGGAGCGGACCTTCGAAAGCGCTGGAAGCACCAGCCCGAGGCCGTGCAAGCCGGACTCCTCCACGGAGACTGCCCCCCCATGGAATACCGCTACAAGGACGAGCGGCGGGCGGGGCGGGTGGCCAAGGTCACCCGTTCCTGGCAGGGACTGATGAGAACAGTGGAGCATGTCTACCACTTCACGCACCACAGACCGCTGGACGTGTACCGCAGCCGCACCACCTGTCCGGCCTGCAATGGCGTGCGCCTCGCCCCCATCCCCCGGGCCGTCCGTTTTCGAGAACAAGGGATCTCCGACCTGGCCGCCATGACCGTGGCCGATGCTCACCGGTTCTTCTCCGCCTTGCAGTTGAAGGGAGCGGAGGAGGCCATTGGTGGACCGATCGCAAAGGAGATCCTGGAGCGCTTGGGCTTCTTGGAAAAGGTCGGATTGAACTACCTGGCACTGGATCGGCCAGCGACCACCCTGGCCGGTGGGGAGGCGCAGCGCATTCGCCTGGCCGCCCAGGTGGGATCCGGCCTGCAGGGCGTGACCTATGTCCTCGATGAGCCCTCAATTGGGCTCCACCCCCGAGACAACGAGAAGCTCCTGGACACCCTGGTGCACCTCCGGGACCGCGGCAACTCTGTGCTTGTCGTCGAGCACGACGAAACCACCATTGAGCGAGCGGACTGGGTCGTGGACATAGGCCCGGGGGCCGGGGTGGAAGGCGGCAGGGTGATGGCTTCGGGCACTCCCGCCAAGGTACGCAAAGCGCGGACCCTGACCGGCGCCTACCTGCGGCGAGAGGCGTTCATTCCGGTGCCCAAGATGCGCCGACCCGGCAACGGCCAATTCCTGAAGATCCGTGGAGCCCACGCCCACAACCTGCAATCGGTCGACGTAGACCTGCCCCTGGGGGTGTTCGGAGTACTCACCGGCGTGTCCGGATCGGGGAAGTCCACCTTGATGATGAAGGTGCTCCACCAGGCCCTGCGTCAGGCCCAGGGAACCGGAGAGGCTCCGGAGTTGACCGGTTTTGAGGGAGCGGAAGCCGTCGACAAGGTCATCGTCATTGACCAGTCCCCCATCGGTCGAACACCCCGCTCCAATCCCGCTACCTACACCGGAGCCTTCGACGGGATTCGCACCCTGTTTTCCCGGGTGCCCGAGGCCCGTGCCCGTGGCTACAAGCCCGGCCGATTCTCCTTCAACGTTGCCGGGGGCCGGTGCGAGGAGTGCGCGGGCGCCGGCACAAAGACTGTGGAGATGCAACTGCTCGCGGACGTGCAAGTCACCTGCGAGTCCTGCCAGGGGAGACGCTTCAACGCAGAAACCCTGGAGATCCGCTACCGCGGGCAGACCATCACCGACATCCTGGAGATGTCCATCGCGGAGGCCGCGGCCTTCTTTTCCAACCACCGGAAGATCCACCGAATCCTCGCCACCCTCGAGCGGGTCGGAATGGGGTACGTCAAGCTGGGCCAACCCTCGACCACCCTCTCTGGAGGCGAGGCCCAACGCATCAAGCTGGCCTCGGAGCTGCACCGACCCGCCACGGGCCAAACCCTCTACCTGCTGGATGAGCCCACCACCGGGCTTCACTTCCACGATGTCAAGGCGCTGCTGGAGGCCCTGGACAGCCTGGTCGCCTCCGGCAACACGGTCCTGGTCATCGAGCACAACCTGGACGTAATCAAGGTGGCGGATCACCTGGTCGACATGGGCCCTGAAGGCGGCGTGGGAGGAGGCCGGGTGGTGGGCCAGGGCACGCCCGAGGAGATCGCAAAGCTCAATACCCCCACCGGACAGGTGCTCGCCGAGCTTCCCGAGTTGGGAGGAGTTGCCCCCCCAAAGAAGAAGCGCCGGGCCAGACGCGCCCGTTCCCACGAAACAGACCTCGTCGTGGAAGGGGCGCGCTGCCACAACCTCAAGGGAATCGATGTACGCATCCGGGCCGGCTCCATGACGGTGGTGACCGGCGTTTCAGGATCCGGGAAGACCTCCCTGGCGTTCGACACCCTGTTTTCCGAGGGACAGCGACGATACGTCGAGTGCTTGTCCACCTATGCCCGCCGGTTTCTGGGCCGCCTGGATCGCCCACCCACCGACCGGGTGGAAGGACTCGCCCCAGCCATCGCCATCCAGCAGCGCTCCAGCCCCCACAACCCGCGCTCCACCGTGGCCACTGTCGCAGAAATCTATGACTACCTGCGACTTCTCTGGTCCCGCATCGGCCGTCGCCACTGCCCGGACTGCCGCACACCCATCCATGGGTACGGGCCCTCCTCCGGGGCTTCCCACTTGAAGTCCATCGCCGAAGGCACCGGCTGGGTGTTGGCGCCCATGGCCCCGCAGACCGACGGCAGGGAGGTAGCAGCCGATCTACTTAAGAGCGGTTTTCTCCGGCTGCTGGAACCCTCCAGCCATGGTTCCCCTTTGGAGGAGGTGGACCTGGACGAGGCACGCGCAGGGAAGCTCCTGGAGGCCGGGACATTCCTCGTGGTGGATCGGGTGCAGCTGGAACGGGTCTCCAGGAGCCGTCTGGCGGAAGCCTTGGCGACCGCCTTTCGATATGGACGAAACCGGGCGATTTTCCGCCCTCGATCTGGTGAAAAGGACCAGGTTCTCTGGGCACTCCCAGCCTGTCCGACCCATGGCCCCATGGCCTCCGAGGTGCTCTCCCCCCGACACTTCTCCTTCAATTCTGCGGTCGGAGCCTGTCCAGCTTGCGATGGGCTCGGCCTGACCCGGGCGCCGGTGCCCGAACGGGTTCTTCCGCAACCGGACAAGCCCTTGGTGGAGGCTCTGGATGCGCGTGTGGGGTCTGTCTTCTCCCGTTCGGCCCGCATTATGGGACAACTCAAGGCCCTGGCTAGACACTTTAATTTCTCCCTGGAGAACCCTGTTTCCTCCTGGCCCACCGCCGCACGCACGGCTTTCATGCTGGGCCTGCCTGGGGTGACCTTGACCGTGAAGTGGACCAAGCGATGGGGGCGCTCCAGGCGAAGCACCACCGAGACCGTGGAGTGGAAGGGCGCACTGGCCATCATCAACGGCTGGCAAGGAAAGATGGAGTGGCTGCGGGATGAGCAGAACTGCACCGCTTGCGGAGGAGGACGTCTGCGACGAGAGGCCCTCGCGGTCACCCTTGGCGGGGAAACCCTCTCCCAGCACTGCCGTCACACCGTGTCCCAGGCGCACCGATTCTGGAAGGAGGTGTCGCTCGATCCAAGCGAGTCAAAGGTGGCGGAACAAGCCCTGAGAGAGGTCACCTCCAGACTTCGGTTCCTGGAAGACGTGGGGCTTGGATACCTGGCCCTGGACCGGGTGGCGGGCAGCCTGTCCGGCGGGGAGTCCCAGCGGATTCGCCTGGCATCCCAGCTGGGAAGCGGGCTCACCGGATGCATTTATGTATTGGACGAACCCACCGTGGGACTGCATTCGCGCGACACAAAGAGACTGCTGGAGACCCTGCATGGCCTCAGAGACCTGGGAAACACGCTGGTGGTCGTGGAACACGACCTGGAGACCATCTGGGCCGCAGATCGCGTCTTGGATTTGGGGCCTGGGGCCGGCGAGGAGGGAGGCCACCTGGTGGCGGAAGGCACCCCCGCCGAGTTGAAGGAAATGGAGTCCTCCCTCACCGGCGCCTACCTCTCCGGTCGCCGTTCGATCCCCCGGCCATCTCATCCCCGAGAGGGCGGTCCCCCTCTTCGCATCCGGGGGGCATCCGCCCACAACCTGAAGGGGGTGGACCTGGACCTCCCCACCGGTGCCCTCACCGTGGTGACCGGAGTGAGCGGTTCCGGAAAGTCCTCCTTGATCATGGACACCCTCGTACCAGCCCTGACCGACCACCTCTCGGGTCTTCCCTCCCACGCTCCCTGTACCTCCCTGGACGTGCCCGACCCGGTCCGAAAGCTCACTGTGGTAAACCAACGCCCCATCAGCCGCAGCCTGCGCTCCACACCGGTCTCCTACACCAAGGTACTGGACCACCTGCGAACCCTCTATGCGACCACGCGCACCGCAAAGGAGAACGGTTGGACCCGGGCCCGGTTCTCCTACAACAACAAAGAAGGTCGCTGCCGAACCTGCGAAGGCCTCGGCGACATCCAGGTGGAGATGCACTTTCTCTCAGATGTGCGGATTCGCTGCGAGGACTGCCGCGGCCACCGGTTTGAGCCCCGCACGCTCAAGGCACGATGGAAGGGGTTGAGCATCAGCGATGCCCTCGAGCTGCGGGTCGATGCGGCCCTGGAGCACTTTTCCTCGCACAAGCGCATCGTTCGCCCCCTGCAAGCCCTCCAGGATGTAGGCCTCGGCTACCTGCGCCTGGGCCAGCCCGCGAACACCCTCTCGGGGGGCGAAGCACAGCGAGTCAAGCTGGCCTCCGCCCTCGTCTCCCGGGGGACCGGAGCCGTTTATGTGTTGGACGAGCCCACCACCGGCCTGCACTCGGCCGACGTGGAACGACTTGTGGAGGTCTTGCACCGCCTGGTGGATGCAGGCGCCACGATGGTGGTGGTGGAACACAACCCGGACGTCATCAAGAACGCGGACTATGTGGTGGACCTGGGGCCCGAAGGGGGGGAGGAGGGGGGGGTGATCGTGGCCCAGGGAACCCCTGAGGCGGTTGCAGCCTCCGGCACCCACACGGGGAAGGTCTTGCAGGGACTCCTGGCCTGACCGCAACAGGGTATGTTTCTTCCATCGGAGATTCCCATGCACAAGCTCGTCCCCCTGCTCTTCCTGGCCATTCTTGGCTGCCGTGACAAAGACCGCTCTCCCATCGACACCGGGACGGTGCCGACAGACGACACAGGCACCGAGGACACAGGCACCGAGGACACGGACACCGATCAACCTGAAGTGGATGCAGACGGAGACGGCTCCTCTGAGGACGTGGACTGCGACGACAGCCGCTCCGACATCCATCCGGGTGCAGACGAGGTCTGCGACTCGGCCGACAACGACTGTGACGGTGAGATTGACGAGGACGCCACCGATGCCTCCACCTGGTACGAGGACTTGGACCAGGACGGGTACGGGGATGCGTTTTCCTCGGTGAACACCTGCGCCCTCCCCGTAGGGTTCGTGTCCAATTCGGACGATTGTGACCCGCTGGACCCCTCGGCCCACCCCGGGGGCGTCGAGATCTGCGACGGAGTGGACAACGACTGCGATGGCCTCGTGGACGGTCCCGACACTCTGGACGCAGTGGAGTGGTATGCGGACTCCGATGGAGATGGCTACGGCGATGCAGCCTCCACCACCATGAGCTGCAACCTGCCGGATTCCGGGTACGTGGCGGACGACACGGACTGCGACGACACAGAGGCCGCAGTGAACCCCGCAGCCACAGAGGTCTGCAATGGCTCGGACGATGACTGTGACACCTTCGTGGACGACAGCGACCCGAACGTGGCCGGACAAGCGACCTGGTACCCGGATGTAGATGCCGACGGCTATGGAGACGCCCGGTTCGGCACGGCCGCTTGCGACCCCCCCTCGGGCCATGTCTCGGACGCCACAGACTGCAGCGACCTGGACGGCACCGCTTATCCAGGGGCCAACGAGGTCTGCGACGGGGACGATGAGAACTGCGATGGTGTGATCGACGAGTCCAGCGCCGTGGATGCAACCACCTGGTTTGCCGATTCCGATGGGGATGGCTTTGGGGATGCAAGCACGGGCGCCGCGGCCTGCAACCAGCCCTCGGGATGGGTAGACGACAGCAGCGACTGTGACGACGCAGATGCTGCGGTGAATCCAAATGCAGTCGAGATCTGCGATGCCCTGGACACGGACGAGGACTGCAATGGTGCGGCGGATGATGCCGATGCCGGGGTGACGGATGCCACACCACACTTTCCCGATGGAGACAGCGACGGTTTCGGCGATGCATCCGATGCGGGCACCGGGTACTGCGACCCACCCAGCGGCGTGACCACCGACGCCACGGACTGCAATGACTCCAACAACGCAATCTTCCCGGGCGCTGCCGAAACCTGCGACGGCGTGGACGAGGACTGCGACGGAAGTGCGGATGCAGGGATTCCCGGACTGGATGCCACCTGCGCGACCACTGACTGCGAGGCGGTGCTCACCGCGGATCCCAGCGCCCCCGATGGCCGCTACTGGCTGGACACCGGCAGCGGACCGTTTGAGACCGAATGCGACATGACCTCCGATGGAGGTGCCTGGACCCTCCTGGGAACCGTCGCCAATGACGGCAACCGCACCTGGGACAACCTCGCGGTCTTCACGGACACCACCACCCTGGGAGACATCTCCACCTGGAATGGCAGTGACTACAAGAATCCCGCCTGGGAAGCCCTGGTAGGCGACGACCTTCTGGTGCGAACCGACGAGTACAAGGTGGCCTGGACCGGGCTCCTGGGGAGCGCCAGCTTCGCGGACTGGATCACCGCCGAGTATGACGCCACCCAGTGCTCCACCACCTTCCTTGGAGGGACCCCGGACTACTATTCGGGCCTCACCAGCGCCCAGGTCAACCTGTTTGATGTGACAGTGCGGGGGCTGGATGACAACGCCAACAACTGCTTCCCCGGCAGCAACGAGAACGCCTTGATCAGCTTCACCTTTTCCAGCTGCTGCTGGAACAACGGCCTGGGAAACACCCCGGGGGGATACGCCACCTGGCAGACCTACGACCTGTCCATGCTGCGGGTGAACAACCTGGTGGGAAGTAACTGCTCGACCGGCTATCCCTGCAACCCAGCCGGCCGGGTCCACGACAACGGTTCCAACTGCTATGACGCCTCCTGCAAAGCCGCCTACGCCTCCGTGTGGGTGCGTTAGGAAGGAGCCATGAACTCCCTCGACCCGGATGCCCTCGACGGCATCTGGCCCCCCACCCCCCATGCGCCACCACCCAAGGAAGCCGTCCCCGGCGTGGCCTCGGTCCGGATGTTCGGGGACGAAGAGGGTGAGCACACCGACGAGGTCCAGGTGGTGCAGCACGGTGAGGGCTACCACGCCGCCCAGGCCCTAGCAGAAGCACCCCCTCCCCTCACCCTGGTGCTGCCCGAACCTCCTCCTCCCCTGGCCGGAAGCCCCCACAGCAGCCGCCCACTCTTCAACGGCATCCTCGCCGGCGTCCTTTTGGGAGGTGCCCTCCTTTGGTGGACCAGCGACGATGCGATGGAAGTCCCCGCGACCGATCAGGTCGTGGTTGAAGTGACCGAGCCCCCGTTTGAAAACGAGCCAGTCGAGCCCGCGCCAGTTGAGGTCGACCCAATCGAGCCCGCGCCAATCGAGCCCGCGCCAATCGAGCCCGCGCCAATCGAGCCCG
>CAZRYF010000034.1:0-49233 GCA_964604165.1 uncultured Enterobacterales bacterium
GCTGGGAAGGGTGTAGATACAGGTGGAGCCGTCTGTCCGGGCGGCGGCTTCTGCGGCGCTCACCGCATCGACGACCCCGGGGCCGGTCCCCCACCGCGCCACGATTTGGGTGGCGTGCAGGTGTCGTTCTTCTCCTCCGCCTCGGGTCACAATGGGCCAACGCACCGTGGCCACGCCGGCCCCCTCGGCCAGGAACCAGCGAGGACACAGGCTGGCGGGTGTGAGGGTAGGCCGCACCAAGGCCTCGGCGATGGCGCCGGGACGGGGAGGGTGTGGGCGAGGTGCGGACGACCACTCGGCCTCATCTACCTGGCGGGCGGCGCAGGATGCGAGGAGTGGAACGCCACGAGTCAGGGGGCGCTCCAGGGGACGATAGGCCTCAGCGATATGAAAGCCCTCCCGGGAGTAAAGCCGGTGGGGACCGTGGGATGCGTTGGCTGTGAGGGTGAGGAGATCTGCGTGGCCAGCGCGGGCGATCTGGGTGGTGGCTGCCAAGAGTTTTGCGCCGAGTCCCTTGCGTTGTTGGTCCGGTCGCACGGCGATCGGGCCCAGGTGCACCACTTGGAGGGTCTCCTGGTTCCACTGGGCGGCCCGGAGCGCCCCCAAGGAGGCTGCCACAAGCCCCGATTCGTCCTCCAACACCAAGGCCAGGGGCGACTCGTTCCACATCCAGCGCGCGAAAAAGCCCACCACGTCGGGGGTATACCGGGTGGCGTCCCGGGTGCCGGCGAAGGCCTGGTCCAGGAACGCGGGCAGTCTGGCCAGGTCCCGTCCTTCAAGCTTTCGGGGGGTCACCGGATCTGGAAGGAAAAGGGGAGCGCCGCTGCCAGTCCGTCTCGCTCCAGAATGGGGGCCAGGCCGATCCATGCGCCCAGGGCCTTTTGAACCTCGTCTCCTCCCAGCTGAGCCAGGTGGGCCATGGCTTCTTGATCCGGCTCAAACTCTGAAAGCAGGGCTTCAAAGAAGGTGGCCTCTGCCGGCCGGAGCGTTCGGCCGTAGGAGTCAGGCTCCAGACCTGCCTGGTCTGCTGCCCAGGCAATGGCCTCCTCCAGTCCGCCCAGCTCGTCCGCAAGCCCGATGCGGATGGCTTGTTGCCCGGTCCACACCCGTCCCTGGGCCACCTCGTGAATGGCCTCGGGGGTCATTTCTCGGCCCTGGGCGGCCTTCTCCAGGAAGGTGTCGTAGAAGTCGCCGATGCGTTCCTTGATCTTCGTGCGTTCGGCCTCGGAGAACGAGCGCTCGGAGTCGTAGAGTCCCGCCATGGCTCCCCGCTCGGAGGTCCAGCTCGTGATGCCCAGCTTCTCGTAGAGCCCCGCAGCAGACATCTTTCCGGCGAAGATTCCAATGGACCCGGTGATGGTGCCCGGCTGCACGAAGATCCGGCGGGCTGGGGCGGAAATGTAGTATCCGCCAGATGCCGCCACGGAGCCCATGGACACCACGACCGGCTTGGTCGCATCGGCCTGCTTGACCGCCCGCCAGATGACATCGGATGCCATGGCCGACCCACCGGGAGAGTTCACGCGCAGCACGATGGCCGCCACGGATGGGTCGTCACTGAGCTCTTCAAGGTAGCCGACCACTGTGCGATCACCGCTGACGCTGCTTCCCCCGAGTCCTCCGGCGTCCGAGCGCCCATCCACGATGGTGCCCTGCACATGGAGAATGGCCACTTGCGGTCGAAATCCGCGGTTTCTTCGGTCCAGGCCGGTGAGGTAGGGGCGGATGTGTTCTTCGTCCTGTCCTTCCAGGTCGTCCACGTGGCGCATGGAGTCGACGAGCCCACGGTCCACGGCGGCAGAAGCGGTCACTGGGGGGTCGTCAATGAGCTGTTGGACCTGCGCCACTGAGAGGCCTCGGCTCTCGGCGATGTCCCGGGCAAACCGGGTGGCCAGGTCATCCAAGAGCGACTCCATCATCACCTTTGTGGGTTCTGAGGGCTGCGAGCGGGTGTAGGACTCGGGTGCCGACTTGTAGTCCCCGATGCGCTCAAAGTCCGGCTCCAGTCCGAGCCATGCCAGGGTCTCCGCAAAGTGTCGGGTCTTGACCTTCAGGCCGATGACCATCGGCGTGCCCTGGGGGTGGATGCTCACCTCAGAACAGGCGCTCGCCAGGTAGTAGGCCAGGTTGTCGTAGGCCTTGGCCCATGCCACGCAGCCCTTTTCCGTGGCATCAAACAAAGCAACGGCTCCCCGGATTTCTTGCGCGGCTGCCATGGAGAGGGAGGGAAAGTCCAGCTCCAACCTCAGGCTGCCGATGGTGTCGTCGTGGGCCGCTGCGCGAATGGCTCGGGCAAAGTCGGAGCCGTAGACCGTGAATCGCTCTGGGTCCAGCGTGAACTCACCCTCTCCCGGACCGTCGGAAATGGGGCCTGCCAGGCGAATGTGCAGCTCGCGGCTCTCAGAAGGCAGCATGCCCTGGGGAACATCCGAGAGCACAAGAACCAGGCCCCCCACCCCCAGGCCCAGGATCAGCAGACCCAGCGCGGTGATCCACAAGAGGAGCTTTGTTCTGGACTGCATGGCACCCCCGAACCATCCCTCTATCCGGCCGCGGGTACAGGGTTCAAGCTGTCTCTACCAGGACCACCGTGGGCGCATCGGGTTCGGGCTCTTCCCAAGCCTGGGAGCGGTGCTCGTTCAGCCAGCCAATCACCCGGGGAATCACCGTCTTTCGGGCATCAGGTGCCAGCAAAGGATCCAGGTGTCCCCAGCCACCATCCATCACCAATTGATCCCGTGGGCCTCGCAGAACCTCGAGAATTTCCAGTGCTTGCTCCGGACGACAGATCTCATCACCCTCGCAGGCGATGACCTGCAACGGGACGTGCAGGCCGGACAGGGCCTCCATGTAGTCCAGCCGGCCTGTGCGGTCGCAGAGGTAGCCCACGTCCAGCCAGGACAGCACCTGCCGCAGCAGCCCCACGGGTGTGTCTGCGGCGCCGTGAACCAGGATTCCACGGAGAATTTCACCGCTGACCCGGCGGGCTCCCAGTGCGCTGGAGAGATCGCCGCCGGCCCGAACGGCCGGGGAGATCAGCGTCGCCAGGTGATGGTTCGGCAGGCGTAGCTTTTCGGGCAGGATCTGGCGGGCCAGGCCTGCGGCGCGTGCCGAAGTCGTTGGCCGGGGGAATCGGGTGGCTGCGCAGAGGGAGGAGGCCGATGCGATCTGGCGCCCCCGGTCCAGGGCCAGCCATGCGTACAGAAGCTGGCCTCCCAGGGCGTGGCCCACGTAGTGGAGTTTTGTAAAGCCCGAGTCTGCGCAGACAACGTCGGCTGCGGCGGGAAGGTCCTGCTCGGCGATGTCGTCGAAGTCGAAAGCCTCCGCATTCCGGTCTGGGGCGATGGAGAGGGCGTCGCCCCTGTGGCAGGCCAGGTAGACGGTAAAGCCTGCGTCCCGCAGTCCCCAGGCAAGGGAGTTGTTTCGCTCCCAGGTCAGGGTCTTGTGGTTGAAGCCGAGGCCGTGCACCAGCATCACGGGCTCCCCAGTGGCGCCCGGCACTGGCGGCAGCCGCAGCAAGGGGATGCGCCAGCCGTCCTCTGTGTCCACGTGGAGGCGTGTCACAGCGAGGCCGTCTGGGGCCTTGAGGAAGGGCTCTCTCGCATCGGGCTGAATGACCCGGTAGGCCGTGTGGAGGGCGGCCCTGGCGGCTCGGGCCGCAATCTGCCTGGGCGGAGAAGAGACCGGATCAGGTCGGATAAGGTCCGGAACCTGCAGCTCCGTCAGGGGTAGGCCGCTTTCGTATTCAGGCATGGATTTCAGGGGGTGGAGGCGAGCAGGCCATGCCGACAAACAGGGTGCAGCTTCGACGTAGGCTTCTGGGGGACACCCCGTTCCCACCAGGCCTTGGGGTTCTCAACGTCAGGGAGCGGCGCTACCAGCGTCCAGTCCAAGATCGACATCTAGAATCAGCAACCGGCGCGACCTGCTCGACCTCCAAAAGATTGGGTTGAAGAGACGTAACTCTTGTCACGTCAACAGCTCAACTTTTACCACGTACGTTGTTTTTCAGCCAAGAATCTCAACCGTTTTTCTGCTCTAAGTTGATACGAATCCGGCGTAGTTAGTTGACGTGTCAACACTTCGGGCGGATTTTTCATCCCCGGAGTTTTTCTTTTTTCACCGCGGCGCACAGGTTGCCTCATCGGCGCTTTCGCGGCAGATGGGCTTCGTGCATGTTCTGGGCATCGAAACCAGCTGCGATGAAACGGCCGCTGCGGTGGTGGGGCCGGAGGGCATTCTCTCGGATGTGATCCACACCCAGCAGATCCACGAGGAATACCTGGGGGTGGTGCCTGAGCTTGCGGCCCGGGCTCATGTGGAGAAGATCTGTGCAGTGACCCGTGCGGCTCTGGAACGGGCGGGCCTGGAGCGGCCGGAAGCGGTGGCCGCCACCGCGGGACCGGGCCTGATCGGCGCAGTGTTGGTGGGGTTGTCTTTCGGGAAGTCCTTGAGCCTGGGTTGGGGCGTGCCCTTTTTGGGGGTGAACCACTTGGAGGGGCATCTACTCTCCCCGGTGTTGGAGTCGGAGGTGTTGGAGTTTCCGTTCCTGGCCCTGGTGGTGTCCGGGGGCCACACGACCCTGTACCTGGCCCGTTCCCTGGGCCAATACGAAGTCCTGGCCACGACAGTCGATGATGCAGCGGGTGAGGCCTACGACAAGGTCGCCCGTATCTTGGGCCGTGGGTATCCGGGGGGGCCTGTGATTGACGCGCTAGCACAGGGCGGTGACCCGGAAGCCATTTCCTTTCCCCGGCCGCGGGCAAATGATGTGGACTTTTCCTTTTCCGGTTTGAAGACCGCGGTCCGCTCCCATGTGATCGGGGCGGATCGAAAGTGCGATGCGGACGTGGCTGCCTCGTTCCAGGCAGCGGTGGTGGATGTGCTGTTGGACCGGGTGGTCTGGGCGGCCGACGAAACCGGGGTGGACCGCGTGGCGTTGTCGGGGGGCGTGGCCGCCAACTCGTTGTTGCGGACCCGCATTCAGGAGCTGCCCGGGATCGATGCTTTTGTGCCGGATCGCGCTCGCTGCACGGACAACGGGGCCATGATTGCCCATGCGGGGCGTCTGCACCTTTTGGCGGGAACACGCCATGGTCTGGACTTTTCTGCGCGTCCTCGTTGGCAGCCGGGGGAAGCATGAGCGAGCACCCGCGAAAGATCCTGGCCCGGCTGGAGCAGAGGGCCCGCAAGCGGTTCGGTCAGAACTTCCTGGCGAGCGAGTCGGCCTTGCAGCGGATTGCGGACCTGGCACAGGCAGGGCCCGAGAGCCAGATCGTGGAAATCGGACCGGGTCTGGGGTCCCTGACCCGGGTGCTGATGGAGCGGGGCAGCCGGGTGCGGGCCATGGAGATCGATCGGGACCTGGTTGCGTTTCTCCGAGAGGAGCTGCCCGCGCTGGAGCTCTTTGAAGGGGATGCGGTCAAAGCAGACTGGGACGCGCTTGCCCCGGGGGAGGGGTGGTGTTTGTGCGCGAACTTGCCCTACAACGTGGCCACGACCCTGGTGACAGATCTGGTGACCCAGGCCCCGCGGTTCTCTCGGCTGGTGCTCATGTTTCAGCGGGAGGTGGCCCAGCGCCTGGTCGCCCAGCCCCGCACCTCTGCCTACGGCTCCCTCTCCGTCCATGTACAGGCCTGGGCCCAGGTCAAGCTGGCCTTCCACCTGCCTCCCTCCGCGTTCCATCCCGCCCCCAAGGTCAAGTCCAGTGTGGTGGTGTTTCATCCCCTGGAAACCCCTCGGCTGGGAGGCTGCGAGCCGGCGTTCTTCGAGCGAGCGCTAAGGGCGGGATTCTCCCAAAGGCGAAAGACCCTGTTGAACTCTCTGTCCACGTCTTTTGACCGGGATCGGGTGCGGGCTGCCCTGGAGGAGACAGGCAACACCGGCCGCCGGGCCGAGGAGCTGACTGTGGACGAGTGGGGGGTGCTGGCGCGGGGGTTGAAGCAATAGGCGGGTTCCCCCGCTGGGAGCGGAGCGGAGCGGACCCGGTCGCCGGTTGAACAGGGCCCGCCGACAGACTACAAGGCGGGGCTCATTCGGGCTTTATCGAGGAGATCCCCCATGCGCGTGACCAGCTGTGGCATCACCGACGTGGGAATGAAGCGGTCCAGCAATGAGGACAATTACCTCATCAACGAGGAGCTGAACCTGTACGTGGTCTGTGACGGCATGGGGGGTCACGTTGGGGGGGAGTATGCCTCCGCCATTGCGGTGAACACGGTGGAGGAGGTGTTGACCACCATGGAGCTGCGGCCCGAGGACCTGCCCGGGGCGGAGGAGGGCCCGGTGGAGGTCACTCGCTCCAAGCTGCGCTATGCCCTTCGGCTTGCCGGCTGCCGGATCCACGAGAAGGCGACGGCGGATCCGGAGTACAAGGGAATGGGCACCACTGCCTTGGTGCTGCTCCTCGACAGCGGCAACGCATTCATTGCCCACGTGGGAGATTCCCGGGGATATCTCGTTCGAAAGGGTAGAATCGAGCAGCTTACGGAGGATCACTCCCTGGTAAACGAAAAGGTAAAGGCTGGGGTCATCACCCTGGAGCAAGCTCAGACCCATCGCTTGAAGAACATCATCACCCGCAGCCTGGGCTACCAGGAGGAGGTCGAAATCGACGCGCAGATCAAGGCCGTGCAGAGAGGAGATCGGTTCCTTCTCTGCTCCGATGGGTTGTCCAATCTTGTGACAACCGCGGAGATCGGTGAGGCTGTCCAGCGAAACGGGCCTCAGGGTGCCGCCCGCTCTCTTGTGGGTTTGGCCTGTGAACGCGGCGGCGACGACAACATCACCGCCGTGGTCGTGCGCGTGGACGAGATCTGATTGGACCCGATCCTTCCAGGCGAAGAAGAGGAGCAGGAGAAGCGCTGGACCCTGTTGGTGGTGCCAGACCACGGGGGCGGCCAGGTCAAGCAGCTCCAGGTGCGAGAGGCCACCCTCAAGCGGTGGGGGCTGGGTATGGCCACGTTGTTGGGCACTCTGACCAGCCTCGCCATCGGCAGCGTGATCATGCTGCCCCGCTCCATGCAGTACGGGGAAATCCGAGCCGAAAACCTGGAGTTGAAGGCCCGCCTGCGCGAGGTGGAGTCGGTTCTGGACGAGGTAGATCGCACCTTGCGTCGCATTCGCCTCTACGATGCGCAGCTACAGGAAGTCACCGAATCGGATCTTCTGCCCGGCTTTGGTCCCCTCTCCGAGGATGAGGCTGAGCTCCTGGCGTTGGACGAGGATGAGCCAGACCTCCCCTGGCCTGGAGAGGCCGGGGCGCCCATGGAGGAGATTGCCCTGGACACGGACGATTCCCAGCCTCTTGGGGCCTGGGCCTCAGGCGTGCAGCAGCGTGCCGAGCTTCTGCAGCGTCTCTTGCAGGACGTCGAACCGCGCCTCGGCAGTCTGGCCGAGGAGATGGAAGACCTGTTCTCCCTGCAGTCCGCTTTCCCTCAGCTTTGGCCCGTGGAGGGTCAACTCACCTCTGGGTTTGGACCGCGTCGCTCCCCCATTTCCCGCTTGCGGAAGTTCCACAAGGGCATCGACATCTCGGCCCCCCGGGGAGCCCGGGTGTTTGCCACGTCCCCGGGGGTTGTCGTTCTTTCGCAGTACGCCAGCGGCTATGGTCGGCTCGTGGCCCTCGACCACGGCTATGGAATCATGTCCCGCTACGCCCACAACACCTCCTTGCTCGTGCGCGTGGGCGACTGGGTCGAGAAGGGCGAGGTCATCGCCACCGTGGGCTCCACCGGGCAATCCACGGGTCCTCACCTCCACTTTGAATTGCTGATAGATGGCCAGCCGGTGGATCCCCTGGACTACCTTCCGCGTTAGCTACCCCCTTGACGAAAGCTTCCGGGTGATTCTCTTTCCGGGGCAAATCGGGACAGTTTCAATGGTCAGCATCGACAAAACCCTCCAAAAGGTCTTTGGCAACGCCAACGACCGAGTCCTCAAGAAGATGCAGCCCCTTGTCGCGCAAGTGGGCAGCCACGAGCCCGCGATGAAGGGCCTCTCGGACGCGGAACTCAAGGCCTTCACTCCCCAGTTCAAACAGCGCCTTGAGAATGGCGAGCCCCTGGATGATTTGCTCCCGGAGGCCTTCGCGCTGGTGCGGGAAGTGGGCCGGCGCACCCTGGAAATGCGACACTTTGATGTCCAAATCGAGGGGGCGATTGTGCTTCACCGGGGCAATGTGGCCGAAATGAAGACCGGGGAGGGCAAGACTCTGGTGGCCACCATGCCCATCTACCTGAACGCTCTCTCGGGCAAGGGCTGCCACCTGGTGACCGTCAACGACTACCTGGCGGCGCGAGACGCGGAGTGGATGGGGACGATCTACAAGTTCCTCGGGCTCTCGGTGGGTACGATCCTCTCGAATGAGCGCAACGATCAGATCAAGCGGGCTTCCTACGCCGCGGACGTGACCTACGGAACCAACAACGAATTTGGGTTCGACTATCTGCGGGACAACATGAAGTTCCGCATCGAGGACTACACCCAGCGGGGACACAATTTCGGAATCGTGGACGAGGTGGACTCGATCCTGATCGACGAGGCCCGCACCCCCCTCATCATCTCAGGACCCACCAACGACTCTGTAGACAAGTACTACCTGATCGACGGGGTGATTCCCCTGCTCCAGAATGAGATCGACTTTTCCGTAGATGAAAAGGGTCGGTCGGCGAACCTCACGGATTCGGGGATCACCAAGATTGAGGACAAGCTCGGGGTGGACAACATCTACGATGTCCAGAACATGGAGGTGCTCCACCACGTGAACCAGTCCCTGAAGGCCCACACCGTCTTCAAGCGGGATCGGGACTACGTGGTTCGAGAGGGCAAGGTGCTCATTGTGGATGAGCACACCGGCCGCTTGATGCACGGCCGGCGCTGGTCCGATGGACTTCACCAGGCGATTGAGGCCAAGGAGAAGCTGCGCATCGAGAACGAGTCGCAGACCTACGCCACGATCACTTTCCAGAACTACTTCCGCATGTACGACAAGCTGGCGGGCATGACTGGAACGGCGGAGACGGAGGCCGCCGAGTTTGCGAACATCTACGATCTGGACACGGTCATCGTGCCCACGAACAAGCCCATTGCCCGGGACGACGAGCACGACATTGTGTACCTGCGCGGCGAGGACAAGTTCAACGCGGTGCTGACCGACATCTTGGAGTGCAATGGCCGCGGGCAGCCGGTGCTGGTGGGCACGACCTCCGTGGAGAAGAGCGAGATCGTGTCGCGTATGCTGGAGCGCAAGGGCATCGCCCACGAGCTGCTCAACGCCAAGCAGCATGTGCGGGAAGGCCACATCGTGGCCCAGGCAGGGCGCTTGGGGGCGGTCACAATCTCCACGAACATGGCCGGTCGTGGCACGGACATCAAGCTGGGCGGAAACCCAGATGAGCTGGCGAGGGACAGGGCAGGGGAAGGTGCGGACGAGGCGACCCTGGCGGCGGCGCTCGAGGAGCTACAGGCCCAGTGCAAGGCGGAGCGAGAAGAGGTGTTGGCTGCCGGAGGGCTCCGCATCATCGGCACGGAGCGCCACGAGTCGCGGCGCATCGACAACCAGCTTCGCGGTCGTTCCGGCCGGCAAGGAGACCCGGGGAGCTCCAAGTTCTACCTGTCCCTGGAGGATGATCTTCTCCGTATCTTCGGCTCGGACAAGATCCTCAACTTCATCGAAAAGTGGGGCAACCCCGAAGAAGAGGAGCCCATTGAGCACAAGTGGATCACCCGATCCATCGAGAACGCCCAGAAGAAGGTGGAAGGCCACAACTTCAACATCCGAAAGAACCTGCTTGAGTACGACGATGTGCTCAACATGCAGCGCCAGTCTGTCTACGAGATGAGGCGAAAGGCCCTGGTGGGGGAGAACGTCCGAGACATGATCCTGGAGTCCTTCGACGGCGTCGTGGGCGACATCATGGATGACTCCATGGCGGAAGGAGTCCACCCGGAAGACTGGGACATGGAGGGTCTTCGGGAGAAGGCGGGCCGGGTGTTTGGTGTGCAGTGGGAGGACACCGATGCCGAGCTTCGGGACCATGCCAGCGCCGAGATTCGAGAGCGGCTCTTGTCCGATGCCGTGGCGCTCTACGAGGCCAAGGAGGCGGATCTCGGGGAGGAGCCTTGTCGCCAGGTGGAGCGAATGCTTCTGCTCCAGTTCACGGATCAACTCTGGAAGGACCATCTCCTCGCCATGGATCGCTTGCGAGATGGCATCGGCCTGCGGGGCTACGGCCAGCGAAACCCACTGCTGGAGTACAAGAAGGAGGGCTTCAACATGTTCATGATGATGAACGCCCTTCGGGATGAAATGGTGGCTTCTCGCATCTTGCAGGTGGAGCTGAACGCCGTGGTGGAAGATGCGGCTGCAGCACCCACCAAAAGTGCTGCCCGGAGTGTGGCCTTGGGGCAGAAAGCGACGCTGCCTGCAGACGCGGCCGCTTTTCAGTCCAAGCAGCCGGCGCCGGCTGCCCCGGCCCGACCCAAGCCTGGAATGGAAGCGAGGGCCCTTGCTGCCAAGGTCGGCCTCAGGCGAAATGATCCTTGTCCCTGCGGCAGCGGCCTGAAGTTCAAGAAGTGCTGCTACGAGGCCCCGTCGGCTCAGCCGGTGGCGGCCCCAGCTGCCCCTGCAAGCAATGGCGCCGCAGCGGCCCCGGTGCCCGTGGCATCGCCTTCCTCTGTGTTGGCATCCCCCTCAGAGACCGGCACGCCCCTGCCCGGGTTTCAGACCCGCAAATTCGCGGAGGTCAACAAGATCGGTCGCAACGAATCCTGCCCCTGTGGGAGCGGCAAGAAGTTCAAGAAGTGCTGCCTGGTGGATGGGGACGGGGCGCCGGCCTGAGTGCAGTCGAAACGGGTTTCCTCGTCGTCAGTACCTTGGAAGCCGAGTCCAGCTTGTGATGGCCAGACGCACACTGGAGCCCCTGTGTAAGCGTATTCTCCGCGTGATCTGCGCCAACCGTCTGCCGGGGGGACGCGACAAGGGCCACCCCAGCAAGCAATTCGGGGCCGCCAGCTGGAGCGTAGCGGAGGCCGGCGAAAGCCCTCGCCGAACGGCGAGGGACCGTAGGGTAGAACGGCTGGTGAAATATCCGGGTTAGGCGAGGGTGAAGGCCACGCCGACCTGTCCGGGGACATCGTTTCCCGGTGCGGCAGCGAGGGGGGGGCGGGGTGTGCGACGGCTTGTTTCAGCCGCCGAGTATTCTCTCTCCTGACCGACGGACTCAGGGGGTGGGGTTCCCGTTGCAGTTTGGGTCCTGAGAGAGCGTGGTGGAGTTTGGATCGTTGTCGTCGCAGTCGTCGGCTGTGACGGTACCGTCGCAGTCGGCATCCGTGGTGGTTGTGGTCGACGGGTTGACCTGGTCGTCGCAGTCAGTGTTGTCCGCCACGTAGCCAATCGGGGCGGTGCAGCCTCGCTGCATGCTGTTCGGGTCACCGAACCCGTCTCCGTCTGCATCCGCGTACCAGGAGAGGGCGTCGATGGCGGTGAACTCGTCGCTCAAGGTGTCGCAGTCGTTGTCTTGACCATCGCAGATCTCGTTGGCATCGGGATTCACGGTGAACTCCGAGTCGTCGCAGTCGCTGCCGTCTCCGATCATTCCCGAGGGGGCCACGCAGGTTTCAACCAGCGTGGCCGGATCGCCGAACCCGTCGCTGTCCGCGTCGTCGTACCAGCTCGGCACGTCAGCCGCATCGTCCTCGTCGATGCTCCCGTCGCAGTCGTCGTCGACGCTCGCGGTGCTACAAAGTTCGTCTGCCCCAGGGTGGACGCTTCCGTTGGCATCGTCGCAGTCGGTGGCATCGGACACAGAGCCGCTGGGCTGGTTGCAGGCGGTGACCGTGTTGCTGACGTCTCCGAATCCGTCGCTGTCCACGTCCAGGTAGAACACGGTTGCATCGACCGCATCGTCCTCGTCCACGCTCCCATCACAGTCCTCGTCGACCCCGGTGTTGCAGAGCTCGTCAGCGAGAGAGCTGACGGCGGAATCCGCGTCGTCGCAGTCGTCGGCAAGGTTTGCGCCGTCCTGGTCCAGGTCGTCGTCCAGGGTGGTGGCGTCGCAGTCGTTGTCCACCCCGTCGTAGGGCACCTCGGTCGCGCTGGGGTTCACGGAGGCGTCATCGTCGTTGCAGTCGTCGGCCAACAGGTACGTATCCTGGTCCAGGTCGTCCTCGAGGGTTGCAGCATCGCAGTCATTGTCCAGGCCGTCGTAGGGAACCTCGGTTCCTCCTGGCCTGGCATCGGCCGAGGAGTCGTCACAGTCCCTGTTGTCTGTGATGGACCCGGAGGGAGCCACGCACGCCAGGGTGGAGCTCGCAGCGTCGCCAAAGCCGTCGCCATCGGTGTCGGCGTACCAGGTGCTCTGGGTGGCGGGGTCGGTGTCGTCATCCGCATCGTCCGCCAGGGAGTCGCAGTCGTTGTCGATGTTGTCGTCGCAGACCTCGGTGGCGTCTGGGTTCAGGGCGGCGTCTGCGTCGTTGCAGTCCTCGCAGGCTGCCCATCCGTCCCCATCGGCATCCTCGAATGCCACGGAACCATCGCAGTTGTAGTCCACCGGGTCGGCGCAGTCGGATTCGTCGGCACCGGGGTGGATGGCCGGGTTCGCGTCGTCGCAGTCCGTGCTGTCGGCTGCCATGCCACTGGGGGTATCGCAAGCAGTGACGGTGTCGGAGGGGACGCCGTATCCATCCCCATCTGAGTCCGGGTACCAGGTGGAGGCATCCACGGCGCTGTCATCGTCGATCGCTCCATCGCAGTTGTTGTCGATGCCATCCCCGCAGAGCTCGTCGGCTTCCGGGTGGACGTCTGCATTGTCGTCATCGCAGTCTACGTCCGCGGAAAATCCGTCTTCATCGGCGTCGACGGGTCCAGTGTCCGCGCTGTCTTGGGAGCCGCTGTCCTGTGAATCGTCGGTCCCGGAGTTGTCCTTGCCCGGCTTGTCCCCGTTGCAGGCCAGCATTCCCAGGGCGAGCGCCCAAGCCACGTGTCGCATTGCCGACTCCTCACTTGTCCGGAGAGTACCACCCGGAGTTGGCGGCCTGCCGGGTGCGCACCCCTTGCCCCCACAAACCGGGCCGGTTACTCGCCCGAGCCGCCCATTTCGGGTGGTTAATTCGCACGCCGAATCCCGAGTCTGACCGGGGTGCCCGTAAGGGTTGGTCGGATTTCGTCGGCGGAGGTTCAACCCGAATCGCGACATCGCAGGCACGAGACCGCTTTGTATCGCGATGGGGCATTGCCCCAGATGGAGTCCAAAATGAGTATTTCCCTTCGCCAACTGCTTGAGGCAGGCGTCCACTTCGGCCACCAGACCCGTCGGTGGAACCCCAAGATGCGTCAGTACATCTACGGGGAGAAGAACGGCATTCACATCATTGACCTTCAGCTCACGGCTCGCGCCGCGGTGGATGCAGCCCAATTCGTCTCTCGCGTGGTGAGCCAGGGCAAGCCGGTTCTCTTTGTGGGCACCAAACGCGCAGCCCAGGACATCGTCCTTGAGGAGTCTCAACGAGCCGGTATGTTCTTCGTGAACCACCGCTGGCTTGGCGGAACCCTGACCAACTACCAGACGGTTCGCAAGTCTGTGGAGCGTCTGCTCATGTTGGAGCGGGCCCAAGAGGAAGGTCGCCTGGATCTTCTCACCAAGAAAGAAGCCTTGGGTTTGACCCGGGAAATGGCCAAGATGCAGCGTGCTCTGGGCGGAATCAAGGAGATGACCTCCCTTCCCGGCGCCCTTTTTGTCATCGATCCCCGCAAGGAGCACATCGCCGTGCGGGAGGCCAACAAGCTGAAGATTCCCGTGATCGCCTTGTGTGACACAAACTGTGACCCGTCTCAGGTCGATTTCGTGATCCCCGGCAACGACGATGCCATCCGCTCCATTCGCCTCTTCACCGGGGCGATTGCCGATGCTTGCCTTGAGGGAGCCCAGGCGGGCCGAAGCGAGCACGTGGTGGCAAGCGCTGTCGAAGTCGAGGGCGTCGAGGTCATCCAACGCACCCACTCCACGGACACCACCCCGGAGGCCACCGCGGCCCCGGAATCAGAGGACGCTGAGGAGGGTGAAGAGACCGCTGAAGAAGGCGCGACCGCGTAGACAATCTTTTTTCTCCCTCCGCTGGAGGGGAACATTTCACACCCCATTAGCCGCCGGGTCCAGGGGGGCCCTGAAGGAGAATCATCATGGTGACTGCAACTGACATCAAAGCTCTGCGCGAGCGCACTGGCGCTGGCATGCTGGACTGCAAGAAGGCCCTCAACGAGAACGACGGCAACCTGGAGAACGCCATCGACTGGCTGCGCCAGAAAGGCATCTCAAAGGCCGCCAAGAAGTCCGGTCGCGCTGCCAGTGAAGGCATTGTGGAGGCCTACATCCACGGCGGCGGCAAGATTGGCGTGCTGTTGGAGATCAACTGTGAGACGGACTTTGTGGCCATGACCGACAACTTCCAGGGCCTTGCCCGGGACATCGCCATGCACATCGCGGCGACTTCTCCTGAGTACGTGTCGAAGGAAGACGTGCCCGCTGATGCCATTGAGCGCGAGCGCAAGGTGCAGCTGGCCCGCGTCATGGAAGAGGGTAAGCCCGAGCACATCGCCGAGAAGATCGTTCAGGGACGCATGGGCAAGTACTACGAGGAGATCTGCCTCCTGGAGCAGTCCTACATCAAGGAAGACGGCAAGACTGTGGGCCAGGTGCTCACCGATGCCGTCGCCACCATTGGGGAGAACATCCAGGTGCGCCGCTTCTCGCGCTTCGTCATGGGCGAAGGCCTCGAGAAGAAGTCCGAGGACTTTGCGGACGAGGTGGCAGCGATCACCGGAATGGACAACTAAACTCTTCCCAGAACAGATGTCGAAGCCTGTCTACAAGCGCGTTCTTCTGAAGCTCTCCGGCGAAATGCTCGCTGGAGGCAATGACTTTGGCATCCACCCGGAAGCCATTGGGCAATTTGCTGACGAGGTCAAGAACGTGCACGCCCTGGGGTTGGAAGTGGCCCTGGTCATCGGCGGCGGGAACATCTTCCGGGGCATCGCGGGGGCTTCTGGGGGCATGGACCGCGCCCACGCCGACTACATGGGCATGCTCGCGACCGTGATCAACGCTCTGGCTTTTCAGGACGCCCTGGAGAGCCGCGGAGTGCCCACGCGGGTGCAGTCTGCGATTCCCATGGACAAGATCGCCGAACCCTACATCCGGCGACGGGCGGTGCGACACCTGGAGAAGGGCCGCGTGGTCATCTTTGGGGGAGGCACGGGCAACCCGTTCTTCTCCACGGACACCGCTGCTGCCCTCCGGGCCGCTGAGATCTCCGCAGATGTCATCCTGAAGGCCACGAAGGTGGATGGCATCTACGATTCGGACCCCATGGAAAACCCAGAGGCGGTTCGGTTTGAGCGCCTCTCCTACCTGGAAGTGCTCCAGCGTGGCCTCTCGGTCATGGACTCGACGGCGGTGTCGCTTTGCATGGAGAACCACATTCCCGTGGTTGTCTTCAACTTGAAGGATGCGGGCAATGTGGTTCGCGTGGTGTGTGGCGAGCCGCTGGGCACCCGGGTGGGCGAACACGGGCCCCGCGTGGTGGAGAACTGATGGTTTCCGAATACATTTCTTCCTTGGGCGATGACATGGGTTCAGCTGTGGAGGCGCTCCGCAAGGAGCTGGACTCCGTGCGAACGGGTCGTGCCTCCCCCAAGTTGGTGGACACGATGGCCGTGAATGTTGCGTCCTACGGCGCCACCATGCCGTTGAACCAACTTGCCACAGTCACCACCCCGGATGCTCGGCTTCTGGTGATCACCCCTTGGGACAAGGCCACCCTTTTTGACATCGAGAAGGCCATCTCCACTTCGGGCCTGGGGCTGAATCCCGCCTCGGACGGCCAGCTGATTCGGGTGCCGATTCCCGCCCTCACCGGGGAGCGTCGGCAAGAGCTGACCAAGCTCGTTCGACGCACGGGGGAAGACTTCAAGGTACAAGTTCGCAACGTGCGCCGTGAGTACAATGAGCTCTTCAAGGGCTTGGAGAGCGACAAGGACATCACAAAGGATGAACTCGAGCGCGTGCTGAAGCAGGTGCAGGAATCCACCGACAAGCATGTTGCGAAGATCGACGATGTGGTGGGTGCCAAGGAGCAGGAGATCCTTGCCGTCTGAGGCCCCGGAACAGGAGCCCCTTCGGATTCCTCGTCATGTCGCCATCATCATGGATGGCAACGGTCGCTGGGCAGAGGCGAGAGGCCGGCCCCGGGTCGATGGCCACGAGGTCGGCGCCGAGTCGGTCAGAGAGGTGGTTCGTGCCTGTCGGGAGCTGGGGGTCGAAGCACTGACCCTGTACTCTTTCTCCACGGAGAACTGGAGTCGCCCTACGGAAGAGATCGAGGCCCTGATGTCCCTGTTGGCCCGCTACCTGGTGGGTGAACGGGCGGAGATTCTGGACAACGGCATCCGGTTTCGGGCCATCGGCCAGTTGGAGAGGCTGCCGAATGCGGTGAACCAACTCCTGGAGGAACTGTCCCAAGAGAGCGATCGCCCTGGCACCTGCATGACCCTTTGTCTGGCATTGTCCTATGGCGGACGCGCGGAGATCGTGGGCACAGCACAAGCCCTGGCCCAGAAGGCAATCGATGGGGAGATCACCCCCGAGGCTATCGACGAGGACCTCTTTTCCCAGCACCTTCACACCCGGGGGCTGCCTGAGCCCGAGCTTTTGATCCGCACCTCCGGTGAGCTCCGCATTTCCAATTTCCTGCTTTGGCAGCTGGCCTACGCGGAGATCTACGTGACTGAGACTTGCTGGCCAGACTTCCGCAAGCCCCAGCTTCTGGAGGCCTTCCAGGCGTTTTCTGCGCGAGAGCGTAGGTTCGGTAAGACCGGACAGCAGCTGGAGATGTCCCGATGAAGAGCCGAGTCCTGACGGCGCTGGTGGGTATCGGGATTGTGGTCCCCGCCCTCTTTTACGGGGGGCCGGTGGCCTTGGAGCTGCTCGTGGCCGTGGCCCTGGGAATTGCAGTGTTGGAGTACCGGGACATGGTGCTCAAGAGGCGGCCGGGGGCGGTAAGTCTGGGCGTCACGGGGGGGGCGTTCTATGTGGCCGTGCTGTATGGCCCGCCAGGCAGCGCCTCGGCGGTGGCCGCGTTGGCGGCGCTTTTGCTCTTCAGCCAGGCCCTGTTGCAGGCGCCAAATCCCCACGACGGCATGCGCCATGCTGCGGATCTTGTCCTGGGCTGGATCTGGATGTTCGGTCTTGCGGTCCACTTTCCCCTGGTGCGACGAATGGACTCCGGGCTCTCCTGGATACTCCTGATGCTTGCGGTCATCTGGGGCGGGGATGCAGGGGCGTTCCTGACGGGCAGGAGCCTTGGTAAGCGCAAGCTCTACCCCTCCATCTCTCCCAACAAGACCTGGGAAGGCGCCTATGGGTCCCTGGTGGCCTCGGTGTTGGCGGCCCTCGTGGCCGGGGCCGTCTTTCTACCGGAGGTAGGCAAGATCCACCTGGTGGTGCTCGGGTTGTTGTTGAGCGTGGCGGCGGTGGTGGGCGATCTCTTTGAGTCCCTGGTCAAGCGTGCCGCTGGTGCCAAGGACTCGGGCACGCTGTTTCCGGGTCATGGGGGCATGCTGGATCGCCTGGACTCTCTGCTGTTCGGAATCGTCGTGGTCTACCTCTATGTGCAGTGCATGGGGTTGTAGGTGGAACTCGGGGTCATTCTCGCGTCGATCGCCTTGGTGGGCATCCTGATCTTCGTGCACGAGTCTGGGCACTTTCTTTTTGCCAAGGCCTTTGGCGTTGGGGTCAAGGTGTTCTCCCTTGGGTTTGGGAGGCGAATCTGGGGCTTTGAGCGGGGGGGCACCGACTACCGGGTCTGCCTGCTGCCCATCGGGGGCTATGTCCTCATGGAAGGGGCCGATCCTTTCGCAGACGATGACCAGGTCCAGGAGGAGCTGCAGTCCGAGACCAGCCTGTTGAGCGCACCCATCTACCAGCGCCTCTTGATCGTCGCTGCGGGGCCTCTGTTCAACCTCGCCTTGCCCGTGGTCGTGCTTGCGGCCTTGTTCATGGCTGGAGAGCCCCGCTCGGCCTCGGTGGTGGGCACGGTGGAATACGACTCGCCGGCCTGGGATGTGGGCATTCGATCCGGAGAGGCCATCTCACAGGTCAACGGCACGCCGGTCCAGTTCTGGGGGGAGCTGTACGAGGTCATGGCGACCTTGGATCCCGGCGGCGCCCTGGAGTTGGGTCTCGAGAACGCACGCGGGGCCCGTCAGGTGACTTTTGCCCCGGACCCGGATGTGTCTGCCTGGACCCCCGGGGTGCTCGGGATGGATGATCTGTGGAGCGACGCCACCATTGGTGTGTCGGATCCCGACTCTCCCGCAGGCCAGGCGGGTCTGGTCACGTTTGAGAAGGTGATCCAGGTGGGGGAGACCCGGGTCGGAACGACGCAGCAGGTGCTGGATCTGCTGGGAAGTGGCGGCACGCACGTGCTTCAGGTGCAGGATGCAGGCGGCGCAAGGCGGGAGGTTGAAATCCGTGCCGATAGCTCTTGGCTTCCCGCGGAGACCGGATTCGCGGACCCCTTGGCCAATCCCTGGGGAATCGTGCCCGCCACGCTCTTTGTCAAGGCGGTCTCCGCCGACTCCGCAGCCCGGGAAGGGGGCATCCAGGCGGGAGATCGTCTCTTGGGCATTGATGGACGAGGGCTTGGAACCTGGGCTGAGGTCACCCGGCGAATTGCGGATGCCCAGACCGGTGAAGAAGCCGAGGGGGTGGACCTGGTGCTGCAGCGGGAGGGGGAGATCATCTCCTTGGTGCTGACCCCTCGTTTGACCCGCACGACCAACGTGATGGGTCACTACATTACCCGGGCCTTGATCGGCATCGAGCGCGGCGGAGGCCTTGCCCTGGGTCCGACCGCGCGGCGGTACTACTCGTTGGTGCCGGCCGTTGGCATGGCCTGGACAGAGACCCGCCTGCTCATCAAGCTCACCCTGGGCCAGATCGGCAAGCTCGTCACGGGACAGGCGGCGCCTTCAAAGACCATTGGCGGACCGGTGCAGATCTTCCGGGATGCCGGCAGGGCGGCCCGCCAAGGCATCTTCTCGTGGGCCCGCCTGATGGCCTTGTTGTCCATTTCCCTGGGCATCATCAACTTCTTGCCGGTGCCGGTCTTGGACGGGGGACAATTTCTGTTCTACGCGGTGGAGGGACTGCGGGGGCGACCGGTGTCCTTGCGCATTCGTGAGCGGGCCCAGCAGGTGGGCGTCTTGTTTCTCGTGGCCCTGATGCTCATGGTGCTGGTGTTCGACATCAACCGCTGGATCACCGGGTGAGAACCCCCGTGGTGTTGGCGGTGGACACGGCCACGCCGTGCATCGGGGCGGCCCTGTGGGATGGAACCCTGCGCACGTTTAGCGAGCGGGTGGTGCGGGGGGCGGATGCCGTGTTGTCTGTGGGCATTTCCGAGATCTTGGACGGTGCGGGATGCCCCGACCTGCTCGCAGTGACCGTGGGTCCCGGGGCCTTTACGTCGCTCCGCGTGGGGGTAGCAGCGGCCCTTGGACTGGCCCTGTCCCTGGAATGTCGCATCGTGCCGTTTTCGTCCCTGGAGGCCCGGGCGCGCGGGGTGAGAGGGGACAGGGTCCTGGCCTTGCTGGATGCCCGCAAGGGCCGGGCCTACGCAGCTCTCTACGAGCGTCGGCTCGCCGGGTGGGAGCGGGTGGTTCCGGAGCAGGACCTCCCTCCGGAAGAGGCCATTGCCATGGCGGCGGGGCAGTCGTTTGTGGCCGTTGGGGAAGGGGCAGAGCTCTGGCGGGAGAAGGTGGAGGCCGCTGGAGGGCAGGTGGCCACAGGTGCAGACCTGTCCCCCGCCGGGTGGATGGCCCAGGCCGCGGGCAGCCGAATGGACCGCGCACTGGATGCGGAGAGGGTGAGGCTTCGCTACCTGCGGGCCCCGGATGCTCAGAAGCCTCATCTTGCCCCGGCCGGTTAAGGCGGCGGCATGATCGGACTGACTCTCTTTCTGGCCGGCCCCGCCTTGGCGCTGCCTGATCGCGTGGCGGCGACCCTGGACGGTGAGGCGGCGGATTCCCTCGTGGGCAGTGATGCGGTGGCTGCCTGGTTTGAGGGGGACGAGGTCGTGGTCCTGGACGGTGGAACCTGGGAGACCGCGGGGGTGGACCCGGGCTGTACAGGGGCTGCTGGGCTCGCCCTCCAAACGGACTCCGCGGGAGGCGAGTGGCTCTTTGTGGGATGTTCCGATGGAAGCCTGGCGCGAATCGATGCCACGCCGGGCACCGGCCCGGTACTCGACGGGACCGTTTCCCTGGCCACCGAGTCGATTGTGGGTCTTACCTTTGACGACACCCAGGTCTTCGCTGTGACCCAACCCGCCGGAGGGGGGTTGGAGGTGTACAGCTATGACATGGCTGCAGACCAGGCAGCGGGGCCCTACAGCGTCACCCGAGGAGGGTTTGAGGACGTGGGCCAGAGCGCGAGCCACGTGATCATCCTCCAGGGCACGGACGATGTCTCCAAGGTGGACAAGACCACGGGCGCGGTGATGTCCAACGTGGAGAACCTCTCTCGAAACTGGGTGGATGTGGCAACGGACGGAAGCTCCGGAATCTTTCTTGCGGACAGCGGGGGGGCCGTGGCCCGGTACCTGCTCGCCACCAATGAATTCAACCTGGTGTTGCTGGAGTCCGATGGGCTCGATGCGGTGGATGCCATCGCCCTGGATGCCGACGGGGCCGAGCCGTACTTTGCCTTGGCGGAAGCCACGCAAGGGGAGATCTGGTGGATGGACTTCGACCCCAACTCCCTGGCGGTTGGAGACACCCCACTGGCGACCCTCGCCGCGACAGGCGTGGAGTCCATGGTGCCCCTTGGCAGTGCCCTCTTGGTGACGGCCTCAGAAGGGGGCGTAATGGTGCTCTCCGAGGCACCCTGGGTAGAGGCTGCTTCGGATCATGTGGGGGTGCTGGCCCAGGGAGATGTAGCCACTGTTTCCTTTACGGCGGACACCGATGGTGACTGGGAGGTCTCCACAGCCTCGGGCACCTTGCTCTCCCTTGGCTCTCTTGTGGCCGATGAGGTGGTGCAGGTGCCCTTGACCATCGATGGCTCGTATGTGGAGGGAAACAACCGGATCACTGTGACGGTCGTGTCCAATACGCTTGTAGGCCACGATGCGGTGGACCTGCCCGTGGACAATCCCCCCTCGGCCCCGAGCCTGACGGACGACTCCATCAGGTTCGGGAACGAGGAAATCCTGGTGCGTTTTGAGGGCATAGAGGATGCGGATCTTGATCGCTATGACCTCTACCTCACCACAGATTCATTCGAGGAGGCGGCCTACGAGAACGGGGGCGGACCGGCCTATGCAGGGCCAGAGACCACCCTCACCCTGCCGGTCGCGATCGCGGGGGCGCCCGGAGAGGCCGTCGATGTATCTGTCGGCCCCCTCTTGAACGAGCAGACTTACTATGTGGCCTTGCGGGCGGTAGACTCCGCTGGCCAGGAGGGTCCCATGTCCCAGGTATTTGATGTCACCCCCACCCCTGCCCTTGGCGCAGCCGAGCTGGCGGGAGAGCCGGGCGGTTGTGGCTGTGGGCACCGGGGGGCACCCCTGGGCTGGCTCGCGCTGGCGGCAGCGGGTCTCGCCCTGGTGCGCCGATCGCCGGGGATTGTGCTGGCTGGATTGCTAGCGGTTTCTTTTTCCACGACTGCCCTGGCGGACACAGAAAAGGCGCAGGATGTGGAGGTTCGCCTGGGCTTCACCTCCCTGGAAAACACCTCCATCGCCGATGTCTATGGGGAAGGGGAGTCTACCTCCTCCTTTCTCTCCCTTTTGGTGGAAGGTGGCTACCAGTGGTTTCGGGTGGCGGAGCTGGATGCGGGATTCGGCTTGATTCGAGGCAAGGGGGATGCGGTGGGGCTGGCCGGTGACACCCCGGAGCCTTCCGGCTACCCCTCGCGCCTTGTGCTGTTGCCCGTGTCTCTTTCGGCCACGCTGCGCGGAGACTTCTGGGATGGCCAGCCTGTGGTGCCCTACGCGCGTGCAGGCGGGGAGTATTGGTTGTGGTTCGAGCAGGTCAAAGACGAGGAGAGCTACCTCCAGGGGGGGCGTGGAGCCGGCGGCAAAGGCGGTTGGAGCTATGGTGGGGGCGTGAATGTCCTCTTGGACATCTTTTCCCGGGAACGCACGGGAAACATGAAGGCGCGTTGGGGCGTCGAGGACAGCTACCTGACGGTGGACTGGCGGCGGCAGGCCATGCTGGGTGAAGGGGGCCTGTCCTTTGAGGGCGAGGCTCTCACCGTGGGCCTGAAGCTCGACAAGTAGCAGATGACCCACTGGAGGCTCGTGCTCGAGTACGACGGCACCTCTTTCTGTGGGTGGCAGCGCCAGCCAAATGGACGTTCGGTCCAGGTGGCCGTGGAACAGGCGGTCGAACAGGTGTTGGGGGGGGCGTCTGTTCGGATCATCGCCTCGGGTCGCACGGATGCGGGGGTACATGCCTTTGGGCAGGTGGTGTCGTTTCACACGGAGGTGGAGCGTACCCCCCAGAAAATGCGAGATGGGCTCAACGCGGTCTTGCCCGGGGAGATTGCCTGCTTGGAAGCTGTACATGCCCACCCGGAATTCCACGCCCTGCGCTCGACCACGGGCAAGCTGTACCGGTACGTGATTCGAGTGGGGCCCGTGCCCACAGCCCTGGGGCGAAACCGCGCCTGGCAGGTCCGCTATCCCCTGGATGTGAATGCCATGCGCGAGGCGCTGTCGCTCCTGGAGGGAGAGCATGACTTCACGTGCTTTCGAGCGGCTGGATGTGCCTCAAAGTCCCCGGTGCGGCGCATCAACCGGGCGGGCCTGGACGTGGTGGAAGGCGAGCTCTGGATCGAGGTCCACGGGGTCGGATTCCTGCGGCACATGGTGCGGAACATCGTGGGATCCCTCCACGAGGTTGGGCGCCACAAGCGGGAACCGGAGTGGTTCACGCAGCTTATCGAAGCCCGGGATCGCACCCTGGCCGGACCCACCGCGCCGGCCTTGGGGCTGCACCTTGTGCGGGTGGATTACCCGCAGGCACTGCTCACGTAGAGGCGGCCCCCCTGTGGCGATGGAAGCCAACCCGAGGAGGCAGCCAAATGAAATTGTAGTTTCTTGCCTGCCATTCAACAGAGCATCTACGGCACGGAGTCTGTCAGTCGTCTGACCCTTCATCGGCTTCGCCCATTTCAGGCACGCCCAGCTCGGAGAGCCCCCCGTCCTCTTCCTCGTCATCTTCTTCCTTGCTGATGATGGCTTCCACCTCTTCGGTGTCGGAGTCACCTTCAGCCTCCTTGGGGGCGGCCTCCTTGGGGGCTGGTGTGGTGGCTGGCCTCTCCGCCCCTCCTTCCGGCTCCTCTCGCTGGTTCACTCCGCAGCTGGGGCAGGTGGGCTCCGGACGGTTCAGATCATAGAACCGGGTGTCGCATCCAAAGCATACGAATCGTTGTCCAAGCGAGGCCTTATCAGGTGGCATGTCCCCTCCGCAAAAGTCAGTCGTGTTCCGGCATGCTCTACCACGGTGCGTCGTCGCGTCAAGCACCTCCTGTCCTCGCGGAGCCGGCCTGTCGAGGCTACAAGGGAGAATGATGGGAACTTCTGCTGGAATCTCTTGGCTTTTCGCGCTGCTCTTTTTCGGTGGCTGCAAGGAGCCCGTGGGCGAAATCTTTGGCGACACCCGGGTCGACCACGCGGGCACGGCGGATGCGGGAATCGAAGCCCTCGCCCCTGTGGTGTGCATGGACGAGCCGGGGTCCATACACGTGGCCTGGTACGACGATCGCAGCGGCACGCGCGGCATTTGGTACAACAGGACACGGGACGGGGGCGCCTCCTGGCTGACGGCGGATATCCGGCTGGACACAGCCGGCGAAGCCGCAGACGCGGTGGCCCCTTCCATCGCTTGCGTTGCAAACCGGGTCTACGTGGTCTGGGAGGACCGCCGGGACGGGGAGTTGGACAACGCAAACATCCGGTTCAACAGCAGCGACGATCGGGGGCTCACCTGGCTTGATCAAGACCTGGCCCTGGATGCAGATCCCGAAGGGGCAGGCATGAGCCTGGCGCCGCAAATACAGGCGGACAGCTCTGGGGTGTATGTCGCCTGGTACGACAACCGAAACGGTGCTTATGACGTGTTTTTGAATGTCTCCACGGATGGTGGGGAGAGGTGGTTCGATCAGCCGGTCCGGGTGGACACGGATGATCGTGGCAGCGCCTATTCAGCAAGTCCAGTGGTGGCTGTGGATGGGGCGGGGAGCGTGGTTGTGGCCTGGGAGGACTCGCGGGACGGGCTCTCCGATGTCTACGTCAACAGCTCCTCTGATTACGGTCAGACCTTTGGCAGCAGCGATGTACGTCTGGATCTTGGAGAGGCGGGCAGCGCTGATAGCTTTTACCCGCGACTGGCCCGGGATGGGGCCCATGTGTACGTGGCATGGCATGACACCGCGAGTGGTTTCGGCCGGGACATCTACGTGTCCCATTCAGCGGACGGCGGAGGCACATGGGGCAGCGCCTTTCGTCCCGAGACTGCGCCCGAGGGGAACGTGGATGCCCTCTACCCCTCCATTGCCGCTTATGGATCTGATCTTCACGTGTCCTGGCAGGATGACCGATCCGGAGGCTACGACGTCTTTTACCGAAAGAGCCCGGACGGTGGCGCCACGTGGGAGAAGGAAGAGATCCGCCTGGATCGAGACACGGCCGGACTCTCCCACTCCAACCGGGCGCGGCTCCTGGTGCACTCCAATGGCACGGTGATGGTGGTCTGGGAGGACCATCGGTCCGACGAGGAAGGCGTGGGTTTCAACGACCTCTACTACAACTTCAGTTCCGATGCAGGGACCACCTGGAGCTCCGGGGATTTCAGGGTCAACGGCAACCGCGCAGGCACGGCCTATGCGGTGAACGCGTGGTCGGGACACAGCGGAAATGCAGGGTTCTTTGTTTGGGCGGATGGTCGCTTTGGTTCCGCGGACATCTTCTTCAATGCCCTGGTGTTGGGTGAATCTGCCGTCTACACCGCCCCCGAGGAGTGAAAAGGTCGTCGTCAACCCCCTTGACAGGGGCTCGCCAGCCCACTAAATGGCGCTGTCTTCAAGGAAGGGCCTTATCTGGCGCGCCCCTCCAAGTGGTGGAAACCAATGAAAACATACTCTGCAAGGCCGGCTGACGTGGTTCACGAGTGGTACGTCGTTGATGCCGATGACATGGTGCTGGGTCGCCTGGCGACTCGCATTGCTACGGTGCTCCGCGGCAAGCACAAGCCCACGTTCACCCCCCACGTGGACACCGGCGACTACGTCGTGGTGGTCAACGCGGCCAACGTGAAGCTTTCGGGCAACAAGCTCGATGCCAAGAAGTACTACCGGTACTCCGGCTTTGTGGGCGGCCTCAAGACTGCCACAGCCCGGGAGGTCTTGGAGAAGGACCCGGCGCGGATTCTGCGTCAGGCAGTCAAGGGCATGCTTCCCAAGAACAAGCTGGGAAGTGAGCTGATCTCCAAGCTGAAGATTTATCCGGGTGCGGAGCATCCCCATGCGGGCCAACAGCCCAAGCCCTTTCCAGGTCATGTCTGAGGATTTGTGATGGCGACTATGAAGCAGTGGCAGTGGTACGGTACTGGTCGACGGAAGGCATCCGTGGCTCGGGTCTTTCTCCGTCCTGGGGCTGGGCAGATCCTGGTCAACAAGACGCCGTTGGATGAGTATTTCAATCGCGATACGCTGAAGATGATGCTGATGGCGCCTCTGAAGATGACCGAGAATTCGGACGCTGTGGATGCCCACATCACCGTCAAAGGCGGAGGGAAGACCGGCCAGGCCGGCGCCATTCGCCTGGGAATCTCGCGGGCGCTGATTCAACAGGATCCGAACCTGCGCTCCGAGCTGAAGAAGGCTGGTTTCCTGACCCGGGATGCTCGCGTCGTCGAGCGGAAGAAGTACGGACAACCGGGCGCCCGCAAGCGCTTCCAGTTCTCCAAGCGGTAGAAATGGACTCGGGCTGTATCGGCGTCATTCCCGCTCGATACCGCTCGACCCGCCTCCCCGGAAAGCCGCTGGCCCGTATTGCGGGTCGGTCCATGCTGGAGCACGTCTGGCGTCGGGCCCTGCAGGTGCGTGGCCTGGATGCGGTGGTTATCGCCACCGACGATGTTCGCATCGCCGAGGAAGCGGCTGGGTTCGGGGCCGAGGTGATCATGACCCCCGAGAACCTGGCCACGGGCTCAGATCGCGTGGCCTGGGTCATGCGCAGCCGTCAGGAGTCCCAGGTGGTCAACATCCAGGGGGATGAACCCCTTCTGGATCCCACAAGCGTTGAGCTTGTGCTGGCTGCCCTGGATTGCCCCGGGGTGAGCGTGGCCACGGCGGCCGCTCCGGTCGCCCGTTCCAGTGCCTCCGGTGTGGCTGTGGCCTTGGATGAGAACTCGGATGCAGTTTCTTTTTCCCGGGGCCAGAAAGCCCCTTTGCTACAGCACATCGGCCTCTATGCCTACCAAAGAGAGGCGCTGGAGCGGTTTGCTTCGAGGCCGAGATCCGGGGGAGAGATTCACTTGGAATTGGAACAGCTTCGCTTCCTGGAATACGGTGATCGAATCCGAGTCGTACTCGTCCCGGAATCCACTCCGTCCGTCGACACACCCTTGGACCTGGAACGGGTTCGAGAGCTTTTTTCCACCGGGGAACCAGCATGAGAAAGAAATTCATTTTTGTCACCGGAGGCGTGCTCTCCTCCCTTGGCAAGGGACTCTCGGCCGCCGCAGTGGGCGCCTTGATGGAAGCCCGGGGCTTGCGGGTCACAAACGTCAAGATGGACCCTTACATCAACGTGGACCCCGGCACCATGAGCCCCTACCAGCACGGTGAGGTCTTCGTCACAGATGACGGTGCCGAGGCGGACCTGGACTTGGGGCACTACGAGCGCTTCACGTCGATGCGGTGCTCCCAGCGAAGCAACTTCACGGCCGGGCGGGTGTACGAGAACGTTATCTCCCGGGAACGCTCAGGGGAGTACCTGGGCCGCACGGTGCAGGTGATTCCACACATCACCGACGAGATCAAGCGCCTCATCTGGGAGGCTGCACAGGACGTGGACCTCGCCATCGTGGAGGTGGGGGGAACCGTGGGTGATATCGAGTCCCTTCCGTTCCTCGAGGCCATTCGCCAATTCCGCCTGGATGCCGGCGAGGAGAACGTTCTCTATGTGCATCTGACCCTGGTGCCGTACATTCCCACCTCCGGCGAGCTCAAGACCAAGCCTACTCAGCACTCTGCGAAGGCCCTCCTCCAGGTGGGCATCCAGCCGGACATTCTGATCTGTCGTGCGGACCGGGATCTTCCCAAGGAGATCCGCCAGAAGATTGCCTTGTTCTGCAATGTGCAGGTGGACTCGGTGGTGGCGGCCCCTGACGTCAAGAACATCTACCAATTGCCCCTGGTTTTCCACGAGGAAGACCTGGACGGCCGCATTTTGGAGAAGCTTGGAATCTGGGCGGCTGCACCTCAACTGGAGGCCTGGGAGGAAATGGTGGAGCGGGCCACAAGCCCCGCCCGGGAAACCCAAATCGGCATTGTGGGCAAGTACGTGCACCTGGGGGACACCTACAAGTCCTTGAACGAAGCGCTTTCCCACGGCGGTTTTCACAACGACTGCAAGGTAAACCTGAAGTTTGTGGATTCAGAGACCATTGAAAGCGAGAATGTGGACGAGCTTCTAGGGGAGCTGGATGCCATCCTCGTGCCCGGCGGTTTCGGCGAGCGTGGGATTGAAGGCAAAATCCTGGCTGTGAACTATGCGCGGACAAAGGATGTGCCCTTTTTTGGCATCTGCCTGGGGATGCAGGTGGCGGTCATCGAGTACGCTCGGAGCATGCTGTCGTTGGCGGATGCGAACTCCCGGGAGTTTTCGGACACGACAGAACACAAGATCATCGACCTCATGGACGAGCAGCGGAATGTGACCGACAAGGGTGGCACGATGCGGCTTGGGGCCTATCCCTGTTCCCTGGAGATAGGATCCCGGGCAGGGGAAATCTATGGGGCTGACTCCATTGAGGAGCGCCACCGCCACCGCTATGAGGTGAACCCGGCCTACCACCAGCAGCTACGGGATGCTGGGCTCTCCCTTTCCGGGACCTCCCCGGACGGAAAGCTCGTCGAGATGATCGAGTTGACCCGGCACCCCTATTTCGTGGCTTGCCAGTTCCACCCGGAATTCAAGTCCCGTCCCCTGGAGCCGCATCCGCTCTTCTCGGCCTTTGTCGAGGCAGCGTTGGTCCGCCGCGCCAGCCTGGATCGGGAGAGCATGGTCGAGCAGGAGGTCAAGGAGCCTGCTCCCCCCCTGAAGCTCACCACTGAGGAGAGAGCATAGCTGCGCTCTTCCTGCTGGGTCTTGCCTGCACTGCAGACCCCGCTTTGAGTCCGGGACCGCTCGCGACCCTGGTGGGCGTGGAATTGACTGCGCATGCCCAGGCGGGGGACCTCCAGGGGACAGCAGACAAGGTGGTTGTGGTGGAAAGTGGGGTTGTGGCCGCTGGGGTGGAGGTGCGGTCCGTTCAGGGGCCAGGCATCACAGTGGAGGCGCCATCCAGTCGGTTCCGCCTGGAGGAGCGCCTGGCCGTATTCGAGGGGGGGGTGCAGGCCACACGAGGGGATCTGCAGATTGCCTGTGAGCGCCTGGAGGTTCGCACCGACGAGCATTCTACGGTGATCACCGCGGCTGCCACCGGATCTGTGGTGCTAGAAAGCGGAGCCTGGCGAGCCTCGGGGGAGGTGGCTTCTTTGGATCTGCGCAGCGAAACGGTCTCTCTCTCCGGAAAAGCCAAGCTGGTTCAGGGCGGCAACCGCATGGAAGGCGATCGAATTCACATGGACTTCCAGGGAAGGAAAGTGGACTGCCAGGGCTGCCGCATCGTGGTGCAGGAGGAATCCCCATGAGCGCCCAGGATGCGGACGTGGTGCTCCAGGCAAGAGGCCTTCGGGTCTACCGGGGGGCCCACTGTGTGGTTGACGATGTGTCCCTCCGGGTCAAAGCCGGGGAGATCGTGGGGCTCCTGGGTCCGAACGGCGCGGGAAAGACCACGACCTTTCAAGCCATCACCGGAGGGGTGGAGGCCAAAGGGGAGGTCCTCCTCGGTGGGGTGGCCCTGAAGGGGCCTCTTCATGTCCGGGCGCGCCGCGGATTGGGGTACCTGCCCCAGGCCCCCACACTTATCTCAGGGGTGTCTGCAAAGGGACACCTTCATCTGGCATTGGAAGCACGGGGGGCTCCTCTTGGAGAAGCACAAGCGCTTCTGGAGAGGCTCGGGCTCGGGAGCTGCGGGGACCGAACCCCAAGGCAGCTGTCGGGAGGAGAGCAGCGTCGACTGGAGGTGGCCAGGTGTCTCGCGGTGGGAGCGAGGGTTTTGCTTCTGGATGAGCCGTTCTCGGGGCTCGATCCCCTGATCGTGAAGGAACTCGGCGGCCTTTTCCGAAGTCTGGCCCAGGAAGGTCTGGGTGTGTTGTTGACCGACCACGCGGTGCGAGAGGCTCTGGCCTTGTGCGACCGGGTGCTGCTCATGGACTCGGGACGCGTCGTGCTGTCCGGTACCGCCGTGGAAGTGGCGGCGGACCCTGTGGCGAGGGACCGTTGGCTCGGGGAGGGTTTCTCTTTTGTCAGTCCCCGAACCACAGCGATCGAAGGTAAACCTGGGAATTTGGCCCAATCTTTGCGTGTGGAGAGTTGACTCCCTGATTTGACCGCACGCAAAGACCGTGCCAGACTTGGATTCTGCGGTTCCCACGCGGACGGGACAAGCCATGGCTCTCGAACTCAAGCAGCACCTGAAGCTTCAGCAGCAGCTTGTCATTACGCCGCAGTTGCAGCAGGCCATCAAGCTCCTCCAGCTCTCCCAATTGGACCTGGTGGAGAACATCCAGCAGGAGCTCCTGGAGAATCCAGCCCTTGAGGAAATCCCCGGAACGGAGGTTCCGGAGAAGTCCGAGGCTGAAAAGGCACTGGACGCCTCTTGTGCTGCGGTCAAGAGTGAGCTTATTGATCAAAACAACGGCAAGGAGAACACGGATCAGGACTGGTTGAAGGTCCTCGAGAGCTACCAGACCAGCCCAAGGCTCACGGGGGGGTCCCGGGGCACAATCCACGAGGACCTGCCCCCCATCGAGGCCAACCTGGTCAGCGCGGACTCCCTGTCGGACCACCTTCGTTGGCAGATGCGCATGCAGCACTGCACGGACGGCGAACGTCGCGCTGCTGCGGCCATACTCATGAATCTGGACGAGAGGGGGTACCTGATACTGACTCTGGAGCAGGTGGCCCAGGAGGTCGAGGTTGACCTGGAGGACGCAGAAGGCGCCCAGATGATCATCCAGTCCCTGGACCCGCCGGGCTGCTCTTCCATGAACCTCGCTGAGTGTCTCGTCGTGCAGGCCCGCATACGCTACCCGGAAGACCCATTTATGGTGGAAATTATCCGAAATCACCTGGGTGACTTCGAAAAGAGAAACTACCAGGCCGTGGCTCGGGCGATGGGGCTCGATGTCGAGGACATCATTGAGTACCACAAGATGATCCGGGAGTTCGAGCCCTGGCCCGGGCGGGGCTACGTGGACGTGGAACCCCAGTACATCACGCCGGACGTGTACATGTTCAAGCTCGGTGGGGAGTGGCAGATTCTGCTCAACGAAGACGGCATGCCCAAGCTTCGGGTTTCCAATTACTACCGCACGGTCCTGGCGGGGGCGGGGACCAAGGAGGACCGCGCGTACATCAAGGAAAAGCTGGATTCGGCGGATTTCTTGATCAAGAGCATCTACAAGCGCCAGAGCACCATCTTCAAGGTGGTGAAGTGCATTTTGGAACGACAGCGGGACTTTTTTGAGAAGGGTCCCGAATACCTGACCCCCATGGTCTTGCGCGATGTGGCGGATTCCGTGGAGGTGCACGAGTCCACGGTCAGCCGGGTGACCTCCAACAAGTACCTGCAGTGTCCCCATGGAATCCTGGAGTTGAAGTACTTCTTCAGCTCCGGGGTGCAGCAGTCCGGTGGAGAAGACATCTCGGCGATCAAGATAAAGAGCCGAATCAAGCAGCTGGTGGGGAACGAAAACCCAAAGAAGCCCATGAGCGACCAGGGCATTGTCAGGGCGCTGGAAGAAGATGGCATCAAGTGTGCGCGGCGGACAGTGGCCAAGTACCGCGAGGCCCTGGGCATTCTTTCAAGCAGCAAGAGGAAGCGGCTCTTTTGAGCCCTTTGGGGCTTCCGCTTGGAAGCAGGTGCAATTCGGAAGGAACTCGGATAGGACCGAGGGCCAATGGAGGACGATATGTCCGTGAACCGAAGCCTGTTTACATCCGAGTCCGTGTCCGAAGGGCACCCAGACAAGATGTGCGATCAGATCTCCGATGCGGTCCTGGATGCCTTTCTGGCCCAGGATCCCCACTCTCGCGTGGCCTGCGAGACGCTGGTCAAGACCGGTTTGGTGGTGGTCGCAGGTGAGATCACCTCCAAGGCCATTGTGGACGTTGCTCCCCTCGTGCGGAAGACCGTCCTCGACATCGGCTATGACCACACGGACAAGGGTTTCGACGGCAAGACCTGTTCTGTGCTCGTGGCGGTGGAGCAGCAGTCTCCGGACATCTCCCAAGGGGTGACCCAAGGGCAGGGGCTCCATTCGGAGCAGGGCGCTGGCGACCAGGGAATGATGTTTGGCTACGCTTGTGATGAGACCGACTCCCTGATGCCTCTGAGCATTGCGGTCAGCCACGAGCTTGTGGCGGAGCTGGCGCGTCTGCGAAAGAGCGGCGTGGTGGATTGGCTGCGACCGGACTCCAAGTCCCAGGTGTCGGTGGAGTACCAGGACGGTGCCCCGGCCCGCATCGACACGGTGGTGATCTCGACCCAGCACAGCGACTCTGTTTCGGATGGGGATCTGCGCTCGTTCATCGTGGAGGAGCTGATTCGGAAGGTGCTTCCTTCGGAGTTGGTGGATGCTGACACGACCTTTCACGTAAACCCCACCGGGCGGTTTGTAGTGGGTGGTCCCATGGGGGACTGCGGTTTGACCGGGCGGAAGATCATCGTGGACACCTACGGCGGTCACGGTGCCCACGGGGGCGGCGCCTTCTCCGGGAAGGACCCTTCCAAGGTGGATCGTTCTGCTGCATACCTGGGGCGCTATGCCGCCAAGAACCTGGTGGCGGCTGGAGCTGCAAACCGTTGTCTCGTGCAGTTGGCCTACGCCATTGGTGTGGCGGAGCCGGTCAGCATCATGGTGGACACCTACGGCACCGGAAAGGCCTCCGACGATGCGCTGACCGCTTGCGTGCGGGAGTTGTTTCCCACAAAGCCCGCGGACCTCATCTCGCACCTTGATCTGCTGCGTCCCATCTACCAGGAAACCGCAGCCTATGGTCACTTTGGCCGGGAGCACTTCTCCTGGGAAAAGACCGATCAGGCGGATCGGGTCAAGGATTTCCTGGGTCTGTATCAGGCGGATCGGGTCAAGGATTTCCTGGGTCTGTAGCCCTCCCAAGGAGGTCGGGTGAGATCAGGCCTCGCGGTTTCGGCGGGCCACCTCCGCCAAGAGTCCGTGCAGTAAATCCACGGCCAGGGATGGGCGACGTTCTTTGAGCATGGCGTAGCAGCCGCGGCTCAACAGGGCGACCGTGCATTCGCTGGTGGATTCCACAGCCACAAGGGACTCCCCTCCATCCAGGAATGGGGTGAGACCAAAGACGCTTCCTGGCGCCAGGGATCGGCCTCCCTCTACCTGGGCGGTGCCATCCAGGAGCAGGTGAAGACCCATCTCCGACTCGAAGACGTGGCCGGCTCCGTGGACGTACTCGTCCAGGTACAGGGAAAGCATCGCCAGGTCTCGCTGGTTCATGCCCGAGAGGATGCTGGACGAGCGGAGGGCTTCCCGGTGGCCCTCCACCTCTTCAGGCAGGACGCCTTCCTCGGTACGAGCGAGCACCACGGTGATGTTGTCGGGTCCCCCCGCCTCGTTGGCCCGCCGGATCAACTCCTGAGCCAGTGCATCCAGGTCGTCTGTGGTCTCCAACAACTCGGCAATCTCGGCGTCGGAGAGAGGGCCGGTCAGGCCGTCGCTGCAAAGAAGCAGTACATCTCCGCCGGCCAGCGGTTCACAAAGCAGGTCTGGATCCAGCTGTCCCGCCGTGCCGAGGGCCTGGTAGAGCATGTGCTGGTACGGGCTCTGATCGTGTTCTTCCTGGGAGATCAGCCCGGCGCGGAATTGGGCTGCCGCCACGGTCTGGTCTTCTGTGAGCTGGCGCAGCTGTCCGTCGCGAAAGAGATAGGCTCGGGAGTCACCCACGTGGGTCAACAACAGGTGTCCATCGCTGACCAGACCTGCCACAAGGGTGGTGCCGGACTGTGCGCCGCCGGTGACGGCCTGGATCCGGTCGTTTGCCACGTGGGGCAGCATGTCCAGGGCCTGGGCCAGCTGGACGCGTCCATGGGCGCCTGCATCAGCCTCGGCGTTGACCAGGAGCTCTTCAATGGGGTTTCGCGCGGCCTCGAGGGTAGCAATGGCAGTGGCAGAGGCCACCTCTCCTTTTTCCAGGCCTCCCATTCCATCCGCCACGGCAAAGAGACCCAGGTCCTCCAGCACGAGGTGTGAGTCTTCGTTGTGCTGCCGGTGACGGCCGATGTCGGTCAGAGAAGTGGCGCTGGACAGGCGCATGCGGGTCTCCCGGTCTGCGAGCGCCCTTCTAACCGCACCAGGCGGCGCCGGTCCACCCTGGCATCCAGGCCTGCCGGTTGCTATGGTGGGACGCCATTCAAGTCTTGCCTGTTGGGAAGGTCTGAAAGAGGAGGACGTCATGGCGGAAGAAATGGTCGGCGGCCACGTGCAAGGGCTCGCCGCTACCCGGCGGTCTGATCCCTGGTGGGTGGAGCCCACGTGGACTGGCCTCGGCTTTCTGATTTTCAGTGTCTACACCACCTGGGCCGCCTTTCAGGGAACCCACTACTGGGTCGGTGATGAGTCCGGTGGATACCTTTCGCCGTTTTATTCGCCCACGCTTTTTGTGGACCTGACCGCTGCCGGCGCAGTCCCCCTGGGCCATGCATGGCTGGGCGCCTGGCCTGACTGGCTGGCTTCGATCTGGCCCCCGTTTCTGCCCACCTCTCCGGCCTGGCTCATTCTCCTGGGGCCCCTGGGCTTCCGAATGAGCTGCTACTACTACCGGAAGTTCTATTACCGGGCCTATTTCTTCTCCCCTCCCGCGTGCGCTGTGGGTGGCATGCCCCAGAAAAAGTACAAGGGGGAAACCGCCCTGCTTCTGGTGCAGAACTTCCACCGGTACATGTGGTACGTGGCGGTGGGGTACATCATCGTCCTGTCCTATGACGCTTGGCTTTCGTTCTGGCGGGCGGGGCAGTTCGGCGTGGGCGTGGGTTCCATTGTGCTGACGGTCAATCCCATTCTGTTGGGGTTGTACACCTTTGGTTGCCACTCGTGCCGGCACATGGTCGGGGGGCGCTCCGACTGCTTTACCAGCTGTGATGGCAACCCCAAGGCCAAGTACTCGGTGTGGAAGAAGGTGACCTGGCTCAACGAGCGCCACAAGCTCTGGGCCTGGATCTCAATGATCTGGGTGGGATTTGCAGATGTCTATGTGCGCATGGTGGCCACTGGGCGAATTCAAGACTTCAACACCTGGGGACTGTAGCCATGGTGGACGTTTCAGAGATTCAAACCATTGACCACGATGTGGTCGTTATCGGTGCCGGGGGTGCGGGCCTTCGGGCGGCCATTGAGTGCTCGGCCCACGGGTTGAACACGGGCATTGTGTGCAAGTCGCTCCTGGGCAAGGCACACACGGTCATGGCCGAAGGGGGCATGGCGGCCGCCCTGGGAAATGTGGACAACCGGGACAACTGGAAGGTCCACTTCAGGGACACCATGCGCGGGGGGAAATTCCTCAACGTATGGCGCATGGCGGAGCTGCACGCCAAGCAGGCCCCCGAGCGGGTGCGGGAGCTGGAGGACTGGGGGGCGGTCTTTGACCGGACCCGGGATGGGCTGATCAACCAGCGCAACTTTGGGGGGCACCGCTTTCCGCGTCTGGCCCACGTGGGGGACCGCACCGGTCTGGAGTTGATTCGCACCCTGCAGGACCATGGGATCCACCAGGGCTTCGACGTTCACATGGAGTGCAAGGCCCTGGAACTGCTCCTGGATGCTTCTGGACGCATCGCTGGGGTGCTTTGCATCTGGCGGGAGACCGGGCGCTTTGTTCTGATTCGCTGCAAGGCCGTCATTATGGCCACTGGCGGGGGAGGAAAGGCCTGGCGGGTCACGTCCAACTCCTGGGAGTACACCGGGGACGGCGCGGCGATGGCCTACAACGCGGGCGCAGAGCTGATGGACATCGAGTTCACCCAGTTCCATCCGACGGGCATGGTTTGGCCGCCTTCTGTGCGCGGCACTCTTGTGACCGAAGGCGTGCGCGGGGAGGGAGGAATCCTGACCAACAGCGAAGGGGAACGTTTCATGTTCCGCTATGTACCGGATCGATTTGCCGATGAGACTGCGGACACCGAGGAGGAGGCCGCTCGATGGTTGGCGGGGGACAAGGAGGCCCGTCGGCCGCCTGAGTTGCTGACCCGTGACGTGGTGGCCATGGCGATCACCGCCGAGGTCAAGGCTGGCCGTGGATCCACCAACGGCGGAGCCTACCTGGACATTGCGACCCGCAGGGACGCAGAGTTCATCAAGAAGAAGCTGCCGTCCATGTACCACCAGTTCAAGGAGCTGGCCGAGGTGGACATCACGAAACAGCCCATGCAGGTCGGGCCCACGCTGCACTACTTCATGGGTGGCATCCGGGTGGATGCGGACTCCCAGATGTCTCGCGTGCAGGGACTCTTTGCCTGCGGCGAGTGCTGCGCGGGACTGCACGGCGCCAACCGTCTGGGGGGCAACTCCCTCTCAGACCTCATCGTCTTTGGAAAGCTCGCTGGGGATGGGGCTGCTGCGTATGTGGAGGGGCTGCATGGGGAGCCCAAGGTCTCAGACACCCAGGTCACCAGCAGCATCCGCGCTGCAACGAGCGTGCTGAACCGAGAGGACGGCCCCAACCCCTATGTGCTTCACGATCGGCTGCAAGAGGTCATGGGGGAGTACGTGGGCATTGTTCGCAGCGATGAAGGTCTGTCCACGGGCATCGGGAAGCTCGAGGAGTTGGCTTTGGAGATCAAGACGGTGAAGGCCCATGGGTCGAGCCAGTTCAACGCTGGCTGGCACGAGGCAATGGACCTCTCCAGTCTGGTGGTGACCGCCCAGGCCGTCGCGCGCGCCGCCCGAATGCGCCAGGAAAGTCGAGGCGCCCACACCCGCGTAGACTTTGAAGGGGAGAACAAGGAGTGGGGAAACAAAAACGTGGTGATTCGCAAGGGACTTGGAGGGGACATGGAGGTGCGCGAGGAAGTGCGCTCAGACCCGCCCGAGGAGCTGGCGCGGATTGCGAGAGCGAGCATCGATGATGTGCTGGAAGGCCGGGTCTGACCCGGGCTCGAGGAGAATGACATGAGTGAACGGACTTTTCGGATTTGGAGGGGTGATGCCGAGGGAGGCGCCTTCCAGGAGTACAAGTGTGTGGTGGACGACGGCATGGTGGTGCTGGATGTGATCCACCGCATCCAGGCCGAGCAGGCCAACGACATGGCGGTCCGATGGAACTGCAAGGCAGGAAAGTGTGGCTCTTGTTCCATGGAGATCAACGGCAAGCCCGCCCTCTCCTGCATGACCCGTATGAACACCTTTGGTCCGGACGAGACCATCACTGTCCAGCCGGTGCGTACCTTCCCGATCATGAAGGACCTGGTCTGCGACGTCAGCTGGAACTACGAGCAGAACAAACGGATTCCACCGTTCAAGCCAAGGGCCCGGGAGGCCGATGGCGAGCACCGCATGTACCAGGAGGACGTGGACCGGGTCCAGGAGTTCCGAAAGTGTCTGGAGTGCTTTCTGTGCCAGGACGTGTGCCACGTACTGCGGGACCACGATCGCAAGGATGCCTTCGTCGGGCCGCGGTTCATGATTCGCCTGGCGAGCCTGGAGATGCATCCCTTGGACACCGCGGATCGAATTCCCGCCGTTCGCGATGAGTTCGGCTCCGGGTTCTGCAACATCACACGCTGCTGTACCGACGTTTGCCCGGAGCATATCGGCCTGACGGACAACGGCATCATCCCCCTGAAGGAGCGCGTGGTGGACCGGTTCTACGACCCGGTTGCGATTCTCTGGCGAAAGCTCACCGGCGGCGGGAAGAAGGAAGCACCCGATTCCTCCCCGGAGCCCACTGGGGACGGGGCCTGAACCACGCCCCAGTGCTGCGTTGACAGCCCTACGGGGCCAGTTACTTGTCCCTCAAGTGGGTGGCGAACAACGACGGCAACAGGAGGCAGGATGTCGGCAAATGGTGACGTGCTTTTCGAGGTCACTTCCAAGAACCTGAACACGGGACTGCGTGGTATCCCGGTGGGTACGGTGCGCACCTCGTTCGTGGACCCTCACAAGGGCCTCCACTACGTGGGACACCCGATCTCCGAGTTGTGGGAGATCGACCCGGAAGCGGCTGTCTACCTGCTGTTTCACAAGACCCTCCCCAACGACGAGCAGTTCGCCGCCTTCAAGGCCGACCTGGCGACACGCTCCACGGTCGACCCTCGGGTGCTCGAACAGCTGGCTGGGCTGCCAAAGGATGCCCACCCCATGGAGTGGCTCATCACGGGCCTGATGTACCTGGGCATGACCGGCCGGACGGGCGACTACATCGAGGATGGTCGCAATGTGGTGGCCCGCATGCCCGAGCTTGTGGCCAATATCTTCCGCCTGCGTTCTGGGTGGGGCGACCCCATCCCCAGCGAGCCCGAGCGCGGCCTGGTGGAAAATTTCGTGCACATGATGGGGGTTCCGGATGCGGATCCAAAGGCCCTCACAGAGCTGCTGCGGGTGTTCTACGTGCTTCACCTGGACCATGGAGGAGGGAATCTCTCCACGTTCACAGGAAAGGCGGTGGCCAGTGGTCTGGCGGACATGTACACCTCCCTGGCGGCAGCCATGGGGGGGCTCTCCGGCCCTCGTCACGGTCGCGCCAACCAGGACTGCCTGAACTTCGTGCGCAAGGTGGGCAGCTCGGATCCGGATCGGGTCGAGGCCTTTATTCGCGCGGAGTTGGATGCCAAGAACCTCATCTATGGTTTCGGGCACGCGGTGCTGCGGGCGGAAGATCCCCGGGCCACGGTCCAGTACGAGTTGGGCAGGAAGATCTGCGGGGACGACGAGCTGTTCAAGACTGCGCTTGCCATGCGGGACCGAGCGGTCAAGGTGCTGAAGGAGAACCCCAAGGTCTCCAACCCCTACCCGAACGTGGACGCGATCTCAGGCACGCTGCTGAACGCGGTGGGTCTGAAGGACTCGGATTTCAACACGGTGCTCTTTGGCTTCTCCCGGTGCTCCGGCATCGCCGCGCAGATCATTGATGAGCGCCTGAACCTGCGCGATGGAAAGGGCGTACCCATCTACCGCTGCTCCTTCAAGGCGGAGAACCAGGGCCGATGAAGATCCACGAGTTCCAGGCAAAGGGAATCCTTCGGGAGTACGGCGTCGCGGTGCTCGAGGGGTTTGAGGCTACTACCGTGGAAGAGGCGGTGTCCGCAGCCGAGAAGCTCGGAGGTGGGGTCCAGGTCGTCAAGGCCCAGGTCCACGCTGGGGGACGAGGTAAGGGTCGCTTTGTGGAGAGCAGTAGCGACGAGTCGCTTGCTGCTGTGCTCGCGGGACAAGATGGCGTCCCCGGAGATGGTGGGGTGCGGGTCTGCAAGGGACCTGACGCGGTGCGGGCTGCAGCCACTGACATGCTGGGCAAGACCCTGGTGACCAAGCAGACCGGGCGTGGTGGTGTTGTGGTGCAGCGTCTCTACGTGGAGGCCGGCTGCGACATCGCCCGGGAGCTCTACCTGGGGGTGCTGCTGGATCGGGCCGTGGGCCAAGTCTGCGTCATGGCCTCCACAGAAGGCGGCACTGAGATCGAGGAGGTGGCCGCCGAGACCCCGGAGAAGATCCTCAAGGTGTGGGTCGACCCGGCGGTGGGTCTGGGGGCCTGGCAGGCCCGGCAGATTGCCTTTGGGCTCGGGCTCACAGGTGGCAGCGTACGCAAGGCCGTAAAGTTCATTCTGGGGCTCTACAACGCCTACATGGACAAGGACTGCTCCATGGCGGAGATCAATCCACTGGTCATCTCTGGCGACGGAGACGTGATCGCCCTGGATTGCAAAATGGGCTTTGACGACAACGCCCTGTTCCGCCACAAGGATGTGTTGGCCTTGCGCGACGTCGCTGAAGAAGACCCGATGGAGGTTGAAGCCGGCGAGCACGACCTCTCCTACGTAAAGCTCGATGGGAACATCGGCTGCATGGTGAACGGCGCCGGGCTGGCCATGGCCACCATGGACATCATCAAGACCTACGGGGAGGAGCCGGCGAACTTTCTGGACGTGGGAGGCGGGGCCACCGCGGAGAAGGTCACCGAGGCGTTCAAGATCATCACGGACGACCCGGCGGTCAAAGGCATCCTGGTCAACATCTTCGGGGGCATCATGAAGTGTGATGTCATTGCCGAGGGAGTGGTCACCGCCGTGCGGGAGATCGGCCTGGAGGTGCCCCTGGTGGTGCGCCTTGCCGGGACCAACGTGGAAGTGGGCAAGAAGATTCTGGCGGAGAGCGGCCTGGCCGTGATTCCCGCGAACGACATGGCAGATGCGGCGGAAAAAATCGTCGCCGCCATCCAATAGGGGGTAGACATGGCCATTCTCGTCAACTCGGACACCCGCGTTGTGTGCCAGGGCATCACCGGCGGCGCCGGGAGCTTTCACTGTGGCCAGATGATGGAGTACGGCACGAACCTGGTGGCGGGAGTTACCCCCGGCAAGGGCGGCCAGCGCTTCCGGGACAGCGTGCCGGTCTTTGACACGGTGGCCGAGTCGGTAAAGGAGACCGGGGCGAACGTGTCGGTCATCTTTGTGCCACCTCCTTTCGCTGCGGACGCCATCATGGAGGCCGTCGATGCGGGGGTGGAACTGGTGATTCCCATCACCGAGGGCATCCCGGTCAACGACATGGTGCGGGTCTCCCGGTACATGGAGGGCAAGCCCACCCGCATGGTCGGCCCGAACTGCCCCGGCGTGATTACCCCCGGCCAGTGCAAGATCGGCATCATGCCCGGCCACATTCACACCCCGGGACGCATCGGGGTGGTGAGCCGCTCGGGCACGTTGACTTACGAGGCCGTCGGGCAGCTCTCGGCCATCGGCGTGGGGCAGTCGACCTGCCTGGGCATTGGCGGCGACCCGATCATCGGGACCAACCATACGGACGCCCTGAAGCTCTTCGAGTCCGATCCAGGTACAGATCTGGTGGTGATGATCGGGGAGATCGGCGGCTCCGCTGAGGAAGAGGCCTGCGCTTGGGCAAAAGCCAACATGTCCAAGCCGGTGGTGGGCTTCATCGCGGGCGCCACGGCCCCTCCTGGCCGCCGCATGGGCCATGCAGGCGCAATTATCGCGGGGGGAAAGGGCACCGCCGAGGAGAAGTTCGCTGCCATGGAGGACGCGGGCATGACCATCGCCCGCAACCCGGCCGAGATGGGCAAGGCGGTGCAGGGGTTGATGGGCTGACTGCCGGAGGGTCCGAAGGGCCCGGTCAGTAGGGGCACTCCGTGGTGGTCCAGAGGGTGTCGTCCGACAGTAAGAAGTTCTGGCCCCCAGTGGTCTGGTCATGGGCCGTGTTGCCGCCGCCTTCGGCAAAGGGCCAGTGACCGACCAGGTCGGTTTCCTGGGTGGAGTCCAGCCAGAGGGTCATGTTCTGTTGGAGTTCGCTTTGGGAGAGGGCTCGGTTCCAGACTCGAATCTCCCCGATCAGCCCGTCGAACTGGTTGGTGTCTCCGGGGATCATGGCTCCCAAGGTGAATGGACCGCTGGCGCCGAAGGTCATGGGGGCGCTCCACTGGCGTGCAACGGCGCTGCCATCCAGGTAGGCCAGCACCTCGCCGGCCGTGGCGTCGTGGACGACTGCCAGATGCTGCCAGACGCCCGTGTTGAGGTCGTCGCTGCAGTTTCCGCCGGACCCAAAGCCATTTTCCCAGACGGAGATCGCTGTGCCGCCGCTGCAGATCTGGAGAGTGGAGTCGGCTGTGTCCAAGAGCACTGGGCCATAGGTGGGGAGGTCCATGGCGGCCAGGCTGTTGGCGTAGAACCAGATCTCCAGGGTCGCATCCCCTGAAATGGGGGGGAAGTCCGTGGCTTGGGGGTATCCGTTGGCCGAGGAGAAGTTCAAGGCCCCGCAGGGCAGGGGGATCTCAAGGTGCGTGCTGCCCGGGGTGCCGTCCTCCAAGCCGTCGCTTGGGGTCACGGTGCAGACCCACTGTTCCCCTGGCCAGAACTCAGACCCCGCAATGGAGCTTTGAACGGCGGTCTCTGTGACGGAGCCCGTGTACGGAACGCCGTCTTGGGTCCAGGAGAACGAGTAGGTGACTGGGTCACCGTCTGCATCGGTGCTTTGGTTCATCACGCCGCAGACCAGCTCCTCCGACGGAGGGACGAAGAAAGGGTCTTCCATGATCATGACTGCAGCCAGAGGGGCTGTTGGGGGGGTGTTGACCACGGAGACAGGCGAGGACGCCAGGGGGGAGCCAGAGTCCTCCCCGTCAAAGGGGGTGCCCGTGACCTGCAGTGTGTCCCCGCGATCAAACCAGCTGAACCCGGAGAGGGCGGTGCCGGTCTCGCTGACGGGCTGGCCGTTGACGGTCCAGTCCCAGTCAATCGAGACGCTGTCCCCGTCCGCATCCCTGGTGGACGTGCTCAAGACCTGGAGGCTCTCCTCCGTGCCAAGCTCGGTGTGAGAGAGGGAGAAGTTGTCGATTGTCGGGAGACTGTTTTGGATGGTCACCTGGTCGGCGACCGGGGCGCTGGTGTCCTCGCCATCGGTGGCCTCTGCGGTCACCTGCACCACGTCCCCCTTGCTGAAGCTGGCCAGGGTGAGCGTGCTGCCGGCGCTGGCGCTGCTTCCTGACCCCACCGTCCAGTGGTAGCTCATCGACGGCGTGTCGGCGGGGTCTGGGTCCTCCAGGCCGCTCGGCGTGGCGGTCAGCACGTCTTGTATGGTGGGAGAGACTGGGGCAAGACTCACGCCCGTGACGGTGGGGGGGCTGTTTTGGACCTTGTCGAAATCCACCACCTGCACGCCGCCTTCTTCCTCGGGGTCACTGGGAGTCAGCTTGCACTCAATTTCTTGATCCTTGTCGAAGGAGGCTCCGTCGAGGGTCGCCGTAGAGACCCCCAGATCGACGCCGTCTGCCCACCATGCAAAGCCAAAGGTCACCGAATCTCCGTCCGCATCCGAGACCCGGGCCGGGTCGGGCGTGCAGTCGGCGGTGCTCTCTTCAAAAAGGGCAGCAGGGACCCAGTCGTCGATGTCAATCTCGGGAGCGGAGTTGGAGATCTCAATGGTGTTTGACAGGACCGGGTCCCCTTCGATGAAGCCATCCTGGGGGGTGATCCGGGCTTGCACCTGCTGGTGCTTTGTCGTGAGGCTGCCGGCCACTTCCGTCGAGGTGCCATCCTGGATCACCACGCCATCCGCCAGCCACTCGATCTCCGCGGTGACCTCGTCCCCATCATCGTCGACCAGGTCAAGCTCTACGGAGAGGGTTGACTCCACCGTGTAAACTCCCGGGACGATCTGCGCGGACTGGACCCTGGGGACCGAGTTTTCCACGCTCACGCTCGCGGTGGCGGGGGCTCCGTCCACGGTCCCGTCCGATGCGATGACGGTCACGGTCCACTCATCCCCTCGGCCTGTCCAGTTCTGGCTCAGGGTCTGGGACTCCAGGACCTGCCCGTCGGAGGTGCGCTTCCAGGCATAGGACAGGGCCAGCGCGTCGCCATCAGCATCCGTTGCCTCGGGCAGCGCTGTCACATCCTCTGTGGCCAGGGGGGCCTCCGGACTCACGCTGACGGTCACCTCCGGGGCTGAGTTCACGATCGTGACCTCGGCTTGCCCCTCTACGAAGGAATTGAATCCATCTCCGGAACCCACCACCACGTGCCAGGTCTCCTCTTTTGTGGTTTCATGGGCCGACACGGTGCCCTGGTCCAGGCCATCTACCCAATCGTCATCCCGAAACCAGCGAATGGTCCAGTCGGCGGAAGCATCCCCCAGGTCGAAGACCACCTTCAGTTCATCGGCTGTGGTTGGAAGTGCCGGTTCAATGTGGACTTGCGGCTTCTCCTCTTGGGAGGGCGGAACGCAGGCGAGCAGAAACATCGAAATTGCGAATCTCATCCGCTCCAGTGTACCGCGGAGAGCCACTGGCCGAACTCGTCGCCCTGCGATATCTGCCGCCGCCACACCAAGGAGATCCACATGTCCCAGCGCACCCTCTCCATCATCAAGCCCGACGCGGTTGCCAAGAACAAGATCGGGGCCATCGTGGCCCGGTTCGAAGAAGAAGGCCTTCGCGTCGCTGCCATGCGCATGGTGCACCTCTCCTTGAAGGAGGCCGAGGGCTTCTACGCGGTGCACAGCGAGCGCCCGTTCTTTGGGGAGCTCACGGCGTTCATGTCGTCGGGTCCCGCTGTGGTGATGGTGTTGGAAGGGGAGAACGCCATCGCCCGGAACCGGGAGATTATGGGGGCCACCAACCCGGCGGATGCGGCTCCCGGCACCCTGCGGGCTCTGTACGCCACCGACGTGGGGGAGAACGCTGTGCACGGTTCGGATGCACCGGAGACCGCAGCGGAGGAGATCAACTACTTCTTCCGGCAAACCGAGCTGACGGTCCCCCGCCACCAAGCGTAGGGCCGGCCCGCCCGCTTCCTCCCGGCGGCACGGTTGCGGTACACTCCCTCCTCTTGGGAGTGCACATGTCCACAGCGCAAATCACTGACGGCCACCACTTCTCCATTTCTCTTGGGCGGGCGCTGTTCTCAGAGATGTTCGGCGCCGCCTTGCCCTACACCGTGGCAAAGGGCGAGTTCGACCTGACGGAGAATCTGCGCCAGGTCGCCCGGCAGTTGTCGCTGCGGGACCGCGTGGCGGGTCTTCTTGAGGATCGCAGTCCCCCCCAGGCACTTTCGCGGGTCAAGAACAAGGCGGCGTCAGTCTGGGACGACCACCGGGAACAAGTGCTCTCTGCGCTGGAGGAGGTGGTGCGCATCGACGGGGACTGGGAGCTTGAATTGGACAGCGAGGGCAGTGACCTCCTGTTTTCTCAGCAAAGCCTGGGGGCAGAAGCCCATGTGAAGTTGATCGCCCACGGCAAGGCCGTGTTTCTGAACCAGAACATCGAAATACCCTTTACGGTGGAGAAGCGCATTGGGGCAGAACTTCACCTGAAGGACATCCAGTATGACAAGGACTCCGGAGAGGTGGTGGGCCAGATGCGGGATGTGGCCCTGAAGCTGGGGGAAGGTGTCTTCTGGGGGCTCCTGGAGGACCTGGCCGCCAAGCTCCTCGCGCAGCAGGTCCACCGGTTTGCCCGGGTGCCGATTCTCAAGAAGGAGCACCTGGATGGGCTTCTGCGGCCTGCCATGGAGCCCTTGAAGCTGGCGATGGATGTAGAGGCGCTCTCATTGGATGTAGGGGAGGAGTACATGACCCTGAAGGTGCGCTTCGGGTTTACGCAGAAGCAGATCGCTTGAGGGGGTGGTAGCCTTCAGAGTCGATGACTCGTGGCCTCCTGGAGGGAGGCCCGGGACGTGGGGGGCTGGATCAAGCTCGCGCAGAACCCCTACTGCGGAGGCGGAACCTTCCATGGGCCGTCCTGGGCGCGGGCTGCCCAGGGGCCGCGCCAGGCGTTCTCCTTTCCAATCCGCAGCCAGACCTTGGAGGACACCCGGTCCTCGTGTACGGGGCCCCACCACCTGGAATCCACGGCATCCTCCCGGGAGTCGGCCAGGAGCCAGAGACTGCCCGGAGGGACCGTCACAGGTTCTGGCGACACTCGATCCGGCAGCAGGTGCCGCCGGGTCAGCCAGGCGTTGTTCTCCGAGAGGGTCAGGTGTGTCTCTGTGCGGCCCATTTCCCGAATGCGGGCCCTTTGGCCGTCGACCTCCAGCTGGCCTGCTGCGACCCGAACGGCGTGGCCAGGGACCCCCACCACGCGCCGCAGCACCTGTCGTTTCGGTTCGGCGGGGTCAGACAGCAGCGCCACGTCTCCTGGGGCGATGGCGCCGGGGCCCAGGAACAAGAGGTCTCCGGGCAGAAGCGAGGGCGCCATGGCGTGATCGGTCACCCGCACCACCCGCACAGATGCCACAAGCACCAGGAGAAGAATGGCAGCCGGGAAGAGGAGGCGTCGCACAAGAGGATGCTACTCGATAGGCTGGCTGCATGTGGATGTTGCTGTTGGCCTGTCTTGAAACCCGGAACCTGGGACTGGAGGAGACCGGTCAGGTGGATACCGCCTCTGAGGCCGATCTCGATTCAGCGGAGCGCGTGGACCCGGCGGACTTGCCAGTCGCGCCGTCACCGTGTCGGGAGCCGATCCTGGTGCGGGTGTACGACGTGGTGGATGGGGACACGGCGTGGGTGGACAACGGGACGAGTCACGAGAAGATCCGCTTCATCGGCATCGATGCTCCGGAGATGAGCGGGGGAGGAGAGTGCTACAGCAGCGAGGCCACGAGCCATGTGCGGGAGCGTTTGGACGAACGCCACGTGTGGCTCACTTTCGATTCCGAGTGCGAGGACCACTACGGTCGGACCCTGGCCTACCTGCACACGGCGCCCAGCGTCGAAGGGTTTGTGCAGCGAGAGCTGCTTCGCGGCGGCTGGGTGAGCACGTTCGCCGTCCCCCCCAACACTGCTTTTGAGGAGACCTTTTCCGGAGACCAGCAGGTGGCCCAAGCTGCGAACGCCGGGGTCTGGAGCGCTTGCCGGTAGTGATTCTCCCGCAACTTTGGCGCCTGGTGCTTCCTCTTGCCTTGTGGGGTGTCGCCGCTTGGGTGCGGGTGCGGGATGTGGATGCGGTCATGATGCTGGCGGACTCGGTGGGGCCCTACTGGGTGGCGGCGGCCCACCCGGTCGGAGGGGGGCACACGCCGATCTATGGCTGGGGCCTCTCGCCGCCCTATCGGTTGGCGCTGGGGCTGGCCGACTCCCTTTCCGGGGCGGTCACGGTGTTGCTCCTGTTTCACGCTCTGGTGGCTCCCCTTGGGTACGCGCTGGTGCGAGGGATTCGACCGAATCGCTGGATGGCGGCAGCTGCGGTCGGCCTGCTCCTCGCCCTGGACCCGGGCCTTGTGGATACAGCCTTGTCCGGGGCCAAGGGATACCTCGCGCCGGTCTGGCTCGGGGTGGGGGTGTTGACCCTGGTGCGAGGCAGGGGAAATGCTTCGGCGGCCCTCGGGGGAGGGGCCTTGGCCATGGCCGCCATGAACCACCCTCTGGCGCTTTCGGGGCTGGTCTTTTTGGGTTTGAGGGACCTTAGAAGACGAGACGGCCAGCTTGCCGTTGTCCTTGCTTTGGGTCTGCTCGGACCCCACCTGTTTGGAGTCCTCGGGCAATCCCTGACCACATCCGGGGGCGCCGAGGGGGCACCGGGGGAGGTGCTCGATGCCTTTCTTTTGCAAGGGGGGCGCTGCGCGGGGTTGGTGTTGGCGGCGCCGCTTGTCGGTCTGTCCTGTCGTCGCACCCGCAGACTGGCGGTTGCGACCCTGTGCATGGCCATGCTTTTGCTGGGGAGCGGTTTCTGGTTCGGGTACTTGCGGGACCATCACCTGCGGCTTCTCTCCGTGCCAGCCCTCGGATGTCTCGCTGCTCTCCCGGCCCGGTGGGGGTGGTTGGCGCTCTTGGCGCTGGAAATCCCATCGGTGCGTTCTCCGCCTGCGGATCACCCTCCCAGACCCGGTACGGTGGGGCTCGCGACTCGGATCTCCGGAGACATCCATTCCCTGGGGCTCGCGCCGCCGGTGGTGGTGGACGGGGTGTGGGTGTCGGGCAGTCCCGCTGCGGATCCCTCGGCGGTGATGTTGGATCTCTGGCTGCGGGGTGCGGAGGCGGATTCTCTCGGACCCGGCGGAACGACCGTGCTGGTGGTCAGTGTGGACCGACCCCAGCAGAATGCCATTTCTTCGGCCTTGCATGGTTGGCAAGGAAAGCGACAAGCCGTGGGGGATACCCATTTCTTGGTGACTGAAGATCCAAGGGGTTTTGCCCAGGCACTCTGCTATTTTGCCCCGCGGTTTGGAGGTGCCTGGGATGCTGTGGCGGTTCTTCATCCAGATGTGACCGTGGACCGGGTACGGCGCTGGGAACCTGACTGCGGGCAGGGTTTGGTCTCCCATGCGGCCTCCTTGGGGGTTCAGCCGGAGTTCCTGGACCTTGTGGGTCCCCAGGTGGGAGACGCCGATCTCCGGGGGCTGGTCGCGAATCCCACCTTGAGGCGCCTGGAGGTGCGGGGAACCCAGGTCACGGATGAAGGTCTGCTTGCACTTGCGGGACTCACCGCGCTGGAAAAGCTGAAGCTCTCCGACAACAAGGTGCAGGGGGAGGGAGTCAAGCATCTCGTGCCGCTCCAGGCCTTGCGCTGGTTTGACCTGGAAGGAGAGCGGGTCACGGACGCGGCGATCCCGGGGATTCTGCAGCTGCAGGGGATAGTCCGCCTGCACCTGGCGAACACGTCCATTTCAGACAGAGGCCTCTCCGAGCTCACGGCTTTGCCTCGGTTGAACCGTCTCTACATGACCGGCCTGCGAATTGACGACGCGACCCTGGAGCGTCTCTCAGGCCTGAACCTCCGGGTGCTGGACCTGACGGGGACAGGGGTGGAAGGCCCCGGCTTGTCGCACCTGGCGTCCATGCAGGGGCTCATCGAGCTCTACCTGAGGGGCACCTCCCTGGATGACCGGGGGTTGGAGGCTTTGAGGGCCCTGCCCAAGCTGGAGGTGCTGGACCTTGCGGGCACCCGGGTCACGGAAGCTGGTCTCGCCCACCTGGAGCACCACTGGGCGCTCAAGGCGCTGTACCTCGGGGATACCGCCGTGTCGGCGGAGGCCCGTGAGAGGTTTGGGGCGTCCCGGACGATTCTAAAGGTCTACGAGGGGCGCGTGGAACACCTGGGCCCGGCTCAGTAGCTACAGGCGCTCCCCGAGCCACGCGAGGGCATAGCTGGGGCCGCTGGGGGAGTAGACTTGCAGATCCATGTTCTCGTCTAAGATGCTGATGGCCGGGTAGGACTGGATGTCGAGCCATTCCTTGATCTGAAGATCCGTGTCGGCCAGCACGGGGATGGGTTCGTCTTCGTAGGCGTTCAAGTCCTTGCAGGGGGCTAGGAGGCTGTAGTGCATTGCTCCCGTCGACTGGCTTGCCCACGCAATTCCAGACACTTCCGCTCGTCGGTCACATGTCCAGACATGTTCCCTCCTCCCGTAAGCACCTGTAATCACATGTGCGGCGCCATTCTCGGTCCGCAATGCGCTACAGCGCTCCTAGCGCCCACATCCAAGACGATGGGCACGCCCCGGCGGGCGAAGTCATAGAGATCGACCGTGTCTCAGCACGGGTCCACCGCAAGGTAGCGGGGTACTGGGTGCCGTTTTCGGCGATGGGTTCCCAGGCCGGGTTGGCTGGCCCTACTTCTCTCCCCAGGACTTGCCGTCCACATCGAAACCCCACTGGGGGCTGCCGACCTCTCCGTCAAATTCCAGGTCGAGTTCTTCGCTGTTGGCACTCCCTGACATTTCAAATTCCAGGGTCTGGAGCGCCCAGTTGTTGCCGCCGCCGTGGCCGCCGCCCCCGCTGCCGGGAAGCCAGAGGGTCAATTCGACGGTGCCCGACATTTCACCGTCATCGTCTACCTCGCCCTCGTAGGCCAGGGAGACCTCGTCTTCAAACGAGTCGTTGTAGCACCAGCCCTCCCCGGAGAGATCGCCATCTTCGGTGACCTCGAACTCCGCTTCGGATTCGTGACAATACTCGCCTCCCGTATTCCAGATCTCAAGGCTTACCCCTCCCTCATAGCTGCCGGTGTAGGGGAAAGGAGCTTCCTCGTCATCCTCATCATCGTCATTGGGAATGTTCGGTTCATCATCCTCATCGTCGGGGATACCGTCGCCGTCGCTGTCTGGGCTGTCCGGGACCCCGTCGCCGTCTGTGTCGACCATTC